>JBMOPC010000099.1:0-4388 GCA_049323915.1 Bacillota bacterium
CAGTATTGCCCCGTGCTCTCCGGTTGTGCCGTTGGGGGTGACATTTATTGTGCCCGCAAGGATAATGACATTTCCCGGAGCAGACTCGCCGTCCTGTCCCCCGCTGGTACCTGCCGCGCCGTGCCTGGTTAAAATTGCGCCTTCGACGATAAGGTCCTGCTGGACCTTAAAATGCACTGGCTGACTATTATTTGTTTTTAACATTACCCCGGGCCCAACAACCAGGCTCCTGAAATTTGGCATTACCCCGCTGCCGGGAACCGAGTTTGACGGTGAGTATGTTTTATTGAAAGGAAGGTGGGTGGTTATACTTTCCATATAGAAGACTCTGTATACTTTATCGCTTCTCTGGTCCAGCGGCCTTCCGTCCAGTTCCATAATATTTTTACGAATTATTTCTGTTGCTGTGGTTGTTGACTTGACAGCCCCGTTTACAATCATCTCAGCTACATTGGGATCTCCAGGTCTCAATCTGAATTCCACATCTCCGTCGGCGCCATTACCCGTATCAAAGGAATGAGTTGACTGGCCAACTGTAAAACTAACCGTTTCGGCAGACGCCACTGTAGTGGTTCCAAACCAAAAAAAACCAACCAGCAATAGATTAATCAATATATTAGCGGCTTTGCTCTTCATAAATAACCTCCTCGAAAACAACCGCGGATACCTGGCTTAAATTACTCATATCCGGCAATGGGCCTGCCGATCAATTCCGGACCGGCGGTGACATGACAGTACATGGTGGTCTCATCTGGACCCCCGGCCATCCGGGTAAACATTCCACACTTAACCGGAAAGCTGATTATGGCCACCACGGCCGTCCTGTCCAGTGTTTCAGTATATCTCCCGTAGGTATATGTAAAGGGTACATCTTCCGGGTTGACCACTTTAAAAAAAACAACCTGAACTGCCCCCGAGCTCAGAATGGAACCGGACTGTGGAACGAGGGTGTCGTCCAGCACCAGATTGACCTTCAAAACTTCATAAAATGCCTGGGCAGCCCTTGCCTCATCAATGACCAGGTTGGAATTTTTAAGTTCATCCCAGTTCAATTGGCCCGCAGCGCTCCTGCAGGCAAGGTTGAGCTTGTGTTTTACGGCCACCTTCAGGCAGTAATGCCTGGCAACGTCGGTCACCAGTGCTCCAACAGCGAAAAAACAAATAATTATAAAGAGAGCCAGTACGGAAACAGACCCCCGCTGATCTTTATAAACCATTTAATTGAAGACCTCACAAAAAATTGATTGTGGTAGTGCCAGCAAAGCCCAAACCAGAAGCAATATCTAAATTTTAATAATAGGTCCCGGTAAAAAATTTTAGTTGATAAAAAATGAGCTCTAGCACTGAAATTCGTTTCGGAAATGCAAATATAATCCAATAACCTTGACAGAGTGTAATACGCTGTAATACGATCTGCTCAACAGTATTGCGGGAGGATAACATATGCCAACCATTCAAGTCCGAATCTCAGATGAAATGGATCAGAACCTGAAAAAAGCGGTTCAATTAATGAAATCAGACAATTCAGCAGTAGAAGTAACAAAATCAAGTGTCGCAAGAGCTGCACTGGAAGAATTTTTAAGAAAGCATCTTGGTACAAAAAGAAAAATAAAGTGAGAAGTTAGGTGCTAAGGTATGAAGCAAAAAACTCAAAACTGGCTTGACCTTGCTGGCGGCGATTTCAGAGTAGCCCGGTATCTGTTTAATAAGAAAGAATATTTACACTGCCTTTTCTTCTGTCAGCAGGCTATTGAAAAAGCTCTAAAGGCCGTCTATCATGAAAAGTACAATAAGACGCCCCCCAGAAAACATGATCTTGAAGTCCTGGCTGATGCGGCGGGTGTATTATCTCAGTTAGATGAAGGTAAGCTTGACTTTTTGGATACCCTTTCCCTTTATTACATAGAGTCAAGGTATGCCGAGGACAGGGATGCACTGGCAAAGAACTGTACCCGGGCGGTTACTAAGGCCGCACTCGAACAAACGGAGGAGATTTTCAAATGGCTAAAAAGCATTTTGAAGTGAGTATAAAGAAATACCTGGAGGCCATAAAGGGAAAAAACATCCGGGTTAAAAAGGCCATCCTATACGGTTCCCTGGTCACAGGCACCAGCAACGAGGACAGTGACATTGACCTGGCGATCGTCTCTCCGGATTTTGGACGTGACCGGTTTAAAGAATCCCTGATGCTTAAAAAACTTACCCGGGGGATTGATCTGGATATATCCCCGAGGCCGTATTCTGTTGAACAGTACCAGAAGGCCCGGCAGGGTGACTTTTTATTTGATGAAATTATCCAGAAGGGAAAAACTGTTTACGAAGAATAGATAATTGTAATACGACGAACTTCGGAAAGACTTCGGAAAACCTTTTCCGAAGTCTTTAAAGGATCTAGTGGTAGTAGGTGATAACCTGCTTTGCATGGACCGTAATCCGAAGATTCGTTCAACTTAGGTTTCCTCCGTCCTTCCTTTTACAGGCAACCTCTTCATTCAATAAACACCTCGCTGGGAACAGATGCGTTGACCTTAATCCGTAGACGGTCTTCACTCACAACGAATCTGGATAGGCTGTCAATGACAAAAAATTTGAAGTGCCAGGGGTAATTGATGTTGACGTTGATGTACGAGCCCCTCTGCACCGGGGTGTTCCTGTCGGTGCCGTAAATATACACGGTACCATCGGCCGGTGTGGCCGGCGGATCGGCGCCCGTGACGTCATAGGCATACCCCTGGCTGTTCACTGTCCAGTCATCGATAATCTGGGCCAGCCGTAGCCTGATCTCGTCCGTGAACTGGCCCTTTGTGGCGGCCACCGCCGCCGTGCTGCAGGTGTAGAAATTCAGCACGGTCCAGTTGTACATCAGAAAGCCCATTTCAACGATAAAGATAAAAAGCATGAATAGAAGGGGGATGACGAAGAGCGACTCGACAAAGGCCTGCCCCCTTCTATTCCGGTGAAGCCTGATCAGCATTTATACTCCCACCTGTTCAACCTCTGTCTTTATGTCCTGGACCTTGCCGCCCAGGGTAGATCCCAGGGACAACATATAGGGCGCCACCGCCATGGCCACCCCGATGATCAGCAGCGCCATTTCGATGTACACACTTCCCCCCTGGTTGGAGTGCAGCTTCCGGATGAATCTCCGCATGTCGTACACCCCCACTCAAGGTGTGAGGTCGGGAACGGTGACGGCCTGGATCTCCTGGGAGATGGAATTGTACTTGGGCACAATGGCATTGTTTGAAAGCCCACTGGCCGCCCCGTACACCGTCAGGGCCACCCCGATCAGTACCAGGGCCATTTCCACCATGTAGCTCCCGCTCTGGTTCCCGTGAATCCCCGCCAGAATCCTCTTTGCCTTTTTGAACATCTGTTTGCCTCCTTCATTTAATGGTATTGATCTGCTGAATGATGCTGGTAACCATGGGTATGATGAACATCAGGATAAAGATGATCAGCAGCACCCCCGGCAGTATGCTCATCAGCACCGGCTGGATCTTGATCTTTCTTTTAATTCTGGAGACCTGCCTTTGCCGGGCCATGGTCGAGTAGTTGACCAGTATACTGCTGATATCCGCACCGGTGGTTTCCGCCACCGCCATTATCCTGGCAAAGTCCCTGATTTCCGGTATCCCGCACCTGGCGGCAAAGTTGTTGACGGCCTCGATAAGCCCCAAAAGCTCCATCTCCGCCGACAGTACGGCCAACTCCCCGCCCATCGCCCCCTTAAATGACCGGGACACAATTTTGAGGGCGTGGTAGTAGCCGGCCGCCCTGGCGTAAATCTTCACCTGGTCCACCAGCAGCGGAAAATCTCTCAGCAATTCCTCCTTTCTCTTTTTTTCCATGAAGTTAAGGAAAAGGTCCGGCAGCTTCCGGACCATGGGGGTGGCCAGCAGGAAAAAGACACCCTCTATCTGCCTGTCTAAAACCAGAAACAGTCCGAAAACAGCCGTGAGGATTGTAATTACCATCCTCCCGGCCGAGAACAGCTCCGGGGTGACCGGAATCCTCAGTGCCTTAAGGCGCTTGCCCAGGGCTTTCATTTCATCCCTGTCGATAGCCAGACTTCCCAGTTTCTTCACTGCTTCGAGGAGCTCCGGCAGCCTGACCTTCCTCACGCACCAGGCGAACACAGCCACTGCCACCAGCAGCGCGGACAGCCCCGCATGCGAGATCACAGTTCTTCAGTCACCTCCCTCCTGCTGTCCAGGTACCAGCAGAGGTATTCCACCAGCACCAGGAAGGTAACCAGGCACTGACCCTTCACCGTGCCGGTGAATATCTCCCGCGCTTCATCATTGCCGATGAGAAGCCATAGGAACACCACCGGCAGGAGGACCATGAAAATCCCCGTGACTGCTTTTTTTCCCCTGGTCTCGTTA
>JBMOPC010000100.1:0-53142 GCA_049323915.1 Bacillota bacterium
AGAGTTTACCAGCGTCGCTTCGCTCCGGTACTGTCCGGATTAAATCGGAATCGCTGTCCGAATAAAATTGGAATAACTGTCCGGAAAAAATCGGAACAGGTGTTGGTTTTCATCGGAATACGCACCTGGTATGATATAGCAAAATCATAGGGGTGCCGAGGTATGCCAAGGCAATTGAATTTAGGTGCAATCATTCAGAAATCAACCAATTCAAGCCTAGTTCAAGGAGTTTACCCTTTTTAGGGATTCCCTGAGTATCCCACCCTGCCATTTCAGAATATAAGTTTGCAGCTTCCCGAAAAGTATTATCAGAAATACCTAATTCCCCTCTGCTTGATCCACTCAGTAAGGGTTCGTAGAATCGCGACGGGAGCATATCATGCTGGGAGCCGAATCCCTCGTTACAATTAAAAAACTGTGCCATTGAATTTAAGCGTTCACCAACCTTCATCAGTTCCCAGAAACTTGTTTCCCAACCAGTCACCGTTTCTGTTGTTTCTATAAGTTTTTTTACAGGAATACCGCGGGCTACATATCCAAACACACAAACCCCCAAGGCTTCGCAAGCAAAATCAAGAAAATTAGTGTAGAGAATTAATCGCACCTTTTCCCACAAAAAGTCTGTAGCCATACTTCCTTGCAATATCCCGAGAGGTGCTGCAGTAGAAAGACTTATGGTATTGTCCGGAACGAAAAGCGGATCGTGCTGCGCATGATTCCAGTTGCAGGAGGGAAGAGTCCCTGCATCTTTATAATTTTTCAATCTTTCGGAATCCGCTACTTCAACCTTTCCTGTGCCATATGCCGCTATGGCCTTTAGATTTTTCGAACCCATGACTACTCCTATCCCATTTCGGCCACTGAAATAGGATAGTTTGTTTGCAATACAGGTATATGGAACCAATTTTTCAACAGCGGGACCGATCTGAGCAATCCGTACCTGCTTTATTCCTAATTCAGATTTAATAGCCTCAGCCACTAATCCTGTTTCAAGACCCCATAGACTCCTCGCGTCTTTGATTTCTACCTCGCCATCGTGTATCCATAAGTAAACTGGTTTATCGGCCCTACCGCGTAAAACTATTGCATCAAATCCTGCTGCTTTCAGTTCAGTGCCCCACCAACCACCAGCCACCGATTTTCCAAAGGTTCCGGTTATTGGTAATTTGGCACATACCGTATAGCGCGGCATACAGGGAAATAACGACCCAGTTAACAAGCCTGGGGCAAAAATTAATAAATTATCCGGTCCTAACGGATCTACTCCAACAGCCATATTTTTAAGGAGATAGTAGAGACCGATACCCGGGCCACCCATATAGGTGCGATAAAAAATGTCTCCTAATTCTTCGATCAGAATATTTTGAGTAGAAAGATTTATATAGAGTATTTTGCCGGTATATCCATTAGCCAACTAATTTTTCACCCGCAATTCTTGATTCTTCCCTTTTGTCAACTAGCCCCAACAATTGTGTAATAAGAAATAATGGCAGGAATACATAGCCCTAATTTACCGACGCATTGGAGTATTGCTCTAATAATTTCAGTAATCACTTTAGCGGAACACTTCGCAACATCCATGCCATTCTTTAAAATTATCCCCGCATGAACAAAAATACTTAAATATCAGCATTTATCGCTTTCATTTATGTATATAAAAACCAGTATTACCATATTAAGTATATATGGCTCCGCTAAAAATGTAACACATGTATCTTTTTGTGTCACAACCGCATCTTTTGTGCTATTTTTCTATATCATTGTGACTGGATTTTTAAATGCATCTCTGGTACTCTTTAAGGAAAAGACGTTTTTCACTGGTTTTAAGGGAATAAGAGAGTGTGTCTATTGTAACATTATGATGCACATTGTGCAGCTGGTAGAAAATGCAAGTGATTCCGGCTCCAATGCGTGTTATTTTGGCAGGCAACACTCATACCAAAAAATTAAAAAGGAGAGAATCCCTTAATTTTTCTTGAGCTTTTTCTACGCTCCATTATGTATAGCCACTCCCAATCAGTTGATGGAACTGTTACGGGAGGTGCGCGAACCTACTATCTAGTTAAAGGGGGAATGTGTTTGAAAGAGCCAACTTGGGCTGAAGCAGCGTTGTCTGAATTGAAAAGGCTTCAGAAAAAAATTGTTGATATCAAACGAGAGTGGGAAAACTTTGTTAACACGGGGAAGGTTCAATCAGATAATATCATTTCAGCAGAAGTCTTGAGTTCGTGGATACGGTGCCGTAACCGCGGCTTAAATCCATACAATATTCCAATTGTTTCACTCACTACCAACGGATTAAGACAGCGATTGGAGGAGAATAGTGAAATTATTAAGGTGGCAACTCCATTCCTGCGAGCACTGACCGAAAGCGTCGAGGGGTCCGGGTTTAGGGTTGATCTATTTGACCCTGAAATATTTTTATTGGCATCATTCGGAGATAAGGATGTTTTGTTAAATGCCTGTAAACGTGGTTTAACACCGGGTGCTAATCGCAGTGAAATCAATGCTGGCACAACTGCGATGAATTTAGCCGTATTATTAGAAAAACCAGTACAACTATTGGGTCCCGAGCATTATAATGTTGAATTACATAATTGGACATGTGCATCCGTGCCTATTAAGGGAGAGAACGGGAAAATTATTGCCATAATAAATGCTACGGGTAATTATAGTCTTATCCATAAACACACTCTAGGTATGGTAATTGCTTCAGGAAAGAGTATAGAATATATCCTTGCTCAGAAGCAAATAAGTACTGAATTGGAAATAACGAATAGATATAACAAAGAAATTATAGAGTCTATTTCAGATGCCTTAATAGTAGTTAACGCCAATGGAGAATTACTGACAGCCAACCAAGCAGCTAAAAGGTTACTCGGAGTCAAAGAGAAAAACCTTATCGGACATACTGCTGAAACACTGTGGGGACCACAGAATCCCTTTGCCGAGGTATTGGCTACTGGGGAACCCATTGTAGACCAAGAAATTATCCTTAACACATGGGGCAAAAAAGTTCGGGTAATAGGTACGGTTCGGCCGATTACCTCTGCTAAGACAGGCATTCACAGTGCGATAGCTACCTTTAAAGGTATGCATCGTGCGACTGGATTTGTCAAAAATCTTGTAGGATGGAAGGCCCATTTTACTTTTGAAAACCTGATTGGCGACAGTATGGAATTCCGTCAGGCAGTTCATTTGGCACAGGAAACGGCAAAGATGCCCAGCAATGTTTTAATACAGGGAGAAAGTGGAACAGGAAAGGAACTTTTTGCTCAAGCTATTCATAATGCCAGCCCATTCCGTGATGGTCCGTTTGTTGGTATTAATTGCTCAGCTATTCCAAAGGGTCTTTTGGAAAGCGAATTATTTGGTTATGAAGAAGGGGCATTTACCGGAGCCAGAAAAGGAGGGCAACCTGGTAAAATTGAGCTAGCTGAAGGTGGAACTATATTTTTTGATGAGATTAATTCTCTACCCCTCGATATGCAAGCAAAACTTTTAAGGACGTTACAGAATAAAACCATAACCCGGGTGGGTGGGAAGGCGGAGATTTCTGTAAGTGTTCGCGTAATTACAGCCAGTAATGCTGACCTATGGCAAATGGTAAGAAGCGGTGATTTCCGCGAAGATCTTTTTTACCGGATCAATGTAATCAACATAGTGATACCGCCTTTGAGAGAGCGTTACGAAGATATTGAGCCGCTAGTCAAACACATTGTCCATCATTTAGCCGGGCGATTGGGAGTAGACATCGCCATTGACAAATCAGCATTGGCAGTAATGAAACAATATCATTGGCCAGGAAATGTACGTGAATTGGAAAATGTGCTGGAGAGGAGTTTTGTGCTGGCGAAAAGTAAAAATTCTTCAGTTATTACTGAAACTGATATAATTAACTACCCTGGAATAATGAATTCGCTGCGAAACAAAGTAAACTTGATACCGGTGAACTCTATCAGCAATAACTCGATAAAGGCTCTTGAAAAAGAGGCTATAGAGAATGCTCTAATAGCTAGTAACGGGAATATTACCCAGGCTGCCCAGATCCTTGGAATAGCAAGAATCACAATTTATAGAAAGATGAAGCGCTATGGGCTCAAAACTATATTGCCCCCTATATAACGCAGGAAAAGTTCTAGTTAGGTACAGAATGAACTTGTTTGACGTCTTTTTACAAGATAAAACCGTTGATAGTCCAAAATTCATAAATTATGATGTACATATATTCCCAGGTCAAAATACTATATTTTTTTACGATGCGATTAAAATGATTTTTCAACATAGAATTCCACTTAAATAATGATAATAAAATCAAAGTAGAGCCGCCCCTGGGGCGGCTCTCATTCTGAATTCTAAATTCTTAATTCTGGATTCCGACCCACAATTCCGGCCCCTGGGGCTATAGAAACTCTATATGCTCCTCGGACATGCTACTGATGGCGGCCAGGGACTCTATCCTGACCCCCCGCTCCCTGAGCTTTGATCCACCGCCCTGAAACAGTTTTTCTATCACTATGCCCGCCCCGGCCAGTCGCGCTCCGGACTGGTCCACTATTTCCGCCATGCCGCTCAGCGCCTCGCCGTGGGCCAGAAAATCATCCACTATCAGCACGGTGTCCTCCGGCCCAAGAAACCTGCTGGACACGAAAATGCCCACTGACTCCCCGCGGGTAAAGGAGTATACCTGTGCGGAATATGTCCCGGCGTTTTGGGTAGAAGCCCTGCCTTTTTTGGCGAAAACCACCGGCACTCCCAGGGCCAGGGCGGTGGCAAGGGCAACGGCTATGCCCGAGGCCTCCACGGTCAGAACCCTGGTGACTCCCTCCCCGGAAAACCTTGACGCCAGCTCCTTTCCCATTTCCATGGTGAACTGCGGGTCTATCTGGTGGTTGAGAAATGTGTCCACCTTGAGAATTGTGTCGTCACCTATTACCCGGCCTTCCCCCATTATTCTTTCTTTAAGCTTCTGCATCTAAAACACTCCGTAGCTAAAAATGTAATCCTTTTCCGTCAGAAAACAGGACACAGAACTCAGAACTCAGAATAATAGCAGCATTCTTACATGCTTTATAATTCTCCTGACTTCTGGATTCTGTATTCTCCGGGTTACCTTTCCTCCCTGTCGAAAGGTACTCCCAGCGCCTTGGGCTGGCCTGTACGGGCCGCCTTGTTCCTGCCTATGATGATAATCAGCACCAGTATGGTAAAAATATAGGGCAGCATCTTGAGGAACAGGGTGGGAACCGCAACCACTCCCAAAACCTGCAGCCTGAAGCCAATGGCGTCTATTCCCCCGAAGATGTAGGACCCCACAAGGGCCCTGAGGGGATTCCAGACGGCGAAAATAACCAGTGCCACGGCTATCCATCCCCGGCCGGCGGTCATGTTTTCCAGCCATGAGGGGGCGTATACCAGAGAAAGGTAGGCCCCTCCGAGACCGGCCAGCATTCCCCCGGCTATAACGTGAACGTACCTTGTGAGGAATACGTTGACCCCCAGGGAGTCGGCCGCCGAGGGGTTTTCACCCACCGCCCTCATGTGCAGGCCGGTCCTGGTCCTGTAAATATATATCCATAGTACGGGAACCAAAAGGTAGGTTATATACACCAGAGGGTCATGGTTAAAGAAAATGGGGCCTATCACAGGGATGTCCCCCAGCACCGGCAATGGTTTTGAGGCAAAGGGAGCCGGCACCGGCACCCCGATATAGCCTTTCCCGAGGTAGCCGCTGAGCCCGGCGCCGAAAATGGTGAGGGCAAGGCCGCTGACCACCTGGTTGGACCTTAAGGTGATGGTAAGGAAGGCGTGAATGGCTGCCACCATCCCTCCGGCCAGCATTGCCGCCGCTACCCCGGCCCAGGGATTGGCGGTCTGTACCGCCACCACGAACCCCGACACCGCCCCGATCAGCATCATGCCCTCTACTCCAAGGTTGATGACTCCGGAGCGCTCGGCCAGCAGTTCCCCAAGGGCGGCGTAGAGTATGGGCGTGCCGGCGGTGACCGCCGTGGCCAGAATAAGAATCAAAACACCTGTCTGTCCGCCTTCGCTCATCGTGCCACCCCCTTTTCTCCAAGCCTGACCCTGAATCTGCCGAATATTTCCCCTCCGAGCACGAAAAACAGTATGGCGCCCTGCAGCATGGTGGCCACCGACGCCGGCACCCCGCTGGTCTGCACCAGATAGCCTCCCACCTGCAGACCGCCGAAAAGTATGGAAACCAGTATAACCGCCAGAGGATTAAGCTTGCTCAGCCAGGCCACGATGATTGCGGTGTACCCGTAGCCCGGGCTGATGCCGGGCTGGAGCCTCCCGGTTATCCCGCTTACCTCGGCCATTCCGGCCAGCCCGCTGATGGCCCCGCTGAGCAGCATCACCAGCAGTATGTTCCGCCAGATGTCCATGCCGGCGTACCGGGCGGCCGCCTCGCTCTCCCCTATGACCCGTATTTCGAAGCCCCACCTGGTCCTGTTCATTATAATGTATAAAAGTATTGCGATCACCAGGGCAAACAAGATGCCGGTGTGCACCCTTGAAGTCCCGAAGGTGCCCAGCCTGGCAGCCTCGGAAAAAGGCGCGCTTAATGGAAAGTTGAACCCCGCGGGGTCCCTCCACGGTCCGAAAACCAGGTAGTCCACCCAGAGTATGGCCACGTAATTCAGCATCAGGGAGGTGATTATCTCGTTTACCCTGAGATATGCCCTGGGAATGGCCGGTAAAAGAGCCCACAGTCCTCCGGCCGCCATGCCGAGGAAAACCATAGCCGGGATCATGACGTATGCGGGAAGATGAGGGAAGGTGAGGGGAACCCAACTGGCGGCAAAGGCCCCCATGTAAAGCTGGCCCTCGGCCCCTATATTCCACAACTGCATCCTGAAGGCTATTGACACTCCCAGCCCGGCCAGCATTATGGGAATGGCCTTGACCAGTGTCTCGGAAATTCCGTAAGACGAACCAAAGGCCCCCGTAAACATCAAAATGTATATCTCCAGGGGGTCATGGCCGTTCAAAGCAAGAAAAATGGCGCCCAGCACCAGGGAAAGCAAAACCGAAAGGGCAGGCACCAAAACTACCGAGCCCGCCGGCGGAACAAGCCTTCTTTCCAGATAAAGCCCCTTGGTCAAAGCTTTCATGATCCCACCTCCGTGCCGGCCAACCCCATCATCAAAAGCCCTATTTCCTCCGGGCTGGCTCCGCCGCCAGGCAGAATGCCAATCATTGAACCGCCAAACATTACCCCCACACGGTCGGACAGTTTTAAAATCTCGTCCAGGTCCTCCGATACCAGCAGTATGGCCGTGCCTTTGCGCCTTAAGTCCAGCAGCATCTGGTGCACCGCCTCGGTGGCCCCTACGTCCAGCCCCCTGACCGGATAAACCACCACCATCAGTGCCGGATTTCCGGATATCTCCCTTGCCAGCAGCAGGCGCTGCAGGTTGCCCCCGGAAAGCATACCCACCGGGGACTTGATATTGGCCACCTTGATGTCGAACTCACTGACCAGCCTCTCGGCCTCGGCCCCGGCGCCGCGGTAATTGATGAACCCTCCGCCGGAAAAAACCTCTTTACGGTAATTCTTAAGAATAGTATTGTCCACCAGGCCCAGCCCCGGCACCAGCCCCGTGCCCAGACGGTCCTCCGGCACGTAGCTCACTCCCAGGTCCGCAATTCTCCTGGGTGACCAGTTGGTTACATTGACCCCGTTAATGGTTATTTTTCCACTGTGAGCCCACCTCAGCCCCGTTACGACCTCGGCCAGCTCTTTCTGCCCGTTTCCGGCCACTCCGGCGATGCCGAATATTTCTCCCTTACCGACTGCAAAGGACACCTTTTTCAAGGCCTCCCCGCCCACATCCTTCATCGCGCCAACCCCCCGGAGTTCCAGCACTGTTTCACCCGGCGCCCGGTCAGCGGAGTCCTCCCTCCGGACGGAGGCCACATCCCTTCCCACCATCAGGCGGGCCAGCTTCCTTTCGTCTATTTCCTCCCGGCCCAAAACCGCCGCCAGCCTGCCGCCCCGCAGCACCGTGACCCTGTTGGAGACTGAAAGGACCTCGTTCAGCTTATGGGTGATAAGTATAACCGACCTCCCCGAGGCAGCGAACTTTTTGAGGTTTTCAAACAGCTCCCCGGATTCCTGGGGAGTCAGCACGGCGGTGGGCTCGTCCATGATCAGCAGGTCGGACCCCCGGTACAACACCTTGAGTATTTCCACCCGCTGCCTTTCACCCACAGACAGCTGGCTTATCCTGGCCGCCGGATCGACGCCAAGTCCGTAGAGGTCACCCAGTTCGGTTATTTTTTCCGAGAGCTTACCAAGATCGTAGAAGAGGCTCGTATTTGCCTCCCCCAGGATAATGTTTTCCGCCACGGTGAAATTCTCCACCAGCTTAAAATGCTGATGCACCATTCCGATACCGTTCCTGATGGCGTCCCTGGGAGACCGCAGTAACACCTCCGCGCCCCTCACCAGTATTTTTCCCTGATCCGGCCTGTAAACCCCCGCCAGAATGGACATCAAAGTACTTTTACCCGATCCGTTTTCCCCCAGTAGCGCGTGGATCTCTCCGGGCTCCACTGAAAAGTCTATATTGTCGTTGGCCAAGACTCCGGGAAACCTCTTGGTGATGCCTGTCATCTCAATAAACTTCACTGCATGCAATCCCCCATAAACCGACCGCTGACGGTAATCCCGCCAGCGGCCGCTGCAGGTTTTTTATAAATATCCGGTCATACGGTCATGACACACTGATTATTGTTTCTTCGGTATGCTTCCCTCAACGCCCTGCACGAACCAGTCAAAGCTGAGCATTTCCTGGTCGGTCATTTTCTTGCCCTCGGGCACCTTTACCGCGCCTGTCTGGTCCTTGATGGGCCCGGTGAATACATCCCACTTGCCGCCCAAAATATCCTGTTTCTTGGCCTCAACCATCTTTTTCACATCTTCCGGGACCATGGGGCCGAAGGGGGTAATGTCAACAATCTTGTCGCTCATGGGCCCCCAGTACTGATCGTTCTTCCAGGTCTTGTTCTTCACTGCTTCCACGGTCTTTACATAGTAGGGGCCCCAGTTCCACACCGCCGATGTCAGCACTGCCTTGGGAGCGAACTTGGACATATCGCTGTGGTATCCCACTCCGAATTTGCCCTTTTCCTCGGCCGCCTGCTGCGGGCCCGGGGTGTCCTGGTGCTGGGCGATGACGTCGACGCCGGCGTCAAGCAGAGTCTTGCCCGCCTCTTTTTCCTTTGCCGGATCATACCAGGTATTGGTCCAGACAACCTTTACCGTGGCGTTGGGGTTCACTGCACGGACGCCAAGTGTAAATGCGTTGATTCCCCTGACCACCTCGGGAATGGGGTAAGCTGCAACATAACCTATTTTGTTGCTCTTGCTCATCTTGCCGGCCACCAGTCCTGTAAGGTAGCGGGCCTGGTAAATGCGGCCGAAGTATGTACCAACGTTTTTGTCGGTTTTGTAACCCGAGCAGTGCATAAAGACCACGTCGGGGTATTTTTTGGCCACTTCTATGGTGGGGTCCATATAGCCGAAGCTGGTGGCGAAAATCACCTTGTTGCCCTGCTCGGCCAGCTGTGTCAGCACTCTTGCCGCATCGGCCCCCTCGGGAACCGACTCCACGAAGGAGGTCTTAACGTAAGGCAGCTGGCTTTCCAGGTACTTTCTGCCCTGGTCATGGGTATAGGACCAACCGCCATCTCCCGCAGGGCTTACATACATGAACGCAACCTTGAGTTTATCGGCGTCACCGGCAGGGGCCTTCTTTTCCTCGGTTTTGCTTCCGCAGCCGGAAACAACGAGAGCCACCGCAAGTATCAGCGCCGCAGCCAGCGCCATATAAAATTTCGCCTTTTTCAACTAATTTCCCTCCCTGAAATCATTGTTATAATCTGGCTGCCATTTTAAAACGGCCGGAACTGAGAATCCCTCCCCCCGGTATTTAATATACCCAGATCGCATACTACATTCCAACCATTATATCTTCAATGAGTCCGGCAGAAATCCTTCTTTGGCAAAACACAATTTTCTACACAAATCAACGCGAAACAGCTCATCTATGTTATTTCCAAAAGAATTATAAAAATTAAGTGAATAATCATTCATAAAATTGTTGAATAAAGATTTGGACAATGTTAATATTTATTTAAATAATCAAACAATAGGAGGGCAATCCGGTGAGCGAAAATAAACCTTTTTGGATTAAGTCCTACCCCGAGAATGTACGGCCAAACATTGAATACCCGGATACTTCCCTTAATACCAATCTCGATCAAAGCGCCCGGAATTACCCGCAGAGAACGGCCACTGTCTTCATGGGGGGCAAGCTTACCTATTCCCAGCTTAAAAACCAGGTGGACAGACTGGCCCGGGCACTGAGCGACCGGGGCATTAAAAAGGGCGACAGGATCGCGCTGATGCTGCCCAACGTACCTCAGATGATAATCTCCTATTACGCGGCACTGAGGCTTGGCGCAGTTGCGGTGGGAGTCAACCCCATGTACACTGAAAGGGAGCTGGCCCACCAGCTCAAGGACTCCCAGTCCGAAACACTTATTTTCCTTGACATGCTGGCGCCCAAGGTGCTGAAAGTGGCGCCCCAGACCCCGGTAAAAAGGTTAATCGCCACCGGAATCAAAGATTACCTTCCTTTCCCCAAAAACATTCTATACCCGTTCAAGGCCAAAAAAGCCGGCCAGTGGGCCGAGATACCCGCCGGAAGCGGTGTGCTGGACTTTAAAACACTGCTCAACGGCGCCCCCCCCAGCCCTCCCGGGGTGGAAGTAAAGGCGGAGGACCTGGCAGTCCTCCAGTACACAGGCGGAACCACGGGGCTTTCCAAGGGCGCCATGCTGACCCACCGCAACCTGGTGGCGAATGTGCTTCAGCTTGGTGAGTGGGACACTGAGAGAAAGGTGGGCCAGGAAACCTACCTGTGCGTTCTTCCCTTTTTCCACTCCTTCGGCATGACTGTGTGCATGAACGTTGGTATATACAGCGCAGCCACCCTGGTGCTTGTTCCACGCTTTGACCTCAAAATGGTGCTTGAGCACATACATAAATACAAGGTCAACCTGTTCCCCGGCACGCCCACAATTTACGTAGCCATAATATCGTCCCCGGACCTCAAGAGCTACGACCTGACCTCTCTGAGGGCCTGCCTGAGCGGAGGCGCTCCCCTGCCCCTGGAGGTGCAGGTGAAATTCCAGGAGCTTACCGGCTCAAAGCTGGTGGAGGGGTACGGGCTCAGCGAGACGTCCCCCGTCACCCACGCCAACCGCTTCGATGCCAAGGCCGAAGGCTCCATCGGACTGCCGATGCCTGACACGCTCTGCAAGATTGTGGACTCTGAAAACGGTGAAACCGAGCTTCCGGTGGGAGAGGTCGGAGAGATCTGCGTTCAGGGGCCACAGGTGATGAAAGGGTACTGGAACAAGCCCGAGGAAAATGAAAAGGTGATCCGGGACGGCTGGTTCTATACCGGCGACATAGGCAGGATGGACGAGAGGGGTATGGCGTTCATAGTGGACCGCAAAAAGGAGCTTATAATAGCTGGAGGCTACAACATATACCCCAGAGAGGTGGAGGAGGTGCTCTACGAGCATCCCAAGATCATGGAGGCGGCAGTGGCCGGCGTGGCCGACCCCTACCGGGGCGAGACCGTAAAGGCCTTTATAGTCCTCAAGGAAGGGCAGACGGCCACCGACCAGGAGATAATAGCCTTCTGCAAGGAGAGGCTGGCCGCCTACAAGGTTCCCAAGCTGGTGGAATTCAAGACCGAGCTGCCCAAAACCATGGTTGGAAAAATATTAAAGCGGGTTCTCAAGGAAGAGGAAGCGAATAAGCAAAGCAATTAACCAAATAAAAAAGGGCTGTCCCAAAAGAAAGGGATAGCCTTTTTTTAAGATACGGGAGATTAACAATATTTTGCGCGGCACTAAACTGGGTATTGTCGCCACCGTTTATTGGTGGTATTATGTAACCAGGTAAACTATCAACGTGTCAATAGTTTACCTGGTATTTTTTTTACCAGCTGTAAAAGTGGGGGTATGGGCATGAAGAAGAAAGTAGCTGCACTTGTTTTACTGCTTATTGTGGCGTCTGGGTCGTACTGGGGTTATACCAGGCACACCGCCGTAAAAAACGGGGGCATACAGGCCAGCGGAACCATCGAGTCCACTGACGTCAATCTTACCGCCAGGACTCCCGGCACCATTGAGTTTGTCTCGGTAAAGCCGGGGGAGAAGGTTAAGCAGGGGCAGTTGGTGGCAAAGGTAATCCGCAATGACCTGGCGGCCCAGAAAGAAATGGACGCCCTGGCCGTGCAGAAGGCCGAGGCGCAGCTTTCCGACCTTGTTTCAGGAGCCAGGGAGCAGGAAATCAGCGACGCAAGGGCGGCGCTGAACACCGCCCGGGCCAATTACGACAAAGCCAATTCCGATCTTACAAGGGCCAGGGCGTTACACCAGAGCGGGGCCATATCAGAGGCCGAGCTGGAGAAGGCCGACACCGGCCTTAAAGTGGCGGCAAACCAGCTGGAGTCCGCCCGTTCCAGGCTCAGCCTGCTGGAGTCCGGTACCCGCCCCGACCAGATAAAGGCCGCCAGTGTTGAGCTGGAAAGGAGCAAGGCAGTGCTTAAAGCAACTGAATCCCTGCTGGAGGACACAAACATCACCAGCCCCCTCGACGGTACGGTGGTCACAAGGAACTACGAGCCCGGAGAGTTTGTGCCGGCCGGGGCGCCGGTGGTTACTGTGGCCGATCTGGGCGACCTGTGGATACGCATCTATGTTTCCACCGACGACCTTCCCGCCGTCAAACTGGGCCAGGAGGTCAGCTTCACCGTCAGCGGCGTATCCGAGACGTTTAAGGGAACTGTCATCGAGATTGCCTCCAGGGGTGAGTTCACCCCAAAAACCATACAGACAAAGCAGGAGCGCACCAACATAGTCTACGCGGTGAAGGTGAAAATAGACAACAGCAAAGGCATGTTCAAGCCGGGAATGCCCGCGGACGTCACCATAGCAAACTGAAACGGCGGTGAGTGTTTTATGATTGAAACAGACGGTCTCACTAAAAAATTCGGCCGTATCACCGCCGTGGAAGATGTGTCCATGAGGGTATACACAGGCGAAATATTCGGGCTGGTGGGCCCGGACGGCGCCGGAAAAACCACCCTTATACGCATGCTGTGCGGGATCATCACTCCCACGGCGGGGACGGTCACCCTGCGGGGAAGCGCCCCCGGCGGCCGTGAAAAGACAGGGGGAACCCTGGGATATATGCCCCAGAGGTTCAGCCTTTACGGCGACCTCACGGTAATGGAGAATATAAACTTCTACGGCAGGCTGTACGGGCTGGACGGCCGCGCCATAAATGAGAGGGCCGGCGAAATGCTGGAGATGACAAAACTGGCCCCGTTCACCTCCCGCTTGGCCGACAACCTTTCCGGCGGAATGAAGCAAAAGCTGTCCCTGACCTGCGCCCTGCTGTCCAGGCCGGACCTTATAATACTGGACGAACCCACATTCGGGGTTGACCCCGAGTCGCGGAAAGAGTTTTGGAAAATTCTTTACCAGTTGAATAAAAGGGGAATTACCATACTTGTCTCCACTTCGTACATGGACGAGGCCGAGCTTTGCAGAAGGGTGGCCTTTATGAACAGCGGGAGGATGGCGGCGGTGGACACCCCCGGCGGGCTTAAAAGAAATTTTCCTTATAAAATACTGGAGCTGAAGGCGGGCGCGGAATACCTGTATTTCCCCCCGGACCTGCCCTTTGTGCTGGAAGCCGACTTCTTCGGGGATAAGCACCACGTCAGGGTGGCCGACGCCGCAGAGGGAATGAAGTCCATAAGGGACTACCTTGGGGCTCGGGGAGTGGAAATAGTTTCACTGAGGGAAATACCTCCCTCCATTGAAGACATTTTCGCAGCCCTGGCGGAAGGGGGGGCGGTCTGATTGGAATACGCCGTAACCACTGTGGGACTTACCAAGAAATTCGGCGGCTTCACTGCGGTGAACAATCTTTCCATAAATATAAGGCGGGGGGAAATATACGGCTTTCTGGGGCCCAACGGGTCCGGCAAGTCCACCACCATCAGGATGCTTTGCGGTATACTGGAGCCCACCTCGGGAACAGGAACGGTGCTGGGCTGGGACCTGGCCAGGGAACCGGAGAGGATAAAGTCCAGGATAGGTTACATGTCCCAGAAATTCAGCCTGTACGACGACCTCACGGTCTATGAGAACCTTAATTTTTACGCCGGGCTGTACAGCATCCCCAGAAGTGAAAGAGAGGGCCGGATCAGGGAGATGATAGCCATGGCCCTTCTGAACGGCAGGGAAAGGGAAATGACCGCCAATCTGGGTGGGGGCTTGAGACAGAGGCTGGCGCTGGGCTGCGCCATTATTTCAAACCCTGAAATACTTTTTCTTGACGAGCCTACCAGCGGGGTCAGCCCCAACAGCAGGCGGCAGTTTTTCAAAATTATACAGGAGCTGGCTGCAAAAGGGACGACGGTGATGGTAACCACCCACTTTATGGACGAGGCCGAGAGGTGTCACAACATCGCCTTTATCTCCGAGGGGACCCTGATCGCCAACGACACCCCTGGTAACCTGAAAAAAAACATAATCAGGGGTTGCATGGTGGAGACCGAAATACCCGAAGCCCTGGACAGGATCGGGGAACTGGAGGCGCTTCCCTACGTCAGGGAGTGCTCCATACACGGGGCCATGGTACACGTGCTGCTGGAGAGTGAAGGCCGCATCCCCGATTTGGAGGCCCGCACCGGAGCCCAGGCAGCCGTTATAACACCCTCACTGGAAGATGTGTTCATCACCCTTTCCAGGAAAAAAAGGCAGGTGGAACAATGAGCAGGCTTTTGGCCATACTGCAAAAAGAATTCCTTCAGATGTTCAGGGACCGGCTAACCATAGGGATGGTTTTCATGATTCCCCTGGTGCAGCTTTTGCTGTTCGGCTATGCCATTCAGACCGAGGTAAAACACATTCCCACCGTTGTGTTCGACCAGTCCCTGTCGGCTGACAGCCGGGAGATGGTGGACGCTTTCAAGGCCTCGGGGTATTTTGATGTCACCGGCGTTGCCGGGAGCTACCGGGAAGTAACCCAGATGATAGACAGCGGAAGGGCCAAGGTGGGTATAATATTCCCCCCCGATTTCGCCGTAAAACTCAAAAGGGGTGAAACAGCGCAGGTCCAGGTGCTGGTGGACGCCAGCGACAGCATGGTGTCAAACTCGGCCATAGCCACCGCCAATTCCATAGGACTTCTTAAATCGCAAAAAATAGTGTTTATGAAAGCCGGGTTAAAGGAGCCCCCCTACGACATAAGGGTACGTCCCTGGTACAACCCCGACGGTGTCACCGCCTACTACATGGTGCCCGCCATACTGGGGATTATCGTAACCATGACCATGGTGATGATGACTTCAATAGCCATAGTGAGGGAACGGGAAAGAGGCACGCTGGAGCAGTTGATAGTGACGCCCATCAGGCCCTTTGAGCTGATGATAGGCAAGATTATACCCAACATTGCACTGGGTTACACCCAGATCACCGTGGCCCTTCTGGTGGGGAGCCTGGTATTCGATGTCCCAATCAGGGGAAGCCTTTTGGAGCTCTACCTGCTTACCCTTTTCTTCATAACGGCCTCCCTGGGCCTGGGCATTCTTATTTCTAACATTGCCAAAAACCAGATGCAGGCGTTTCAGATGTCCTTTTTCGTGCTGCTTCCCAGCATACTGCTTTCCGGTTTCCTGTTCCCAAGGGAGGCCATGCCGGTGATAATACAGTATATCGGCAACCTGATACCCCTTACCTACTATCTGGTGATAATAAGGGGCATTGTCCTCAAAGGAATAGGCTTCGGCTACCTGATCCCCCAGGTGACTGCTCTCCTGGTGTTTTCGGTGCTTCTCCTGGCCATCAGCATAGCCAAGTTCAAAAAGAAGATAGCTTAAGGGCAGGCGATACTATGAACATGAAGCAAAGAATACTGTCCGGCTTCAGGGAAATGGCCAACAGCGTGGGATTCCACGCCGCCACCATGGATGAGCTGTCCTCCCGCACCGGCATCAGCAAGAGGACGATATACAGATACTTCAACAGCAAGGACGACCTGGTGAACGCTGTGATGGATGAAATAATGACCAGTATCCAGGTGTCCATCAATGCCGCCATGGCTTCCTCGGAAAATCCGGTGGAAAAAATAAGGAGCCTGATCAGTACTGTGTTCCAGAATTTAAGGTTATTGAACCCCCTTATAATGAGGGACCTTCAAAAATACTACCCCCACGTGTGGGACAGGATAGAAAGCTTCCGGGCGCAAAAGATACAGTCAATATACGAGAACATGCTGGCTGAGGGAATCCGGCAGGGCTATTTCAGGGATACCATACCGGAGGTCTTTGTGGCCGCCCTCCTGGCAAGCATCAGGAATGTGGTAACCCCCGCCTTCATACTGGAAAACAACCTCACACTGGAAAGGACAGCCCTGTGCGTGTTCGACATTTTTTTGCACGGTGTTTTGTCTGAAGAGCCCCGAAAGACCGGGGGAAAAAGCCCGGACCAGCTGCTATGGCCCCAGGGGGCCGGAATTGAAGGTCAGAACCCAGAATAATTATAAAGCCGGCCTGGCAGGGCCGGTTTATTATTCTAGAACTCAGGATTGCAGTTTAAAAAAGTCAACACTTCTGAAACAGAATCGTTAAAAATACGTGACCGGGCTGTGAAATTCATTTTTTATGATAAATAAAGAAACAGCACCACAAAACATAAAGGAGGGTTTCTAAATGAGTAAAAAGTTTTGGATTCTGGCGGCGGTAGGAGTACTGGTGGTAGCCCTGGCGGCACCGGCGGCCTTCGGGGCGCTGAACGGAAAAAGTCAAAACGGTCAGAACCAGCAGTTCCTGGACCAAATGACCGGCTGGCACCAGCAGTGGCTGGACCAGGCCCAGAAAGAAGGACAGATAACTCCGGAACAGGCCAGGGCGTGGCAGGACCACTTCAACTACATGCGTGACTTCCACAGCCAGAACGGCTTCGGGCCCATGGGCCAGATGATGGGCGGCGGCATGATGGGTGGAGGCATGATGGGCGGCGGCTACGGCGGCATGATGGGAGGATTCGGCGGAGGCAATGCCGACATGATGGGCGGAGGATACAGCAGGTAACAGGAAGGCTTGAAACCACCGGGCGGGACAGGTGTCCCGCCCGAAATATTTACTTTTTTTTATAACGGGAGGACCTCACCGCACCTCATACTCAACTCTTCACTTAACCCGCCACCCGGGATTTCATTTAAAACCTCACCTGCACAGCGTTCCTTTCACGGCTGTCAGCAACCTCGAAGTAGGGAATGAAATGAAGCCCCATGGCCCCGGCCAGGAGATTGGCGGGAAAAACCTGTATCCGGCTGTTGAATTTCATGGCCATGTCGTTGTAAAACTGCCGGGCAAAGGCGATTTTGCTTTCGGTATCGCTCAGTTCCTGCTGCAGCTGCATAAAGTTGTGGCTGGCGTGGAGCTGGGGATAGCCTTCAGCCACAGCGAACAGTGACCGGAGCGCCCCGCTTAGCATGTTTTCCGCCTGTATGCGCTGGTCCATTGTCTGAGCCCCGGCGGCCATGGACCGGGCCCTGGTCACACTCTCCAGCGCCTGCCGCTCGTGGGCGGCATAGCCCTTTACGGTTTCGATAAGATTAGGGATAAGGTCATAGCGCCGCTTAAGCTGCACGTCAATCCGGGCCCAGGCGTTTTGGGCCATGTTGCGCGCCCGCACAAGCCCGTTGTACAGCATGATCGCCAGTATGGCCAGAAAAAGCGAAACAGCAAGAATCCCGGCCAGAATGCCAGAAAAAATTCCCACAGCTCATCCTCCTTAAAACATTTCTCGGGCTGTTATTACATTGAAAGCGGTTCAGGGTCCATCCCTCTGTTTTCGCCACAAAAGATACGTAACAGCCGCAGAGAGACCTGCCGACAATACGATTATTAAAACACCCGCCAGTATACTCACGGCTTGACATATCCCTTCAGCACCCGGGCCGTTTTTCCACTTTCCCCTAAAAATTCTCATCAATCCTCAATGTAAATACTACTACCCCTTAAGGGCTGTTTTTGACCGGCAGCGGTTTTGTCGATACCTACCCGTCATCCTACCCCTTGCGGTTAGGCCCCGCCAAACAGGCTTTTGAAATTATGAAGGCAAAAAAAACGCTCCTGGATGAGCGGTAGAAAATTCTGTTATTTGATATCATACCTCTATTTTGAAAAAGGGAATTTTCTAAGTCTGCCGAAACATGTAATATCATGAAAGAGCAGCCAACAGCAAAAGCAACTTCAAAGCCGTCCGGATGGATTTATGACGCCTTGGCCCTTACCCTGATCTTCAGCTGGATACTTACGTATCCCATGCACGGTTTTTTTCTGCAGCAAGTATTCGGGGAAAACGCCTACGTGCTGGGACATATCTTCAGCTTAAGCCATGGCCTGGGACTGGCGGCCTTTGCTTTTTTGCCCTCCCGGGCCGCCATGGACGGGAGGTTTTTGATTGCAGCAGGCAGCGCAGTATTTGCGGCCACATGGTTGTGGACCATATTTCCCGAAAGCCGGTACCTGCAGTATATGGCAGGCTTGCTGGGAATTTCTTCAGCCTGCCTGGTGCTGGCCTGGACCCGGGGCTTTATGCTTCTGGAAAAACCCGCACTTACAGTAGGCTCGGCCATGGCGGCAACCAACGTCATACTGGGCCTTACCGGGTTTGCCCACGTTTTGCCGGAATCCATTTTAAAAACGGCAGCCTCGATGACCGGCCTCGCCCCGTTGCTCAGCGCACTTTACATGTTCAGAAAAGGCGCCGTCACTTACAGACACCAGCCAAACAGGGACGTGGGCAAGGAAAGTACCGGCCTGGGTGTTATCTTCAGCCTGACCGCCTTCGCCGCCGCCGCCTACTTTTCCGGGGGGCTGTGGTACCGTGCGGTTACACCCCTTTTCTACTCACAGTGGCCAGATTTAATGGGCGTCGACACCTTAATCTACGCGTTTGCCGTGATGTTCCTGGCCATATACGCCGAAAAGAGATCATTTTACTGGGTGGGAACCATCTCCCTCAGCCTTCTGGGCATGGGCCTGGCCGCCTCCTTTATAGGACTTGACCGCCCGGCGGTGGTGGCCGTCACACTTTTATTCTTAAGCATGGGGCTTGGGGCCACCGACCTCTTTTACTGGCTGACACTGCGTAAAATGGCATATTTCTTTGGCTGCCAGAAAACCTTTGGGCTGGGCCTCGGTTTGTCACTGTTTTTTATTACCGCGCCGGGTGTGGCGCTGGACGCCCAGTTTCTGACCAGCCCGCTCACAAGCCCCCAGGCGGCCGTAATAGGCGCCTGCCTTCTATTTTTGATTAACCCCCTGCTGGTGTGGTCCCTGAGGCCGCTGTCACTGGAGGACAGCGGCCGAACGCCCGGGAATACATACGGGCAGGCCGCGCCAGGCACCGACACCCCCGAAGGCGCCGGCCAACAACAACCCGAGTTCTGGTTCAGCCTTACCGGCAGCGAAAAAAAGATATACGACCTTGTCTGCCAGGGGCAAACCGACGCCGAAATAGCCGAAAAGCTATTTATCTCCCGACATACCGTCAAGTTTCACGTACGCAATATTTTACGAAAGGCCGGGGTGTCAAACCGCAAGGAATTGCTATTTTTCATTTCCAAAAGCAAATAAAAAAGATAAAAGGGGGCAGCCCCCCTACCCCCAACCAACATTTAAAGCTGCCTGATAGCCTCTTAGAGACCCTCAAGCGTCCCCCAAAAAACCCATTTACTCCTGGTTATTATTTATGCCTTTCCTCCTCCTGAAAACAAACCACCAGGCGAAGGACAGTCCGGCCAGAAGTGCTGCTCCAAGAAATAAATCCTCCAAAAACTCCACCGGCAAACCTCCCTTTTTATTCCGGGCGCCGGGCAGGGGCAACGGCGGGGCGGAAAACCGCCCTTTCCTCCCTGCGGAAGTCCCGGTACGGGTCGAAACGCTTCAACCTCAGGGCGTTGGTCACCACGGAAACCGAGCTGAAAGCCATGGCGGCCCCTGCCAGCACCGGGGACAGAAATCCCAGCGCCGCCACCGGTATGCCAAGGGTGTTGTATATCAGCGCCCAGAACAGGTTTTGCTTTATGTTTCTCATGGTGGCTCGGCTTAATTTAATGCTGGCCGCGACACCCCTCAGGTCGCCCCTAATAAGCGTTATGTCCGCCGCCTCCATGGCCACGTCGGCGCCGGTGCCGATGGCGAACCCCACATCGGCGCTGGCCAGGGCCGGGGCGTCGTTTATGCCGTCCCCCACCATGCCCACCACGCGGCCCTGCTCTTTGAGCCTGTTCACCTCCCTGGCCTTGTCCTGGGGAAGCACCTCGGCCAGAACATTTTCCGGGGGTATGCCCACCTGGCGGGCTATGGCCGCCGCGGTGCGCCGGTTGTCCCCGGTGATCATTATGGTCTGTATTCCCATCTCATTCAGCGCCCGGATGGCCCCGGCGGAGGTTTCCTTGACGGTGTCGGCCACGGCCACCACGCCTGCGGACTTTCCGTCCACGGCCACCAGCATGGCGGTTTTCCCCTCGCCCTCCAGGGCGTCGGCCCTGGCCTCCATCCCGGCCATGTCCACATTCTTTAAGCTCATCAGCCTCCGGTTCCCTATTAAAACAGACCTCCCGCCTATTTCAGCATAAATGCCGTGGCCGGGTATGGCCTCAAACCCTGCGGGCTCCTCAAGTACGGCCCCCCTATCCCTGGCGCTCTTTACTATGGCCTCTCCCAGGGGGTGCTCGGAACCTCTTTCCGCCGAAGCCACCAGTCGAAGCAATTCACTTTCATCTATTTGGCCTGCGGTGACAACATCTGTCAGTGACGGCTCTCCCCTGGTAATGGTGCCGGTCTTATCAAGTATTACCGTATTGAGGGCATGGGCCTTCTCCAGGTGCTCCCCCCCCTTGATAAGTATTCCGTTTTCGGCGCCCCTGCCGGTGCCCACCATTATTGAAGTTGGCGTGGCCAGTCCCAGGGCGCAGGGGCAGGCTATGACAAGGACGGCCGTGAAATTTATCAGCGCCCGGGTGAAGTTTCCGGGATCGGCCAGGAAGTACCAGGCCGCGAAGGTGGCCAGGGATACGCCCACCACCGCCGGGACGAAGTACGCCGAGATGACGTCGGCCAGTCGCTGGATGGGAGCCTTGGACCCCTGGGCCTCCTCCACAATTTTTATTATCTGGGCAAGGGCGGTGTCCGACCCCACCTTGGTGGCCTCAAATTTTAAAGTGCCATGTTTATTGATGGTGCCGCCGATCACCTCGTCACCGGCCCTCTTGTCCACGGGTATGCTCTCGCCGGTGAGCATGGACTCGTCAATGGTGGACTGGCCCTCCCTTATCGCCCCGTCCACGGGGATTTTTTCACCCGGGCGCACCAGCACCAGGTCGCCCACCAGCACGTCTTCCACCGGGATGTCCATTTCCCGCCCGTCGCGGATTACCCTGGCCGTCTTGGCCTGCAGCCCCATCAGCTTTTTTATGGCCTCGGAGGTGCGCCCCTTGGCTACGGCCTCCAGCATGCGCCCCAGAATAATCAGGGTGATGATGATAGCCCCGGTCTCATAGTAGACATGTCCGGGAAAAAAGAAGGTGGTGGCCACACTGTAAAAATAGGCGGCAGAAGTACCCATGGCAATCAGCACGTCCATGTTGGCGCTGCCGTGCCTCAGTGAATTGAAAGCCCCTCTGTAAAACTGGAATCCAGCCACAAACTGTACCGGGGTGGCCAGAACAAACTGGAACACCTTGTTGTGCAGCAGCGCCGGCAGGTGAAAGTTTAAAAGCTCGGCAAACATCATGGCCAGGAGGGGGACGGACAGGGCTGCCGACAGTATCAAAAGCACCGTCTGCCGCCTGGTTTCCCGCTCTCTTTCCAGCTTTTCCCTGTCCCCGTCAAATTTCTTTTCCCCGTCCCCGGCCCGGTAGCCGGCGTCGGCCACCGCCCTTTTCATGTCCGAAGGGCTTATCTGCCCCGGTATGTACTCCACCGAGGCCCTTTCCATGGCAAAATTGACATTGACCCTTAAGACCCCTTCCAGCCCCCCCAGTGTTCTCTCCACCCGGGAGGCGCAGGCGGCGCAGGTCATGCCGCTTATCTTCAGGTCCACCCTCTCGGTGGGAACACGGTATCCCAGTTCGGTTATTGTTTCGATTAACTTGTCAACCCCTGTGCGGGCAGGGTCGAAGTCAACCGTCACCTTGCCCACGGCGAAGTTAACGGCCGCGTCACCGACCCCCTCGGTGTTTTTGAGCTGCCGCTCGATCCTGGCGGCGCAGGCGGCGCACTCCATGCCGGATACCTTCATTGAAATCTTCCTGCCGCTCATGGCATTTTTCCTCCAAAATCCTCTTTATATTGGCCGGGAAACCTCATATATGCCGAGGAGCCCCAAACCAGGGGCTCCCGGAAGTATGTCAGGCTACATCTGGTTTAAAGCGGTCTGGCACTGCTTGATGCAGGCGTCGATAGACTGGTAGGCCTGATCAAGAGACTGCCTTGCGCCCCCTGTGGCGTCAGCGGCCATGGCCTTTATGTCGTTGGCCGTGGTCTGGCAGTGCTGTATGCATGACTGCAGGGTCTGCTTGGAATGCAAAATTATCACCTCCCGGTTTATATTATTTTTCGGGAGGTTTTATTTTAAGTATACATTTAAAAAGTAAATTATGTCATTTGGCTTTTTTATTGATATAGGAAATTATGCTCCAGAGGAATTCTGTGGATAATTTCCTGCACGGGGGTTCCAAGGGGGAGTGCCCCCTTGCTTTAGTGGGGATAGGACGTCTATACCGTCCGAAGGGGCGCAGCCCCTTTTGTTCTGTAAAATTCGACAATGCCGTTGATATTCCTTTCCAGTATGTAAAATTAATGGACATTATCTTACTCCTTGTTGGCCGTCAGGCGGTGTGATATAAGTAAAATAGCCGCCCTTCAGGCGGGCTGGAAGGGAGACCACAGTCAATGAAGAAAAAAGTTTACACCGCCCTCACCGTGGCAGGGTCCGACTCCGGCGGCGGCGCTGGAATTCAGGCGGACCTGAAGACTTTCATGGCCCACGGGGTGTTCGGCGCCAGCGCCGTCACGGCCATCACGGCCCAGAACACCATGGGGGTAAGCGGCATCCACATGATACCCCCCGAAATGGTGGCCGCCCAGATAGACGCCGTTGTTTCAGACATCGGGGCCGGTGCGGTAAAAACCGGAATGCTTGGAACAGCCGCCATAGTGGAGGCCGTTGCCGGCAGAGTCATGGCAAACCGGATTAAAAACCTTGTGGTTGACCCGGTGATGGTTGCCACCAGCGGAGACAGGCTGTCCGGCGACGGCACGGCGGCGGCCTATATCAAAAGCATTTTCCCCCTGGCCCTCCTGGTAACTCCCAACCTGCCGGAGGCCGAGGTTTTCTGCGGCCGCCCGATACTTTCGGAAGACACGCTGAGGGAGGCCGCCCTGCGGATCCTGGAATACGGCCCCCGGTGGGTACTGATAAAGGGCGGCCACAGGGATTTTTCCGGGGACGGCAGTGAGGTGGTGGATCTTCTTACCGATGGGAAACACTATGAGGAGATAAGGAACCCCCGGATAGGAACCCGGTGCACCCACGGCACCGGCTGCACCCTGTCCGCAGCCATAACCGCCGGGCTGGCCAGGGGGATGGACCTCCCCGGCGCGGTCCGGTCCGCGGAAAAGTACCTGCACGAGGCCATCAGGACAGCAGTCCCCGTGGGAAAAGGGCACGGTCCTGTGAACCACAGCGTTAATCTAAAACAGGTGATTTTTCCTGTCAGAATACAGGAGACAGAATAACTGACAGCCTGACATTAATGGAGCTCTGGGGTCTATTCACGGCCAATTCCTACGTTTAAATTCTGAATTCTGAGTTCTGAGTTCTGAGTTCTTAATTCTGTAAATTCTGCTTCCTGGCGCTATTTCATCCATCCCGTTATCACCGGGTCCTTGCGTTTCATCACCGGCCACTGCCCGTCGGGGTGGCCCAGTATTACCGGGGCCACAATCTTAAAGTTCTCCGGCACATTAAGAGGTCCTTTTATTTCGGGAAGGTTTCCGGCGGCCACAGCAAACCCTATCCAGCAGCTTCCTATCCCCTTTTCATAGGCCGCCAGCATCATGTTGAGGGCGGCCATGCTGCAGTCCTGGATATAGTTGTTGGACTCCGGGTCACCGTAAACGGCCACCAGGGCCGGAGCGTTGTAAAATATGTTGAAATCCGGGTTCTCCAGTATTTTTTTGTACCCCTGAAGCCTGGGGCTGCTGTCGGTTTTTGCTTTTTCCAGCAAAACCTTTTTTGACAGGTCTGACCATTCTTTCAAAAACTCCCTGTTTTCAACCACCGCAAAGGCCCAGGGCTGTGCGTTGGACCCGGTGGGGGCGTACACCGCCGCGCCTATTAACTCCTTTACAACCCCTCCATCCAGCGGCTCCTCCCTGTACATCCTGATGCTTCTTCTGCCGCGGATGATATCCACAATATCCATATAAACCTACCTCCCTCATGGTAAATTATCGCAGATTCCGGGTGGCTAATCCATCTCTATTTCACCGCCGGCCTGAACTCAACCACCTCCCGGCCGGTAAGCACCACCAGCCTTTTCTCCCTGACATCATAGACAGTGCCGGCGTCAACAGGTATTATAACCGTGGTAAAATGTGACTTTGGACGGGGTGTCAGTCAACCTTATCATGTTCCCGGAGCCGCCCCGTCGGCAACAGACACGTATCACAGGCAGGGTGGATGTCAAGACCGCCGCCTGTCCCGAAACAAACTCGTAACTATTTTATGAATTAGGGATGAGCTGGGATAATTTAGCAATGTATAAATGCGAAGGGAGGAAAATGTAGCTTAAGTTTTTTGAAAAAGTGTCTTGCCAAAGGGGTGCGGGTGCACTACAATCCCCCGGACACCCATGCTCATCTTCTACCCGGGCTACGCACTCAAAGAATCTTTTTCAATTACAAAACCAAAGGCCAAAATGGCTACAGAAGTACGGATCCAGGACAGGAAAGTTCGCTCGTTCGCTAGATGTTCTTGTATATTTAGTAAAACCTCCGTCTTTAGGCGGAGGTCGCTTGAGTAATTTTCAACTGTTTCTTTCCGCTTAGGCTTTGATATACGCGTATCCTTCAGCTTGCTTTTTGGCAATCTCTGTTATACCCGCCGGAACTACCGTGATAAAAGGGGGTAGCATGTTTTCATCTAAGGAATGCATCCTAAGAGCTTTTCGGCAGGCAACAAATTTTATTCCCATTCGGGCTAACTTATTCATTTCTTCATATAGTTCTCCATTTGCTTTTCCACAACTCGTTGGAGTTTCCCCCGAACCTCCTGCGATTTGGCATTTATCACTATAAGCAGAAACCGCAGCACCGTTAGCCACAACCTCAATATCCGCATTCTCCTGTCCTACATCTTTAACAAAATTAATGACGTTTAAAAGTGTCCTTTGCCACCTTTCAGGTTCGTTTAAATGGAAAAGAACTTTCAGTTTGCCCATCAGAAATGCCTCCTTTTTTAAAAAGATAACCCATTACCATAGCTATATTTAAAACATATCATCATTGAGGGCCGAACGGAAATATCAAGTAATGATGTGATATATAAGTGGTGCTTATAGGCAATTCAGCTACTGGCTCAAAAAGGATCCTTCCAAAGCAACCCCGGCCACGCCACCGCCAATGTGGTTAAAACTTGAAGTGGGTCATCAAGAGGAACGGCCACAGGATCATGCCTTGTTTATCAAGATGGGACAGGCTACGGTGGAGGTCAAGCCAGGCTTTGATCAAAAGCTTCTTTTGAGCGTTTTAGGCACGCTGAAGGTGTTATGCTAAGCCATTCCGCTGTGGAACGGGTCTATCTGGCCTGTGGAAGCACCGATATGCGCAAGTCCATTGACGGATTAGCGGTGCTGGTCAAGGAAGGCTTCTCGTTGGACCCCTTTGCTCCCTGCCTTTTTGTGAAGCATATCACTTTATTTGCATATTTGAAAGCCTGACCCCTCTGGCACTCCTTACCTGGAGCAGCGGGCCGAGAAGATCAATATCTTTAATCAGTATGGTACCGCCCCTTGCCAGTTCCAGGTATCCGAAACGATATGGCATGCCGGACTTTGAAATGCTGTGCAGGCTGCCGAAAAGTCGATCACCAAGTTCGTCGTCGGCCAACCCGGAGCTTTCAACCACAATGAAGGGATGATGGCTGCGGGGGCCCGTCTGGTGGATAAGCCACGCCACCAACTCCTTGCCGGTGCCTTTTCCCCCCACATGGCATGCTTTATTTGTACCTGGACATTACTGTATCAACCAACCCCTGCCTGTCCGCCTTACTTCAAAAACAAAAAATGAGCTATGTTGCTCCTTTATTATTGAATGATTAGGTATATTTCGCAATCAAAAACTGAATTGATTTTAATTCAGCTGCTGCCTCTTCTTATTTCCAACACTGCGTCCAGCACCCTGTGCGCCACGTCTGCCTTATCCATCACCGGCAGAGAATCAACCCTTCCACCGGCAAAAACAAGCTTAACTATGTTGGTGTCGCTACCGAAGCCGGCGCCCGGCATGGTCACGTCGTTGGCAACCAGCAGGTCGAGGTTCTTTCCGGCCAGCTTTTGCCTGGCGTTTTCCAGCAAGTCCCGGGTTTCGGCGGCAAAGCCCACCAGGGTTACCCCTTTCCTTTTTTGCCTGCCCAGTTCGGCCAGTATGTCCGGGTTCCTGACCAGGTTCAGGGTCAGAATGTCCCCTTCCTTTTTAATTTTATGGCCGGCCACCTGCTCGCACCTGTAGTCGGCCACTGCGGCAGCCTTGATTACAACATCGGCCCCGGGATAAATGCGCATCACCGCCTGGCACATATCCAGCGCCGATTCCACCTGAACCGGCTCAACCCCGGGGGGGACCGGAAGACCCGTGGGGGTGGTCACCAGTATTACCCTGGCGCCCCTGGAGCGGGCGGCCCCTGCAAGGGCATAGCCCATTTTACCGGAGCTCCTGTTGGATATGAACCTCACCGGGTCGATGGGCTCCCTGGTGCCTCCGGCCGTGACAAGCACGGTGAGCCCTTTCAGGTCCTCATTCCTTGTGATCAGGCCGGTTATGGCGCCTATTATTTTCTCCGTCTCAGCCAGTCTCCCCCTGCCCACATGGCCGCAGGCCATCCTGCCGGCTTCGGGCTCAACAAAGTGGTATCCCAGCCCGGAAAGCCTTGCTATATTGTCTTTAACGACCTGGTTGGCGTACATGTTCACATTCATGGCGGGGCACAAAAGCACCGGGCAGGTGGACGCCAGTATGGCGGTGGTCAAAAGGTCGTCGGCTATTCCGTGGGCAAGCTTTCCCAGCAGGTTTGCCGTAGCCGGGGCCACCACCATAATATCCGGCCGGGTGGCCAGATCTATGTGGGGCATCCTGAACCCCGGTGAAGCAGAAAAAAGATCGGTAAACACCGGGTTGCCCGTAAGCGCCTCAAATGTCAGAGGCCTTACGAACTCCCCTGCCGATCTTGTCATTATAACGTGCACTGATGCCCCCTGGCCGTTTAATTTGCTTGCCAGGTCGGCAGCCTTATAAGCCGCTATTCCCCCGGTCACTCCCAGGGCGATAAACCTGCCCTCAAGCATAATACCCGCCACTCTCACTTTATTCCCTGCTTAGTCCGGCGATACCTTATCCTTCCCTGGGCAATCTCCTTCAGGGCCTCAGTTACCGGCTTCCGTACCACAAAACCGGTGTTTTTGTCGCTTTCGGCCTTTTCCGTCAGCTTCCTTGCCCTTTTTGCGGCTATGACCACCAGGGTGTACCGGCTGTCCACCTTTTGCAACAACTCGTCCAGTGCTGTCTGGATCATAGCAACCCTCCGAAAAATTTCAAAGTTATATCTATTAATACATTATCGCAATAAGATGCACCAGCTTCTGAATTCTGTGCCCCCAAGTGTTTTTACCATCCCTGGGGCAGGGTGAAGCGCCTGGAACGGCTGCGCTCGGCCTTCACTATGCAACTCACCGCATCCACCGTGTCACTGAGCCGGTCATTGACAAGCACATAGTCGTACTTGGTTAAAAAGCCCAGCTCGGTGTCAACCCACAGCATCCTTTTGTTAATCTCCTCCCGGCCCTCGGTGCCCCTTCCCCTTAGCCTTGATTCAAGGGCTGCCCTGGAAGGGGGGATTAGGAAAACAAGCACGGCGTCAGGGAAATGCTCCTTCACCTGGAGCCCTCCCTGAACGTCTATTTCCAGTATCACATCCTCGCCCCGGGCCAGTGACTCCTTAACCGGCGCCGCAGGCGTACCGTAAAGATTGCCGTAAATGACGGCCCACTCCAAAAAGCCACCCTCCGCGATCAGTCTTTCAAATTCCTCCCTGGACATGAAATAATAGTCCCGGCCGTACACCTCTCCGGCCCTGGGGGCCCGGGTGGTGGCCGAAACCGAAATCTTCATGCCGGGGTGCTGATTTAAAAGCTGGCCGCAGACTGTACCCTTTCCGGACCCCGAAGGCCCGGATATCAGTATTAGCATACCCTGTCCGGCCATTTTACTTCTCCAGATCAGTCATTGGGATCTTCAGCAGCCGCGGAGGACACTTCCTTGCCCACCAGCCGGTGCGCCACGGTTTCCGGCTGAACGGCCGAGAGAATGACGTGGTCGCTGTCGGTGATTATCACCGCCCTGGTCCTGCGGCCGTAGGTGGCGTCAACCAGCATGCCCCGGTCCCTTGCCTCGGTTATTATTCTTTTGATGGGAGCGGACTCCGGGCTCACAATGGCAATGATCCGGTTGGCGGAAACTATGTTGCCGAAACCGATATTAATCAGTTTTATATCCACTCTTATCCCCCCTAGAAAATGTGCCAGCGGTTTTTAAGCAGTTATTCCAGGTTCTGCACCTGTTCCCTTATTTTTTCGAGCTCGCTTTTAATCTCCACAACATACCCGCTTATCTGAATATCCCCTGATTTAGACGCTATTGTATTTATCTCGCGGTTCATTTCCTGAATTATAAAGTCCAGCTTCCGCCCCACCGGATCATCTCCGCCCAGGCTTTCGGAAGCCTGTACAATATGGCTGTACAGCCTTATTATTTCCTCTGTGATGTTGGACTTTTCGGCGTATATGACCACCTCGGCCATGACTCTGTTCATATCCAGGGTGGAATCGGCCAGCCACTCGAAAAGCCTTTGCGTAAGCCTGACGCGGTAGTCCTCAACCACCCGGGGGGCCCTTGCCTCTATCTCGGAGGTCATTTTCATTATTTTGCCAAGCCTTGACAGAAGGTCGTCCTTCAGGCGGCCGCCCTCGGACTCCCTCATGCTTACGAGGCCTTCCACCGCCATCAGTATTGCCTCTTCCAGGACAGGCCAAAAAATGGCCGCGTCCTCGGCCGGCTCCTCCAGGGACATCACGCCGGGAAGGGCGAATATGTGGTCGGACCTTATGGAATCCACCACTCCCAGTCCGTCCAGCAACTCTCCCATTGCCTTATAATACGATGAGGCCAATACTTTGTCAACTTTAACCGTGGGTATTTTTTCCGTGAACTGCTCCACCGATAAGTACCCGTCCACCCGCCCCCTGGCCACCTTTTCCAGTATAAGCCTCCTGGCTTTCTCCTCAAGGGAAAAGAATTGTTTGGGCATCCTCAGCACCACTTCGGCAAAGCGGTGGTTAACCGATTTAAGCTCCACGGTAAATTTTTTACCCTGTCCGTTTGCCTCGCCCCGGCCAAAGCCGGTCATGCTTTTTGGCAAAATACCACCTTCAGTTTTTTATTATTCAAAGCCTGACGGTAAAATAACTTTCCGGCTATTTTAACCGGGACAGCACCTTTTCTATCCTGTCCATACCTTCCCTTATTCTTTCCATGGACGCGGCGTAGGACAGCCTGAAGCAGCGGTCATCCCCGAAGGCTATTCCGGGAACCAGCGCCACCAAGGCTTCTTCCAGCAATATGGCCGCCAGGTCCGAAGATCCCTTTATCTCCCGGCCGTCATATGACTTTCCGATAAAGGAGCTCATATCGGGAAAGAGGTAAAAGGCGCCGCTCGGCCTGGCGCAGGAAAGACCCGGTATGGAGTTTACCCTTTCCAGCATATAATCCCTGCGGCTGTTAAATTCCCTGACCATTTCATAGAGCTTTTCCTGGGGCCCCTCAAGGGCGGCCACGCTGGCAGCCTGGGCAATGGAGGTGGGGTTGGAGGTTGAATGGCTCTGCAGGTCGGCCATAGCCTTGGCCACCGCCTGGGGAGCCGCAGCGTACCCGATCCTCCACCCGGTCATGGCGTAGGACTTGGACACACCGTTGATCACCACTGTCAGCTCCTTGAGCTCCGGGCTCAGGGAAGCTATGCTGACATGCTCGGCGCCGTCGTAAATGAGCTTTTCATATATCTCGTCGGAAATAATTGAAACCTTTTGCCTGGCCAGTATTTCACCCAGGGCCTCCAGCTCGCTCCTGGTGTAAACCGCCCCGGTGGGGTTGCTGGGGCTGTTGAGTAGTATAAGCCCTGTCCTGGGTGTCAGCACCGACTCCAGTTCTTCCGTGGTCAGCTTGAAGCCGTTGGAGACCCTGGTCTGTACTATGACGGGAACGGCCCCGGCCAGCTTGATCTGCTCCAGGTGGCTGACCCAGTAAGGGGCGGGAAGTATAACCTCCTCCCCCTCCTGGCACAAAACCTGGAATGCGTTGTATAGGGAGTGCTTGGCTCCGGCTGAAACCACTATCTGCGACGGCTGATATTCCAGCCCGTTGTCTACCTTGAACTTCTTCACAATGGCGGCCTTCAGGCTGTCTATCCCGGCCACCGCCGTATACCTGGTCATTCCCTTGTTTATGGCGTCTATGGCCGCCTGCCTGATGTTTTCCGGAGTGTCAAAATCCGGTTCCCCCACGCCGAAATTGACAACATCCATTCCGTCGGCAACCATTTTCTTGGCCTTGGCGTCTATGGACAGCGTGGGCGACGGGCTGATATTCAGCGCTCTTTCCGCCAGTTTCATAAGAAACCCTCCTCGTATCCCCTGATATATTTACCTGACCGGGTAATCGCCGCTGAACACTATCTCGGCCGGTCCGGTCATATACACCCTGTTGTTCTCTTCCTTCCATTCCACATGGAGCGGCCCCGCCTCAACATTCACCTTGACGATTCTGCCCGTGCAGCCGTTTAGAACACCGGCCACCACCACAGCGCATGCCCCGGTGCCGCAGGCCATGGTGTATCCCGCTCCCCGCTCCCAAACCCGCATGGCCACCTCGCTCCGGCTGATGACCTGCACGAACTCCACGTTGGTTTTTCTGGGAAACGCCGGGTGAGTCTCGATCTTGCGGCCCCATATGTTTAATGGCACCTTGTCAACGTCCTTGACAAATATCACGCAGTGGGGATTGCCCATTGACACCGCAGTCACCGTAAATGTATTATTGCCTACCCTGAGAGGTTCCGACACCACCAGGCCGGGATCGCCCTTCATAGGGATAATGGACCGCTCCAAAACCGGCGCCCCCATATCAACCCGGACTGAAACCACCCGGCCGTTGTCCGTTAATATTTCAGGAACCATTATACCCGCCAGGGTTTTGATACGCAAGCTGTTTCCCCTGACCTGGCCTTTTTCGTGCACGTACCTGGCAACGCAGCGTATAACGTTGCCGCACATTTCGGCCTCGCTTCCGTCCGAGTTGAATATCTGCATGTAAATGTCGGCGTCCGCGGCCTCCCTTACCAGTACCAGCCCGTCGGCGCCAACCCCGAAATTCCTGTGACAAACCCTCACGGCCAGTTCAGCCAGCCCTTCACGGTCAGCGGGAAGGGCTTTTTCCTCACGGGCGTCCACAAGCACGAAATCATTTCCCAGCCCGTGAACTTTGAGGAATCTCATTTGTGAAACCTCCTTAGATAAAGCCGCCCTACAGGCGGTCTGGAATTCAGAATACAGAACTCAGGACTCAGAATCGTGACAGCCTGCATTAACAGCGACCCTCAAGCGACATGCAAGCGACCCTTTAGCGGACCCCAAAATCCAGAAGGGGGAACTAACCCCACTGATAGTCAAAAGAGCCGGGTGTGCCGCAAAAACAACAGGCACACCCTGGTTAATTTCCATCTCGTTGGTCTTTTTCCTTCTTTTTGTCTATAATTATACCATATTATTATACCCTCATATAGGTAACCTTTTGCCTGGCTTTGGCCTGAAGGCCCCTCAGTATTATACCGCCCACGGCGGGCAAGGCCGACAGCGATATAAGCACGCACCACTGGAATAGGCTCAGAGGCACGGTGTGAAAAACCTTCTGCAGGAAGGGAAGGTTCGTCACCGCCAGCTGCAGGGCAGCCGAGCAAAGAACAGCCGCCACAAGCTGGGGGTTTGAAAGAACTCCCAGTTCCAGGATGGTGTGATGCTCGGAACGGCAGTTAAACACATAGAACAGCTGGGCAAAGACCAGGGTATTGAACGCCACCGTGCGGGCCAGGTCAATATTGCCTGATCCGAAAAGCGCCATGGCAAAGGCGGTAAGGGTCGCCAGTGCGATAACCGATCCGCTGCCCAGTATCTTAAGCATAAGCCCGTTGGCGAAAATGCCTTCCCCCGGGTGTCTCGGCCTTCTGTTCATTATGTCCCTGTCGGCCGGGTCAACCCCCAGGGCCAGGGCGGGGAGCCCGTCGGTAACCAGGTTCATCCACAGTATCTGTATGGGCAGCAGGGGAAGCGGAAGCCCGCCCAGCACAGCCAGGAACATCACCAGCACCTCTCCCACGTTGCACGACAGCAGGTAGCGGATGAACTTCCTGATATTGTCGTAAATCCCCCGCCCCTCCTCCACCGCCGCGACGATGGAGGAAAAATTGTCGTCGGCCAGCACCATGGACGACGCTTCCTTGGTTACATCGGTGCCGGTGATGCCCATGGCAATGCCGATGTCGGCCTCCTTGACGGCCGGGGCGTCGTTGACGCCGTCACCGGTCATGGCCACCACGTGCCCGGCCTGTTTGAGGGATCTTACAATGCGCAGCTTGTGCCTGGGTGAAACCCTGGCGTAAACCGCCACCCGGCCCGACTGGCGCGCCAGTTCCTCGTCGGAAATACAGTCCAGGTCCGCTCCTGTCAGCACCTTGCCGCCCCCGGCCAAAAGGCCCATTTCCAGGGCCACCGCCCTGGCCGTGGCCTGGTGGTCGCCTGTAATCATGGCCACCTGTATCCCGGCCCGCCTGCAGGTGTGAACAGCGCTGACCGCGCTGGGCCTGGGAGGGTCGATCATGCCGCACAGCCCGATGAAGACAAGGCTGCCCTCCTCGGCTCCGTAGTCCTCCATCTCCCCGTCCACCTTTTTATAAGCAAAAGCCAGCACCCTGAGCGCCCCGGCAGCCATTTCCGAAACTGCGGACAGTATCTCCCTCCTGTCTGTTTCTGTGAGAGGCGCAACCCTCCCGCTGTGATACCGGTGAGTACAGATATCCAGCAGAACATCCGGGGCTCCCTTGGCATAGGCCGTAACGCCCCCTGCGCCGTCCCTGTAAAAAACCGTCATCCGCTTGCGGTCGGAGTCAAAGGGCAGCTCGGCCAAACGAACTTCTTTTCGCTCTATTTCCTCCCTCCAGACGCCGCCCTTGGCCGCCATCACCAAAAGCGCCCCCTCGGTGGGGTCACCCTCAATGTCCCATTCCCTTAAGCCCTTTCTCTCGGAAATCCCCCTGAACAGCCCCTGTATTCCAATCTCTCCCCGCTTTAGGGAAGAGTTGTTGCAAAGCGCAGCCGCCCTGAGCAGCATCTGGAACTCCGGACCGGCCTTCCCGCCGGCGAAACTGATCTCCCCCTTGGGGTCATAGCCTTCACCGCTTATTTCGGCCACGTCCCGCCCGGCCACGGCCCTTTTTACCACCATCTTGTTCTGGGTCAGGGTGCCGGTCTTGTCCGAGCATATAACCGTGGCGCAGCCCAGTGTCTCCACAGCGGGAAGCTTGCGGATTATGGCGTTTCTTTTAATCATTCGCTGCACCCCTATGGCCAGGGCCACTGTTACAATGGCGGGCAGCCCTTCGGGTATTGCCGCCACCGCAAGGCTTATTCCAGCCATTATCATACTGTAAAGGGACTCTCCGCGGTAAACGCCCAGAACCACAACCGAGGCGCAGATCATCAGGCAGAAAACCAGAAGCACCTTTCCCAGCTGTGACAGGCGGCGCTGCAGGGGCGTGGGCTCCTGCCCGGCCTCACTTATCATAACTGCAATGTGCCCCATTTCTGTGGCCATTCCTGTGGCCGTCACAACCCCCCTGCCCCTGCCCCTGGTGACAGAGGTGCCCAGGAAGGCTGTATTGCGCAGGTCTCCGGGATTGGGGCTGTGGCCCGTCAGTGGATCTGTATTCTTTTTAACCGGAGCCGATTCTCCCGTCAGTGCCGACTCCTCTATTTCAAGGCTCGATGCCTCGATTATCCTCAGGTCGGCCGGGACCTTGTCGCCGGCCTCCAGGCATACTATATCACCCGGCACAAGTCCGGCTGCGTTTATTTTATGCTCCCGCCCGTTTCTCAGCACCCTGGCCTCGGGCGCCGCCATCTTTCTGAGGGCCTCAATGGACCTCTCGGCGCGGTATTCTTGAAAACAGCCGAGAAAGGCGTTTATTATGACAATTATCATTATGGTAACCGCATCGGCGTATTCCCCCAGGAAACCGGACAAAATAGTGGCGGCGAGGAGGACCAGCACCAGGAAATCCTTAAACTGGCTAAAAAAAAGGCTCCACAAGGGAACCGGGGGAGCCTTGGCCAGCTCGTTAGGCCCGAACCTGCCCAATCTCTCTCCGGCCTCCTTTTCGTCCAGGCCCTTTGAGGCGCTTGTCCGAAGTGTTTCCAGCACCTCCCTGAAGGCCATCATGTGCCATCGACCAGCCATTACCAATTCCCCCTCGCATTACCAATTATTGCGAACAGTAATCTTTATGCCAGGGGGACAAAAAAAATACCGGCTGTTTCCAGCACGGCACCGTTAAACCACCCTGCGCAGCACGGTCAGCAGGCAGCGCATGTTATCCGTAACCACCGGGTCAACATGAAAGAATATTTAAACCAATGCAGGAAGAGACTATTCTAAGAAAGGTTCAGTCCGAGGGCGGCGAACATCTCCATGTCTCCATCCGGGTCCTCCCCCCTGGTGGTGAGGTAGTCGCCTATCATCACCCCGTCAGCCCCGGCCATGAATGCCAGGGGCTGCAGCCTCCCCAGACCCGGCTTCCTGCCCCCGCACAGCCGGATGACCGCCCCGGGCAGAATAAGCCTGAAAACCGCCAGGGTGTGCAGCAAGGAAAGCGGCGCGAGAGGCTCGGCACCCTCCAGCGGGGTCCCCGGTATCGGGGTGAGGAAGTTCACCGGCACCGAGTCGACTCCCAGTTCCTTTAGCTCAAAAGCCAGGTCCACCCTCTGTTCAAAGCTCTCCCCCAGCCCGATAATTCCTCCGCAGCAAACCCTCAGCCCCGCCTTTTGCGCAGCCCTGACGGTTTTCACCCGGTGGGCGTGGGGGTGGGTGGTGCACACAAGCGGATAGTACCCGGCAGAGGCTTCCAGGTTGTGGTGGTACATGGTCACCCCGGCCTGCTTCAGCATCAAGGCCTTATTCTCGTCTATTATCCCCAGCGAGGCGCAAAGTCCCAGTCCGGTTTCCCTCTTCAGCAGATCAACCGCAGCCAGTACCGTATCAAGGTCCCGGCCGGAAATTCCCCGCCCGCTGGCAACTATGGAAAACCTCTTCGCTCCCGCCTTTTCCATGGCCGCCGCCTGCCTCAGTGTCTCCCGGGGCGAAACCATGGGGTAAACCGCCGCCCCGGTGTTATAGCGGGACGACTGGGCACAAAAGCTGCAGTCCTCGCTGCAGCCGCCGGACCTGGCGTTGATGATGGAGCACAGCTCCAGGCGGCTCCCCCTGAAATACCTTGTTACCATGCTGCTGGCAGAAATCAATTCATATATCTCTGAGACACCAAGTTTCGCCAGGCCCAGGGCCTCTTCCCTGGATATGGCCCCCCCGCCGGTTATCCTCACTGCCAATTCATAAAACATGTAATAACCCCCTTCATTAGCCGCAATTTTTTAAATAGCCGAATTAACCAACAATATAGAATGCTTCCGCACATTTGTCAACCTGCTGTCGAATGTCGGTTGACAATTAAAGCAATTATTCCCCATTTACATTGCCGGTTTGGGATCAAAAACCTTTGGACACGTTCACGCGGGACCAGGGCAGCGTAATCCTCTGTCCCGGCCTGTAGTGGGGCTCACCGGGCTCCACCCCGGTAATTTCAAAAGTTACGGTGTAATGGTTCATCTCCCTCACCACCGCGTACTTGGCGTATGTGTCCGCAGGCCACAGCCGTACCCTGGTGCCGGGTTTAAGCCAGTTGTATCTCATTTCCTTAAATAATCCTCAAGCATTTCATCCAGGTATCTTTCCAAAAACGGACGGAAGTCCGCCGCCCGGCGCAGCACATTTTCTTCGTAGTTTTCCTTGATGTCCAGGCTAAGGCTGTATATGCAATGGCCGCAAACAGCATTGGCCTGAAATACCGAATGGGTTTCCTGAAGAAAAACGAGGTCCACCGGAAAAGGCGCAAAAAGTTCTTCCAACTGGTTGTAAATAGAGCTGTACCGTTCGGGCCTCCTCCCGGGGGAAGGCAGCCCGGAGCTGAAAACCACGCCTATGCCTATATCAGCCAGCGGGTCATCGTTTTTCTTCGGCACTCCCTTTAATATATCCAGGCCGGTCTTAACCCGGGAGCCGAAAATATATACCAGGGCTATATCATTTTTTACGGCTATATCATTTATAAGTTTTAACTTTTCCATAATAACCTCCCCCGCAATAAATTATACCATTTCCCGGCATAAAATTGCGAGATTGGGTCACCGGTCCTTACATTTGTCGTACCGGATCTGACTCCTGAATTCTCGCGCCTTACTCCCGGCGCAGGGCCTCGATGGGGTTCAGACGGGCCGCCTTGTTGGCCGGGAGTATGCCAAAAATAACCCCGATGGCCGCCGAGAAAGCGAAGGCCACCAGCACTGTCAGCCATGACACCAGTGGGGGCCACTTGGCCAGCTTGGCTATCAGGAAGGCCCCGCCCACCCCCAGGGCCATTCCTATGGCGCCCCCCAGGAGGCACAAAACAATGGCCTCAATCAGGAACTGCACCAGTATGTCCCTCCTCCGGGCCCCCAGTGCCATACGGATGCCTATCTCCCTGGTGCGCTCGGTGACCGACACCAGCATTATATTCATCACCCCGATACCGCCCACCAGCAGCGAAATCCCGGCTATGGCGCTGATAATCAAAGTGACTATGCCGGTGGCGCTCTTTGCCACCCTCATGTACTGCTCCATGCTTTCACCCTTGTAGTGACCCGGGGCGTTGTGCCTGCGCTCCAGCACCTTTATCGAGTTCCTGACGGCGGCGTCCACCTGCTCCTTTGAGGAGGCGCTCCCCTCAATGTAGTATATTTGCTGGCTGAAAAGCTGCTGCCAGACCTGAAAGGGAATGTATAGCTTGGGGTTCTCCTGAAAACCCATCATGGACTCACCTTTGGCTATCACCCCCACCACCACAAAGGGGGTGTTTTTAATGACCACCTTCTGGCCCAGGGGGTCCGACCGGCCAAAAAGCTCATCGGCCAGTTCCTGGTCCATCACGGCCACCCTGCGGCGGCCCTGTTCATCCCCGGCGCTGAAAAAATGACCGCCCTTCATGTTGAAATTCCTTATACGTCCATAGTCGGCGCTCACGCCGAACACAACGGAAGACTTGCTTTTCCCCGGCCCCCGGATTTCGGCTCCGGAGTTGCTTACCGGCGACAAGTGGCTTACTTCCGGCACCCGCTCCTTGATTATCTCCACGTCCTGCAGTGTAAATTCCCGGCCGGTAAAGGCATTTTCTTTCCGCCAGTCCAAAAATACCGCGAAAATATTGGTGCCCGCCTTTTCCATCTCCGACATCAGCATGGCCCGGCCGCCCTGGCCCACCGCCACCACCGCTATAACCGCCGCTATCCCGATAACAATCCCCAGCGTGGTTAAAAAGGACCGCAGCTTGTTGGCCGATATCCCTTCCAGTGCCAGCCTTATCGACTCAAGGAGATTCAAACCCCCGCCACCCCCCGGTTCCCCTGCTCCGCCGGATCCCCGCCGGATTTGGGATTTTCCTCCTTGTCAACAAGGCAACCGTCCCTGAAATGAAGTATCCTGCCGGCATTCAGGGCAATATCCCTCTCGTGGGTCACCAGTACAATGGTGGCCCCGCTGCTGTTGAGCTCCCGGAATATGGCCATTATCTCCCGCCCCGACCGGGAGTCGAGGTTGCCGGTGGGCTCGTCGGCCAGCAGTATCACCGGCCTGTTGACCACAGCCCTGGCAATGGCGACCCTCTGCACCTGCCCCCCGGACAGCTGGTTGGGGCGGTGGCCGACCCTGTCGGCAAGGCCAACCATCTCCAGCGCCTCAAAGGCCCTTTTTCTCCTTTCCTCGCCGGGGACACCGGCGTAAAGCATGGGCAGTTCCACATTGCGCAGGGCCGTCATGCGTGGAAGAAGGTTAAAGGTCTGAAATACGAAGCCTATTTTTCTGTTTCTTACCGCCGCCAGCTCCATGTCCCCCATCCTGGTAACGTCCACCCCGTCCAGCACGTATGTTCCCGAAGTGGGCGTGTCCAGGCATCCCAGCAGGTTCATCAGGGTGGACTTGCCGGACCCTGACGGCCCCATGACAGCCACGAACTCCCCGGGCCGTATATTGAGGGTGACGTCCTTCAGGGCTGTCACCGGGTGAACTCCCTGGTCATATATTTTGGTCAGGCCTGAAAGCTTAATCATTTTCCGGCCTCCCGGGGCACTTCTTTAATCCCGGGCAGCTCTTTCACCGCAGTGCCGTCCATGACTTTATCCCCGGGATTGACGATTACCTTGTCCCCCTCGCCTAAGCCTTCCAGCACCTCGGTGTATATCTCCGTGTTGAGGCCGGTTTTGATTTTTGTCTCCTTTGCCCTGCCATTTTCTATAACCAGAACGTATTTTTTACCGTCTTTTTCGACAACTGACTCGTAAGGGACAGCCAAAGCCGTCCTTTTCTCCACTGTTATTATGCTGACATCGGCGGTATACCCCGGCCTCAGTCCGGCAGCATCCCCCTCCACTCGTACATGGACGGGGATCTCGATGGAAAACCCGCCCCTCTCGTTGTTCCTGATCACCGCTCCCGGCGCCACCATGGTCAGTGTTCCCCTGTACTTGCTGCCCGGCAGGGCTGCGGCCTTTACTTCAGCCCTCTGGCCCACTACAAGCCTCCCGCTGTCACCCTCGCTGATGCTGGCGGTTACCTCCAGCCTGTCAGGGTTTCCAAGGGTAAGTATCCTGGTCCGGGAAACCGTCTGGTCACCCTCCGAAACTTCCACCGAAAAGACCATGCCGTCCATTTCAGCCCTTACATTTGTCCTGCCATACTGCTTTTGGGCTTTTTCATACTGGGCCCTGGCCGACGTCACCTGGGCCTCCAGCCCTTTTATCTCATTCTGCCGCACCGGGTCCGACGCCCTGGCGTCGAACGAGGCCCTGGCCGATTTCAGGTCGGCCTCCCTGTTCTGGCAGCCCAGCCTTGCCTCCTCCAGTTCCTGGGCGCTGGCAGCCCCGATCTGAAAAAGGGACTGGTATCTTTGGTACTTCGCCCTGGCGGCGGACAGCCCGGCCTCTGCCCTGTCCACCTCGGCCCCCAGTTTTTGCCCTTCAAGCGGAAGGGCGGCCAGAGCCTTGGCGTAATTGGCCTCCTGCAGGTCAAGGTTTGCCCTGGCCTCTTTGAGGCGGCTTTCGGCATCCCCGTCATCCATGGATACCAGCAGCTGGCCCCTGGTAACCCGGTCCCCCGGCCGGACGAATATTTTTTTAACTATGGCAACTTCCTCGGAAAAAACTTCCTGCTTTTCAACCAGCCTTACCCGGCCGGTGGCGAAAACGCTGTCCTGCAATTCCCTGAATTCAGCCCTGGCGGTTTGCACCGGCACGGCTCCACCTTCCCTGTTTTTAACAAGGTTCAGCGCAACTGCCAGACCCACCAGTACAATAAAGCCGGCCCCCGCCAGCATTTTTTTCCGCCGCTTCAGCCTCTCCCACAATCCGACTCCCCCCTTAAAGACTGCCTGCCAAATACCGTAAGAGTAGTTCCAAATAAATAGACGTATCAAAGCCGCCAATTATTTCATGCAGAATATAAAATTTACCCCATACTGCCGAGCCCGGACGCAAAGGTAACCACCAGGGCATACACCAGCCAGAGGGAACCCATGAATGCAGCCGCCTTCCCGAAGGAAACCCTCATGGCGATGGAAGCTCCCAGGGCTATAAGTCCCAGAGTCCAGAATACAAAGGGGTCAACCTGGCTTAAGAAGACATACTCCTTTCCCGGAAAAAGGCCGGGGTCGGGCAGGAACAGAGCCGGGCTGATTGAAATGCGCGCCATGTTCTGGGCAGGTGTCAGCATCACCAGCACGGTCTTGATCATACTGTCCAGGACCAGCGGAATGTTCCCAAAAACCGTAACAGCGAAAAGAGAGGCGAATGAAGCCTTCTCCCCGGTAAAGGCGTTAAAGAGCTTGAGAAGCCCCGCCGTGACAACCCACATTATCAGGGGCAGGAGCACAGAGGCGGCGGCGGCGGAAACAACGGCGGCGTTCAGGGCCACCGCCATCTGCTCGGCCGGCAGCTTTCCCCCCGGCAGGTTTTGCAGGGTATAGGCGGTAAACTCCTTAATCTTGGGAGCGGTTAAAAGGGTCAAAACAATATTGGCCACCATAAACAGCAAAACCGCCCCCAGCGAGGCGGGCCTCTTTACAATGTCCTCCATGGTCCTGGCCGGACTGCCCCAGATCACCCCGTAAATCCTCTTCCACAGCGACATTTTCTCTCCTGACAACATCTCGTCCATAAAAGACCTCCTTATTTTACGGCCAGCGGGAAACCCTGCCCTGCCGCTAATTTATATGTTAGATAATTTGATCAGGAAATAAAACAGCGCCCTGTTTAAAACAAAAGCGCATCTAATTTCAAAGATCCCTTTTATTATATATCATTTAGCAATATTTAACAACTTTCTCCTCCGGCCCGGTACATGGATTCCTCCCCGGGAAAAAGGTAGATCCCTTTTCCCTCTTCCTGCACAGAGCAGCATTTTTTCCCGCACAGCCGCCCGCAGTCATGCTTTAGGGGCGTAAGTCCACCCACCATGTTGTAAAGCCTTTCCCATTTCGTCTTTTCCATAACTCCATTTTCCCTTATCATCAGCATGCCGGTGCTCCCGGCCGGTACAGCCGACTTTCATTCTATATCATATACCAAATCTCCAAAAAGGTCCCCGAGCTCACTCATCACTCCCCCGCTTGCGGCTGCCATCAGCCCCAGGGCGCTGTTCTGCGGATACAGCGCTGTGATTTCAACGGCCCCTCCGGCGCTCAACACTATGTGAATCCCTGCCTCCACGTCCCACGTATGGGCCCCCAGGGAAACGTGTGCGATGTGCCTCCCCTCGGCCACAAAGCAGAGGTCCAGGGCCGACCCGCCGGAAATCCTGAGGGGAAGCCTGTTTTCATATATTCTGCCAATAATATGCCGGGCCTTTTCTATTCTGCTTTTTGTAACATAGGCGCAGGTGGAAATCCCCCTGGACTTATCATAGAGCGACCCCCCGCAGGTCTGTATCCTTTTGCCGTTCTTGAAGCTCCCTCCGTCGCCGGCCTCGTACACCTCGCCGGTGCGGGGGTTTATAATCATTGACCGCAAATGCCTGTCGCCGTGCTTGAGCGAAATGGAGCTTGAAATGTCCCTCTCCCCGCTTACAAGCCCCACGGTGTTGTCAACGGGGTCTATATACCACACGTATTCCGATTCCCCGCCGCTTACACCGCTCTCCTCGGAAATTATCCGGTGTCCGGGGAATTCCTTTGTTATCCTGCCGATTATTATCGACTCCACTTCCCTGTCAACCCTGGTCACTATTTCTCTTTTGTCTTTCAGCTCGCAGACAATGCCACAGACATCATTTATTCTGAAATAATCCAGCACTGAGCATTTGATATCTGCGAAACAGCTTTCTATTTTTCCATCATTAATCAAAAACAGACCTCCATTATCAATCCAAAATTCTTTATTTAGCCGGGAGTCTGTATTCTGACTCCTGACTCCTATTTAACCGGGCGGTCGTAATATATGCTCTTGCTGTACGCCGAAATGGGTATGCCTATTATGAAAGGGCTGTCCATCAGCCCCATGCTGCGGGCCACAACCCCTATCCTGTACATGATACGGTTGTCGGCGTTTAGAATGCTGGCGGTTTTCACCGCCGACCCGACGGCAATGCCCACATCGATAAGACGCCAGGCGCACAGCGGCCCGGGGAATTCAGGCCCCTCGCGGGTCTCCAGGCCGGCGCAATTGTCCTGCCCGCAGGCCCCGCAGTTCAGCCCCAGCTTTTTGTTCTCGTTCAGGGCCACAAGCAGCACCGCATCAGACTGGCGGACATTTTCACCGTCACGATCAAAATTTATCTTTCCAGTCTTGCTGCCGTATTTTATCATCTCTTCGGCCAGCGCTGCAAGCTGATCCCCCGCCAGCACCTTTACGGACACGCAGTCATGCCCGAAGGCCTTGGGGGCCGTGCGGGCAGCCAGCGCCATCAGGTTGGCCACCGTTATCATTACATCCTCCATAACTTCTAACCTCCTAAAGGGGGTATTGCGGCCATCCGGTCCGGACCCCTCATATCATTATAGATTTATATAAGGTCAACGAAAATTCCTTCAAAATATAAAAAAGGGGCTGCCGTCAGTGCCGGACAACATTGACAATTCTCAACAAAGGATACCAAATTGACCGCAACATTACCTGGTGCTATACTGTTAGAGTTATAAAAGGAAAAAAAGTTATAACTGGAGTGAAATAAAATGCCATTTGACGGCATGGTGCTGGCAGCGGTAAGGAATGAGCTGTCGGAGGCCCTTACAGGGCTCAGGATAGACAGGGTATACCAGCCCTCCAGGGAGGAAATACACCTTATAATCAGCAGGCCCGGCCAGAAATACCGGCTGCTGCTTTCGGCCGACCCCTCCATGGCCAGGGCGCACCTTACCGGCGCAGCCCCCGAAAACCCGCCTTCGCCGCCGGTTTTCTGCATGGTCCTGCGCAAACACCTGGAAGGAGGAAGGATCGCAGGCTTTTCACAGACTGCATACGACAGGGTGCTGATTATCTCTGTGGACTCCCGGGACGAGCTGGGCAGGCCTTCACAAAAAGCGCTTGTCTGCGAAATAATGGGAAAGCACAGCAATATAATACTCCTGGACCCTGATTCCGGGGTTATACTGGACGGGATAAAGAGGTACTCCCACTCGGTGAGCAGGCACCGCGAGGTGCTGCCGGGCCGCTCCTACATACCCGCCCCCGCCCAAAACAAAATCAACCCCCTAACCCTCGGAGACGAGGAGTTTTTCAGCCTGCTGCTGCAAAACCCGCTGAACAGCCGGCTCAGCGACCTGGTGCAGAGGCATTTTGACGGTTTAAGCCCGCTTATAGCCAGGGAGGTGGTCTGGAGGGCCGGCCTTGACCCCGGGGTCAGCCTGGACACCTGCGGGGAATTCGACCTGTCCTCGCTGTACCGGGCCCTCAGGCACCTGTACAGCCTCGCCGGAAAGGCCGAATTCCGGCCCACCATTGCTCTGAAGGGAAAAGATGTCCGGGATTTTGCCGCCTTTGAGCTGACTCACCTGTCCGACTGCTCCGGTATAACCGGGAGCATGAACCAGATGGTGGACCGCTATTTCAGCCTCAGGTCAGCGGCCGGGGAGTTTGAAAGACTTAAACATTCACTGATGAGCCTGGTAAAAAAAGAGACCGGCAGACTGGAGAAGAAGCTTTCGGCACAGCAGGCGGAGCTGGAGTCAGCCTCGGACGCCGAAAGCATGAAGCTGGCAGGGGAACTGATCACCGCCAACATTCACAGGCTGCAAAGGGGAGAGGCCGAGGCATACCTTGATAATTTTTATGAAGAGGGCTGCCCGCCGCTCAAGGTGATTCTTGATCAGCGACTTTCCCCGGCTGAAAACGCCCAGAACTATTTCCGGCGTTACGCCAAGTCCAAAAAAGTGAGGGAGGCGGCGGCACGGCATGCCGAATCCACCAGGGAGGAGCTTATGTACCTTTCCGGAGTGGAAAATTCAATTGAGCTGGCCTCCTCAAGCGAAGAGCTAAGCCAGATAAAAGCCGAGCTGGCCGACCAGGGCTACCTGAAGCTGGCAGCGGCAAAGAAAACAGTGCGGAAAGAGCCCGGCCAGCCCCGCCCGGCGGCCTATATGTCATGTGACGGGTTCACCATACTGGTGGGCAAAAACAACCGTCAAAACGACCACCTCACCATGAAGCTGGCCCGCCAGGACGACATCTGGCTGCACACCAAGGACATCCCCGGGTCCCACGTGGTGATAAAAACTGAGGGTAAAAAGGTACCTCCCTCCACCCTTGAGGAGGCTGCCGGCCTGGCCGCCCTTTTCAGCAGGGCCGGGCAATCCCGCAAGGTGCCGGTGGACTATACCCTGCGAAAGTTTGTCAGCAAGCCCAGGGGGGCAAAGCCGGGATTCGTCATTTACACCGACCAGAGGACAGTATACGTGGACCCCGACGGGAGCCTGCCTGACAGGCTTTCCCAAGCGGGCGACTGGAATCCGGAATCCAGGAGCCTGAAGCCAGAATAATGGAAGCCAACATTTAGAGCTGCCTTGTAGCCTCTTAGCGACCCCATTGTGACATGCACGTGAGGGGGAGTGATTTGAGCCCGGGCGGAATTTATCGAAGGATGTCACAGTCTCTTAACGACCAAGCCTAGAGCTGCTGCTTTTGCCGGTGGCCCAGTTGATATTGCTGATGTTCGTCGTAAATGGAAGCTTAAAAGCCTGGATTAAACCGGATATCCCTATGGTATTTTTTTATGTTATCAAATTGCTTCTATTAGCACCAGTTTCTATTTGGTGTGGAGGCTGATGCGAATGGCAGGGCGGGAGGCATTTATAGAGGCCCAGGAGCAATTGGTGCGGGAGATGCAGGGAAGCATCTCAACCATCAGGTCCCAGCGCCACGACTTTATAAACCACGTTCAGGTCCTGCATGCTCTCCTGCAGGAAAACCGCGTCGGTGAAATGAAGCAATACCTTGGCGGCATCAAAAGGGAAATTGACAATTCAACAATAAAAACTAATATTTCGTAAAGTCTTGCCAGGTCAGCCCTGGCCCGATTTATTTAAAATACCTCTTCCAATCCTTGTATGTTTTTTCATTCCGTTTAAGTATCGCCCCGACAAGGATTAAATTTTCCTCTTTAATCAGCTGGTATATAACCCTTATGTTTCCTGTTTTCAGTCGGTAGTAGTTTTTCTCCAGACAAATGGCATTGGGGGGAACAGGTGTTTCTGCAAGAGTCTTTAAAGCCTCGAAAACCCGCTCTCTATCCTGGCGTTCCAATAACTGAAATTCTTGCCGGAAACGGTTGGCATTTTTAGGCTTTACCTGCATTGCCTTCGGCCTCGACTTCCCGCATTATATCAAATACATCTTGATCTTCAGGATTATTGGTGGGCTGTGCAAAGACTTCCCTCGCCAATATGGTATCCTGTACCAGTTCGTAGGCTTCCACCAATTTTTTGTATGTGTCTATGTCAAGCAAAACACTCTCTATTTCGTTGTTTTTAAGAATAAACACAGGGTTGTTTTTAGATTCCGCCAAATATTTGCCGAAGGATTTAGAGATAGCAGTTGTGCTGACCATTGCATCCATGTCAATATTCATTTTAACCCCCTCCTGAGTACAATTTTACGGATTATTTTCCGAATGTCAACCACTGAATGGCGGTCATATCATATTTTAGAACAAATTCGCCCTGCGGGCGACTGGAACTCAGAACACAGAACTCAGGACTCAGAATCGAGACGGCCTACATTGAGAGCGACCCTCAAGCGACCAGAAATACTCCCAGACGGTCTTGAAATAAATTAAAAAAGTTATCCACAATGAATAATTTCCTATACAAGAACAAAGTCGACCTGCGGGCGACCGGAACCCAGGAGCCAGAATAGTTGGAGACCTGAGATCAAAGCTGCCCTGTAGCCTCTTATTAACCCCAAAGCAACATGCATCTTGGGGGGAGTGCTTTAAGCCCGGGCGGAATTTATCGAAGGATGTCACAGTCTCTTAACGACCAAGCCTAAGAATTTGGAAGTTAGATGTTGGAAGTTGGAAGTCGGATTAAGAAAGAAATGGCTCTCAGGTCATTTTCTTTCAAGTTTTCTAACCTCCAACCTCTGGCCTCCAACCTCCGAAATGGTCGGCAGGCAGTCCCCCGCCCTGTAAGAACTTCTTACGAAGGGGCCGCACACCGCGTGCTTAAAGCCCATTTCCAGGGCCGTCCGGCGGTAGGCGTCAAAAACCTCCGGACTGACAAACTCCTTTACCTCAAGGTGGTCCCGGGATGGCTGCAGGTACTGGCCCACGGTGATGATGTCACAGCCCGCCGACCGGAGGTCGGCCATCACCTGCCTGACCTCTGAATAACCCTCACCCAGCCCCACCATCAGCCCGGACTTTGTCAGCACCCCGGGCTCCCTGGCCTTCACCCTTTCCAAAAGCCCCAGGCTGCGCCGGTACCCTGCTCCGGGCCGTACACGGCGGTACAGGCGGGGAACTGTTTCCAGGTTGTGGTTGAAGACTTCGGGCCGCTCCGAGGCCACGGTGTCCACCGGCCTCAGGCGCCCTTTGAAGTCCGGGGTGAGCACCTCCACGGTGATGCCGGGCTGCCTCTCCCTTATGGCCCGTATGGCGGCCGCAAAATGAGAGGCCCCTCCGTCCCGAAGGTCATCCCGGGTTACAGAGGTCACCACCGCATGCTTCAGACCCAGGCCGGCTACGGCCTTGGCCACCTTCCGGGGCTCATCCGGGTCCGGGGGAAGGGGGCTGCCCTTTTCCACGGCGCAAAACCTGCAGCCCCTGGTGCATATTCCGCCCAGTATTAAAAAGGTGGCCGTTCTGCGGGAGTAACACTCCCCCTGGTTGGGGCACCTGGCGCTGCTGCAGACCGTGTTAAGCCCCAGCCCGTCAATAAGGCTCCTGGTTGACTGTATGTCACCGCAGCCGGGAATCTTTTTTTTCAGCCACTCCGGAAAGCGGGCCATTATTACCCCTCCTGCATTTCTTCTAGGATTCCGGCTCCTGGCTCCTGGCTCCTGGCTCCTGGATTCTGGATTCCGACCGGCAATTACGGCCCCCTAGGCTTTTAGTATTGAACCCTGTATTTTTCCTTGCTTAGCTTTTCGGCAATCTCCATCTCTTCATCAGTCAGGTCCCCGGGAACCAGTTGGATCTCCAGGGCTTCGGCAAAACCCCGGGCCAGCGCCTCCGTGACCTCGCCGGGGTGCACCGGACGGCCCAGCGCCTCCTCCAGCGATATGGCACTCCGGGAAAAATTGAGCCTCTGTTCTTCCCTTTCCTCCTCCGAGGGGAACCTCAGTATCTGGAAAAGGGTCCGGGAGTCGTTCACTATGGGCAGCGCCCCGTGCTGAAGCACGCACCCTTCCCTCCTGCACTGGGCGTTGCCCGCCAGTTTTCTGCCGTTAACCACCATTTCGTACAGCGCGGGACTGTCAAAGCAGGCCGGGCCCTTACCGGCCGGCCTCCTGGCTTCATTCAGCGCCACATCCGCGCCCAGCTTCCTTAGACCCATCAAGAGGCCCCGGCTTAAGCGGAGGTAGGACTGCTCCACCGTCCCCGCCACCAGTGGGTTATTATCCCGCGCTATTACACTGTATGTGACCTCCCGGTGGTGAAGAATGGCCCTGCCCCCGGTGGGGCGGCGCACAACGTCTATCCCCAGCCTGCCGCATGCCTCAAAGTCAACGGTATCGGCGGGTTTTTGAAAATACCCCAGGGTCAGGGCGGGAGGGTCCCAGCCGTAAAAGCGAAGCGTTGGCGGGTTTCTCCCCCTGGAATGGGCCATAAGTATTGCCTCGTCGATGGCCATGTTGTCAAAGCCGCTCCTCCTGCCGGTGTCCAGAAGCCTCCAGTTCATTTTGTCACTTCTCCCCCGCCTTTGCCGGCGGGCGGTGTCCAGCGCAGCACCGGCTTCCGTGCGGCGGTGACCTCGTCGGGCCTGGAAACCGGGGCTGTATGGGGAGCCTCCTTTAGAACCGGGGGATTTTCCAGCCCCTCCCTGGCGATTTCCTTCATGGCGGAGGCAAACCGGTCTAGGGTGGCCCTGCTTTCGGTTTCAGTGGGCTCCACCATCAAAGCCTCCTCCACGATAAGCGGGAAATAAACAGTCGGCGGATGGTAGCCGTAGTCCATCAGCCTTTTGGCTATATCCACGGTATGCAGCCCGGCCTCCTTGAACCCCGCCGGCGGGGCCGCCACAAACTCGTGCATGCAGTACCTGTCAAAGGGCACCCGGTAGGTCTCCCTGAGAAGGGCCAGCAGGTAATTGGCGTTAAGCACCGCGTTTTCCGCTATTTCACGAAGCCCCTCCCCTCCCACGGCCCGTATGAAGGTGTAGGCCTTCACCACAACACCGAAGTTGCCGTAAAATGATTTCACCCTGCCTATGGAAAGGGGCCGGCCGTAATCCAGCCGGTAGCCGCCCTGTTCCTGGTCAAAACACACCACCGGCGCCGGCAGGAAGGGCTCCAGGAACGACTTCACCCCCACGGGCCCCGAACCCGGACCGCCCCCGCCGTGGGGAGTGGAAAAGGTCTTGTGCAGGTTTAAGTGTATTACATCAAAGCCCATGTCCCCGGGCCTGGCAATCCCAAGCATGGCGTTCATGTTGGCCCCGTCGCAGTACAGAAGCCCTCCGGCCCGGTGCACCATTTCGGCGATCAGCGTTATATCCTTTTCAAAAAGCCCCAGGGTGTTGGGATTTGTCAGCATTACGGCGGCGGTGTCCTCTCCCAGGGCGGCCTCAAGGGCCCCGGTATCCACCAGCCCCCTGCCGTCCGACTTAATCTGGCGCACCTCCATGCCGCAAAGGGCGGCTGTGGCAGGGTTGGTGCCGTGGGAAGAGTCGGGGACTATCACCTTTCGCCTGCCTGTATCCCCCCGGCTGTCGTGGTAGGCCTTTATCATCATCAGGCCTGTCATCTCGCCGTGGGCCCCCGCCGCCGGCTGGAGAGTAAAACAATCCATGCCGGTTATTTCCCCCAGGTAGCGCTGGGTATCGTGCATCAGCCTCAGCGCCCCCTGGACCTGTTCACAGGGCTGGTAGGGGTGCAGGCGGGCAAAGCCGGGCAGCCTGGCGGCCAATTCGTTTATTTTGGGGTTGTACTTCATGGTGCAGGACCCCAGTGGGTAAAAGCCTGTATCCACCCCGTAGTTAAGGGAAGACAGCCGCGTAAAGTGGCGGGCCACTTCCGGCTCTCCCACCTCGGGCAGGGCCGGGGGTGTGCGGCGAAGCAGATTTTCAGGCACCAGCCCGGCCATGGGCTGTTCCGGCACATCGCACCGGGGGATGTAGTGGGAATTTCTCCCCGGCGCTCCCGTTTCAAAAATAAGAGGCTCAGTCATCGCTCATTCCCCCCATCACAGCGGCCAGCCGGCGTATTTCATCCCCGGTGCGGAGCTCGGTGCAACACAGCAGCATATGCCCGGAATAACGGGGGTAGTATCTCCCCAGGTCCAGACCGCCGATAATCTTTTCCTTTAATAGCCGCCGGTTCACCAACGCCGGGGCCTGTGCCGTTTTAACCGCAAATTCCTTGAAAAAGGGGGCGTTGAAGGAGGGCTCCCCTCCTTTTGCGCCGACAATCATCCGCCGGGCATAGTGGGCCTTCTGAATGCACAGTTCAGCCGCCCGGCGCAGTCCTTCCCTGCCCAGGGAGCACAGATGTATGGCGGCGGCCAGTGCGCACAGGGCCTGGTTGGAGCATATGTTTGAAGTGGCTTTTTCCCTGCGGATATGCTGCTCCCGGGCCTGCAGGGTCAGGGCGAAGCACCTGCGGCCCCGGCTGTCCACCGTCTGGCCCACCAGCCTTCCGGGCATGCGCCTTACCAGCTTCTGCCTGCAGGCCAGAAATCCCAGGTAGGGGCCGCCGAAACTGAGGTGGTTGCCCAGCCCCTGTCCCTCCCCCACCACGATGTCGGCCCCGTATTCGCCGGGGGCTTCCAGTATTCCGAGGGAAACGGGGTCGGCGCACACAACAAAAAGGGCGTTGTTGCGGCGGGCCACTTCCCCTATCCACGGCGCCTGCTCCAGGCAGCCGAAAAAATTGGGCTGCTGTATCATAACAGCCGCGGTTTTACCGTCCACCAGTTCCTCCAGGGTGCCGGAACCGGTAACGCCCCCGCTTTCCGGCGCCTCCACCAGCTCTATGCCGCGGTATTTCAGGTAGGTTTTGACTGTGGCCCTGTATTCCGGATGAACGCATTCGGAAATCACAACCCTGCCTTTACCGGTCTGTTCGCATGCCATAAGCGCCGCCTCTGCCAGGGCGCTGGCGCCGTCGTACAGCGAGGCGTTGGACACGTCCATTCCGGTAAGCTCACAAATAAGGGTCTGGTATTCAAAAATAGCCTGCAGTGTCCCCTGGCTTATTTCCGGCTGATACGGGGTATAGGAGGTGTAAAACTCGGACCTCAGCAAAAGCTGGTCCACTATCTGTGGCACGTAATGGTCGTAGGCCCCGGCTCCCAGGAAGCAGGCGTACTCATCCAGGTTAAAATTTTCTGAAGCAATTTCAAACACATGGCGGCGCAGCTCCAGCTCGGAAAGAGGGCGGGGCAGGTCAAGGGGCCTTTTCAGCCTTACACCGGCCGGCACGTCGCCGAACAATTCATCCAGGCTGCCGGCCCCGGTGGCCTTCAGCATCTCCCTGCGGTCTTCGCCGGTATTCAATATATACCTCAATTTTATCACCTCTTTTTAGCGGTAAGCTTTATGCTGTAAGCTATACGCTTTAAGCTATATGCATTACGCTATGGGCCACTACCTATTGCCTAATCTTTAACACATATCTCTTATCGCTTACTTCCAGCTACCCGCTACATATTACCTATCAACCACAGACAGCTTACAGCTTACCGCTTATTGCCCATATCTATTTCCCTTCTCTCTCCAGCAGCTCCCTGTAACCGTCCGCAGAAAGAAGTCCGTCCAGCTCGGAGGGGTCCTTCAGTTCAATCTCAACCAGCCAGCCCTTGCCGTACGGGTCTTCGTTCACCAGCCCGGGAGAGTCCAGCAGTTCTTCATTAACAGCCACCACCCTGCCGGAAACCGGGGCGTAATAGTCCGACGCCGCCTTTACCGACTCCAGCACACCGAGGGATTCCCCGGCGGCCACCTGGGCGCCCACCTCCGGCAACTCTATAAAAACAACGCTTCCCAGGGCCTCCTGGGCATGATGGGTAATCCCCACCCTGCCGGTATTTCCGTCCACCTTTATCCATTCGTGCTCGCTGCTGTAAATCAAGCCATCAGGTATCATATCAGTTCCCCCTTTTTCTTTTATAAAAGGGCATGGGCACCACCCTTGCCCTGCATTCCCTTCCCCTTATCAGTACGGAGACGCTGTCCCCCTCTTTGGTCCCGGAGGGCAGGTAGGCCATGGCCAGGTTGGCGTCCAGGGTTGGAGAGTATGTCCCCGAAGTCACCCGGCCCGCCGGGCTGCCTCCTATGGCCACCATATATCCAGCCCTTGGAATCCCCCTGTCTTCCATGCGCAGTCCCGCCAGCCTACGGGACAATCCCTCCCGTGACTTTATTAAGAGTGCCTCCCTGCCCGTAAAGTCGCCCTTCGCAAGCTTTACAAAACGTCCCAGGCCGGCTTCCAAAGGATTGATGCTGTCGTCCAGCTCATGGCCGTACAGCGGGAGTGATGCCTCAAATCTCAAAGTGTCCCTGGCCCCCAGGCCCGCCGGCAAAAGTCCGAGAGGCCGCCCCGATTCCATAAGCGCCTGCCACACCCTGGCCGCGTCCCCGGCGGGAAGGCACAGCTCAAAGCCGTCTTCCCCGGTGTATCCGGTCCTGGAGACAAGGCACCGCACTCCGGCCACCTCTCCTTCCCTAAACCGGTAATACCTGACGGAATCCGGGCTGAATCCCGCAATAGGCCCCAGTATGTCCGCCGACTTTGGCCCCTGCAGGGCCAGCAGGGCTGTTTCCCCGGAAATGTCCGCTACCCCGGCATTTCCCCGGGCGCGCCCTTTTATCCACTCCAGGTCCTTCACCGTGTTGGAGGCGTTGACCACCAGCATGTAGCGCCCGGCGGACAGGCGGTAGACCAGTATGTCGTCCACCACTCCGCCGCCCTCGTTGCACATCAGGCTGTATATTATGCGGCCGTCCTCCATTACCGATACATCGTTGGTGATAATGCCCTGCAAAAAGCTTTCGGCCTCCGGCCCCCTGACCTCTATCTCACCCATGTGCGAAACGTCAAAAAGCCCCGCTCTCTCCCGAACGGCCCGGTGCTCCTCCAGAATGCCGCTATACTGAACCGGCATGGCCCAGCCTCCGAATTCTATAATTTTGGCGCCGGCCGCAGCATGCACATCATACAGCGGAGTCTTCCTCAGAATTTCCGTCACTTCATCATCCCCTAAATCATTATTTTTTCCCGGCGGAATCAAAAAAGACCGGACAATCCTCAAAAGATCAAAGACAGAGAAGCTTGGTGACATCTCTGTCTTTATTACCTGAGAGATTTACCGGTCACGGTTTTACCCCTTTGGTGCCTCCCCGGGGGGAGGGCTCTCCAGAGTTCCATCCACCGGCAGTCTGTTTGCCTGAGAGTTTCCCCGCAGCACACCACCACTTCAGGTTACTCCTTCGGCGCCCTTTTAAGGGACTCTTCCGCCGGCATCATTCGGAGATATTCAGTTAAGGAAATTGTAACAAAATCAGTTTAAAAAGGCCAGCCGTTCAGCAAAATAATTTTGATTTTCACACCCGTTA
>JBMOPC010000101.1:0-52013 GCA_049323915.1 Bacillota bacterium
GAGCGGCAAGATTATGAGGAGGATCCTCAGAAAAATTGCCGCCGGCGAGATAGACCAGCTCGGCGACACCTCCACCCTGGCCGACCCGACGGTGGTTGGTTCTCTGGTGGATGGAAAGCAGTAAAAACTTATGATTGTGGCGGCTGCGGCCGGCCTAAAAGACCGCTGCGGGAGAGTGAGGGCTAGGGTACCAATAAAAAATCTATAACCTGATATGATAGAAAACACCAAGCCGGTCAATATGCTGAATCAGCTATTCTGGCTTGGTGTTCTTTTTCCCGGCAAAGCTATGTTTTATTTTTGCTTACCACCCCCACATCAGCAGTACGTCTTAGTCGTGGCCACATGCACCAAATAATCTCAAAACAGTTTCCCGCCATCCAAAACATAAATGCCGGCGCACAACCATTCAACCCGTTATAAGGCTATTACAACCTCATAATTTTTCCACCAGACTGATTTTTCTTAACTGCGCAAAAAAAATCCATTATATATTAGTATCGAAACCTGGTTTCATCATGCGCAACGCAATAATTATATATGGCAAGGGGGTGGTTTACATGCTTTAATGCCATGAGCTACAGGATTCCAGAACGGCCTTGCCCTGGCCGGAGATTACATGAGCGCCGCCTCCTTCCTTGGGATCTCGGGCCTGGTGGCCCTAAGCGGCTACGACGGCATGATTTACGCCACGGGGTGGCTGGTGGGCCGCGATCTCATCAGGGCCATGGACAAGGGCGGCAACATGGCAGCCCCCCTTCTTGCCGAAATGCTTGGCGGGACACCATTCCTAGGTTTTATCGCGGCCGTGGCCTTTGCCACCATACTGGCGGTGGTCGCCGGCCTGACCCTTGCCGGGGCCTCCACCCTCTCGCACGACATATACGTTAACGTGGTGAAAGGCGGGAAAGCCAGCGAGAAGGAACAAATGACCGTTGCCAGGGCCGCCACATTTGTCTTCGGAATCGTGGCCATACTTCTGGGAATTCTCTTCAAGGGGCAGAACGTGGCATTTATGGTGGGACTTGTTTTCGCCATCGTGTGCAGCGCCAATTTCCCGGCACTGCTTCTCTCAATAGTCTGGAAGAAGTTCACCACCGCCGGCGCAACAGCCTCAATACTGGTGGGAGCGATTCTGGCAGTGGTTCTGATAGTATTAAGCCCCACGGTTTGGGTTGACGTGCTCAAAAATTCCAAGGCCATATTTCCGCTTAAAAACCCGGCAATCTTTTCCATGACAGCATCCTTTATCGTAGCCGTTGCCGTATCCCTCCTTTTCCCTGAAAAAGAGGCGGAGGAAAAGTTCGACAAGGGTAAGGTCAGGACATACCTGGCCGTGGGAGCGGAATAAAAAGATGGAAAAGTGAACAGCAGCGTACCGATAAGGCCCCTTTTAACAAGGGGCCGATTTTTTATTCCAAGGGGGTTAGCCAGCCCCTTTTGTTCAGTTATTTTTGCTGCTGCAGGAAGGTTTTGGCTTAACCCTGTAGTAAATAAAAAATAATCAGAGTATTAACAGCCCTGGGGCAAAATAATTTTTAAGGCTGCATTTAAAATGTTGGAGGTATTAACTATGCTTCGCACTGTGCTGTTTTCCCCGGCCAATGACGAAAGAAAAGCTGGCAAGGCCATGTCTTCGGGCGCGGACGCCATCACCCTGGACCTGGAGGACGCGGTGGCATACAGCCAGAAGGGGGCCGCCAGGGAATCCCTCAGGTCGATACTTTCCCAGCCCCCGCCCGTAAAGCTTTTTATCAGGGTTAATTCAGCCGCCTCAAAATACATACTGGATGACCTGGAGGCCGTGGTGGGCCTGCCCGTGGACGGTCTGATGCTGGCAAAGGCCGAATCCGCCGGGGAGGTGCTGAAAGTGGACTGGCTCCTGGGGCTGATAGAGGAAAAAAAGGGGCTGCCTACGGGAAAAACAAATCTTATTCCCTTTATTGAAAGCGCCGGAGGAATAATAAGTGTCTGTGAAATTGCCGCCTGTACCCCGCGCATCAAGGCTCTGGCCTTCGGGGGAGTTGATTTTTCCCAGGAACTGGGTTTGCGGTATCCGTCTGAAAGCGACGGCCTATTCTTTGCCCGCTCCCAACTGGTGCTGGCGTCCAAAAAAGCCGGAATAGACCCGCCCCTGGATACGGTATTTCCTGACATCAAGAATACCGCCAGACTGGAATCAGAGGCTTGTATTGCAAGGAAGCTTGGCTTCCAGGGCAAGCTGGTCATTCACCCGGCCCAAGTGGAGCCGGTTAACCGGGCCTTCACCCCCACCCCTGAAGAAATAGAATATGCCCGCAAGGTGGTGGCGGCCTTTGACCAGGCCGAAAAAACCGGAACAGCGGTAATACAGGTGGACGGTAAAATGGTGGAATACCCAATATACAGGAGGTCAAGGTCTTTGCTGTCCAAATACGGCGCCGGCGGTTAATAACATTATGGAATCTGAGGATCGCAATGAGGGACAGTCCCTTAATCTGTGAAAAAATAAAAAACCCCGCCTCAATCAAAGGCGGGGGTACTTTTTACATTAAGCATAACTCCTGTTTTTGGTGAAGCAGTCCCGGCAGTATACCGGACGCTCTCCGCTGGGCTTAAAGGGCACCCTGGTTTCCATTCCGCACTGGGCGCATACCGCCGGGTACATTTCACGGCGGCCTGCATTCCCCTGGCTTTCATTACGGCCGGTCCTCCTGCGGGAAACCCTGCAGTCAAGGCAGCGGGACGGGTCGTTGGCAAACCCCTTCTCGGCGAAGAACTCCTGCTCGGAAACAGTAAAAACGAACTCCTGACCGCAATCCTTGCACACTAAAATTTTGTCCTGCATGAAAAAACCTCCTCGATCAGTTAGCCCAATTGGTGAGGTAATCCCGGTTCCTGTATATCCACTCCACCACCACAGGGCTAAGAGCTGGGAGAACAAGAATCCTCTTTTTGAGCCTTTAAAAATATTATACCTTATCATATTAAAATTGGAAGCCGGGATTGTGAAAATTTTTTTGTTAACCGGAAGTGCCTTTACCAATAATATTGATGATAAAGATTTTTGAAAGGCGGGCAACTCAATGGGAAAGGATGTAAAAAAAGAGACTGTTGATGGCAGGGGCAATGTAAAGTTCGCTCCCGGGGACTATGATGTCCTTGAAGAGGACGCCACCCGGGAGGAAAAGAAAAAAGGGTATTTCACCAGGGTTACGCGCCTTGCGCTGGATGAGGTGGACCCCTCATGATCTTTGCAAGGTCGATGCCCCGGGACCCCTGTGCTTAGGAATCTATCAACAGAATCCCCTCAGGTCTAAGAAAGACCTACACGGCTTTTTCTCCGGCGGCCCCTCCTGCTACCGGCTTTGCTTCATCTTCATCCAGCAAATGTACATGCTTGAAATACGGCAGGTACGGCTTGGCTGCCGAGAATGCCAGCCTGCAGAGAAGGTATGAAACAAGAAAAGTGGCAAAGTAGCCGGTGGTCCAGTCATTGATAAAAAGAGGGAAACTGATCCCGGAAAAACGTATCTGCATCCAGGACAGCGCGAAAAAGGCCGGCCAGAGATACGAGGCCGAAAGCCCGAACATCCCGAAGAACAGCTGGCCGAAGGTATCGTTGGCCTCACGGTTTACTGCCTTGTAACTGGTCTTGTCCTTTAAGCGCAAGGCCACCAATGACGTTTCATTCAATTCCGCCAGGCGGGAGTTGAGCTTTTTGAAATAGCCCCTGTTGGCCCGGTATACCAGGGAGGTGGTAAAATCGCCTATCAGCACGGTAATCATGGCCAGCAACAATGTCCCGATAAAATAGTCCGGGACCGGCCAGCCGGTGATACGGTACAGATATATGAGAATTCCGTCCAGTCCGATCCACCAGTCCATCACAACACCCCGTTTAAAGCATTAATGGCCATAGCCGGCGGCTATATACACACCGCCGGCACGGCAGGCAAGATACACTTATGTTTCTTAAATGGGAACCCAGGGCTGACCAAAGAATCCCTTGCTGAAGTATCCAAGGCCAACGTAGAGGGCCAGCAACACGAACAGCCTCTTCAGCCAGATGTCGGGGATATACTTCTGGGTGCGGGGGCCAATCATAGATCCGATAAACACACCCACCAGCTGTGTTCCGATAAGTGCCCAGTCCACGGCTGCGCCGGTGAAATTCAGGTAAGAGGCGATGCTCATCACCATGCTGGCCAGAACCGCCAGGGCCGATGTTCCGGCAACCACGAACATGGGAAGACCTACAAGGCTTGTCAGGTAGGGAACGTACAGGAAGCCGCCGCCCACGCCCAGGAAGGAGGATATGGCCGCTATAACCACACCGCCGAGGAATGCTAACAAGGGGTTAAAGCCAAACTCCGATCCGAAGAAGGAGAACTCGATTCTCGAAACGCCCCACTTGGTAACCTTGATGCCTTCAGCAGAGGCGTCGCTTTTTTCCTTAACGCTCTTTTCAAAGGCCTGGGCTGCAGCCTTGGCAGCCTTTTTGCCCTCCTGCCCCTTGGGGGTGGTCTCGTACAGAAGGAATCCGCCGACCACGAACACGGCTACTCCAAACCAGCCCTGATAAGCGCTGAAAGAGATTTTGCCGCCTGTTAAAATGGGTATAACAAGACCTCCGAAGAGTGATCCGAATCCCAGGGCAAGACCCAGAGGCCATGCAAGGCGCTTTGCCTTAAGGTAGTTAAGCGTGCCTATACCGGACGACAGTCCCACAAGCCACTGGTTGGACATACGGATGCAGTCTGTAAGTACTTTGTTTAACTCTGGGGCTGTCTTTCTAAAGCTCTTGGCGTAGTCTCCCAGACCGTACACAGTCATATGGCCCACACCAGCCATGATTCCACCGAAGGCTCCCACGGTGGTGAAGATCCAGCCAACCCAGACTGCCCAGAAGAAGGCCAGTACCGGATTAACCTTGGGCGCGCCCGGGATTCCCAGGAATCCGGGCGCCGCCTTGGGGTCAATCTGGCCCGCACCGGTACCCATGGGAGCCTTGGCGATGGCCGCCCCCAGTTTGCCTTCCAGGCCCAGGTTGTTGCCTACCGGAGCTCCGGATGCCAGCGACCCGAACACCAGGCCGCCCAAAAGTATGACCAGAATAAACAATGATGCCTTGAACAACAGCTTCTTTTTAAACAAATTCTTCCCCGGCTACAATTATCAATCCGCAACAATAAGAGTGGCGTTGTGCGGAGTGACGGTCTTCCATGCCGGGTCTTCACCTCTCTCGTTTTATATTTGCCTAAGCAGGCGACCGGAAGACCTTTAACCAGCCAATATTAACTTAAAACCCTCCCTTTATTGGCGCCCTTCGGCAGGTCCCCCCCTTCGGCAGAATTGTTATACACTTTATTTTTACCCTAACATAAAAAAAACACCCGCCAATGTCAGCCGGGCGACCATAATATTGTCATCTTGACGACAACTTTGCATTCTGCTCAGCAGATCTTGCATTAGAAACACCGGAATGATGAGACAAAAGATGGATAATGCTGTTAAGCAAAAACGGGTCGCAGTCCAGTATTTCCAGCAGGTCTTCCCCCCTGACCGACAAAACTGACACATCGCTTATCGCCCTGGCTGTGCAGGTCATCTTTTTCCCGTAAAAAACATCATCAAGGCCAAGCAAATCCCCCCTGGTCCTGACGGATACCACCTCGCGGCCAGGGTTCTCCGGCGGTCTGCTCAGTCTCACCGCTCCGGTTTCTATGAGGCAAAGTCTTGAAGAATCATCGCCCTGCCTAAAAATATACTGGCCCCTTTTATATTGGCACTCAGAACCACAATCCCTTAATATTTCCATTTCGTACTCTTTCAATTTCCCAGGGCTGGATATAACGTATTTCATCCTAAATCCTCTCCGGATAAACTGAATTAATAAAAAAAGCATACAAAAAATTTCACAAAGAGAATGTCCATGATGCGACAATGGCAATGTCAGATGTTTCACAAAAAAGTAAAATGCAGTATTTGAGACCTCTTACCGGGCATCAGGCGACAACCCGCCAAGTGCTCCCACCCAGCTTTCAGGCCGGACTTTTGTCGGCTAGATGACATAATCATTGTCACTACAGTGACATGAAATCTGTGAAAAATTTGATATTGTTTGATATAATCATGATTTATTATTTAGATAATTTATTCTTATACAGGGGAGGGACCGGTGGTTAAATAAGTTTTTGAGGTCGTTATCGCGCGCATAAGGTTTTTTAGTGAGTACCGCCGGGCTTTCGGGTTATGCCCCCGGCAGCAGATACTGGGCCCCGAATGGTCGGCGAACATCAGCAAAACAGGAGGGGAGATTTGTTTTATGCAGTATGTGTACAGCATTTGCCTCATGTGTACTGTAAGGTGTCCCATCAAGGTTATGGTAAAAAACGATGATGTCAAGCTGATTGAGGGCAACCCCTTTGTGGCGGGGATTGAGGGAAGCATCTGCCCCAAAGGAGCTGCCGGCGTAAACCTTTTGAACGACGACGAGAGAGTAAAAACACCTCTGATCAGGACAGGCCCCAGGGGATCCGGGCAGTGGAGAGAGGCCTCCTGGGACGAAGCATTGGACTACGTTGCCGATAAGCTCAAAGAAATCAAAGAAAAACACGGTGGACGCAGCATAGCCCTTACAGAAAGGGCCCACCTTAACTCGCATATAAGCAAGACCTTTATGAAAGCCATCGGGTCGCCCAACTACTTCACCCATGATTCCTGCTGCAAGGGATCGTTAAACACGGCCTTCCGCTCACTTACCGGGTACGCGGACGGCAACGCTGGCGTAGACATTGCGAAAGCCAGGCATGTAATTCTTTATGGCCGCAACTATTTCGAAGCCATTGAGCTAAAGGTTGTCAAACAGCTTACCCAGGGAATGGACAAGGGAACAAAGCTCACCTATATCGATCCCAGGGTAACCGTGACGGCTACAAAAGCACATAAATACCTTATGATCAGGCCCGGCACCGACCTTGCCCTCAACTACGCCCTTATGCATGTGATAATCAAAGAAGGCTTATATGACAAGGAGTTCGTCAACAGGTGGGTTGTGGGCTTCAGGCAGCTGCAGAGCTTCGTTGAGCCTTTCTCCCCGAAGTGGGCGGAGCAGGAAACCGGCATACCGGCCAACGAAATAATCGCCCTGGCCAGAGAGGCCGGCGAGGCCAAGCCTTCGGTAATCTTCCACTATGGTTACAGATGCTCTCACTATACCAACGAGGTTTACTTCAGGAGATCTCTTATCATGCTTAACGCCCTGATGGGGAACATTGAAGCCCCCGGAGGTATATTCTTCAAAAAGGGAGCCAAGGATTTCGGCAAAAAGCCTTTAAGAAAACTGGTGGACCAGGAACTTCCCAAGGTCACCGAGGCAAGGTGCGACGGGGTTGGAACACCCAAATTACCCACTCCGGACCCGGCCCACGGGGTGGTGCAGATGCTTCCCAACGTAATTCTGTCGGAAGATCCGTACCCTGTTAAGGCAGTGCTGGTATGGCGCCACGACCCCATGCTCTCCATCCCGGACTACTATAAAAACAAGGAGGCCTTCAGCAAGCTGGACCTGCTGGTGGCAATCGACATTCACTTCAGTGAAACGGCATGGCTTGCCGACGTAATTTTGCCGGAGTCCATTTACCTGGAGAGGGGAGACTCCATACAGGAGGCCAACGGCTTAAAGCCCAGCCTTGTGATGCGCAAGCCTGCGGTAACGCCCAGGTACGACACAAAGCCGGGCTGGGAAATAATGAAGCTTCTGGCCGACAGGCTTGGAATAGGACAGTACTTCCCCTACAACACACTGGAAGATCTTTGGGCGTACCAACTTGAGGGCACAGGCATCTCTATTGAGGACTTTGACGCCAAAGGATTCGTATCCCTCGCAAAGGACGCTCTCTACTGGGACCGCCAGGACGGTATAAAACTGAAAACCCCTTCCGGAAAAATTGAGTTTGTTTCAAGCCTGTTTGAAAACAACGGCATACCATCATTCCCGCCCTACCAGCCGGTAGCCCCCCCGGAGGAAGGCACCTTCCGGCTGATGATAGGCAGGAATGTAGCACATACCCATGTTTCCACGCAGAACAACCCTCTTTTGAATGAGCTGGTGCCTGAAAACCTGCTGTGGATCAACACCCGCGAGGCCAAAAAGCTGGGAATTACCAACGGCCAGATGGTTGAAATATCTTCCAGCGTCGGAACAGAAACCATCCGCGCCTTTGTGACCGACCTCATCCACCCCGAGGCGGTGTTCATTCTCCACGGCTTCGGACGCAAAGTGCCGGTGCTGACGCGGTGCTACAACAAGGGAGCCAGCGACACCGCGCTGCAGGAAAACATTACCGATATGGTGGGAGGCAGCCCCGCGCTGCAGCATGTCTGCGTAAAGGTAAAGCCGCTTTAAGGCGGTAGTTATTTCGGACACCATTATTCAATCCAAGGAGGGCAATCATGAGCAGCTATTATCTCTTCCATGACGATAAAAAATGTATATCCTGCCGGGCATGCCAGGTCCAGTGCAAGGTGAACAAGGGACTGGGAGTGGGACCCAAGACAAACCAGATTATCGAGGTGGGGCCGGATAAGGTGGACGACCCCAGGGCAGCCTATGTGTTCATGTCCTGTTTCCATTGCGAAAAGCCATGGTGCCTGGCCGCCTGCCCAAGCGGCGCCATACAGAAGCGCTCCGGTGACGGCATCATATTCATAGACCAGGAACTCTGCGTCGGCTGTAAAAGCTGCATTATTGCATGTCCCTGGAGCGCACCCCAGTGGGACCTGAAAAAAGGCATAGCGGTAAAATGCGACTACTGCAAGGACCGCGTTGATGCCGGGATGAAGCCGGCCTGCGTTACCGCCTGCCCCACCGACTGCCTTATTTTTGACACGGCGGACCATATCCCTGACGCAAAGCGCGTTAGATTTGCCAGGGATATTTACTCGCATAAGAGTATTAAATAATGGGGTGAATTTATGGCTGAAAGCGTCTGTATGGTCAAACATACAGAGGATATCATCAACTTCTTTTTAAATGAGGAAACGTGCTGCAGCCTTTGCCGCCGCATGTTCAAAAATATTTTGAAGCAATTGGAGGCGGTAAGGGAAGGCAAGGCCTCCCAGGACCTGGACATCATCGAGACCATCGGCCTTTTAGCCGGTGACATCATGAATTCCTGCCGGTGTGACAGGGGCAGGCCGGTGGCTGAAAAGGTTGTCTCCATTGTAAGGGATAACATGGGGGACTTTGCCGCCCATATAGAAAAGAGGGTTTGCCCCACTGCCGAATGTCCACAGCTGGTGATCGCCCCCTGCCAGGCGGCCTGCCCCGCGGGTATCGACATCCCCAACTACGTCGCCCTGGTTGGAGAGGGCCGGCATGAAGAAGCCCTGGAACTTATCAGGGATGACGTTCCTTTACCCGGCGTATTGGGGCGGGTTTGCGAGCACCCCTGTGAGAAAGCATGCAGGAGGGGGCTGGTGGACAAACCTATCGCCATCTGCGCCCTGAAAAGGCTTGCTTACGACAATGTAAACATAACGGGCAATAAGCTTCCATCACCGCCTGAAAGAAAATACGACGAGAAAGTGGCAGTTGTGGGATCGGGGCCGGCAGGCCTTTCCTGCGCCTACTTCCTTGCCCGGAGAGGATATGGTGTGACCATATTCGAGGCCATGCCCGAGCCCGGTGGTATGCTGGCATACGGAATTCCACCCTACAGGCTTCCCAGGGAGGTGCTCCGTGACGAAATAGACTATATAAGGGCAATGGGAGTGGAGATACGGGTTAACAGCCCAATCTCCGGAAGCTACGACATCGAGGCGCTGAAAAAAGAAGGGTATTCCGCGGTTTTTTTAAGCTCCGGCGCCTGGGAGGGCTCAAAACCAACTATACCTAACCTTGACAAGTTTAAAGGCGTCTACGACGGGGTAACCTTCTTGAGAAATGTCAACGGAGCTCTTCTAAAAAATTCTGAAGATAAAGCCCCTGACGTTGAAGGTAAAAAAATCGTTGTGATAGGCGGCGGAAACGTGGCCATAGACGCCGCCCGGGTTTCTTTGAGGCTGGGGGCAAGCGAGGTCAGGGTTGTTTACCGGAGGACCCGGGAAGAGATGCCGGCCTTAAAGGAAGAGATTGAAGACGCGGAAAAAGAGGGGGTCATAATTGACTACCTGGTGGCCCCCTCCAACGTAAGCGGTGAAGAAGGAAGGGTCAGGTACGTAGAGTGTGTAAGAAACACACTGAGCGATCCCGACAGCAGCGGCCGCCGCAGACCGGTCGCCATAAAGGACTCGGAGTTTAAAATCGAAGCTGACGCCGTTATATTTGCCACCGGCCAGCAGCCACTCCTTACCTATCTTAAGGGAAAACTGATGGTAACTCTGGTGGACGTTGCCCAGAAACGCATAATGGTGAAAAACCCGCTTACCATGGAAACTCACCAGCCCGGCGTTTTTTCGGGTGGTGACACCGTAACAGGGCCGGCCACAGTGATAATGGCCATAGCCGGGGGCAAGAGGGCTGCAGCCGGTATCGACGCCTACCTTCGCGGAAAGATACTGCTGGTGGACGTCACCAAGAACAAGAGGATCAGCAAAACCCTCATACCGGTTTCAGCCGATCAGAAGGCACGGCCCAGCCTTATCGACCCTCATCATCTCTACATGGCCGAAAAGAAAAACACCTTTGAGGAAATAGTCAGGGCTGTAAGCGAAGAGGCGGCACAGGCTGAGGCAATGCGTTGCCTGAGGTGCGATATCTGCATCTCCTGTGGAAAGTGCGTGGTAAACTGCCGCAACCAGGTAAAGGTAAACGCCATACGGCTGGGATACATCAACAGCGAAGAAGGGCCTGAATCGGATTTCGTCCATTCCGAAGAGGCATGCATAGGCTGCGGGACATGTTTTGTCAACTGCCCCACCGGTGCCATTACCCTGGAAGACAAGGAAAAATTCCGGGAGATGCGGATGTGCGGGACATTGATGAGCCGCCTGGAACTGGTTGAGTGCCAGTTTTGCGGCCAGACCTTCGCCACTGTAAGACATCTAGATTTTATCAACCAGAACGTAAAAGTTAAATTTGCCGAGTATACAAGAAAAATTATATGCCCTGACTGCATGCCAAAGGTAATTTCGAGGGCCACGTATGGAATAAAACCGGTATAAAAGGGGCTGGGCGCCCCTTCGGACGGTATAAACGTCCTCAACCCCCCACTGAAGCAAGGGGGACGCCCCCTTGGAACCCCCAATGTGGCCCTGTGGTGATATGCATGTACTTAAACGCTTTAACACGTTAAAACGTCATATATTTTCATAAGCGTTATAAAACATAAGCCGCGGTAAATCCGCAGCTTATGTTATCCACTTTGCCAGTTTGTCCGGGTCCAGTATCCTTATTCCCCGCCCCTCGTATGCAATGCTCTTCTCGGTTTTAAATGTGTTCAGCAGGGATGTAACGGTCTGCCTCGATGTACCCACCATATTGGCCAGTTCCTCGTGGGTAAGCTGAAGGTTTAACCTTATACCGCTTTTGGATTCCTCACCGCAGCGCTCTCCCATTTTAAGCAGCATAAGGGCAAGCCTCCCGGGCGCCTGCCAGCAGACCATCTCATGTATGATGGCCTCAGCATCCCTCATCCTGGCGCCCAGCAGCTTGGCCACCTTCAGTCCCAGAACTGAATGCCTGGCCAGCAGCTCTTCAAACTTATTCTTCCTTATTATAACCAGGCTTACATTGTTGATGGCCCCGGCAAAGCAGGTCCTTTCACCGCCCCAGAGTGTTTCCGCCAGCCCCATCATCTCTCCGGGACTTCTGATGCTGCCCACAGTGACCCGGCGCCCGTCGGGAGAAAGGCGGTATATCTTTACCCAGCCGCTTTCGATTAGAAATATCCTGTCGGCAATATCACCCGCTGAAAAAATGATGTGGTTTTTGGGGTAATGGACAGTGGATCCTGCCTCCCGCAGCAACATTTTTTCAACTTCGTCAAGAGTAGGGAAATCTATACTTGAAAGAGACAAGACAAAAACCTCCTTCCCCGAAAATAAATACATTCACTTCTAGTTCTTACCTGCATTATCCTTTAATATCAGGAATAATATTTTGAATTTTCATTTTATTCTCAGAAACCCTGGATAAGGGCGCTTATTCCCTTAAATATCGTAGTTAATTATACAATATCCGCAAAAAGCATGTCAATTCGACATTGGCTTTTCACTCTCACCCTAAGAGGCGCGTATTTACCGTCTGGCGGATTGAATATTAAAGCCCGGCTGATGCAGCCGGGCTTTTTTATCCTTCCTAACCCACCCTGGAGCTACCCATAAAGTATTTGAGCTCATAGAGGAGGTTGTTGAATATATCTTTGACTGAGAGTATATCCTTTATCTGATGGACATTCTGACCTACAAAAACAACCCCTTCCTCCACTTTGCCGGTCCTGGAGTTCTCCAGGGCGTTCATTATGCAATACTGGCCGCTGCACTGCTTGAGGCAGCCCTCACACTGATCCGGGGCCGGCGCCTCGCCTGAAAGCAGTTTTGAAACGAAGCTGTTTTTCAACGCCCTGCCCGGCATTCCCACCGGGCTGGGTATTACCGTTACGTCTTCGGGCCTTGCCTTCAGGTACATTTTCTTAAACATGTCGGAGACACTGCATTCCTTGCTTAAAACAAACCTGGTGGCCATCTGGACCCCGTCGGCCCCCATCTTGAAAGCCTTGGAAATCCCTTCACCGTTTACAATCCCCCCGGCAGCCAGCATGGGTATTTTTATAGCTTCCCTAATGGATGGCATCAGCTCAAAAAGAGGCCTGTCCGTGCCAAGGTGCCCCCCGGCCTCGGTCCCCTCGACCACCACGGCCGCCGCGCCGTATTTCTCCGCAGCTGCAGCCAGTCTGGCCGAAGACACTATGGAAACTATTGGTACGCCGTATTCCTTTCCCCATTTGAAAATGTCCCTGGAAAACCCGGCCCCGGTGAATATCAGGTCCACCTTTTCCTCTATGGCCGTTTTGACCATGTCGGTAAATTCCCTTATGGCAAACATTATATTTACACCCACAATACCCTTGCTTAGCCGCTTGGCTTCCCTTATTTCAGCCCGCAGCTCCTCCAGTCCCATACCTGTGGCCCCGATTACCCCTATTCCTCCCGCCTCAGCCACCGCAGCCGCCAGTGAAGAGGTGGAAACCCTCAGCGCCATACCTCCCTGCACGATGGGGAAAGCCGGAGAAAGGTCCCCTATCTTAAGTTTAGGGAGTTGTATCATTTTTATTCGCCTCCGTTATTTTCTATATAAAGTATTTTATTCATATATCATGGAAATTCATTATTAATTTCCACGAGTAAGACCTAAACAGTCGTTTATATATTTTTATTGTTGCCTGGTTTTGAAAAATTACAACCTAACTAATTCTACGATTTTTTTTCAAAGGTTTCAACACTTCATACGTATTACGGGAGGTATTTTAAAAAAATTAAAGAATTAAATTAATTAAACAGTGAGTATTTTACTGAAGGTGAAATAAATGTCTAAGGAAATCCTGATTAAACCCCGTCTTTGTATAGGATGCTCCACCTGCTCCCTTTACTGCTCATTGCAAAACACCGGCGAGTTCAGGCCCTCCCGGGCTTACATCAGAATAGTCAGGAAGGATTTTGAAGGTAAATTTGACATAACATTTTCCTCCTCCTGCATAGGATGCGGCATATGCGCCCGGTGCTGCCCCTCCGGAGCCTTGAGGCTGGTGGATATTTCGTAACGCAATTTCTAAAATTCATTTTCGTGGGGGTGAATGCCACCTTTTATGGAATGTCAGGGATATGTCGGAAAAATACTTGATATTGACCTTTCGACGGGAACTTTTCTGTGTAAGGACCTGCCGGAAGATTTAATCCGAAGTCACCTCGGCGGAATAGGGTTTAACGCATCCATACTTTACAGGGAGCTAAGCCCGGGAACAAACCCTCTCGGGCCGGGCAACATACTGGCCTTCAGCACCGGACCCCTGGTGGGCAGCAACATCCCCACCTCCTGCCGCACCGAGGCGTCGGCCCTCTCCCCGGCCACAGGGCTTTTCGGCACTTCAAATTCGGGCAACTACTGGGGCGGGGAGCTTAAATACGCGGGATACGACAGTCTTATCATAAGGGGCAGGGCCAGCAAGCCCGTGTATATCCTGATTTGTGACGGAGAAGTTAAAATTCTTCCCGCTGATCACCTCTGGGGAAAAGATGCGTGGGACGCCATCAGCACAATACAAAAAGACCTGGACGATATCGAAATACAGGTGGCGGCAATCGGCCAGGCAGGCGAAAACCTCGTCCGCTTCGCCAGCATTGAAAACGGGCCCTATGACGCATGGGCCAGAACCGGGCTGGGCGCGGTCATGGGCAGCAAGAACCTCAAGGCTGTGGCCGTCAGGGGCACCGGGCCGGTAAGAGTGGCCAGTCCCAGGGATTTAGCCGGGACCCTAGAAAAAACCCGCCAGGCAATATTCAGCTCCCCCTTTTACGGGCCCTTTGAAAAATTCGGAACCATGCTGATAACCTTACCCTATTATGAATTCGGCATACTTCCGGGACGCAACTTCCAAACCGGCACCCCGGAAGGCTGGATGGAGACAAGGACCCGCAAGCAGCTTCCAGGGCTGACAAAGCGCGGGGTCTCCTGCATGTCGTGCCCCATAGCCTGCGCCCACTGGGTGGAGGTAAAAGAAGGCCGCTATGCCGGACTCCGGCTAAAGGATATGGAGGTTACTCCGGTTATAGGATTCGGCGCCGGATGCGACATCAGGGACCTTCCGGCTATTGCGGCCATCTGTGGGGAGTGCCAGCGTTACGGCATGGACATGGTGTCGGCTGCGGCATCCATTGCCTTTGCCATGGAAATGTATCAGAGGGGGCATATCACCAGAGACGACCTGGGATTCGACCTTTCCTGGGGAGATGAGGACGGAACCTTTAAGCTTCTGGAAATGATAGCCCTGCGCCGGGGCATAGGAAACATACTGGCCGAAGGGACACGGCTGGCTGCCGCAAAGTTCCCGGGAGCCGAGGCATTGGCCGTACATGTCAAGGGGCTTGAATACATGCTGGCCGACCCCAGGGGGCGCTGGTCCACCTGGACATTCGGCAGCATCACCAACATCCGGGGAGGCGACCACCTCCGCACCAGGAACCCGGTGGAAAACCTGAAATACAATGAAAATCCCATTCCCTACCGCACGGAAAAATTCGGGCTCACCGACTACTTCTACGACACCCTGGACATGTCGGAAGAACTCAAAAAGCATGTTTTCGACCCGGCCACCAGGGACGTAAACGTACCCCTCATGTCAAAATGGTCCGAAGACCTCATCACAGTGTATAACTCGGTGGGAATGTGCATAAGGCCACCGGTTCTGCACACCGTAGGCCCCACTCTTTTTTCGGAAATGATAAAGTCCTTAAGCGGACATGAAATTACCCCGGAAGAGATAATGACAGCCGGGGAGCGCATCTGGAACACAATAAAGCTGTTTAATATAAGGCACGGTGAAAAGCCTGAACACTCCGATTACCCTGCCAGGTTTTACAATGAGGAGCTAAAAACACCCGCAGGCCCGAAAAAGCTTGACCCCGAAGCAGTCAGGTCCGCCCTTTCCGAGTATTACGCCGCCAGGGGATGGGACCCGGTCACCGGAGCGCCAACCCCGGAAAAACTGAAGGAGTTAGGAATTGAAGTTTAGCCGGGAGACCGGAATTGATTTAAAAAACAAAAACGGCGCGGCAGGCACCGTCTGATATTTTTTTGCAGCTTTTTAATTATGGCGGCGGACAGGTCAAAAGGTGCATTCGCCCATGCAAATAAAATAGTTTTGCTCCAGAGTGGTGTCGGCAATCTTCATGAAGCTCTGCTCGGGATTCCATGTAAGCTGTATCCGGATGCCGTCAAAATAATCAACCTTCTCTATATCACCTATAGCCACCCTTTTAAAGCCGGAAGTTTCATGGGTGAATACAAGCTGAAACTTTTCATTTCTGACCAGTCTGAAACGGGTATCACCGACCGTTTTATCTATTATAACAACCTCGGGGACGGATTTGTCCAGAAGCTTCTTGTTTTTGGTATACCAGTCCAGTGTTCCTGCTTTCATATTAATTTCGTCTATCATGTCGTCTTTTCTGAAAGCCACTAAGCCCACCCCCCTGGTATGTTATACTAAAAGAATAATTCAGCATTCATATATTTAATCCTTCTGGTACTTCTATAAAATATGAAAAGATTGTGCAAATGAATACAAGTCCAAAGCCATTTAAAGTCGGCGTATCAACATGGAGGTGATTTTTACGGACAGCTCTGTATTGCTGGTAATACTGGCAGTTATTGCCCTGCTGCTTTTCATAAAACTGATCAAGGGAGTAATACGGCTGGCCTTAGTGGTGATGCTGGTGGGACTGGGGTTTTGGTACTCCTCAAAATTCCTGTAAAAAGTAACATGATGACTTTGTGAATTTTATAGCAGGAAACGGCGCACTCCCGTCGTAATAACTATATATAAAAAGAAAAAGAGATAATAATTCTGCAAAATACCTGGAGGTGTAGTTAATGGGCAGCCAGAGAAAAATAGCCATTATAGGAGGTCCCGGAACAGGAAAAACAACACTGGTCAAACAGCTGGACGTCGAATACGGCCTGGCCGGCTACATTTCCGATGTTTGCCTTGAATTCGCACGTTCTTACATAGTGAACTACGGTGTGCCAACCAATATATTTGAACAGTTTCTGCTTTACGAGGGGCAAAAGCAGAGGGAGGCCGAGTTTAAACACTGCGAAATACTTTTCTGTGACAATGCCACAATTCTAAACTATGTATACGGGCTGATCAGCTGCGACTACAACAACCCCAAAGAGGTTTACTCACTGATGAAGCTTTTCGAGTGGGCCATGAAAGACCTGCCGGGATACCAGATATTCTACATACCCCGGGAGTTTTCGCTTACCATGGACGGGGTGCGCTACCAGGACGAAGATTTTGCCGTGATGATCGACAAAAGAATAAAAAGCTTCCTGGATATCATGAATGTACCCTACACCGTGATACAGGGGGACATTAAAACAAGGGTGGACAAGGTTAAAGAAATAATAGGCTTTGAAAACAGAAGGTAATAGCTTGCAAGAAAATGCCCGGTACTCCGGGTATTATTTTTTCTGTATAAACCCATAGCCGAGTGGATTAAAAGCCCCTGACAATCCCGTCACAAACCCGCCGGCCGGCTTAGACCACAAAACCCCTTATTCAGTCCGGATGTTGCTCAAGCCCTCCCGAATATAAGCGACAGCCTCCTGACCACCAGCCTGACCAGATCGTCGAAAATGGTGTATATCACCGGTATCAAAATAAGGGTGACTATAGTTGAGAAGGTAAGCCCAAAGGCAACCACCACAGCCAGGGGCCCCTGCCCCTCTGAGCCCTCGCCGCTGCCGAAGGCCAGCGGCAGGAGCGCCAGCACCGTTGACAGGGTGGTCATCAGCATGGGGCGTAGCCTGACCGGGCCGGCCCGGCGGATTGCCTCATCACGGCTTAACCCCCGCTTTTAATACTATCATTTATAAATTATTAATCATTTAAACTATTAGCTGTGTTAAATTTAATCCTATACGCCACCCATGTCAACAAATAATTTCGCCAAAAAAACAGGCCGCCTCACGGGCGGCCACTTCACCGGCTTATTCTTCTTTTAGTTTTTCCAGTGCCCCGGTTAATTTTTTATAGGTTAAGTCAAGCCCCTCGGATATTACCCTCACATCTCCCAATACAGGCATGAAATTTGTGTCGCCTCCCCAGCGGGGAACAATGTGTATGTGAAAATGGCCGGGAACCCCGGCGCCCGCTATTTTGCCCAGGTTTACGCCTATGTTGAATCCCTCCGGGCTAAAGGCGGCCCTTAAAAGCCGTGTCATTTTCTGGGTCACCAGTCCCAGCTCCAGTATTTCATCCTGATCAAGGTCGGTTATGTCCCCCACATGCCTTTTAGGCGCTATTAGTATATGCCCGTTGTTGTATGGGTACAGGTTCAACAGCGCAAATGTTTTTACACCACGATAAATTACATAGTTTTCGGCATCCCTGTCAGATTCAAGCTTCTCGCAAAAAATGCACACGCTGCCGTGATCCTTGCCGATGTATACAGTCCGCCACGGTGCCCAAATCCTCTCCATATTATATCTTTCTCCCCCGCTGTTTTTTTATATGAAAGCTTCTACAAATAATATGCCAAATCCTTCATAAAAAAAAACCATCTACCCCACTATTTCCTCACAGGATTGGGCACAATCCCGGGCTGGAAGGAGCTTACAGCAAACTCCTGAGGAAGGGCATGGCCGCCGCCGTACAGTGGAGGAGCGGTTAGCTCGGTATAAGCGGGTATACCGTGCTCGTTCATGTCCAGCCCCTCGGCCTCCTCCTCGGGCGATACCCTTATACCCATCAGATTCTTAAGAATTACAAAAATAACAAAAGTAGCACCAAATGCCCACAGGGAAACCGAAAGAACCCCCAGCGCCTGAACCCCCAGAAGTTTCAGGCCTCCGCCGTACAAGAGGCCGCCCTTTTCAGCAAAAAGCCCCACCGCCAGGGCCCCCCACGTTCCGCATGCCCCGTGAACGGCGATGGCGCCCACCGGATCGTCCGCCTTGATCCTGTCAAAAAATCCCACCGCCAAAACCACCAGCACCCCGGCCACAACACCTATTGTCACGGCGCCCACCGGAGAGACATAGGCGCAGCCGGCTGTGACCGCCGCCAGTCCGGCCAGTGCCCCGTTCATGGCCATGCTGGGGTCCGGCTTGCCCCACCTCAATTTGGTGAAAATGGCGCCGGCAGTGCCCCCGGCCGCTGCGGCCAGGTTTGTGGTCACGGCTATGCGGGCGATATTCATATCCAGCCCCGAAAGGGAACTGCCCGGGTTGAAGCCGAACCAGCCGAACCACAGTATGAAAGTCCCCAGGAAAGCAAGGTGCATGTTGTGGGCGGGCAGTACATTCACGCTCCCGTCCTCGTTGTATTTACCCAGACGCGGCCCCAGCACCAGCACCGCCGCCAGCGCGCTCCACCCGCCAACGGCGTGAACCGCCGCCGAACCGGCAAAGTCAAGCATACCCAGATTAGCCAGCCAGCCTCCGGACCCCCACACCCAGTGACCCGATACAGGATAGACCACGCCGGTGATCAATACTGTAAATATCATGTAGGATGAAAATTTCATCCTCTCGGCCACCGCCCCTGAAATTATGGACGCCACAGCCATGGCGAAGGCGGCCTGGAAAATCCAGTAGGCGTAAATGGGCACCCTGATGTTTATATGGTCAGTGCCTCCTTCAAGGAAAAAGCCGCTGGTGCCTATGATCCCCGCGCTGTCCAGCCCGAACATGATACCGAACCCAATGGCCCAGTAGGCCAACATGCCCAGGGTACAGTCGGTGAACACCTTCATCACGATATTAAGTGAATTTTTGGCCCGTACAAAACCGGCCTCCAAAAAAGCAAATCCGCCCTCCATAATGAAAACCAGGGCCGCGCATAGCAAAACCCAGATAGTGTCTACACCTCCGGCAAGATTATCAATACTCAAGGATTCCATACAAATTCGCCTCCGTAAAATAATAAACGCTCCACAGGCCTGTATTCAGGCCGGGAGCTTCTTTGCTCAGCACAAATGGTATAAACCCGCACAGTTAAGGACTTTAACCCCCACGGCGGAACAAAGCCCCACCCTCTCCCGCATCGGAGATATAAGGGGTAATTTGTGTGCGGTTATTTTTACAGGGCGTCGTTACCCTTTTCACCTGTCCGTACACGAACGGCATCCTCTATATTGGAGATAAAAATTTTCCCGTCGCCTATTTCTCCGGTACGGGCCACTTTGCAGATAATCCTGACCACCTCTTCCACCAGATGGTCCATTACCACGATTTCCAGTTTAGCCTTGGGCAAGAGGTTTATATTGTACTCCTGCCCCCTGTACACCCCGGTCATGCCACGCTGCATCCCGCATCCGTATACCTGCGACACCGTCATGCCGTGAATGCCGAAATCCCCCAGGGCGTCCTTAACCTCATCCAGTTTATGCGGCCTTATAATGGCTTCAATCTTCTTCACGGTTTACCCCCGTTTTCGAAGAACAAAAGGGGCTTCGCCCCTTCGGACGGCATAGACGTCCTACCCCTACTAAAGCAAGGGGGCGCACCCCCTTGGAACCCCCGGGTATAGGAAATTATCCACAGAATTCCTCTGGAGCATAATCTCCTATATTTTAAAAAGCCCTAAGCCGCATGCACGGCGCAGGACTTCGTCGGCCTACCGATACCTCACTGTATCGCAATATAGTTTATTGTTCAATTATAACCCTTCCGCCAGCGCTGATCAACCTTTAAATTGCACCTTTGTAGATCCGGGGTACCCGGCCGCTTACCAGGCAGACCACCTCGTAATTGATTGTGCCCATCCACCGGGCCACTTCCTCCACGGGCAAAATGCGGCCGCCCTGCCTCCCGAACAGCACCACCTCTTCACCGGGGGAAACTCCTTCAATAGTGCCCACATCAATCATGCACTGGTCCATGCACACCCTTCCCACCACCGGAGCTCGTCTGCCCCTTACCAAGACCTGTCCTTTGGAGGAAAGCAGCCTGGAATAGCCGTCGGCGTAGCCCACCGGAAGTGTGGCAATAACAGTGGGACCGGGAGTGACATAGGTACAGCCGTAACTTATGCAGGTGCCGGCGGGGACATTTTTAACCTGGGCGACCGTTGTCTTGAAAGTCATCACCGGCTTAAGATCAACCCTGCCCCTGTCCACCTCCTCGGATGGATAAAGCCCGTAAAGGGAGATCCCCGCCCTGACAAGGTTCATGGCGCTTTCCGGCATTTCCGCTATGGCCGCGCTGTTGGCGCAATGCCTCAGCTCAAACTCCAGCCCCTCCCGGCCAAGCGCCTCCAGCAGGCTTACGAAGGCTTCAAGCTGAAAAAGGGCATATGATTTATCGGTAGCATCGGCGCTGGCAAAGTGAGTGAATATTCCTATGGCCTCAAGGTTTGGCTGTGAGGCTATTTTTTTAATCTGATCAACGGCCCCTTCGGACCCGGCCAGGACCCCCAGCCTTCCCATGCCGGTGTCCACCTTTATGTGAACGGGAATTCTCACTCCCAGCCTGCCGGCCAGATCATTTACCATCCCGGCATACTCAACACCATATACGCACTGTTCCAGCTTATATTCGGCGACCTCGGAAATTGCCTCCGGCGGGGTATAGCCCATAACCAGAATAGGATCGGCAATGCCCGCCTCACGGATCTCGGCTCCCTCGGAAGATCTGGCCACGGCAAGCCGGCTGGCCCCGCCTGACAGCGCCGCCCTGGATACCTGAACAGCCCCGTGCCCGTATCCGTTGGCTTTGACCACGGCCATAACACCGGCCCCGGGATCCGTCACTCTCCGTATTTCACTCAGGTTATGTGCCAGTGCGTCAAGGTCTATCTCAGCCCAGGTGGGCGTTTTTGTCATACCAAACACCTCGTACTTGAAAGTAGAATACAGAAGTCAGAATCTTACAGATCCTACGTCTCGAAATCTTCCAAAGATCTGATAACCCCCGGCAGCGCCCGCAGTATGTCCCCGGCGATGAGTCCCATCATTCCCTTTTCCACTGCAGCACTGTCACCTGCCAGCCCGTGCATAAAAACACCGGCCGCCGCAGCCCTGGCTGACTCCATTCCCTGGGCCATCAGACCGGCGATAACGCCTGTGAGCACATCCCCGCTGCCCCCGGTTGCCATACCGGGGTTGCCCGACGGGTTTATATAAACAGTGCCGTCGGGGCAGGCCACCAGCGACCGTGCGCCCTTAAGCACCAGCACCGCCCCCCATTTTGACGACCACCACCTGGCCAGATTTAGCCTGTCCTGCTGTACCGCCCCGGAGGAAAGGCCGGTGAGCCGCCCCATTTCACCGGGATGGGGTGTTAATACAGCTGGAGCCTTTACCTTTTTCAAAATACCGGTCTGACCGGACAGGGCGTTGAGTCCGTCGGCATCCAGAACAAATGGGATTGTAGATATAGAAACAATCTCCCTGACCGCCTCCTGTGTTTCGGCGTTTCCTGAAATACCGGGTCCAAGGGCCATAACGTCGGCCCTGTCCAGCATGGCCCTGATAACAGGCACGGCTTTCCGGGACAGCGTTCCCTCACTGGTATCCGGAGCCGGCACCACCATAACCTCGGTCAGTCCGGCCGCCACGGGATTATATACCGCCTCCGGGACCACAAGCGTCACCAGTCCCGCCCCGGACCTTGCCGCCGCCCCGGAGGCAAGGCAGGCCGCACCGGCCATCCCCCTGGACCCGGCGATGACCAGAACCCTGCCGTAATCGCCCTTGTGGGAGGAGTTTGGCCGGAACGGAAGCCAGCTTTTTACCAACTGCCTGTCAAGAAGGTTGTTTTTGAGCTGATCGTCGTCCAGCAGAGACAGTGGCAGGGAAATGTCGGCCACCCGCAATTCCCCGGCATAACCCGCCCCCGGCTCAAGCAAAAGCCCTATCTTGGGCAGACCGAAGGTAACCGTAAGGTTTGCCCTTACGCAGGGGCCGTTTACATTACCGGTGTCCACCTCAAGCCCCGAAGGAACATCCACCGCTATTACGGTTTTCCGGCTGGCGTTTATGGCTTCAATTATTCGTCCCGCGCAGTCGCTGACTTTACCTTTAAAGCCCGTCCCGTATATAGCGTCAATAACTACGTCGGTCCTGACAAGAAAAAGTCTTACGGCGTTGAAATCATCCTTCTGCGTTACCGTATATACCTTCTGTCCCATCTTCTTCCATATGGAAAGATTGATGGCGGCATCACCGGTTATTTTTTCCGGGCTCTCCAGCAATAAAACATTTACATCCGCTCCCATGTTGAACAGATGCCTTGCCACTACAAGCCCGTCCCCCCCGTTATTTCCCTTTCCGGCAAATATGGTCACAGTCTTGCCCTGGACATCGCCCGCCTTTTCCAGCACCGCCTCCACAGTCCGCCGGCCGGCGTTTTCCATGAGTACAATTCCCGGTATGCCAAACCCGGTAATGGCCTTGTAGTCTATCTCCCTCATCTCCTGAGCGGTTACGGCTTTCATAATATAAGGCCTCCCTCCTTCACAGCAAGGGCGAAGGCCAAAGCCGCGCCCCGGTCATGACTGATGCTTACCATCACCCGGGAAATCCCCCTGCCCTCTGCGTACATGCGGGCGTTTCCGGCCAGCAGCGCCTCCGGGGCCGAAGACCCGGTCCTGGTAATTTCCACATCAGTCCACCTACAACCGGCAAGGCCGGTTCCCAACGATTTAAGCACCGCTTCCTTGGCGGCGAACCTTGCCGCAAGGCATGGGTATGGATTTACCCTGGCCAGGCAGTAATCCAGCTCCGACCTGGTAAATACCCTTTTTAAAAACCTTTCGCCCTTTTTTTCTATAATTCTTTTGATTCGATCTATATCAACGATGTCCGTTCCAATACCATCCAGCCGCATGGCCGCCTCCGCATGATTCCAATTTCAGGGTCGATTGCATGATAATTCTCCGTCAAAAAGAAAAAACCTGCCCAGGGCAGATTTTTACAAAGGCATGATATTAAATGCCGGATTCTTTGTCGGGATTATTAAACCTTCCGGTAAGCTTGAAGTTAACCCATTCGTGAAAGGGGACCCCAGAGCTGGAAAAAAAGAACGCCTCCTCCGCCTTTTCCCTGTCCTTATCCTTTAAAAAATCCCGTACAGCCTTTAATGTAACTTCAAAAAGCTCCTTTTCCACCAGGTTGTCCTCCATCAGCAGCACCCGCAGGGCAATATTCTCCTCCTCAAGTATTTTCAGACGGCTGAAAAGCTCAATAAACATAAGCCTGGTAAAATCCTCATCAATCTCCCGGTCGATATCCGCCAGCAAAGCCAGAATTTTAGAATCACTCAACATATCCCATACCACTTTCAAATCGGTCACCCCGGCCTTCTCTCTTGAATTGTTTGGGCGGCTGGGAATATTCTGGACAAATGAACAGAGCTTTTATACATAAGCTGCTTTAAATAAAAAAATAGCCGGCGCCTGCCTAAAACAGCGCCGGGCTTTTGACAACCAATAATTAAATTAAAAACCAAGTATTTTTCTCAGCTTTTTTGCCTGGGCACGGCTGACTGGAACCTCGCTGTTTTCCTTGTCTTCCACCACCAGGTTGTAAGTTCCGTTAAAGAAGGGAACAATCTCCTTCACCTTGTGCAGGTTAACCAGGTAACAGCGGTGAGTCCTGAAGAAAATAGAGGTGTTTAGCCTGGCCTCCAGCTCCTTTAATGTAAACCTGGTAAAAAGTTTGTCCGAGAACGTTTTGATATAGATGTAATCCTGCTCGGTAAAGGCGTAGTAAATATCCGACTCGGCCACCAGCACCGTCTTGCCCTGTTTCTCGGCCGGTATCCTGTCGATTTTTATCTGTCCCTGCTGGGAAGAAACCGGCCGGCTTTCCATCTCGTGCGGTTCCGGCCCAAGCGGAGGATCTGCGGAGAACCCCTCCTGGGTAATCTTTATCACCTTGTCTATTGCCTTTTTCAATCTGCCCGGCTCAACCGGCTTCAACAGGTAATCCACGGCGTTTACCTCAAAAGCCTGAACCGCATATTCTTCGTAAGCCGTAACGAATATAACATGAGGCTGCCTGGGAAGCTCCTGTATGGCAGCCCCCAGTTCCAGCCCCGTCATTCCCGGCATCGATACGTCTAAAAACAGCACCTGGTAATCCAGTGCCTTTATTAATGCCAGGGCCTCCTGGGCGTTGGTGGCTTCACCAACAATCTCGATATTATCAAAACTGCTCAACGCAAACCGCAATTCCTGCCTTGCCGGATATTCATCGTCAACAATCAACGCCTTGAGCTTCATTTATCTTCCCTCCCCGTCGGCTGGTTTACAAATTAAGGGTATCCTGATAAATATTGATGTCCCCTCACCGGGAGTACTGTCTATCTGCAAGCCGTACTCCTCACCAAACAGTCCCTTAAGCCTTTCGTGCACATTGGAGAGCCCCACACCGTTGCCCGACCCATAGCCCGGCTTGAGTATCAGGGGCATCTTTTCAGGTTGAATACCAACCCCGTCATCCATTATTTCAAAAATAATTTCCTCTTCCTCTTCCAGATACGCCCTGATCCAAACGGTGCCCTGCCCCTGCTTTGGCTGGACCCCGTGCTTTACCGCGTTTTCCACCAGGGGCTGGATGGTGAGAACCGGAACCTGGTAGTCATAAAGTCTTTCATCAATATCGCGAATAATTCTCAGTTTATCATGAAAACGGGCTTTTTCAAGTATTAAATAGGTATTTAAATACTCAATCTCTTCCTTGATTGAGTTGAAATGACCGTGCCGTCTCAAGGCATACCGGAAGAAGGAGGCCAGCCTGATAAGAAGTCTCCTTGCGGTTTCCGGCTTTGTACGGCTGAACATAATAATGGTGTTCAGGGTATTAAACAGGAAATGGGGGTTTATCTGAGCCTGCAGCGCGTCAAGCTCGGCCTTGGTAACCAGCCTGGCCTGCCGGTCCAGCTCGGCCAGTTCCATCTGCAGTCCCAGTATCTGGGCCACGCCCTCCACCAGTTTAACGTCGGCGGGACTTACATCTCCCTGCTTTACCTGATACAGCTTCACTGTCCCCACAACCTTCCCCTTGCATTTAAGGGGGGCGATAACGGCCGATTCGAGGGGGCAGTTATCAACCGGGCAAATAAGTCCGTAACGGTTTTTAACCACCATTAGCTCACCGGTGCTGATAACCATCTTTGTGGCATCGGTCATAATGGGGCCACCCGGCTTATGATGATCCGATCCTATACCGATGTAGGCCAGAACCTTTTCCCGGTCGGTTATTGCCACAGCCGCCACATCCGCTATGGTCTTAATTATTTCCACCGTCTTGCCAGCGGTGTCCTCGTTTAAACCCCTGCGTAAAAAAGGCAAAGTCTCATTGGCAATGCGAAGTGTGGGATCCAGAGGGTGATCCTCCAGGGTGCACATTTTGCCAGCCTTTTGCAAATACCTGATTAGATATAATGTTGTGACACAGCCGGTTCCCAGCAAAACAACGCCGGCCGCCCACCCGGGAACAGCCGGAAGGAAAAAGAGCACAAAAGCCGCCAGGTTAAAGGGAAGCCACCTGATAGCAAATTCTTTGAATAAAACAGCATCCACCTTTTTCTACACCCCAATACGTTATTGAAGATCGGATACCTCAAAATTCAGAATAATATTACACATACAATTCGACAAACCGGATTCTATTCCTCCCAACGGTAGAATTAAAAAACCCAAACGTCAAAAATAAACTGCCAGCGGTGACCCCGTGGCGGAAAAATCACCCGGCTCGGGGCACTGATTATACAGCTTAGCATATTAACCTCCGCCGAAAATATGCCAGATCCTAATCTGATCAATCAGTCAATTGATTTTATCAAATTGCAATAAAGATTGCCACAAGCATGGAAATCAACAGGGCAACGCTTGTGAACGATAATACTAGCCACATTGGGTATGCGGAAAATAAATTGATATAAATACCAATTTCGCAATCTGAGACCCGTATATCGGTAAATTAAAAGATTGTGGTATTTATCACAAGCTGATACTATAAATATAAATAACATATTTCACGAAGGGGTTGGGAGCATGGCAGAAATCTACTATTTCGACTGTCTTAAATATTCATACAAACTGGTTGAAACCACATGCAACTGCCTGCTTCTGGTGGGCTCCCGAAAAGCCGTAACGGCCAGAAGGAGAATACTTATCAAGGCGGGGATGAATCCTGCCAGCCTGATTGTGGTAAAAACCAGCAGGGAGCAAAAAGAGGAATACCGCAAGTCAAAGAATTCATCGATATTCATGACGCTGGAAAACTGGAAATAATAAGAACAAAATCGCCACCCGGCGATTTTTTTGCATATCCCAGATATTTTGGTCCGGACATCCTATTTAGTGCAATCGGGCAACTGGCTTTTTCTGTAAATCACAACGCCGCCCTCGAGACGCGAGTACACATCGGAATTGACTTCTAGATAAGCCAGGTGGGCCAGTGTCTCGGTAAGGGCAAACCTTATTTCGTGAAGAGTCAGATCGGTTCCGAACAGTTTAACGCATATCTGATAAGCGGAAGCTCCGGTTCCGGCCAATTCCGTGATCAGGCCCAATCTCTGCCGGTGGTGGTCCAGCAACTCCCCCACCCTTCCTGCACAGTCAGTGATTGCCGGCCCGTGAGCCGGCAGAACCATCTTCACAGCAAGGCCGCCCACCCGCTCCAGCGATGAAAGAAAGAGATTTAGCGGGTTTGGGTGTGACGCGGGCCATAAACCTATATTGGAAGATATTTTCGGCAGAAGATGATCCCCCGCGATTAATATTCCTTCATCTTCATTAAAAAAACAGATGTGCCCGTCGGAATGACCCGGGGTGTGAATTACCTCAAACTTCCTCCCCCCCATCTCAACCTTCTCCCCGCCATTAAGGAGAGACAGGGAGGGGTAGGGCTGTATTACATTCCATATCCTGGTTATATCGTCCAACACCTCGGTAATAAGGTTGGGCGGCATACCGTTTTCTTTAAATAGCTCCCCCACAACCGGTAAATTGGCGCGGCCTTTTTTCCACATCTGGTCGACAAAATCGCTCTCGGTCCTGTGCATAAAGACAGGGGCCCCGGTCAGACCCTGAAGCCAACCCGATGCGCCATAATGATCGGGGTGGTAGTGAGTAACATAGATCCCCTCTATATCACTGTATTTCAATCCCATGTCCTTAAGCGATCTTTCCCATACATCGGTGGAGGGAGGATAATTCAGTCCGGTGTCAATTATTATCCACCCGTTTTTCCCCCGAAGAAGATAGCTGTTCACGTGGTCCAGCCTGAATGGAAGCGGTAGCTCAATCCTATATATACCAGGAGCCACTTCCATCATTATACCTCCCGCCATAAAACAAAAATTTAAACCCACTTACTAATTTCCACAACAAAATCAAATATCCTCCTCGCAGCATAGGCTTTACATTAATTCCTTTTTTTTCTATGCATAATTTTTTTAGATAACAAGAAAGGGGCCACCGCCCCTGGCGCCCCTTCATACAGTACCTCACAACGGCCCGGACCTTTTTTACTCCAGGCCTATTGCCTTTCAGAAAATAACATTTAAGATTTCTGAGAACAGCTCACTGGATCTCACTATTCCCACCAGCCTGTCATTTTCCAATACCGGCAGCATATTCCTCTTCTCCCTGAATAATTTGAACACAGCTTCTTCAAGGGTGCTGTCGGTTAACAATGCTGTGTTCAAAGGCTCAATTATGTCACGCACCGGTTTTTGGGCGACTTCCAGGCACAGATTGGTAAAAAGCCCCTTCATAAACACGGGATCCACCCAGCTGGAGACATTCCATCCGCGATACCAGTCGTCCCGCAGGTTTGGAGGCTGAACAGACGCCAGTAGTTCCTGAATACTTACAAACCCTATAATGGACTTGTTTTCGAAAACCAGTAAAAAGCTCTGATCTATGCCGGTCCCCTGCCCCACCAGTGAGTTTTTCAATATATAGGCCGCATCCTTTACCGTGGTATCCGCAGACACCGACGAGAAGCTTTCCATCGGAATCATGATATCCCCCACGGCTTTTTCCTTTTTATATCCGTTAATGGGTTTTATACGTTCCACAGGAAATCCCATATTGATTTACCTCCTTTATTCATTTTAACAGCAATCTTGCATAATATATGCCAGCCATCAGTACAAGGCCCTTTTTCCCGCAGAAAGCTAAATAGACTTGTTATTACGCTATTATAAGCCTGCAAACATATGTGATTTCTTTTTCTTTTACCATTACCAACCGGATGAAAGCATGTGACCTTAAGTATTTGCACAATATTAAACAGTTGTCTGAATACGTACGATCACCGGCAAAACCCTATCCTTATTGACTAATCCCATACTGATAATAAATAATGCCTGTCATTCAAAATATGGACAACCTATGTCAGGCCCAATTTTGTAAATTCTTTTTGTCCTCCTTGCATACCACCGGAGCTTGTGATATTATATACAAAATAGCCTTAGTGCTGGTCACCACAACGGGGATTTTTTTAGGAGAGATAGTCCTAGTTTTCACATTCACTATATAGATGCCGTTGCTAAAATAAAGCTGGGGGTGGTGTCCCTTGAAAGTTTTATAACACCTATGCCATGATTAACCTGCTGGCCGCTTTTGCCAGGATCAGCGCGGAATTGCCGGCAGGTATACTCCCCGGCAAAGATGAAAGATCTACTGATGCGTGATCGCCGACAGGGGGAAGGGAAGTCCGCGTTGGCACAAAATCTTAATTAAGCTTAAAGGGGGTTGGTTCAATCATGCTTAAAGAATGGCTGGAAAGAAACCTGCAAGATCCGTTTTTCCGGGCCGAGATGGTAAAAGCCGGGATAAACGTGGCCGAAGGAGCCGACAAAAACCTCGGGACAGTCAGTGCGATGGCTTTTTTCGGCGCTATCTATATGGCTTTCTGCGTATTCTGGTATGCAAAATATATCTGAGCATGTGAATTATAATTTAAATTCATGTGCCATAATTGTCATCAGGCGGGGGGCCGGGAACCGCAGTAACGGGTCCTACCGTTGATCCCTCGCCCCCCTGCCGATAATTTTTCATGCCGCATATAGGAAAAACATGCCTGCACCGCATCCAGGGGAAGGGAAGTCCGCGTTGGCCGGCACAGGCCGATATACGGTATGGTATTGGGGTGACCCGAAATGGCCTATTTGCCTTTTGGAGATATGGACCTGAGTTTAACAACCATTTTACTGACTGGGATGATAATCGGGGTTTTCAAAGGAGCCTTCGGTAAGCTTGCAAATATTCTCATTGTCCCTTACCTGAGTATCCTTGGCCTTCCCATCTCAATTTCCGTCAGCACGGGGGCCGGGGTCTGTTTGGGCCGCACCTCCCTGTCTGTTTTCACTTTCGGCCCGGAATACACCGCATTAAAAAGAGTGGGAGTGGTTACCGGTATATTGGGGCTGCCGGGAGTATATTTAGGTCTCAAGATTCATCTTTTGCTGGCGGGTGCCGCTTTTGCAAACACTGCCATACTTTTGATTTATTCCGGCATTCTGCTGTGCGCGGCTGCGGTGTTGTTCAGGCAGTGGAGTTTCTTCCAGCGCAACGACTACTATGATGAGGCGCCCTTTCCGCCCTTCGGCCTTAACTGGAGATTTCCACTGGCAGTGCCCGGGGGATCAGGCCTTAGCCACATCACACTGTCCCGGGTGGCACTGACGGGTTTTCTGCTGGGAATTGCCACAGGTTTTTTAGGTCTGGGAGCAGGCATACTGGGAATTCCGCTTTTCATGTACATACTGGGCCTTCCGCCTAAAAACGCTGCGGCAACCGACTCCATATCCATGCTTATTATCAGCTCAGGGACGCTGCTGGCCTATGCCGCAGCGGGGCGGGCGGAGCCCATAGCCATTGCAGCCCTGGTGGCGGCGGTTACTTTGGGAAACCGTATAGGCTTGCTATTGCCCGGAGAGATTAATCACAGTCACGCAAGACTGGCATTTGCCATGCTGCTGGCCATAGGCGGGCTGTCTGCCGCTTTTAGTCTCAACGATTCTGCGCTTTCCCGCGTCGTTGTCTCAGTGGCCGGATTGGCCCTGTGTATTGTGATGGCAGTATTTTCAGCGCTGTCCGGGAAAGTATTGGACCAGGAAAAGCGGGTCGCCCGGAATAAAAATCTTGTTTAGGGCAGGGCAGCCCTCCCCGCCACGGAGGTTTGCGGTCAGGTAATGCCCAGCTGATTAAGCAAGGGTTTTGTTATTGAGATGAAATCAGCAAATTTCCTGGCAGCTTGAGCCACATCTCCGTAAACTGTTTCAATTGGAAGCAAAATCTTTAACCTGTATTTGCCTGTGGCCTCCACCTTGGGAAGTTCCCTATCCAGAACGCTTCCCAATTTTTTTTCTATCTCGGATTTAAGATCCAGAAGGGGCAGGAAGATATTCTTTTTGTGACCGTCCATCACCAGATCCAGCACCAGAAATTCCTGCCCCCTGTTGGGCCCTTTCCTCGGCCTGGTTTTGCCTATCCTGTAATATATGTCGGTTTTGGCAAACACCTTTACACATTTCCATGACTCGGTTATGCCAAGGCTCTGTCCTGGCAGAATATAGACAATGTTGATGTTTTTGGGGGCCAGCAAGTTCTTGACCTCCAATAACACTTCATCCACAAATTCCTCAAATGTTTTTGTGTTTATGGAAACATCTTTTCGGGACGGCACGTTTTCTTCCTTCAGCCATTTCTCAAACCAGTCCAGCACCCTTTTATGATCCAGCTTACCATCCGGACCAATGAAGGATTTTTCGATCTGTTTTTTTTCCATATCTTTAAGGAAAGCTTTTTTTCTGCGGTTAAAAATATCGATAAAATTTTTATCGGTCACGGCATACCGCTCCCTTTGCAACATCTTATTTCCACCGCCACCCGCCCTTTGATCCCGGGCGGAACAATCAGTGCCCGCCCGATTTTAATATTCCGGATGCCGCCAATACAAGAACAAGAATTTCCGCAATCACTATAACCGAATATACTTTATCTTTTTTTGACATGTATGCCGGCAGCAGTATCAGATAGCCGATTACGGTCAGCCCACCCAGAAAGGCTATCCCAATCAGCGGGATAAAATCACCGTATTGCAGCATCCCGACCCAGCCCCACCCGTCGGGAACCCTGGCCGCCTCAAGATAGGCCGAAGCTTTCATTCCCCAGAAATTCTGTATCTGTGAAGGGTCGATATAGGAGGGCATGATACCTGTTGCATATAAGATGAAGGTTATGCCCAGCACGGCTATTCCCAGCCAGGAGCCGTACAATAAAAGGTTGGCGTATTTAACCTGTTCCGGGGCCACCGATACCCTGGTGCCCGGACCATCTTTAATACCCGGGTTTTTTACCGGACCGCTGTTTATTTTTATCTCAGCCATAAAAATTACCCCCAAATCCCCAATCCTTTTAATAGAGACCTTATTCCGGCGAATAGAAGCATGATTATCACCAGATACCTGACAGCCTTCGGCTTGGCTCCCGCCAGCAGCCTGACGCCCACCAGTGAGCCGAACATGATCCCAAGGACTGAGGGAACCGCAATAATCGGCAGAACAGCGCCCTGGTTCATGTATATCCACGCGGCGGAAGTGTCAGTGATGGACAGGAGGAACTTGCTGGAACCTACGGCTATCTTCAAGGGAGCGCCCATTAACAGGTTGAGCACGGGAACATTGGCCCATCCGGCCCCCAGCCCGAACATGCCGGCTATGGTACCAATAAATATGAACATCAGAAAGCCCTGCGGGGTCCTCCACACCGTCCAGTCAACAGTCTTGCCGGCAGAAGCCTCATAATAGGTTCCCTGAATGCCCAGCGCTTTGCTCAGCCCGTCCCTGGCGCCAACGGAGGGATATTCACTGTTTTTGGATACGATGAACAGTATGGCAATCAGAGTAATGGTAATTCCCAGCGCGGTCTGGGTAACATTGGTAGGAAGGGCCAGCCCCAGAAAAGCCCCCACTATGCTGAAACTTGATGCAATAAGCGCCACCGGCAGCGCCAGCCTCAAATTGGCCAGGTTTGCCTTGAGCAGCCCGGGGCCGGCCGCCAGTGCCCCCGCCAGCGCCACAATCAAACCGGCGCCCCTGACAAAATCAAGGTGAAAGGGGAAGAAGCTCCCCACTATGGGCACAAAAAGCACCCCACCTCCCACTCCCGCAAGAACCGCCACAACTCCCATCACAAAAGTCACCACGAATAGAAGCAGAGGCCATACCCACCATGATACGTCCGAATTCCCGGAGGCCGCCTGAACCGATGCCGGCAAGTTTCCGGCCACCGGGGAAGCAGACGCCGACGCCAGCAACACTTCTGCCTTACCAGTAATAAAATCCAGCATTTTGTATCCCCCTTAACGACTGACGTTTTCTATAAGGCTTAAAGCATGGTTCAATATTTCACATCATTTATCCTAAAACCACCCCCTTTACCGTTTGCCTGCCTCTTTTCCAGCACCGGCCGGATAGTCGGCATAAAAGTTCAAAATCCTACTTTCTGCCCGACGAAGTGTATGATATAATACAGCCAAATACTTGAAGAGGAAGCGAGATAAGGGGTCTCAGTCGATTGCTCCCTATCAGACAATTAAGCCGTCTCAACTAAAAACCGCCCCAAACCCTTTACTCATTTGTTGTCATTACCTATAAGCATTATTCATGCCAGCAAACAAACCGCTCAAGGCATTGTTTTTACACTACAGAGCAATAAATAAACCCCTTGAACCTGTCTGTTTACATACAGTTAGTTCAGGAGTTTCACAAACAAAGCGTTGTGATATTAGTTTCAAGCAGTCTGTTAATTGTCTGATATCATACAATCAGGTGGTTTTAATCATGAGCTTATTACATGGCCTGTACGATAAATTTATTCACACCAGCCTTAGATTTCAATTTTTGGTCATTATCGCCTCTCTTTTGCTGATCCCGGTCCTGGTTATGTTCTACGATATCTTTTTCGCATCAAAGAGCGATGAGGTAATCATACTGGATCACGAGGAAAAACTGACTTCCCTGGTGCAGAATAAAATAGTGCCAGGAATAGAGAATTCGATAAATAAAAAAATGAAGGGAGACTTTCACTCACTTGACCCGGAGGAAAAAGCGCTGAGCCTGCAGTCTGCATTCAACGAAATTGCCGAGCCCCTGGCCTCAAATTTCCCCGGCGTCAGGTTCGGGCTGTACCTGCCCGACAGCAAACAGATATTCGTACAGGGCTTTCTGCACGAGTACCGCCAGCTTTCCCCCGATGAAGCCCTGGAAAGAGAAAAAAGAATAATGAATGAGGCTGACTCCGGCCTGGTGGCGGTAACAGCTAGCCAGAGGCCGCTGGCAAGGCTTGCCAGCAGCCTGAAGGAGGAAACCTTTGAATACCTCTCTCCGGTGTTTATAGATAATAAGCTGGTAGCCGTAGCTTGGGCCGATGAGAGGCTCCATCCCATATTTGCCCAAACACGGAGTTTCCGGGTAGCCACCAGATATATTGCCCTGCTTGTTCTATTTATGGGGGCGGCAGGGGCGCTGCTGGTCATTCACAACCTGGCCAGCAATGTATCCAGCATCAAAAAGGGACTCAGGGCCATGGAAAAGGACATTAACCGGCTTTTGCCGGAGATGTCCGGAGAAGCCGGCCAGATATCCGCCGCCATAAACAGAATGGCCGCAGCCCTGGCTGAGAAGGAAAGACTTGAGGTAGAGATGCAGAGGTCAGAGAAACTGGCTTCGCTGGGGAGGCTTGTCACCGGTGTGGCCCACGAGCTGCGCAACCCCATCGGGGTTGTGAAGGCAGCAGTACAGGTAATGGAAAAGGAATTTCCCCACGACCAGGGGATAAAAGAATATGCTGCGGTGATAAAAGAACAGGTGGACAGACAAAACAAGGTAATCCAGGAGCTGCTTGATTTCGGCCGCCCCAGCAAGCAGGCGGTCCAGCCGGTGAACATCAATTCGGTGCTCGAAAAAGTGCTCACCTTCACCTCCCCCATGTTGAGGCAGAACAGTATACATCTCAATATACACCTGGAATCCGGCCTGCCCAAGATAATGGCCGACGCCTCAAGAATAAAGCAGGTTTTTGTGAATATGATTTTGAACGCCATACAGGCCATGCCCGACGGCGGGAACCTGGAAATAAGGACCTATCTTTACAATGGATTGATATGCACGGAATTTATGGATAGTGGGCTGGGCATCGATCCAGAAGAGCTCTCCAGGATATTCGACCCTTTTTATACCACCAAGGATTCAGGCACCGGGCTGGGACTTTCCATCAGCCACCAGATAATAAAAAGCCACAGCGGGACCATTCACGTCAGCAGCGTGCCGGGTGAGGGCACTGTGTTCAATGTATTATTACCCTTAACCTCTGATCTGGGAGGCGCAGACAATGATACCCAAAATTCTGGTTATTGATGACGAGGAGCATATGTGCTGGGCCCTTGAGCGGGCTATGAAGCAGGAGGGCTACCAGGTGCTGACAACCACCCGGGGCCGCGCCGGTCTGGAATTAATAAAAGAGGAATCTCCCTCCCTGGTTATACTAGATCTGAAGATGCCTGAGATGGACGGCATGGAAGTGCTCAAAAAGGCCAAGGAGATGAACCCCAAGCTGCCCGTGGTAATGCTTACCGCCCACGGGACAATTGAAACCGCCATTGAAGCCATGAAAATAGGGGCAACGGACTACCTCACAAAGCCCTTTGACCTTGACGAGCTGAAAATGGTGATAAGGCAAAACCTTGTCATGAGCCAGCTTGTCAGCGAAGTCAATTTCCTTCGCTCGGAGCTGACTAAAAAATACAGGAAAATGATTGGCGAGAGCCCGGCCATTAAAGATGTAATGTTCCTGATAGAAAAGGTGTCCAACAGCAACGCCACGGTTCTGATAACCGGAGAAAGCGGTACAGGCAAAGAAGTGGCCGCAGTGGCCATACACCAGAGCAGCCCGAGAAGGGACCACCCCTTTGTGCCGGTGAACTGCGCCGCCCTCCCTGAAAACCTTCTTGAAAGCGAGCTGTTCGGGCATGAAAAAGGAGCCTTTACAGGAGCGCTGGCCAGAAAAATGGGCCGTTTTGAACTTGCGGACAAGGGCACATTATTCCTGGATGAGATTACCGAAATGCCTTTGAACATGCAAGTGAAGCTCTTGCGGGTGCTTCAGGAAAAATCATTTGAAAGGGTTGGGGGGACCGAGACCCTTAACGTGGACGTGAGAATTATCGCCGCCTCCAACAGGGACATCAACACCGCTATTGAAAAGGGCTTTTTCAGAGAGGACCTGTATTACCGCCTGAATGTCATCCACATCCACCTCCCGCCGCTCAGGGAGAGAAAGGAGGATATCCCTCTCCTGGCCAATTACTTTTTGGAAAAACTAAGACCGACATACCTTGTCAACAGTATAACTGAAAACGCAATGAAACTTCTGATCAAATACAACTGGCCGGGGAATATAAGGGAACTTCAGAACGTACTGGAAAGAGCGGCTATTATATCCCGCAACAATGAAATCACCGCCGAGGACCTCCCCAGGGAGTTTCAGGCGGCTCAGCCCAAGCCCGGTGGAGAACTGGTTATCAATATCCCCGACAGCGGGATCTCATTGGAAGACCTTGAGAAGGAGTTAATAATAAAAGCCCTCGAAAAGAGCAGGGGCAATCAGACCAGGGCCGCCCAACTTCTTGGGATAACCCGTTCAGCCCTTCTTTACCGGATTCAGAAACACGGGTTAAGTTAGACGCTATTGACGGAAAGCCGTAGATTATGGAGAACTGTGCTTTCTTTAGCGTTACAAGAAAGAAACATGGTACAATAAAATTATTATCAGCTTGGAGAAAAATAATTGGACCAAGAAGGATTATCGCCCTTTTATCAGAATATTTTCTATAACCGGGTGCAAGTCTGACAGGGTTTCATCAAAAATAATAATATGCGGTGGTGGACCAATGATTTCATCTTACTCGGAAGCTTTTATCGAGATAAACACTCCACATGGGCCTGTTTTTGTTGAAGGTCCTGCCAGCGAGGACTATCTGAAGACTCTCAAAATGAATCAGGGTCTGGCTAATTTCCGCATGCCCGACAGGCAGCACGAAGCTTTGTGCATTATTGCACGGGCCCCGGAGGGGCTTGTTTATATCGCCAGGAATAATGACGAGATAATAGGCTACGTTGTATTCCACTACCCCAGCCAGTTTTCCAGGTGGAGCAAGCATCCCCGGGTGCTGGAACTGGGCGCCATCGAGGTTGCCAGTAAATTCAAGAGGTACAAGCTAGGGACAAACCTGCTGAAGGCCGCTTTCACCAACCCCGTAATGGAAGAGTACATAATGATAACCACTGAATTCTTCTGGCACTGGGACCTCAAGGACAGCAGCCTGGATGTATGGAATTACCAGAGAATGCTTACAAAGCTGTTTGGTAGCGTCCATTTCAAAAAGCGCCGCACCGACGACCCGGAAATACTGGAGCACCCGGCCAACATGCTGATGGTCAGGGTGGGCACAAAGGTGTCCCCGGCGTATATAAAGAGCTTCGAAGAAATGCTCTACCAGCAGTCCATAGTGGAATAATATAAAAGCCGCCCCGGCCGGGCGGCGGAATTCTTTTTATCTTCTACATTCCTACATCCAGTATTTTAGGATCCGGCGAGTAATAATCGCGGGAAATAAACTCCCTCTTTTCCTCCCCGCCTTCCGTAACCGATACCCTGTAAATCAGGGCCTCATATCCCGGGGAGCCCTCACTTGCCACAACCGTCTCCCCTCTTAAAAGACTCTGGCTGCCCCTCAACACAATCCCCGGAGAGACCGCTCTTACCTCGGAATCAATTCTATAAACAGTATTACCCTGCTTTTTGCCGATTATGACGACTTTTACATACCCGTCCTCCGGCCCGGTGGTTGAATGAATATACACTGCCCGGTCGAGATTGTTTTTAAACCTGAAGTCCTTCTGGCCTTCAGAGACGGTGACGTCAAGTCCCGGAGGAACGTATTTGACCGGCTTGGAATGCGGGTAACGCTCCACTATCTCAAAACCCGATAAAAGCGCTGCGCCATAGAGAGTGGTTGAAACCTGGCAAATGCCCCCTCCGAAATCGTCAACCAGCTGTCCGTCGGATATTACCGGAGCCTTAAGGTATCCATTTTTCTCATCCACTGCCCCTAAAACACTGTTGAAAGAAAATACTTCGGCCGGTTTCACCAATACGCCGTCAATCTTCCCGGCCGCCAGCGTTATATTGTTGGCCCGGGCTGCTGACCCGGCCTCAAACCGGGTGACACATTCACCTAGGACGTCGGTAAGCCCGGACAGGTCTTTGTCATTTATACCGGGTGAAACAGCCCTGAAAACGGCAGTCGCCTTCAGTTCCATACCGGCCCTCAGGGAGGATATTCTTTCCACAGTGCCGGAGATATCCATCTCATGCCCGTCCAGGCCGGGCACAAGCCTCACCTTGCTGCCCTCCACCACCAGCCTTGCGTTCCGTGAATTTACCGAATGCTGTCCGTTAATCACTGCCAGTTGATTTTTCAGCGCTTCCTGATCAAATTTCAACGGCAGGGCGATATCCGTATTTACCGCCTTGCTTCCCAAAATCTCCGAAATCCTTCTCGTCAGGGATCCCGTATGACCCACGGCATAGGCTTTTTCCACCGCACCGCCATAGTCGTAAGACGCCCCAATACTCTTCATGGGTATTGTCCACCGCCGCCCTTCGGCCTCAATCACAATGTCCACGTTTTCCGCCGCGCCAAACCTTTCCCTCAGGGACTCCACGGCCTGAGCGGGACTTAGCCCTCCAAGATCAAGCCCCCCCGAGACAACACCGGGTATTATTGTGCCCCCGTAGTGTCCCGAGAGAATGGAACCTCCCAACAGTACGGCAAATGCTGTCTGTACTGAAACAATTAAAAAAAGGGCAGCCAGTCTCTTTACCATCAAAAACTATCACAGCTCTTATAAAATATTTTTCCCCGGTGAAAAGAGGTCAGTCCGACACGTTCATGGTCAGCTCTATGTACTTGTCGGCGGCCAGGGCTTTTTCAATAATTTCCCCGGTAATCACTTCACCCTGTTCGACAATCAGCCCTCCGGGTCCTGTGATCCTCTTGGTGGCTTTTTTGCCGGCCAGATACTGGCGCTGCTTTTTCTCGAAAACTTCCACCGGATCGCTTGCGGCCTCGCCTTTGGCAGTTTCCTTCGCAGGCTGCGGCGGACTGGCCGGCTCTTTTACCGTCTTGGCGGTTTTTGCCTCGGAAAGCTCTTTTACGGTGTAATTCTCATGGCCATCTTCAATAACCAAATATTTGGAGCCGTAAGTCATTACCTTTTCGCCGGGAACCACAAAGGATCCGCTTTCCTCGGCTTTAACCTCGCAGCCCGTGATCTTTCCGGACTGCTCGTCCACCGCAAACTCGGTAACTGTCCCGACATATCTGCCGGATCTGGTCATTACCCCGGCATTAACAACCTGTGTCCCCTTTTCAAGAATAGCCACAATGTCAGACTTGGCGCTTACAGGGAATACATCGCTGCCGTTCAAAACCGTTACGGCGAATTCCCCCACCCCAAGGACCGCCCCGTACGGCAGGGAGCGCATTTCCCCATACCATTTCTCCCTGTCCAGAAGCAGGCACTCAACCTTTCCCTGATCGGGGTTTATCACTACTGCCGACACATTTCCCAGCTGATTTCCCGTTGAAATCTCAATAACCGGCAGTCCCAGGATCTGTTGAGTTTTCTTCATTACACTTCTCCCCTTAGTTTATTAATTTTTGCTTTGATTTCTGACAGATCTTCGGCGCTGAGGGCTTGACCCCATACGGCATCCAGCATTTCCAACACCGCCAGGGCCTGTCTTTTTTGACCCTCCGCCAGGTATACCGACCCGATTTCAACGCATAGCATGGCTGCAAGCTTTGGCGGGGGATCCAGCCTCAGGGCTTTGAAGAAATCATTAACCGAGCCTGCACTATCTCCGGAAGCAAGCCTGTCAAAGGCCCGGGCCACCAGAGGGCCTATTTCTCCCCCGTCCTTCAGCGCCGGGCATTCTTCTGCCCTTTCGCTATTCTCCTCTATGGCGGGGGCCGCTTCAAGAGCCGCCTGACTTAAGCTGTCCGATTCCACTGAAGGAACAGCTTCAACCTCCGCTGCCTCCGGGGGAGTGTCACACTCCGCTTCATCCTGCGGCAACGCCTCACAGGCCTGCTCATAAACTGCGCAAGGCGCCGTCTCAGTCTCAGGATCCCCGCTCTCACCGGCCTCCAACTGAATCTCTTCTTCGGCGGCTTCCTGTCCGTCCTCCTCAATTTCCTCCGGTTTACTGCCGGCCTGAATATGCTCCACACTATCCTCAGCAACCTGAATGATCCCGGTAAAATCACCGGCTGCCGCCCTGTCATTGAATTCCTTAATGGCAGTCAGCGGCGGGCTCTTGGAGCCCATCACCGCCAGTGCTTCGGAGGCGGTCATTCCGGCCGGGCCCTCCTCCCCGCCGTAATGCGAGAAGTATCTGGTCTCCACGAGGTACAACAAAGCAGCCCCAATCATGATCAAAATTAAATAAAGAAACAGTATCTTTGGGTATGGTACGCGGGCCACCACAAACGGGTACAGTATGCAGTAAAAAGTAGAAATACCCACCGCGATAAAAAGTACCGGCGCCCTTATGGCTATCACATGGCGGAGAAAATACAGGCAGGCCAGCATTATTGCATTGGCCAGCACGACCACTAGAACAAATTCAAACATCGTTCACCTCGAGCGAAGGCCCTTCGACATATAACCCGATTTTATGTATATTCGATGACAAACAATCGAGTTCCTGCATATAAAAAGCTTAAAAAAACGCCCTTCATGTCTAAGCTTTTTTTTGATTTTAAATGTTTGAATTTTTATAATATTAACAACCATCCAGCATAAAATTGTCTGCACAACAATGATTCAAACCAACAGAGGGGAGTTGATAATAGTTCCTTTGAATAACTCATAATAACGTAACCGGGCAATTAATCAGTTAAAGGGGGAAGTAAAGTATGATGAATTATCCTCTGACAATTACTAACATCCTTGAGCGGGCCAAAATGCTCTACTCAAAACGTGAAATAGTATGCAGGGACTATTCCGGTATGTTCAGATACAACTATGATCAGTTTTACCAGCGGGTGTGCAGGCTGGCCAATGTACTGGAGGAACTGGGCATAAAAAAGGGGGACAGGGTTGCCACCCTTGCCTGGAACACACACCGCCACCTGGAGCTGTATTTCGCCATTCCATGCACGGGAGCGGTGCTGCACACCCTGAATCTGAGACTTTTCCAGGAACAGCTGGTATACATAATAAACCACGCCGGGGACAGTGTGATATTCGTTGACCAGGACCTGCTGCCGCTTCTGGAGGCGGTAAAGGACAGAATAAGCACCGTCAGGCATTTTGTGGTAATGAGCGACTCCACTGAACTTCCCCGGACCTCTTTAAGCCCTGTTTACTCCTACGAGGAACTTATTGCAAAGGCGCCGTCAGATTATAAATTCCCTTCGGACCTGGATGAATGGTCAGCCGCCGCCATGTGTTACACCACGGCAACCACCGGAGACCCCAAAGGTGTGGTCTACACACACCGGGCCATTTTCCTGCACTCGATGGCCTGCCTCACCGCCGACATGATGGGAATAGGCAACAGGGACACAGTAATGGCTGTGGTTCCCATGTTTCACGCCAACGCCTGGGGCATGCCCTTCACGGCCACCTGGACCGGGGCGAAACAGGTGTTTCCGGGAGCCCGCCCCGATCCCCGGATACTCTGCCAACTGATACAGGACGAGCGGGTTACTGTTACGGCAGGAGTTCCTACCATATGGATGGGCATATTGCAGGCAATGGAGAGGGAAAGATTTGATTTCAGCAGCGTCAAGGCGTTTATCTGCGGCGGGTCGGCAATACCCCTGGCCCTGATGAAGGCCTATGATGAAAAACTGGGCATCCCCATTGTCCATGCGTACGGAATGACCGAAACCACACCTCTGGTTACCCTTTCCAGGACAAAGTGGCACATGGACCAGTGGCCTGCGGAAAAACAGTACGAAGTGCGTATAAAGCAGGGCATTGTGGCCCCCGGCCTGGAAATCAGGGTGGTGGGGGAAAACGGAGAGGACCTCCCCCACGACGGCAAAACAATGGGCGAGCTATTGGTGAGAGGGCCCTGGATAGCAGGAAAATACTACAACGACCCGGAAAAAACCGCCGAGTGCATGAAGGGCGGGTGGCTGCACACCAATGACATCGTCACCATAGATGAGGAAGGATACATTGCCATTTGCGACCGCACCAAGGACCTTATAAAGAGCGGGGGCGAGTGGATTTCCTCGGTGGACATGGAAAACACCATAATGGCGCACCCGGCTGTGGCCGAGGCGGCGGTTATCGCCATGCCCCACGAAAAATGGAACGAGCGCCCCATGGCCTGCGTCGTGCCAAAGCCGGACTTTAAAGGGAGCCTGAAAGAAGAAGAGATAATTGCTTTTCTTGAAAGCAAGATGGCAAAATGGATGCTCCCGGACAGGGTAATATTTATTGATGAAATCCCAAAAACAAGCGTCGGCAAATTCAACAAGAAAGAGCTGCGCGAAAAATACCTGTAAACATTTTAAGGATGGCGCCCGCCAGTTCGGGCGCCTATTAATTATTTATGTAAGCTTGGTTTTAATGTTATAATCCATAATAACAAAACCTACAAATTCCTGCGGGGTGAAAAGGATATGCCCGCCAACCTGACTCCTCAATATCACATAGCTGAAGAGAACTATAAGAAAGCCGCCACCATTGAGGAAAAAATAGCCGCACTGGAGGAAATGCTGGCCGTTATACCCAAGCACAAGGGTACCGAAAAACTGCAGGCCGACCTTAAAAAAAGGCTTTCCAAACTGAGGGAAGAGGGCGCCAGGAAGTCAACGGCAAAAAGGTTTGACCCATTCAATATAGAGAGGCAGGGAGCGGGACAGGTAATGGTGTTCGGCTACCCGAACACGGGAAAGTCATCTCTGTTAAACGCCCTTACCAGGGCAAACACCAAGGTTGCCGATTACCCCTTCACCACCACCCTTCCGGTATCAGGGATGATGCCCTTTGAGGATATCTACATCCAGATGGTGGAACTGCCTCCCATCACGGCCGAAATGTCGCCCCCGGGAATATCCGGGGCCCTTATCAACGCGGATATCATACTGGTGGTGTTCGATCTGTCCTCGGATCAGTGCCTGGAGCAGGTTAGCGAAAGCCTGGAATTTTTAAAGAGAAAGAGGGTCATAAGAGACGGGGAAATTCCCGGAGTGCGGGGTGTCCCTTCCCGCAGGGTCATTTTGCTGGGGAACAAGGCCGACCGGCCCGAAAAAGAAGAAAACCTTGAAATAATAAAGGAGCTGATACCTGAAAATTTCAGTCTCTTTACCACCTCGGCCATTTCCGGGGAAAATATAGAACTGCTGAAAACGGTGTTGTTTGAAACCCTTGACGTTATCCGTATATACAGTAAAACTCCGGGAAGAGATCCCGATATGACAGCCCCCTTTGTGCTGAAAAAGGGCAGCACAGTATTGGACCTGGCCGAGAAGATACATAAGGACATAGCCAAAAAGCTGAAATTCGCCAGAGTTTGGGGATCAGCCAAGTTTGACGGGCAGTCCGTGCCCAGGGACTATGCCCTCCGGGACAGGGATATTGTGGAGATTAACACCTGAGAAAAACTGAGCGGACACCAGTCTCCACCAACCGGTGCCCGCTCAGTTTCTATTCAGGCGGTCTCGTTCAGTTTTGTCAATATTTTCGCCTACCATTCCGTCATCTCCACCAACCGGCGCAGATTGTCAACGATATCTATGATATCCAGCAAATCCATCTGCTCGGTGTATTTTTCCAGGATGGTAGTGATATTTCCCGCCGCTTGTGCCACAGCCGGTGCCATTTGGTGCGCCCCCCTTTTAAAATTATACCCTGCTTTGTAATTCTATTTTATTAAGTAATTAATAAACTGACAATTTATTTACTGCCAATGGCCAATTATCTCTACTAACAGGATCTTTTGCCGCTACACAGGCATTATTCTTTAAGCCGGTGAATTTCGCCCCCGCTTATTACCCGCTCAGCATCTTTTACTGTCAATCCGGCCAATATGCCCTTACCTGCAAAACCAAAACTTAACAGTGACTCAATACTATTAAAACAAGGAATAATCAATGTTGAGGAACTGGCTCCCAATAACACATAATTTTTTTGGACTTCCAACCGCTTTTGAGAATCGATCAGGGTTACAGCCTTCTAATCTTTCCGTTTCCCTGAACATGTGCCGTTCCCCCAACTATTATGTTATCTATCCACATGCTAGGCTGAGCGTCGCTCACCGGGACCCCCTGCCCGTCCTTTCCGCAGGTGCCGATGGTAAAACCGAGGTCCCTGCCCACCATCTTTATATTCTTGAGCACCTCCGGGCCGTTTCCGGTAAGTGTGGCCCCCCTTATCATCGGCCCCCTGCTGCCGTCCTTGATGAGATAACCCTCGGCCACGTCAAACACGAAGTCGCCGGTGGTTGTGTTCACCTGCCCGCCCCCCATTTTGGCAACCAGGACCCCGTGGCCGGCCTCCCTGATAAGCCGGTCAGGGTCCTCCTTTCCGGAGGCAATGTAAGTGTTGCCCATTCTGGGCACCGGCTTGTGCTGGTATGACTCCCGCCTGCCGTGCCCGTTTGACTCTACCCCGTCTTTTAAAGCTGTGAGCCGGTCATACAGAAAATCATTGAGAACGCCGTTTTCTATCAGTGTCACTTTTCTGGCCGGCACTCCCTCGTCGTCAAAACTGTATGATCCGTACCTGTCCATCAGGGTGGCGTCGTCTACCACGGTGACTGATTCCGCTGCCACGGACTGCCCTTTCCTGCCGGCATATACAGACAGCCCCTTTTGCACCAGGTCGGCCTCCAGCCCGTGCCCGCAGGCCTCGTGTACCATTGTCCCGCCGGCCTCACCCGCCATAACCACCGGCATTTTCCCGGAGGGGGCCGGCCGGGCCTGAAGCATTTCCACCGCCCTGGCGGCAGCGGCCCTGGCCATTTCCTGAGGGTTGTTGCGGTTTAGCAGGTCAAACCCGGCCATGCTGCCCACGGCCTCATAACCGGTCTGAATGGTCCCGTCACGGGAGGCCACAACCTGGACCATAAGCCTTGTCCTTACCCTCTCATCCTCCACATAGTCACCCTCGCTGTTGGCTATGGTCACATTCTGGATAACGTCCCCGTAGCCTACAATAACCTGTTTTATGTGTTCCGGGTCCACGGTCCTGGCTGCCCGGTCCGTCAGCTCCACGGCGCTTACTTTTTCTTCGGTCTTTACATCGTCCGGACGGACCCCGAAATTGAATTCCACCAGAGGTTTTACCTTGCGAAGGTCTATGTTGTATTCTTTTTTATCGCCGCTGGCCGCGTGGCTTACTATCTCGGCTGCCCCGGCCATGCCCTCCCGGCTAAGGTCATTGGTGTAGGCATAGGCTGTTGAATCACCGGCTATTACCCTGATCCCGGCGCCCACGTCCAGGCCGGAGTGCACCCTCTCTATTTTGCCGCCCTCACAGCCAATGCCTGTAACTCTTTTGTGTTCGATGTATATATCCGCAAAATCCCCGCCGTTTTTCAAGGCAATATCCAGAACCTCTTTGAGGATCTGCCGGTCAACCAAGACAATCACCCCGTCAGTCTGCAAATTCTTCCACCATGTTATATTTTAAGCCCATACACGGCATTTGATACTATCCCCGGGGGCCTGCGGCTAAAAAAGCGCAGCCCGGTGAATTGCAACGGCTTGTAACTGAAAAGATGGAAAAAAGATGATAAACAGAATTTTATTGTAGAATTATCCTGATCTAGGAATATTATGGTATCAAGTCGCTCACTGAATTGAATTTCCTCCTTGATATTCGGGGTATCTGTACCCCGCTTTTTTTAAAGGCCAATTATGCTGCTAATGCAACAGCTTAACAGTGCCCCCCGCACCGGCCGCCCGCACCGTCACCGGAAGCACCCCCGAAATCCTTTATACCCCTGGCAAACAGGGAAAGTTTCCGGTCAACTAAATAAAATACCGTCCCGGCCGGATAGCTTCCGTCCTCACCGGGCTCCCCGGCCTTTACCCCGGTGAGAAGCTCAATGCCTTCCTCAACGGTGGAAACGGCATATATATGAAATTTTCCCTCGGCTACCGCCTGAACCACCTGGTGGTTCAGCATAAGGTTGTCAATATTTCTGGCCGGTATTATTACTCCCTGCTTTCCGTTCAAACCCCTGTCCCTGCATAGATTGAAAAAGCCTTCCACCTTTTCGGTAACTCCGCCTACGGGCTGTATTTCCCCCTTTTGGTTGACCGACCCGGTTACCGCAATCCCCTGGTCAATGGGAAGGTCTGACAGGCTGGAAAGCAGGCAGTACAGCTCGGTGCTGGACGCGCTGTCGCCGTCAACCCCGTCGTAAAGCTGCTCGAAGGTGATCCTGGCGGACATGCGCAGCGGCTTGCTCTGGGCGAATTTCTCCCCAAGGTATCCCACCAGCGTAAGAACCCCCTTGGTGTGGCTGCTTCCGCTCATGTGCGACTCCCGCTCAATGTTGACTACGCCCTCCTGTCCCATGAAGGTGCTGGCGGTAATGCGTGAGGGGCGGCCGAAGGAGTAGTCCCCGAAGTCCAGTACCGAAAGCCCGTTTATCTTCCCTACAGCCCTGCCCTCGGTAGCCACCATTAAAACATCCTTCAGCATCATCTCCTGCATTTTTTCCTCTACCCTGTTGCAGCGGTATATCTTTTCATCTACTGCCTTCATAACGTGGGACGACATCACCCTGGGCGAGTTTTCAACCTCGGCCCAGGCAGCGGCCTCGTAAACCACCTCGATAACCTCGTTAAACCTGGTGGACAGCTTGTTTTGGTTGCCGGCCAGGCGGGAGCCATACTCGATCAGCTCGGCCAGGCCGGTTCTGTCAAAGTGCCTCAGTTTTTCCCTGGCGCACACCGCCCCCACGAAGGCCGCGTAATGGGCCAGATTTTCCCCGGTGCGGGGCATTTCGGTATCAAAATCCACCTTTACCTTGAAAAACTTCTGAAAATCCTCGTCCATAGCCCGCAGGAGGTTGTATATCTGGTAGCTGCCCACCAGAATAACCTTGACGCTTAGAGGAATCGGCTCGGGCCTTAACGATACCGTGGGCACCATGCGGTACTGCTCTCCTATGTTCTCCACCAGGCACTCCCTGTTTTTAAGAGCCCTTTTGAGCGTGTCCCAGACTGCAGATTCGCTTAGAACATCCCTGGCCTGAAGAACAAGGTACCCGCCATTGGCGCGGTGAACGGCCCCTGCCTTGATCATGGTGTGGCCGGTGCTCAGGGTGCCCATCTGGGTGTTGTACTCAATCTTGCCGAAGAGGTTATAATAGTTGGGACTGTTTTCAAATACCACGGGGGATCCCTTGGTATCCCCGTTGTTTACGAAGAGGTTCACCCTGTACCGGTCGAACAGGTTTTGGCCCTCGCAGCCAAGCCCCACACTTTCGCCACCGGCGCCGGGTTTCAGCAACTCCAGGTTCTTGGCTATGTCATCCAGTATACCCTGCAGATACCCCCCAACTCCCTCAATTTTGCCGTACCTGTCCTGTATTTTTGCCACCAGGGGGCCTGCCGCCACAAGCACTATCTGCTTGTCAAGGTCGGCTATTTTCTGCTTGGTCTCCCTTTCCAGCTGACGAGTTGCCGAAAGCACCTCCTCAAGCCTCTGCTGCATTACCCTTCCCTGCTTTTCTAGCTCCTCCTGGGTTTCCCTCGGCAGGGCCTCGTACTCGTCGATGGACATTTTTTTGCCGTCCCTGGTGGGGGCAAAATAGAAGCCGTTGGACCCCTGTTTTAATATAAATCCTGCCTCCGCCGCTTCCCGCCTTACCCCGTTGATGGCCTTTTCAATTTCAACTTCCAGTTCCTGCACTATGGCAGCCTTTTTATTCTCGTAAGCCTCCCCCTCGAAGGCCTTTGGAATTGCCGCCCTTAAATCTTTTATCAGATCTTCCATATCCTTTTGAAAGCTTTTGCCCGAGGTTGCAGGAAGGGATACCGCTCTGGGCCGGTCGGGATTGGCAAAATCATACAGGTAAACCCAGTCGCTGGGGGTCCTGCCCTGCCCGGCCACCTGCTTCAATACATCGTTAATATAGGTGCTCTTGCCGGTTCCGGTGGGCCCGGCAACGTAAACATTGTACCCGGGAGCGCGCATATTGACTCCGAACTGCATTGCCCTGACCGCTCTTTCCTGGCCGATGAAATCCTTTAGCGGATGCACCTCTTCCGTTGTCTCGCAGCACAGTTCGTCGGGCCTGCAGTAACGGCGCAACTTTTCAACCGGCACACGCAGCTTTTGTTTAATGTCGGTCATTATTAATCCCCCAAATTACTACTGTATTTCCAAAAATAATACTTTGTCGGACTAACTAATTCCTTCTTAATTTATGGAATTAGTCCAAAGTATTTTGCACACCCACCCCCTCCCCGGCATGTATCGTACAACGCTGTTTTCCCGGCGGACAACCGAATGATCACGAAAAAATTTACGGGCCAAAACATAAAAATACCATTTGACTTCTTGGATAAGTTTTTGTATACTTATCATTGTCAGCGAACGGCGCAGCAACGCCGGCCACTGTTAGACCAAGGAGCTGTGGTGTAGTGGTTAACATGCCGGCCTGTCAAGCCGGAGATCGCGGGTTCAAGTCCCGTCAGCTCCGCCATCTTCGCCACGGTAGCTCAGTTGGTAGAGCAGCGGACTGAAAATCCGCGTGTCGCTGGTTCGATTCCGGCCCGTGGCACCAACCCAAATTAATATAACCGATAAAGCGTGCGGAAGTAGCTCAGTGGTAGAGCATCGCCTTGCCAAGGCGAGGGTCGCGAGTTCGAATCTCGTCTTCCGCTCCATTTTTATCTTATGCGGCGACATAGCCAAGTGGTAAGGCAGAGGACTGCAAATCCTCCACTCCCCGGTTCAAATCCGGGTGTCGCCTCCAAAAAACCCAGTAGTGGCAAGCGTTTCGAGGCTGGAAATGCTTGCCTTTTTTCTTTGAAAAAAATTTCGTCACAATTTCGTCACATACTACCTGTACTCCAGTGAACAAGTGTGAACATACCTTAATCAAAGGCTAACAATTTTTTTTCTGCGCCAAATAATCTTTCTTCAAGTCCCAACGCGGCCTCGCGCTGCATTCCCGGGATTACATGGCTGTATATATCCAGGGTTTGTCTGACTGATGAATGCCCCAGCCGCTCTGAAACAATTTTGGGATTTACCCCGGCCTTCAGCAAATAGGTTGCGTGACAGTGCCTTAGATCGTGAAAGCGGAGGCTGATTCCGGCTCTCCTTGTGGTTTTGTAAAACCTTCCAGACATGGAACCAGGATTTATAGGCCCCCCATCCGGTTTGGCACAAATCAGGTTAAAGCTTTTATAACCTGTAGAGGCCAATTTCTCCTTGGCCTGCATCACTTTGTGCTCTTTAAGCACCTTGATCACCATCGGAGATATCTCCACAGCCCGCCTGCTTCCTTTTGTTTTAGGTCTCTGGAATTCCGGGCGTCCTACCTTACGCTGCCTTAATGACTGCTTTACGTTTATAATCCCATTCTTCAAGTCAACATTCTGCCAGGTAAGGGCCAATATTTCTCCAGCCCTCATGCCTGTCATTAGAGCCAGATAAACAGGCATATACAGGTAACTGCCTTTAAACAGGCCGAGAAATTTTTGAATTTCTTCCTCCGGCAGCACCTGCATTTCATTGTGGGCCTTTCTTGGGGGTATCGCCGCATCAGCCACGTTCCGGTCCACTAGCCCCAGTCTTACCGCGTGATGAAGGGCTTCCCTTATAACCCGGTGGTGAAAAAGAACCGTTGTCGGGGAAAGCGACGTCCCTAAAGATTTTTTATTGTCCGCCCGCCCTCCGGCCAGAGCTTTTGAATAATAGACCTGTAAGTGAACCGGCTGGAGTTTTTGGAGAGGGATATTGCCGATCTTAACCCGCAAGTGATTGTTGATGATATTCTGATAACTTTCATAAGTCGACGGAGCGAGGTTTGTCCGGCCATACGACTCCAGCCAGCTGTCAAGATATTCTCCAATGGTTAATGTTTGGGGCTCAATATAATCTCCTGCAACTGACTGATTAACTAACCTGGCTAGCTCCGCTTCAGCCTCCCTCTTGGTCCTAAAACCACTTACCTTTTTTTGTCGGCGTTCTCCCGTCACAGGGTCACGGGGCAGGTCATAAACGATGTAATAATTGTCCCCCCTTTTACCTTCGTACTTACACACTCTTCCGCGCATCATTTTTCCCTCCTCGGACCCGTCGCCCAGTAGGGAACGGGTAATATTTTCGATTTTAGAAGGCTGAAATCCTACAAAAAGGGGGAAAAAGATTTTTATTGAAATAGCATAAGCATAATCACTTCCTGACCGGTACTATTCGAGAACTTACAAATTCCTTAACCGCACTTTCCGGAATCAACACACGGCGGCCTACCCGAACCTGCCCGATTTGACGGGTACGGCACATTTCATAAAGCGTTGCACGTCCGAGACCCAAAATTCTTACGGCCTCCTTTATTGAAAGCAACCTGTCCACGATACTATCCTGTTCCTCCTTGTAGTTACTGTTGCAAGCACTGCCATAATTCCTCATAGGAAACCCCCCCAGAAAAATTGTTCTATGAAATAAAAAGCCGGGAGTGAACCCCCAGCACTGCCTCACACTAATATTTTCTTCTACAATGTTTATCTGAGATTGGGTTTAAATTTAAAAAAACCTCATGTACTCTATCCTTTTCCTGCCCCGCCTTGAGCAGGCCGCCCTTGATGGTGGCGGCGCCGGATAGAAAGACAACCGGGGTTCTGCAGGAGAAGCCATCATGGCCCTTTGAGAGGGAAACTTCCTGGGAAGGTCTGCTGGTGGGACACACCCATAAGGTAATCTTAAGTGACGGGAACTGTCATAATGCATTTTATTCCAGTCAGCAAGACCTTCCCTGCTCACTGTCTTGGCCCGCCTTACAACCGTTCGGCTATTCCTTGGTTTGCACGGCTTGATTGTGCTTATAGTTCGCTTTTCCACCTCTCGTACTGGAAAGTATTTCCTGATTTTAAGATTATACCCCAGCTCTCCGAGAATCTTTTTTATCTCCTTTTTTGGCAATCCAATCAATTCCGCGATCTGTGAGATATTTCTGCCAGCCCCGAACATTTCCCTGATCAGGTCTGGTATTCCGTGTTCTGCTTCTGCTATCACCTGTCTGACGGCCCTTCTACTAATTCCTACCACTCTGGCAATGTCAGCAACCCTGTTACCTTCCTTAAACATGCGCCTGATTACATGCTCCCTCATTATGTCAATTAATCCGTTCTTAATCTCCTTTTCTTTTGTTTCGTCCTTTATCTGTTTTTTGAACCTTTCCCGGTTTATCAGCGCATCACAAAGATTATCCATCTCAAGATCACTGAGACCGGGTATGAAAAGGTCAGAGGCGATCTTATCCCTGATCTTCCTTAAAGCTTCATTTACCGAACGGGCCGTGACCAAAAGCTCGCAAGCCATACTTTTTGCCGAAGAAGAATGATCCCTGATTATGTGCCTGGCAACGGCCAAAATCAGTTCCCCGTTTTTAAGTCTCTTGTTATTACATTTATTACCATATTTATTTCCCGCGTCCTGGCCATTTTGCTCTATTTCATTTGTACAAAAGGGGAACCATAGGGACTGCTCACCTTCAGTCAAGGCAGACACCCCCCGGGTAAATCTATATTCCTCGTTCCTTTATGACCTCATCTGATTATCAATCAATTAAAATCTACATCTTGCTATTGGAAGCGGCCAACTCGTCGGGGATGGTTACATACTCCTCAAAATTTAACCCCTCTTTTTTACAGAAGCGCATCAGACAGCCGAGAAACTTTGCCCCTGCTTCACTGTTGTGATTTAGAATCCGGTGCAACTGGGCCACCTCCACGCCCAGTATTCTTGCAAAATAGTGATAACTGTTGTTTCCGTGTTCCTTCATGAGATCCCTTAATCTATCCTTTCTTATTAACACCAGTCAACACCACCCAATAAGTGTTTAGCTCAAACAATGGTGATGGAATTAATATACCACCGACATTTAGTTCAGTCAATACTATAATAAAAATTATTTAAACTATTGACTGCAATCAATATTGCTGGTATATTATTACTTGGGGGTGATGTCTGGTGGGCTTTGATAAAAGCCTTTTTGCCAAACTGC
>JBMOPC010000102.1:0-1207 GCA_049323915.1 Bacillota bacterium
ATCACTCCTTCACGCACCTGATCGACATCAGGCAGGCCAATGTGCTCGGCGGCGGTTACGTAACAGAGAAAATCCGCCCCCGCCCAGGCCGCTATGGCGCCTCCGATGGCGGCGCCGATATGATCGTAGCCGGCGGCTATGTCGGTCACCACGGGGCCGAAGACAAAGTATGGAGCGCCTTTGCAAAGGCTCTTCTGCAGCGTGACGGTTGCCTCGATCTGATTTAAGGGCACGTGGCCCGGCCCCTTGACCATTATTTGAACCCCGGCCTTCCTGGCCCTCCCTGCCAGTTCCCCCAGAACAACCATTTCTTCCACCTGGGCGCCGTCCAGGGAGTCGGCCAGGCACCCCGGTCTCATACCGTCAGCCAGACTGATTGTTACATCGTACTTAAAGGCTATTTCCAGCACCCGGTCAAACTGCTCATACAGCGGGTTTTCCCTCCGGTTATGGATCATCCACCCGATCAGGTGGGACCCGCCGTAGCTTACCAGGGGATCCAGCCTGCCTTCCTGTTTGGCCCGCTGCACAATATCCATGACCATGCCGCTGTGCAGGGCCAGGAAGTCTGCGCCGTCGGCCGCCTGGCGCTCAATAACATTAAACAATTCCTCCACCGTCATCTTTACCGGGGAGCCGTGTTTGTCAGCCGCTTCGGCAATAGCCTGGTACAGTGGAAGGGTTCCCACCGGGGTGGCGGCGGCGGCGAGAGCTTCCCGGCGCATGGCGTCGATATCCCCGCTGACGCTCAGATCCATAATGGAATCCGTGCCCGCTGCAGCGGCCGCCTTGATTTTTTTAATCTCATGGCCAATGTCCGCGCCGTCTCCATGCAGGCCCACACTGGCGCTCACCTTGGTTCTCAGACCTGTTCCAATCCCCACCGGCACTAAATGGCCGCGTTTTATATTGCGGGGAATTACTATCGTGCCGTCGGCAACCCCCTGCCTTATAAATTCCGGCGTTACCCCCTCCCTTTCAGCCACCTGCTCCATCTCCGGCGTGATATTACCCTCAAGGGCACTGCTTAATTGGGTCATGAAAACCTCCTCCTTCGGCCATGTATTGTTGGCGGGTTACATGAAAAAAAGCCCATGCCGGCTTGGGCATGGACTTTTCCATCATCCATATAACTTTCACACATCCCTATCCGCGAGGATGCGCAAGACACTTCCAGGCAGGTCTCCTGGCTTCCGGAATAACGCCC
>JBMOPC010000102.1:1307-4167 GCA_049323915.1 Bacillota bacterium
AAAATTTTGCATGTTGCGGCTGCCGATCTGAAGTATGTCGGCGTATTCCCCCACCTTTTCCACAAACCTGACGTCGGTGACCTCGGTGACAAAGGGCAGGCCGGTTTCTTCCCGGGCGGCGGCCAGTATCCTCAGTCCCTCCTCGCCCAATCCCTGGAATGAATAGGGTGATGTCCTGGGCTTATAGGCCCCGCCCCGGAGGATGGAAACCCCCGCTTTTTTAAGCAGGGCGGCCAGATAAATCATCTGGTCCATGCTCTCCACGGCGCAGGGCCCGGCTATGATGGTCAGGCCGCCGCCGCCGACCCGGCATGCGCCGGTGTCCACCACGGTATCCTCACTTTTATTACTGCGGCTCGCCAGCAAATTGTTCACCGGGCCGCACCTCCCTGCATAAGCGCGTCCTTTATGGCCCTGGTGAGGCTGCCCACCCTTTGCAACACCCCAGGCAGCCCGCCGTCGCCCTCAATGGCCCTGACCACGGCGCTGCCCACCACCACGGCGTCAAAGCCGGCGGCCACCCGGGAGGCCGCCTCCGGACCCGATACCCCGAAACCAACCGCCAGGGGGTGGCCGGTGGTGTCCCTCACCCTGCGGGCAAAGGAACCAAGGTCGGTGTCTATGGCTTTCCTGGATCCGGTGACCCCGGTAACCGAAACACAGTAGATAAAGCCGTCGGCCTTGGCGGCTATTTTTTTCAGCCTTGGGCCGGAGGAGGTGGGCGCGGCCAGGGGGATCAGCGACAGTCCGGCCACTGTGGCTTCAAAGCGCAGTTCATCGTCTTCCTCCACCGGCAGGTCGGGCACGATCAGTCCGTCCACCCCGGCATCCCGGGCGCGGCCGGTAAAACCTCCCAGCCCTGCCCGCAGCACCGGGTTGTAATAGGTCATCAGGAGGACCGGCAGATCGGTGTGTTTCCTTAATCTTTCCACAAGATTGAAGATGTCCGCCTGCTTTATGCCCCCCGCCAAGGCCCGGTGGGAGGCCTGCTGGATTACCGGCCCGTCGGCCATGGGATCGGAAAAGGGTATTCCGATCTCGATCAGGTCGGAGCCGCTGTCGGCCAGTACCCTGGCTATCTCCAGGGTCTGGCCGGCGTCCGGGTAGCCGGCCGTGACGTAGGTGATCAGTCCTTTTTCACCTCTTTCCCGGAGGCTGGCGAAGGTATCGTTGATTCTTTTCTTCCCGGTAATCACAAGTTCACCCCCTGTGCTCCGGCCACGGTCTCCAGGTCCTTGTCTCCCCGGCCGGAAAGATTGACCACCAGCAAACCGTCGCGGCCCATCCCCGGGGCCAGCCTGATGGCCCCGGCCAGGGCGTGGCTGCTTTCCAGGGCCGGGATAATGCCCTCGGTCCGGCACAGTATTCTGAAGGCCTCCAAAGCCTCCCGGTCGGTCGCCTGGGTGTAGCTTACCCGGCCGGACTCCTTCAGGTAGCTGTGCTCCGGTCCCACACCGGGGTAGTCGAGGCCCGCCGAGATGGAATGGGCCAGTTGAATTTGTCCTTCGCCGTCCTGCAGCACGTAGCTCAGTGATCCGTGCAGCACTCCGGGGCTGCCGGCGCTTAAAGCGGCCGCGTGCTTTCCGGTTTCCAGGCCGTGGCCCGCCGCCTCGACGCCCACCAGGGCGGTTTGGTCCTCCAGAAAGGGCTGGAATATGCCCATGGCGTTGCTCCCTCCCCCCACGCAGGCCACAATGCAGTCCGGCAGCCTGCCCTCGCACTCCAGGATCTGTTCCCTGGTTTCCTCTCCGATCACCTTCTGGAAGTCCCTGACCATCACCGGGTAGGGATGGGGGCCGGCCACCGATCCCACCAGGTAGTAAGTGTTTTCCACATTGGTGACCCAGTCCCTCATGGCTTCGTTCATGGCGTCCTTGAGGGTGCGGCTGCCCGAGGAGACCGGAATCACCTCGGCCCCCAGCTGTCTCATCCGGAAAACATTCAGGGACTGCCGGGCCATATCCTCCTCCCCCATGTAAATGGCGCATTCCAGGCCGAAGAGGGCGGCCACGGTGGCGGTGGCCACCCCGTGCTGGCCGGCCCCGGTCTCGGCGATGACCCTTTTTTTATTCATGGTGGAGGCCAGCAGTATCTGGCCGATGGTGTTGTTTATTTTGTGCGCCCCGGTATGGTTCAGGTCCTCTCTTTTCAGGTAAATCCGCGCCCCTCCGCAATAATCGCTGAGCCGCCCGGCCAGATAGAGCAGTGACGGCCTGCCCACGTATTCTTTGAGCAGGCCCCGGTACCTTTTTTTAAAGTCGGGGTCCTTTTTGGCCCGGCTATAGGCGGACTCCAGCTCCTCCAGGGCCGGCATGAGGGTTTCAGGGACGAACCTGCCCCCGAAGCCGCCGAAGTATCCTCTGTGGTCCGGCAAGTTGTGCATCAACCTCTAACCCTCCTGATAAAATCGATTATTTTCCGGGGGTCCTTCCGCCCCCCGGACTCCACCCCGCTGCTGACGTCAACGGCATACGGGCGAATTGTTTCGATGGCCTCCCGGACATTTGCCGGCGTCAGGCCGCCGGCCACAATCAGCGGGCCAACCTGAAGGCCGCAGGCAAGCCGCCAGTCAAAGGGCCTGCCCGATCCCCCCAGGCAGCCGGCAACCAGGGTGTCCAGCAGCCAGGCGTCCACCCTGTACCTCGACATCTGCCCGGGATCGGGCCTCCCGGACAGCGCAAAGGACTTGATCACCCGGCAGGGAATCCGGCTGCAAAACTCCGGTGTTTCGTCGCCGTGCAGCTGGACGGTGTCCAGCCCGGCATGCCCTGCGGTGTCCAACACCTCTTCCAGGGTGGGATTAACGAAGACCCCCACCCTGGAAACGAAGGGGGGCAACTTTTTAATGATCTCCCTGGCC
>JBMOPC010000103.1:0-50528 GCA_049323915.1 Bacillota bacterium
CCTTTATTTCTGGGTCCTTCAAGTTTTTCTAAAAAATGTTCTTTCTTAACTGCCAATTCTCCCTTGCCGTTTTCAGAATCTTTAAACTATCCCCTTCTGGCGATTTTCACATTGACATAGGACGTCCCATTAATATTTAAACGTTCTCATCATCAATTGGCCAGGTGAGGGCCTAAATTCTTGCATACCAGGGAAAATAACTCCTCAGTAATAACCCTGGCCTCCTCTAAACAACCTTGATTTAAACACTCCCAGGCTAACCGGTTAATCATCCGGGGGACACCCAAAGAGCGGCGGTAAATAGCTTTTTTAACCGCTAGGGGGAAAGTATCCGGCTTACCGCCGGCCTTTTTAACCTGCCAGTCCAGATAACTTTCCGTTTCCTCCTCAGATAGCCCCCCCAAATTAACCCAGGCCCCAATTCTTTGGGCCAAAGGAATCATGGCCGGCAGCTTTAAAGTGGAGGCCAAAGAAGGCTGGCCAAAAAGAATTAAGGTAATTAAACCCTCATGCTTTAATAACCGCAGCTCATTTAAACAGGCGGGAGTTAAAATATGAGCCTCGTCAATTAATAAAAGATTGGGCCGGTTTGACTCCACATAAGAAAGGGGTCATTGTGCCTGTTTAGATGAAATAGGCAATAAACTGGTAGGAGGTTGGCGTATATAGCTTGGGTGCTGTGTTTATGACCCCTGAAAAATACTCATTACAGCCTCAGCCTACCAATAATTGTCAATGTGCAGTCTAAACTGGTACTGCAAAGAAAAAAACAAAGGGTTTTTGCAGCAGAATCAAATATATATTTACATTTCTGGTAGCGGGGGAACTTTCAGGCAAACGCTACTGATCGCAAATCATTAACAATATTCCCTAATATCAAAAACACTATCCACTCTTTTGATTATTTCCAAATTGGCCGCTTCTTTCAAAAGCGGTTCGGAAATCCATAAATACTCAAGGTGTTTGGTATCCTTTATCCGTGTTACCCTGCAATCCCTGACTCCGTACATTTTACAGGCAGCTTCAATTGCTTCGCGGGCCGAAGGCATCGTACACGGTATTTTTACCGACCCCAAAAAACCGGTAGTAAAGGCGTTTTTATACGTGTTAAAAAAATTAATCTTATTCACCAGTTCTTTTGTGGTCAGGTCAGCATACCCTAAGCCCAAGGCGTTTCCTTCCGACTCCGGGGTTAAGTCTAACACTACAATTGTTTCGTATTTTTGTACTGGATTTCCACCTAACCTTCGGTGTATTCCGATTACGTTGACGTCCATCCCTGAACCGCTAATGTTTTTTCCCATCCTGTCAACTATAAGCACATGAAGATGGTCAAAAGGAATTTTGGGCAATTGCTCCCAAGCCAGTTTGAGCAATGCTTTTTCAGTTTCTATGCGTTCTTCGGGTCTAACACCTTTTAATAGCAAAGCTTCCCCCCTGAAATTGTCTACCGAAGCAATACCTCCCAGCAAATTAATTTTTTTCTCTATAACATCCGCCATTTCCACTATATGGTGCCCCAAGCCGACCTGATGAGCCGCTTCTGCTCCTTTTACTTTTCCCATCCCTACAGCCATCATCTTTGTCAGACCGCTTTCTATCGGCGCACGAAAGCCGGTATGCGGCTTAACCCGGTTGAATAAGAATACACCGTCTGCCTCCAATGCATATTTATCGCAATACACGGGTATCCCGCCGTTTGTTTCGCCGATAAGAACCGATTCCACACAGGATTTTATCGGTACGTTTAAAGCTTCCTCTGTAACCCCCAGTTTTTTTAATACCTGTATCTGGCCCTCATCAGTTCCTCCGCCATGACTGCCCATAGCCGGTATAATAAAGGGATCGGCACCCCACGCTTTAAAAGTCTCGACTAAAGTACGAATTACACGCACCCCATATGGAAATCCTCTTGATCCATATGTCAGACATATTTTCATCCCCGGAAAGATTCGTTCCCGGATACTATGCATTTCAGCACGGATATGATCTTCTACATTATCAATTAATCTATAAGTAAAGTTTTGTTTTACCAAATACATGGGAAGCATTTACCTTAAACCCCTTCGATACTTTCTTGCATATTAAGATCAGACATGCACTTGCGTATTTTTTCTATTACCAGGTCCGGAACCGGTATACCTCCCGATTTCCGGATGACTTCATTGCGCACCTCCATTTCCCCGGGATAAAGAACTTCTTGAACGCCCGGCATTGGCTTAACATTCTTTATTGTAGTAATAAACTGGTCCATTGTATTGTAATATTTTTCAATGGGTAAGAAAGATTCGATGGAAATTGCGCAAAGGAAGTTTCCTACATTTTGGTAGCGGGTAAAGTCATCCACCAGGCCGCCTACATTAACTGTAAATGCCGCTCCAGTAATGACTGCAGATAATATCTCGACAATTATTGCCAACCCATAACCTTTGACACCCGCGGCCGGCAATAAAACCCCCTCATAACCTTCATCCGCTATTTTTGCCGGGTAACCCTCCTTGTTAAGAGCCCATCCTTCCGGAATTTCCTTCTTTTCTTCCGCCATGTTCCGCAATTTGGTTCTGGCTACGGCGCTGGTAGCAAAATCAATCACAATATCTGGCTTGTTTCTTACTGGAAAAGCAAAGGAAATAGGGTTTGTACCGAACAAAGGCTCCATGCCCCCAAAAGGAGCCACGCTTGACGGGGCATTTGTTACAGCAAAGCCTATACAATTTTGCTTCGCCGCCTCCATTATATAATAGGAAGCCATGCCAAAGTGACCGGAATTGCGTACGCCAACCAAACCAACATTATTGGATAGGGCTTTTTTAATAGCCAGGTCCATGGCATAAACCCCGCTGACCTGCCCAAGACCGTTTTTGCCGTCCACAATGGCCGTATTGCCGGTCTGGTTCAATATTTCAGGCTCTGCCTTAGGGTCAATCACCCCTCTTTTAATTCTTTCCACATAAACAGGCAGATAAGCTACACCATGAGAGTCAATTCCCCTTAAATTTGCCGATAGCATAACCGAGGTTGCCGATTCTGCATGCTCCTTTTTAACACCATATCCTTCCAGTACTTTTACACATATTTCTCTTAAGTCCGATTCGCGATATTTTTTCATGCTGGTATCTCTCCTTGCTTTAGCTTTTGGATGTCTATAAAACTTTGGATGCGTCTTGTTTAACATTCTCAACGGCGTTCTTTTTATCCCTTTTAACCTGCATCAAATATACAGATATTAAGCACAATAATCCGGTCAGGTCAGTGTACAACTCGGGTATGATTAAGAAAATGGCGCCAAGGAACAGCAGGATCCTTTCAAGAATAGTACAATTGTTACGGAAATAACCTATCATTGACGCCCCCAACATAATAACGCCAACTACGGCAGGTACCACAGAACGCAAGGTCTCAAAAAAGGTTCCTTTGACAATCAGCATTGAAGGATCCATGACAAACATAAATGGTATGATAAAACCGGCCGATGCCAATCTCAGCGCAGCCCAACCGGTGCTGAATGCCGGTGAACCGGCCAATCCCGCCGCTGCATAAGCCGCGATAGCTACAGGCGGGGTCAAAGTTGAAAGAGTCGCATAGTAGAAGACAAACATGTTAGCGGCCAGATCGTCCACCCCCATGGCAATCAATGCGGGAACCGCAATGGTGGCTGCCATGATAAAAGCAGGAGTTGTGGGCAGCCCCATGCCCAGGATTATACATGCAACCATTATCAGCAGCAGGGTAGGTAGGAGCATGCCCTGAGTTATACTTACAACACTATCCGTAAAAACCACACCCACACTGGTAAGAGAGACCACGCCGATAACAAAACCGACCACGGCACAAGCCACAGCCACACTGAGCGCCGTTCTCCCCCCGTTAACCATTGCTCTTAGCAACTGGGCCGGCTTCATGCGGGTTTCCTTGCGGAGAGAGGAAAACACCAGCGTGGCTATGATGCCATAAAAGGCGGCATACATGGGAGAAAAACCCTTGAGTATTATAACCACGATTATAATAAGGGGTATCAGCATATGACCCCTGGCTTTGAGTACGTCGCCCAACCGGGGAATTTCGGAAGTATCCACCCCCTGCATTTTAAGTCTTCTCGCCTCGCGGTCCACCATGGTCCATACCCCTAAATAATACAAAATGGCGGGAATGATAGCAGCAATCATGATCGTACCGTAAGGGATACCAGACAACTCGGCCATGACGAAGGCTGCAGCACCCATAATGGGAGGCATGATCTGCCCGCCGCTGGAAGCAGCAGCTTCTACGGCCCCAGCAAATACGGGCCTGTAACCTATTTTCTTCATCAGGGGTATGGTGAACGACCCGGTAGTCACCACGTTAGCCACCGCTGCGCCGTTAATTGTACCCATAATACTGCTGCCCATGACCGCCACCTTGGCCGGCCCCCCGGGTGACTTGCCGGCTATGGCGAGGGAACCATCATTGATCAGCCTGCCCATGCCCGATTCGGACATGAATGCGCCGAACAGGACAAACAGGAATATAAATTGAGCAGAAACACCCAAAGCAATACTGAATATACCTTCAGTGCTTAAATACATTTGCTCAATAATTCTTGTGTAGGAATAATCAATATGAGAAAACATGCCGGGTATCCATTCCCCGTACATGGCATATAAAATGCATATCACCGCTAAAACGGGAAGGATTAGACCCAGTGTTCTCCTTGCAGCCTCCAGCACCAGCAGCATTAACATTGTCCCCAGTACTATGTCCGTGGAGTTGGCCATTCCTGCCCTCATGGCAATATCTTCAAAGTTTAAAACAAGATAACCGCAAGTGACTATGCTTAACATTGAAAATATCACGTCAAAAACCGATGGACGGCCCATTGGTGATCTTTTCTTGCTTCCCGGATAAAGTAAGTACACCATAAATAAAACCAGCCCCAGGTGTACTGAACGCTGTTTTATTGCCAATAGCAAACCGAACCCCGAAGTATACAGGTGAAATATGGATAATGCTAATGCAGCAATGGTTACAACATTAAACCAGAATTTTAAGTCAAATTCCCGGTAATTGCTCTCTTCAGAAAACTTTTTTAATATTTCTTGCTGCTTTTTTTCTTCAATTACCATATCCAATGTAATATCATCTCCTGCCGGTTTTAAATGTTGGTTTTGAAGAATTTGAGGACCGATTGGCCCTCAAATTCTTCGCCACTTTATTATTTTGTTCTAATTATGTTGTTTTAGGCTTTAAATGTTCGGGAACCTTTACACCGTGATCCTCGAAAAATTTAACTGCGCCGGGATGCAGCGGCACCGTCATACCGTTAAGGCCGTTCTTTATTTGAAAGCTTGCAGCTTCCTTATATGTATTGGCCAGCACATCTTTGTTGTCATAAAGACTTTTCAGCATGTCGTAGACCAATTTTTCATCAAGGTCTTTGCTGCAAACCAATATGTTGGCCACCGCTACCGTCTGCACAGGTTCACTCTGTCCTTTATAGGAGTTGGCCGGCACCTCGATGGGGAAGTACGCAGGATACTTTTGCATGAGCTTATCCCTTACTTCTCCTTTGATTTCCAGTATTTTTGCTTCCCCTCTGGTCATCATTTCTGTTACGGAGGCGTGAGGAATACCACCGGCTATAAACGCCATATCAGCCTGCCTGTCCGAAAACTTTTCCGCGGCCTCCGCGTTTGAAACATAGTTGGCTGTTGCGTCCTTGTTGTTTTTATAATCAATGCCTACTATTGAAAGAATCTCCCGGGTATTAATTTCCGTTCCACTGCCCACGGGGCCGGGTATTATTTTTTTGCCCCTCAGGCCCTGCAGATCATTAATCCCTGAATCCTTTCGCACAACAAAGTAACAGAGATTGGGGTAAAGATATGTCATGCCAAGAAAATCTTTTCGAGGTTTTCCCTCGAATACGTTTTTGCCGTTCAATGCATCACCGGCAACCCCGTTTTGCAGAAAGGCAACCTGAGATTCCTTCCTGGCAAGGAGCTCAATATTTTGTGTGGAGCCTGACGTTGACTGAACTGATGCATGGAGGCCCTTTACTTGATCATTCCACACTTTTGCAATGGCATTGCCCAAAGCGTAATAAATCCCCGCTGTGGTTGCGGTGGCGATATTAACTCTCACATTTTTGCCTTCCTTTGACTTTGACGCAGCGTCTCCCGAACCCTTATCGGACGCCTTACTGGTGCAGCCCAACGCTCCAAAAAGAACAAGGCTCAGGCATAAAACTATCGCAACCAATTTTCTCGGCATTGTTGTCCTCCTCGCATTCTCATTTTTAATAAAACTTTACAATTAGCCACCATTAACCACCTAACCACCGCTCGAACCGGTTTTCAAATATCAATTTTCAACTCCCTTCTGCGAGTACAATACTTCTCTTTGAACGTCCGGCCTGCTGTCTATTACTACTTATTTAAAATGTTGTTGTTTTCCTCACCTCCATTTTTTTTTGCTTCATAATGATACGGCCCCCGTGCAGTGTTTGTATGACAGGGCAACTCGGTTCCTGTCAAGGCATCTCCATTTACTGCCGAACCACCTGTAATATCTCATCCAGAGTCCGCGCAACAATTATTCCGGCCTCACTTAAATTTTTTATTTTTGACTCAGCTGTACCAAGGCCCTGGGAAACAATAGCTCCGGCATGTCCCATTTTTTTTCCGGCAGGAGCGGTCTGCCCTGCAATAAATGCCACAATCTTTTTGGGGTAGCCGTTTTCTTTGACATATTTAGCGGCCAATTCCTCACCAGCACCGCCAATTTCGCCGATCATGACTATGACTTCCGTCTGTTCATCTTCACGGAAAAGCTTCAACACATCAACGAAATCAGTTCCCTTAACGGTGTCTCCGCCAATGCAAACACAGGTGGATTGTCCAATTCCTCTGTACGTCAAATTGGAGGAAACTTCATGGGTTAATGTACCGCTGCGGGAAATGATTCCCACATTACCTTCACTATATATGTAGCCCGGCATTATACCTACTTTGCTTTTTCCGGGACTTACAACTCCGATTGTGTTGGGACCGACAACACGTACACCGTTCTTTTCAGCCATGCTTCTAATAATCAAAGTGTCGTGAAGCGGTACGAACTCCGTAATGATTACGATAAGTGGAATTTTATTCTCTATGGCTTCCAATGCGGCGTCAAGCACGCCCGCAGGCGGTACCAGAATCATTGATGCATCTATTTCACATTCTTTTTTCGCTGCTGCAACCGTATCGAAAACAGGAACACCGTGAACCTTTTGTCCGCCTTTGCCGGGAGTGGCCCCTCCCACAACACTAACGTTGTATTCCAGCATTTTTTGCGTATGGTACATGCCCTGTTTACCGGTTGCTCCCTGAATAATTACCTGGGTATTTTTGTGAACTAATATGGCCACTAACAGTCACCTTCTTTTTTCTTCATAAGTTCCAGCAATAAGATGACAGCTTCTTCTGTTGTTCCGTATTTAACTATGAGAGTATTTCTGCTCTCCAAAATGGCCCAGCCCTCTTCCTGTGAATGCCCCCTCATTTTTACCACGACAACTTGTGAGGGGTTGAGCTCATCCATAACTTGAACGATTCCTCCGGCCATACTTTCACAGTTATTGATGCCACCGAAAAGGTTAATCAAAATCCCCTTAACTCCGGGCGTTTTTAAGACTATTCGCAGGGCGGCTGCTGTCTTTTCCGTGGTTGCGTCTCCACCGAGATCCAAAAAATTTGCGGGCACTCCTCCGTGGGCGGATATCATATCCATCGAGGCCATGCCAAGTCCCGCGCCACCTGCTATTAGACCGATATTGCCTTTTCCCATTCCTACATAGGACACGCCTACAGCCTTTGCCTCAGCTTCAAGGGGATCTAATATTTCCTCTTTTCTCTTAAAGTTGTTATCCATTTTTAACCTTAAAAGTGCCGAATCATCAATTTCAACCTTGGAATCAGCCGCTAAAATTCTTCCCTGTTCGTCGATCACCAAAGGATTAATTTCAGCAGTAATTGCATTATATCTGAAATAACTATTTACTAAATTATGTAATATCTTAGTTGCCTGTATTAACTCATTACCTCTTAATCCCACCTTCAGCACAAGGTTCATTAACTGGTGAGACTTTGGATGTTTTAGTGGATCGATGTGTGTTTTAAATAACTGGTTTGGATAGTTTTTAGCAACCTGCTCAATATCCATTCCGCCCTTGGCAGATATCATCAACAAAGGCGATAGGGTTTGAGGATCTAAAGTAATCCCCATATAAAACTCACGGGATATATTTAATTTTTCTTCTATTAGCAATTTTTCAACTTTTTCACCAGAAAGCGTCAAAGACAACAGTTCATTTGCAGCCTTAACCAGTTCATTTTCATTTTCAGCAAACTTAATGCCGCCAGCTTTGCCCCGACCACCGCTAAGGACCTGGCTTTTAACCACCACAGGGTATCTTAATTCATTTGCAGCATTTTTTGCTTCATCCAGATTACCAGCAACTATACCTCCCGGTATGGGTATATTCATTTCCCCAAATATTAACTTGCCTTCAAATTCGTACAGCTTCATTTGTATTACCACCCTTGTTGTTTACAATAATTCAGCGCAACCTCAAGAGCTTTAAAGTTTATATCCTGTATTTTAGCGGGTAATTGTTTAGATATTGCACCTTTTAATGCTTCTATTGATATCAGATTTGTTATTTTAACCAATGCTCCAAGCATGACAGTATTGGCCACCATTTTGTTGCCGCAGTTTTCGTCAGCCAATTTCGTAGCGGGAATATGGTATAGATGTTTTATCTTTATAGGAATTTCCGATACCAGTGTTTGATCAACAAAAACTTGCGTAGTTTCGGAGTTTATTTCTTTTATATACTTGTCTAATGCAGGTTGAGACATGAATACAGAAACATCCGGATTTAAGGTTTTAATATAATCTATTTGCTCATCTGAAATTACTACCTCAGTCCGGCAGGCACCCCCTCTGGCTTCAGGGCCATAACTTTGCGTCTGGGCAACTTCTTTTCCTTCAAAATAACCAGCAGCATGAGTCAGCAATATTCCCATCAGAATAATACCCTGCCCGCCAAAACCTGCCAGTTTTATTTCCTTTCTCAATTTGTTCCCTCCTCAACTGTTACAGCAAGTTCCGGACAAATCAGCTCACATGTTCTACACTTTGAGCAGTTTTCCGGATCTACAATGCAAGGAATTGTATAACCTTTGCTGTTAATCTTGTTTGACTTGCCTATAATCTTTTTTGGACAGTAATTAAGGCAAAGAAAGCATCCTTTACAGTATTGCTCATCTATATTAACCACTGCTTTTCACCATCCTTAATTAGAAGCTGCAGATAGCGTGTTTCTTCTTTGGTAGTAACAACTTGCAAATTCGGGCTTCTGGCTGTCTTGATACAGTTTGCCGATTAAAAACTTGCCTTTTAACTCATCTTCATTCTTGTTTTGCGCAGCTGTCATATTGATTGTTTTCGCTTTAAGTATTTCCAGCACTTTAGCAGGATTTGCTTCACCATGGATAACTCTGCCGGCTTGTGTAGGGCACTGCGTTAAAACTTCTACAAAGGCAAATCCCTCATGAGATATGGCTTCTGCTATTGATTTACTCAGTTGGCGGGGGTGGGCCGTTGTCCAGCGGGCAACGTAGGATGCCCCTGCTGCTTTGGCCAACTCACATGCATCAAAGGGAGTCTCCGTATTGCCATAGGGCGAAGTTTTGGTTTTTCCATCAAATGGCGTTGTTGGCGCCATCTGTCCGCCGGTCATGCCATATATCTGGTTGTGAATCATGATAACAGTAATGTCTATATTTCTTCTTGCACCATGGATAAAATGATTGCCGCCAATCCCCAGACAATCACCATCTCCAGTGAATACAATCACTTTTCTATTCGGGTCGCTCATCTTAAGGCCGGTGGCAAAAGGTATTGCGCGGCCATGCAATACATGCAGGGTATCTGCATTAATATAAACCGGTATCCAGCCGGAACAACCTATACCGCCAACCAATGCAACCCGGTCGATAATATCCAACTGTTCAATTGCTCTAACGGTAGCACTCAATATCATTCCATTACCGCAACCAGGGCACCATAAAAAGGGAAGCGTAAATTTTCTCAGATATTTTTCTGCTAACGGGTGCATGAATTTGCCCTCCTTTCAATTTCCGCCATAATTTCCCCGGGAGTATGCAGCAGTCCACCAAGTTTGGGAAGAGAAACCACTTCCACCTTGGACCCGATTGCACGCTTTACCTCGTTAACCATCCTCCCTATATTCAACTCCGGCAATATTATGGTACGAACCTGTGCGGCCAACTCGACAATTTTCTCATCCGGGAAAGGCCAAATAGTGCGGATTTTCACGTAGCCTGCTTTAATGCCTTTCTCCCTGGCCTCTTTGACCGCCCTTAAAGCCGGCCGCGAGGGGCTGCCAAAACTGATAACCAGTATTTCAGCGTCATCAACAAAAGTCGTTTCGATATCGATTAATTGTTTTGCATGATCAGTTATTTTTTTGCACAGCCGCTCAGTCAGCCTGGCACATACTTCCGGTAAATGAGCCGCACGATTGCCGTCTTCGTCGTGAAGCTGGCCGTCTATTAAAAGTTTGTATCCCTCGTTAAATGCAGGCATTCCGTCAAGCAATCCATCAGCCCCTGCCCTATAGGGCTTGTAGTTTTCTTTTACCAACGGCTTTTTTCTTTCTACGGGTTTTAAATCGCAGGTAATTCTAACTTTTTCCCGGGTATGTCCGACAATTTCATCGGAAAGAACATAAACAGGCACGCGGTATTTTTCAGCCAGGACAAAAGCTTTATACGTCAAATCAAATGCTTCCTGACATGACGAAGGCATCAGGGCAATAATCTCATAGTCGCCGTGGGAGCCGTATTTGGCCTGGTATATGTCCTGCTGGCCCGGCGCCGTAGGCATCCCTGTTGACGGGCCGCCGCGCATAACGTTAATGATTACGATGGGTGCTTCAACAACCGCGGCGTAGCCAACTCCCTCCTGTTTTAGACTGATACCCGGCCCTGAAGAAGCTGTACATGCCTTCATGCCGCCAAAAGAAGCACCTATCGCTGCACAAATACTCGCTATCTCATCTTCCATTTGAAGGAAAACACCATTTACCAGTGGCAGTTTTTGAGCCATTGTTTCCGCTATCTCGGAAGCAGGGGTAATCGGATATCCGGCAAAGAACCTGCACCCGGCGGCAATGGCCGCCTCCACTATGGCCTCGTTTCCTTGAAGAATCTTGATTTCTTCTCTGCAAGCTACTTGTTCCATACTTAACCTCCTTGTGTCATCTACTTTTTCGTTTGTGAAGTTTTTTTCACATACTTCATTAACCATATTCCCTCCGGTTCATCACACCTTTTTTCACCATCTTTATTCGGACAATGCGGTATGAGGTATGACCTATAAAAATAAAAAAATTAGTTGATTAATTATTTTAATATACCACTTATATTTTTGGTTAACTGTATTCCCGCTCTCTTGACGCACTCTATCTTCTGCGGCAGTTCTTCCCCGGAAAAACGGCTTTCTGGACCAACAATTCCGATGGACGCCACTACTTGTCCCTTAAAATCGAACACAGGAGAGGCAATTGATCCTGTTCCGGGAGTAACTTCTCCGTAACTGATGGCATAGCCGTTATTTCTTATTTGCTCCATTTCTTCCATTATGCTGCCTTTATCCCAGTTGACACCTTTTCTTGTGTATTTTTCTTGAATCTTGTTGACTATCCTATTAATTTCATCGGAAGGCAGGTAAGCTAAAATAACCTTTTTTAATGCCCCCCGGGTCAAAGGAGTCCTCATACCGATGGGCTGTGCCAGCCTCAGATGGTGAACAGTATCTATTTTGTCTATTAATACACCCTCACAATCATCTTGAACAGTAAGATGAACCGTTTCCTGGGTTTTTTCCGCCAGGTCTTTTAAGAAAGGTTTTGCAGATTCAACTATTGAAAGGTTTTCCCTGGCTATAAACCCCAATTCTATCAACATCAGTCCCAACCGGAATTTTTTTGTATTATCATTCTGTACTACCATTCCCTGTTTTTTTAATTCGAGGAGAATCCTGTGCACTGTTCCCACAGGCAGCCCCGCGCGGCGGGCCACTTCAGTTGCGCTCCATTCCTTGACGTTCCCTTCAGGAACCAGCAATCTAAGAATTGTTACAGCTTTTTGAAGAACATTTATCATAAACTTCTACCCCAATGTTTTTCAAAATAATTAAAAAGGACAACCTGTAAATTCAAGGGTTATTTGATTTTGCTGTTATATTTGTTCTAACTTATATATCTCACATTGTGAGATAATATCTCATATTGTGTGAATATAATTTAGCACAAATATTCTAACTTGTCAATCATTGACGATTTTTTTTGGAAAATAAAAACGCCGGCTTAACCGGCACTCAGATTCCTGGCGCAATAACTGTCCCTTATTTTCTGAATTCCCATGGCTGACGACTGATAGCTAATGGCTGCCTAGGACACCTCCATCTTCCTTCTCTCGTCTGCTCTCAGCTCCCGTCTGAGCAGCTTGCCTACCCTGGACTTGTGCAGCATATCCCGGAACTCTATGTACTGCGGGACCTCGTAGGGCGCCAGCCTCTCCCGGCAGAACCTGATCAGGTCGTAGGCAGTGACTCCCCTGACATCCTCTTTCATCACCACGAAGGCCTTAATTCTTTCTCTCACCCTGTCGTCGGGGACCTCCACGGCGCAGGAAGCTATCACCGCCGGGTGCTCCTGCAGCACTGATTCGATCTTGGAGGCCGCCATCCGGTATCCCTTGTGCTTGATGATATCCGCGGAACGGTCCACAAAATACAGCCACCCGTTTTCGTCAATGCGCACCAGGTCTCCCACCCGGCACCACAGACTGCCGTCTATCTGGACAAAATGCCTGGCGGTCTCCTCGGGCTTGTTCCAGTAGCCCCTGACCATGTGTTCAGAGGAAACCAGCAGCTCTCCCGGGTCACCCCCGCCGGCACCTCCTCCAGGGCATCCGGGTTGACCACCTTGAGGCAAGCAAGGACGGTTCGTTCAGGGGTCAATCGGAAGTTTGCGCGTAAAAAGAGCTCAAACACTGAGTTTTCACTGCATGTTTGAGCCCTGATAATACTTTGCGCCGGGCTACGGTTATGGGGATTCAATTTTTTGATATTGGCTTTTGGCATCCGATCGTTCCTGTTTTTTTGCACACTGGGGGCTTTTTTCTATTGGTGAGGGGCATAAAAACCAGGAGCCGGCTTGATTTGAGCATACCTTCCCCCTCCCCACCAAAGGGGCTCTTTAAAATATGTATTAAATTTCAGCGACCATCACGGTGAAGGCCCTGAGGATAACGAATACGCTGCCCGCATTTTACCTTCTCCGCATACCGGGCACACCGTTACATCCCTGCCCAAAAGAATACAAAGAACCTCAATGGTCTTTAGACCTTCAAATTTGGGCTTGTAAGTAGGACTACAGGTTAGTTTTCTGCACAGCCTAAGCTTTGTTTTTTTGTTTCGGTTTGCAAGCAGTCCATAATGCCTGATTTTGACAAAACCTTTTGGAAGTACATGCATCTAAAACATGTATTTGTCTCTTCTTACATGGTATAATCATAAAAGTAAAAAGTATGTTCCTTTCTGGGTTGTTTGGTTTGGCGATTAAACAATACCACAAAAAGGACATACTTTTTCATTTTCTACGAAATTTTTCCGGTCAACTGTCTAAGGCCATCGCGGAGCGATTTCGTTCTTCTTGGCTTGCTAATAAATATAATTGATATACTCATTTCTCGCCCTTTGCGGCTGTATACTATATCTTCTACAAATACCCCTTCCCAGGTTATAATATAACCTGCACCTAATTCCATATTTTACCTGGCATAACAAGAACCGTCCCTACTTGCTCCCAGACGGGATGCTGTCCAGCCTTATCATGTTCCCGGTGCAGCCCCGCCGGTAATATACACGTACCACATGCGGGGTGGATGTCAAGACCGCCGCCGGGCCTCGGAAATAACACTAAGGTTAAGCAAAAGAAGGGAGGAAACTGTAGCTTAAAATTTTAAAAAACGTCTTGACAATGGGGAGCACTACATCCCTGGCCGCCACCACTTTCTTGTACACGACGGAGTCTTTAACGGCGAAGCGAACAAGAGCTTCGGCCAGCCGACCCGGTATATCTCGCCGAAGTGATTGTACGGCCTGATGGCAGGCTGCTGGGAGCCTGTCCGAATAAAGCGTAAATTTCAAGCGGATAAAATCGGGGTTCCTGCATCCGGCAAGCAGGAATCCCGAACAAAATGTCGAATAGGTGGCTTTTACCGAAGATATATCGTCCATATCATCCAAAACAAATACTTTTGTTGCCGCCTGATATGAGAAAGTGTCTGCCTGAAAACCATCTGGCGCACTTCATCAACGACATAGTGAGCCATCTCGACATAATACGAAAAGGAGTTGAGGGGCTAATCCCGATGAAACTTTATAGCCATCTAAGGAGATGAGAAAGTGGACTTGCTAAATAAAGAGGAAAAATGCCTTGCCGCCTCCCACGCCGCAACCACTGAGGCCTGCGGGGCGGTGGAGGTTGACACCCAGATCCTCGAGCTTTTGAAGACCAGCCTCGACCGCGTGCTCCGGACGCTGGGCCTGGAAATGGGGGCTGTCTGGCTCCATTCTTACAGGGTGACGCACGGCCTGCCGGAAAAGGCAGTCGAGATCAGGCAAGCCGCGCCTCGTCCATTGCCCTGCCGCTTACCGCCGGGGGCCGGACGTTCGGCGCGCTTAACATTTACGCTGCTGAGCCGGATGCTTATGCGCCGGACGAAGTCGGGCTGCTGCGTCAACTGGCAGACGACCTGGCGTTCGGGATTCATACCCGGCGCGCCCGGGCCGCGCTGCGCGAGAGTAATGAGAAGTATAGAATCCTGGTGGAGCAGGCCTCCGCTGGCATTTTCCTGGCCGACGCACAAGGGCGCCTTGTGGAGATCAACCCCAGCGGCTGCGCCCTGCTCGGCTATACGCACGATGAGATGCTGCAACTCAGCATTCGGGATTTGGTTCCGCCGGAGGACCTGATTGACAAGCCCATCCGCCTTGACGAGGTGCGGGCCGGGAAAGCCCTTCGCATCAAACGGCGGCTGAGGCGCAAAGACGGGTCCCCCGTGCCGGTCGAGATCAGCGCCAAAATGCTGAACAACGGGCTGTTGCTGGGCATCATCCGCGACGAAACCGAGCGCGAGCAAATGGATGAGGAAATCCGCCGCCAGGCCGCCCGCGCCGAGGCGCTGTTGCGCATCGCCTCACGCCTGAACGCCCAGATCAACCTGGACCAGGTGCTAAAGGTTGTTTGCAAGGAAACCCGCGCCGCACTCCACCTTCCTGTGGCAGCCGTCCTGCTGTACGACGACCGGCGCGAAACGCTCAGCCTGGCCGCCGAATCGGGCTTGCCACCGGAACTGGCCGAGCGGATGAGGCCGCTTCCGCGGGCCCTTTACGAAGAGTTCGTCCCACAGATGAACCCGGTAGTCGTGATTTCAGACCTCCGGTCCTTCCCTGACCGGCATATGGCGGATTTGTGCCTCGATTACAACCTCCGCACCGGTGTTGGCCTGAAAATGCAGCGGGAAGGTGACTTTATCGGTGTTATAATCCTCATGGCCGCAGGCGAAGTGCGCCACTTTGCCGCCGAAGAGCTGGCGCTGCTGCAGGGCCTGGCGGATCACGGCGCCCAGGCCATTATCAACTCCCGGTTGTTTGACGAGACGCGGCGCCGCCTGAAGCTCGTGCACGCCCTGCGGAACATCGACCTGGCCATAACGGGGAGTCTCGATCTGCGCGTCACCTTCAGCGTGGCACTGGACGAGATAACCGCCCAGTTGGGTATGGACGCTGCCGCCATCATGATCCTCGACCTGCACACCCAGACAATGGAGTACGCCGCCTGGCGCGGCTTTCGCACGGGGGCTCTCCGGCGCCTCCGCCTGCGCCTTGGCGAGGGCTACGCGGGCCGCGCCGCCCTCGAACGCCGCAACATGCACATTCCCCTTCTGCCCGAGACAGCGCGCGACTCGGTCCAGGCCGCGCTTCTGGCGGACGAAGGCTTCGTCACATACTACGCGGTGCCCCTCATCGCCAAAGGGCAGATCCAGGGTGTACTGGAAGTCTGCCATCGGTCGCCCATTGAACATAACGGGGAGTGGCTGCAGTTTCTGGAGACCATGGCCGGACAGGCAGCCATTGCCATTGACAACATTGCTCTGTTCGACCAGCTGCAGCGCTCCCACATAGACCTGCTCCTGGCTTACGATGCCACCATCGAGGGCTGGTCACGCGCCCTCGACATGCGGGACAAGGAAACCGAAGGTCACAGCCAGCGCGTCACAGAGATGACCCTGCGCATGGCCCGGGCGCTGGGAGTGAAAAAAGAAGAACTGGTGCACGTCCGCAGAGGAGCCCTGCTGCACGACATAGGAAAGTTGGGCGTTCCCGACGGCATCCTGCTGAAGCCCGGGCCGCTTACCCCGGAAGAGTGGGAGATCATGCGCCGGCATCCGCAGTACGCCTACGAGATGCTCTCTCCCATCGCCTACCTGATCCCGGCGCTGGACATCCCTTACTACCACCACGAGAAGTGGGACGGCACGGGCTATCCGCGGGGACTGAAGGGCGAACTGATCCCGCTGGCGGCGCGCATCTTCGCTATAGTTGACGTGTGGGACGCCTTGAGTTCGGACCGTCCCTACCGGCCGGCCTGGCCGCCGGAAAAGGTGCACGCCTATCTGAAGGACGAGGCGGGCAAGCACTTCGACCCGCAGGTGGTGGATGTGTTCCTGAAGATCCTGGCAGAAGAAGGATGACAGAATCCAGCCCGCCGCACTACCATTTCGCTTTTTGTATAGATTTATCTAAAGGGGTTTACACAATTTATCATGCAGACCCGGTCGGGCAGTCCATGCCGGCCTTGAGTATCACCTCTGGCAGAAGCTGTTCATCGGCACTGGGGCACCCTTAGGTGATGTCCTGGATGTGTTCAGCGATGCCTTTGAGAAAGAACGCCCCGAGGCCCGGTGGGACGAGGACCCAGGCAAAGCCAAGGACGACGGCGCTGCCCTTCTAAGGCTGTACTTGAGGAAGCGGCGCCTAATGTTATTCCGGCAACAGTGGAAATGAAGGTGGCACCTGTACGTTGAAATGCCACGGGAGGTGCAGCTGAACCTTCTGGCAAGGAAATTATGCTTTGTTCAGCCGCTTTCATCTGCTGGTACTTATTTCCTGCCTCCAAACAGCCTTTCTTCAATTCGCAGCGCTGCCTTCCGCTGCATGCCGGGAATGACATAGACTTGATAACTCCTTCAGCAATCCAAGCGTCGCCACATCTTTGAAATATACAACACTTATTGGATAATTTTTCAAGAATTTATATGCCATAACTAAATCATAATATATATATAATTCTTTAAAGGAGCTGCATAAATAATGGTGCAAATTGGCAATTACCATATTGGAAAAGCAGAAACTGCGAAACCGCCAAAATTAGATTCTGGAGAAGGATTCTTACTATGGGAACAGCTAATTTCCAGATATGACGTCATAGAAATAAGTCAGATATTCCAAAACTTTGCTCACGACCCCGATTTTAAACTGCTATTAAAAAAGGGATTAGAAGAGACTCTGGAAAAACAAGTTGATGATTTGGAAAAAGAAATGAACACTTTTCAATTACCGCTGCCACCCAGGCCGCCTAAAAGCATTCGCGTCAAAGCCAATCAGGGGGTGTTAGACGATAGATTTATGTTTAGACAAGTTTTTTCAGGAATGCAAAGTTTTTTGGATAACCACATGCGCTCTATTCGTTCCGCAACAACAAACGACTCTTTAAGGCATCTATTCATAACTTTTGTAAAAGAAGAATTAGATGTGTTTGATGCCATGTGCAAGTATGGAAAAATAAAGGGATGGTTGGAAGCACCCCCAATGAATACTATGGTACAGTGATACTAAAGGTTATTATCTCCAGGAAACCGGGGATATTTTGCAAATCTGTCCCCGGTTTATGACTTGGTGGTTTGCCCCCCTGTTTTGAAATGCATAATTACTTCGTCTATAACCAAATTAACACTCCTATCTCAATATTTTGGAACCATTCTCTAAATAACTCCATTTATCAGCCTTTTTAGCATGAGTCAGGGGACGGTTCCTTGACTCATTTTAAAGGCCGCCACTTGGCCGGTGTCCTGGTCTAAATGTGGGAAGTACATGGAAAGAGGATAAAGGACAACCGGTAAGTCACCCCTTCTATCCCCGGCAGAACCCTCCGGGCGCACGGGTTACTCTCAGCATTGCCCTGTCCTCCCGGTGGGCAACCTGGCCGCCCTGACGTTTGCCGGGCGTTCCCGTTGCTTTGCCGATATCCAATAATACTCGATCCATGGTCTATAATGGCTCTAATTTATGGACTACTTCATTCTTCCTCGTCCTCATCTTCCCATGTCGACTCCGGATCGATTCCCATATTGAGTAACCATTTTTTCTCCCGGCAGGACGGACACCGTTTCGGATCTTCCCAGCCCCGCTTTTCGAAATATTTTTGCTCCGAAGCTTCAAAAATGAATCTATCCCCACACTCCCAACATTTAAGGCGAACTGCTTCAAAAGATTTAACCCGTGGCTTTTTCAAGTTCAATTCTTTGCGCCAGGAAAGAAGGATGATCTCTTCATTCCTTTTCCAAAGAACCTGCAGTTCGGGGGAAAGAAACCGGGCCGGATCGAAACGAAAACCCCTTATATTGTGCAAATGAGGCGTTTTTCCGCAGTCCGGAGCATCGCAATACCGCTGTCCCGGGCATTCCCGTTTATGGCATATGCGTCCCAGGTACTTACCTTTTCCCTGTTTGGTCAGCCTTATTTTTAAGGCCCTACTTTCTTTATATCAGACAACGATCCTCCATATAAAGGCTATCCTTCCTGGCCCGAGGAAGTGTTAAAAAATAATGTGGCTGGCGATAATGACACTACTTGGAAAAGGCTCTTTGACAGTGACGACCGAATTGAAGACGACCTTTCTCAGCCCGGCGAAACAAGAAGATGTAAAATGCACGGCAAGAATTCTTAAGCTGGGAAAGAGTCTGATTTATGGAGCAATTTGGAAGGCGGCTGCTAACGCATCATACGATTACGTACGATTGCGTACATCAGAAAATGAGTCAGTGAGTCAGAGAACCGTCCCCTGACTCACTTGATCAGACACATTTTTCCCACCTCAGCCATATTATGGTTATATAGCAGGCCCACCACTACACGGCCTCTGTGACCTTCAAAAACTAAAGGGAGTGATAATTAATGGGTTATGGTTTTGGACCTTCCACCGGTGACAAGCAGCCTATACGTCGTTTAGGCCCTATTTACTGCCCGTATTGCAATAAAATATTATACCGCCCTGCCAACTCTTCGAATCAACCCGGTCATGGAAATGCTCCCGGATCCGGATTCGGAAATGTCCTGGAATTTTTCCCCTGGTATAATCCCGGAAAAAACAAAAAATAAACAAGCCTATGAAAACTTTTTGGCTATGCGTAAAAAATCACCGGAGAAACTCTCTACATAACCTCGGATGTATCCGGGGGTTTTCTCTGTCGGGACCCCCAAAAAATCACTTGCAGGCCTAGCAGTACCTTACGAAATATTAGTTTTTATTTTTTAGAATCCTTCGCTGTATTTACTAAGTACTACGCAGGAATCCAGTATTTTCAAGGGCTCAGGGTACTTGGATAGGGGATAAAAAATTTATTTCGTAAACCCCTGCTAGAATTAAATACCAAAAAATTTTATTTGCCGTCGGGTAGAGTAAAATGGTTAGCCCGGAAGGAATTGCGGCCTTTCATGTCATTAAGCTTGTTGACAAATAACTGCAGCCATCCTATGATGGGACTAAAAAAAATCAAAGGGGATATGAGAACATATTGGATTGGGTACTGACTATAACAATTGCTGTGATGTTAAAATAATTATTATTCTTACGGAATTAGTCGCTAAGGAGTTGTCAGTTATTTGGAATACCAGAATGAAGACAGTGTAAATGACAAACCTTCAAAACGGCCCATTCTTATAAAAATAGGGACCGGACTGGTGGTGGCTTCCTTTGTACTTTACGGTGGAGTTCTTCTGGTGCCCTTCACCCCGTTTCCCGGAAAAACCAAGATCATTATCGGCACGACGCTGGCAGTCCTGGGTGAAGCCACATTCTGGATTGGGGGCATTATTCTGGGAAAAGAGGTTGTGACGAAATACAAAAAGTACATGAACCCATTGCACTGGTTCAAGAAAAAAGAGATCCGCAAAAAAGATGCCGGGCCTTAAAAATTAAGGCGCCCGGCTTCTTATTTTTGCCAGGGCAGCCCAACACCGGACGAGGACCTGGCGGCAATACTAGGGAAGAAGGTAGGCTGTCAGCTATTCTGAGTTCTGTGTTCTGAATTCCAGCCCGCCCGTAGGGCGGCTTTTTTATTTCACTTTCTTTTTAAAACCCTCAATATCCTGGCTTCCAAGCCATGGTAACTGGCGTCCTTTACCAGGTAGTCGTCAACTCCGGCCCTGAACACCTCCAGAAATGTCTTTTTCTGCCGGTCCCCGGTAAGGGCTATGATTTTAACGTTTTTGTAGCGCTGGTTTTGTCTTATGTTTTTGATGAGCTCCAGCCCGCCCATATTAGGCATGACAAGGTCGGCTATAATAAGGTGGGGTTCCACCTTGTGCATTTGAAAAAGGGCGTCTTTGCCGTCAACGGCCAGAAATACCTGGAATTTGCCTTTGAGTTCCTCGTATAGCCGGGTCCTGATCACCACGCTGTCGTCAACCACCAGTATCCTGTACAAAGCCGCACGCTGGGGAATGTCGTATTCTTTGGCCGCTGAAATGGCGCCTGTTTTGTTTTTATTGGCCATAAAGGCGATGGCGGCGGCGTTGATTATGTCCCGCTCGTTCCTGCCGTCCCTGTCAAACTCGCTTACGCCGGCGCTGAAAGCTATTTTTATATCTTTGTTTTGAAAGGGGTCCACCAGGGACTTGTTGCCCCACGCTTCCTGAAGCCTTTCCAGCACCTTGCACGCCGTCCGGTGGTCGGTTTCCGGGAGAAGCAAAATAAATTTTTCCGCGCCGCACCAGCCTATGGTGTCGCTGCGCCGAAACTTCGCCATTAAAAAGGCGGCAAACTCCCGCAGCACGAACCTGCCCGCCTGGTGCCCGTTTTCGCCGGTTAATCTGTCAAACAGGTCCAGTCCGCACACGGCAACGGAAAAGGGCCTTTTTTTCCTGGAGAAGCGCTCTGTTTCCTCAGTAAGCCTTTCCATAAGGTAGCGGAGGGAAAAAACCCCTGTCAGCGGGTCCCGTGTCAGTGACCGCCTCAGTTCTCCCGCCCTCTTTAGCCGTGCTGCCACCAGATCTCCTATTTCCTGCGGGCTGAAGCTCTTTGTTACAACCTCTTCTATTCCCGGTTCCGCGGCCCCCGACGAACGGTACGAACCTGGAGAGTCATTGAGATAAACCACCGGAATCAGCTTGATCCATTTATTTTCGCCCAGGCTCCTGAAAACATCCAGTCCGTCTCCGTGCAGCAGTATCATGTCCGGAGGGGCCTTTTCCAGAATTTTTACGGCAGCGGCGGCCTCTCCGGCCTCCACCGCAACAATGTTTCTGCCCGTGAGATTTAGAGCCATCTCCCTGGACCTGCCGGGATCACTGCTGATAATGAGAACTTCTTCGGGAAAAGATTCCAGCAGTTCTTTTTCGATGTCTCCTGACAGATCTGTTTTTTCAATTAATTCCAGTACGGTTATTCTGTCCTCCAGTGCCGCAAGGCTGGTTTCCATCCCGGACAGCAGTTCTTTATCGAAATCCTTCCCCTTCTCCCGCAAGGACCGCAGCCTGTCCCCCAGACCCTTAAAAGGCTTTACCAGATCATCAAATCCGGCTGCCCCCCCGGCTCCATATACCGTATCACAAAAAGATTCCAGCAGCTTGGTGTCATTTTTGTCCTGTTTTGGCTCTTTGAGGGAATTGATCATTTTCTTTATCTCGGGGAGCATTTCCCGGACGTTCTGGAAAAAGACTTCTTTTGTTTTATTTGACTCTTTCATAAACATACCCCTTTGAAGAATTCCGGGATTAAGACCTTCCGCAGCCGCAATCCTTACTCCGCTTTTCTTCGTACATCAGCCTGTCCGCCCGGACCAGCAGCTCATCTATCGAGCAGGGGAACCGGGGGTCGTAGTGCGCCAGGCCCACGCTTATGGACAATTTATAAAGCCGGTTTTCCTGGGCGCCGTACGCGTCGATATTGTCCTTCAAACGGCTTAGGAGAATCTCGTCGCTGCCTTTGTGGGCCCCGGCCACAAAAACGGCGAACTCGTCCCCGCCGATGCGGCCTATTACGTCCGATTCGCGGAATGTCTTTTTAAATATACTGGCGGTCTCGATAAGGGCGTTGTCACCCTCCTTGTGGCCGAAGCTGTCATTTATCCACTTCATGTTGTCCAGGTCTGCAAAAAGCAGGAACGCCTTCCCGCCGGCCTGCTGTACGGATTTCAGCCGCTGCTGCACAGTAATGAGGAACCCCCGCCTGTTATACAGCCCGGTAAGCTCGTCAAACATGGACAGGTTGAACAGTTTTTGCCTCAGCTGCACGTTTTCGGTAACATCCCGCAGGGTGGCGAGGTAAACGCTTTCCCCCTCCCAGCGGGTTTCGGCCACGCGAATTTCAGCCACAACGGTTTCACCGCTCTTTTGCTCAATCCTTACCTCCCTTGTTTCCCCTACAACCAGGGGGAACTGAAAGGGCTTTTCCTTCAACTCCCCGGCGCCGCAGTCGAAAAGAGCAGCCGCGGCGGGGTTGACATAGCGGACGCTGCCGCTCCTGTCCGCCACCACCATGGCGTCGGCGTTCCTTTCCAGCAGCTGGCGGTAATTGGCTTCAAGCACCTTGATGGTTTCATGCGCCTTCTGCAGCTGCCTGTATGACTGCTCCAGCTCAATCTTTTGCTGGATGGCGTTTTCGTAAGTGGACAGAAGCAGATCTATAATCTGGATGCGCTCAGAAGTAAGAAAATGCTTTTTACCAGCGAAAAAGACCTCTATTCCCATTTCCGAGCTTCTGCTTTTTCTCAGCTCTCTGTTGATAAGTATGTGGTTTATCCTGGAGAGAAGAAACTTCTCACTGTAGGGCTTGGTAATAAAATTGTCCGCCCCGCACTCAAGCCCCCTGATCACGTCGGTGGGATCCGAAAGCGATGTCAGCAGCAGTACCGGAATATCTTTAAGGCTTTCGTCCTCTTTTATTTTGGTGCACAGCTGGTAGCCGTCCATCTCGGGCATCATGATGTCGCTGATAACCACGGACGGCTTTTTCTCCCTGATCCCGGCCAGGGCCTGGGCACCGTTATGGGCCACCGCAACCTGGTACTCGTTTTCTTCCAGAAGGCATCTTAGCTGCTCGGCCTGGGTAAGGCTGTCTTCAACCACCAATATACTGACACCGTTAATCATTTTCCCTTCCTCCATATAAACCCCAAAAATACAATTTTATTTTTTATACACAAGTCTTTTTAAGACTTCGGCAATCCTTTCCGGCGGAAGCACATAGGCGGCGGCATCCAGCTTTACCGCCTCCCCGGGCATACCGTAAACCACCGAGCTCTCCCTGTCCTGGGCAATGGTCACGGCCCCCTTTTCCTTCATAAGCTTCAGTTCAGCCGCCCCGTCGCTTCCCATTCCCGTAAGAAGCACCCCCACGGCATCCGGCCCCATAACCTCCGCCACCGAGCGGAACAGATGGGATACCGACGGGCAAAGGCTGTGGTCCGGCCTTTCCCTGGTAAGGATTACCCGGCCGGCGCTGTCAATTCCCATCTGGAAGCCGTCCGGGGCGAAGTAAACATGCCCGGGCAGGCAACATTCACCATTGGCAGGCAGCCGGACAGAAAGCGGCGTGGACTGGCCGACCCACTCCACCATTTCTTCGATAAACCCCGCCGCTATATGCTGGACAACCAGCACCGGAACAGCAAAATTTTCAGGCAGCCCTGAGAGTATGGCCCGGATGGCCGGAGGGCCCCCGGTGGAGGCGCCGATGGCGACGCATTTGATGGAACCCCGGTTTCGGTCCAGCTTAACGCGCTGTACTGTGGGGTTGTCGCATTGCAGTCGCATACGGGACAACCTGCGCGCAACCTTTACCTCTGACATCAGCTTGACTGTTTCCACAAATTTCACGGCAATTTCACCGAAACCGGGACTGCCCACACCCGGCGGCTTTTCAACGATGGCCACGGCGCCGGCCTCCAGGGCCCGAAAGGCCCTGCCGGTATCGCCCGGTTTGTAGCTGGCGCTGACAATGACCACCGGCACGGGGTGTATCTCCATAATCCTGCGGGTGGCCTCGTAGCCGTCCATGTTGGGCATGTGCATATCCATGGTGATTACATCGGGCTTTACGAAATTTAAAAGCTTCAGACCCTCCAGCCCGTCGCCGGCAGTCCCCACAACCTGTATATCCGGGTCGGAGTCCAGTATGTGGCTTAAAACCGCCTGTGCAACGGAGGAGTCCTCCACTATCAAAACCTTTATCATCTATAAGTCCCCGTTTATCATATTAATCTGTTGATTATCTCCAGCAGATTGGTGTGGTCGAAGCCGCTTTTCACTATATAGGCATCGGCCCCGACATCAATGCCCCGCTCCCGGTGTTCCCCGGATGATAACGACGTCACAAGCACCACGGGGATTTGCGAGAGTTTACCGTCGGCCCTTATCCTGGCGGTAAGGTCAAATCCGTTCATTCTCGGCATCTCCACATCGGACACCACCAAGTGGAATTCCCCGGTCCTGAGGGCAGTCAGGGCGTCCACACCGTCGACGGCGGTTTTTACGTCAAACCCGGCGGATTCTATTATATTCTTTAAAAGCATTCTGGAGGTTATGGAATCCTCCACCACCAGCACCGAATTTCTCCTTGCTCCGGATTCACCTGCCATAACCGCGGGCGCCCCGGAAATAACCGGGTCCCCGGCGGCCGATTTTATTAAATCGTGGGCGTTGAGCACGGGAACCACCCTTCCCGATCCCAGGACTGTGGCCCCGCTGATATTTCGTACACGGATAAGCTGTTTGCCAAGCCCCTTGACGAGAACCTCCTGCTCATCCAGCACCTCGTCCACGGCAAAGGCCACAACCTTTCCCGCCGCTTTCACCACCAGTGCCCGGATAAACCCCTGGCCGCCGCTGCCCCATCCTTTTTGCGGAATCCCCAGTATGTCCCCGAGACGGGCGAACGCCACCGGGTGGCCGCTCAGCAAGAGGGTTTCCCTGTTTTCCACCGTTTTTATCCCGTCCTGTTTTACCCTTACCACCCGCTCCACGTTGGCGGTGGGAATGACAAAAAGCCGGTCTGCCACCCTTACGGTGATCCCTCTGAATGTGGCCACTGTCACCGGCAAAATCATACGGAATACAGACCCCGCACCGGGTTCGGTATCAACAGAAATGGTCCCGCCAAGTTTTTCAACCTTTTCTCTTACAATGGCCATCCCCAGCCCCCTGCCCGAAATAATTGTGACAGCGGAACTTGTGGATACTTCCGGCTGAAAGATAAGGGAAACGGCCTCAGAGGCGTCCATACCGCCTGCCCTTTCCTCGTTTAGTATCCCCAGTCTGACGGCGGCTTCTTTCACCCTGTCCGGATCTATCCCCGCGCCGTCGTCGGAAATGGCAATCTCGATCCTGCCGCCGCTTACCTGGGCGATGGACAGCGTTATTGTACCGTGCAGGGGTTTATTATTTTTTTGCCTTATTCCCGGTTTTTCTATACCGTGGTCTATACAGTTCCTGACCAGGTGTATAAGCGGGTCCTTCATCTCTTCCAGTATGCGCTTGTCGGCCTCCACCCCGGTCCCCTGCAGCACCAGTTCCACTTCCTTGCCCTGATCCCTTGACAGGTCCCGGACCATTTTGGGAAAAGATTCAAGAACCATGGAAAACGGCAGCATAACCGTCTTTTTCATATTTTCCAGGAAGCTGTCCACCGTTGCGCCAAACCACCGGCAATCATCACCGGCAGACTTGGCCAGGGATTTAACCCTGCCCTGAACCTGCTTTACAAATGAGTGGTTCCATTCAAGGAACTCGTACAATTTTGCAGCCTGCGCCCCGGCCCGGCCCCGTCCGGTGTTTCCGGCCCCTCTTTCCATCAGCTGCCGGGCTGCCCTGAACACCGGGTAAACTTTCACCCATTCCTTCTCCCACAGCTCCAGCTTGGATCTGATCTCTCCGAGGTCGGCCGCCCGCTGGGCGGAGGCCAGCTTCACCGAAAGCATTTCCTCGGCCTGCAGCAAAAGGGTGTCCAGCTTCGTTGAGGAAATTCTCACGGTGTCCCATTGAAAGGGCTTATCCTGAACCGCCCGGGAGGTACGGCCGGCCGAATGGTCGGGGACAGGACTTTCCCAGTGGGGGGGTTGAACGTTATCCCCGCCGGGGGGCTGTTCAGCAGGCCGGTGATCCTCCCCGGGGCCTCCGGCCTCAGAAAGGGGCAACCGGTCCAGCATACTTATTATTTCTGAGACCCCGGCCTCACCCTCACCGTCGGATGACAGCATTTTTTTCACTGTGTCCAGCGCCCTGTGGAGCATGTCGAATACCACGGGTGTCAGGACGGCTTCCTTTTGTTTAATGGCCGCGAAGGCACTCTCCAGGGACTGGCAGATCAATTCTATACCGGTCAGATTGACCGCCCTTGACGCCCCTTTCAGGCTGTGAGCCTCCCGGAAAAGAGTTTCAATTACCGCCTCTTTTTCAGCTTCAGGTGAGCTCTCCAGTTCCACCAGGCCCGAAGACATTGCCAGGAGGCGCTCTTCGGCTTCAATCCTGAACATCGACCGGAGTTTTTTCATCAGCTCTTTTTCCCTGCCGGACATATCCGACCTCCAATTTCGGGGACATTCCTCTATTCGGGGACATTCCTTCGCAGGAGGTGTGTCCCCATTCCTTGTTTGGTGTGTCCCCATTCCTTGTTTGGTGTGTCCCCATTCCTTGTTTGGTGTGTCCCCATTCCTTATAGCTTGAACCGCTCAACCATCCGCCTGAGCCTTTGCCCCAGCTCTCCCAGGTCCCTGGCGGCCGATTCCAGCTGCCTGGCCCCCTCAACGCTCTGGCTGCTGGCCTGGGTGATATTCTCCATGGCCAGGGAAGCCTGGTCCATGGCTATATACTGCTGCTGGGCCGTGGCCGCGATCTGGGCAAGGGCCTGGGCTGTTTCGTTTATAGCCCCGGCCATGGTGCGGATTGACTGTACAGCGTCATCAGACTGCCTCACAACGGCCTCCACCGTTTTGCTGCCCTGTTCGGTGGCTATCACCGCGGCGCTGGTGGCTTTTTGTATGTCGTTCAGAATTGCCCTCACCTGCGCTGTGGCCTGCTTCGACTGCAGGGCCAGGCTTTTTATCTCCTGCGCCACCACGGCAAACCCCCTGCCCTGTTCACCGGCCTTGGCCGCCTCTATGGAGGCGTTCACCGCCAAGAGGTTGGACTGCTCGGCCAGGTCGTCAACCGTGGCTATTGTCTCTCCGATGGCCTGGCCCTGCTCGCTTAGCCTTACTATGCTTTCGGCCATGGTCTCCATCTTTTCCCTGATCTGGTTCATTCCCTCCACTGTATCCTCCACCGACTTAAGGCCTGCCTGGGACACCTGGACGGCCTTCTGGGCTGTTTCCGAAGTGTAACTGGCCTTCTGGCTGGCCACCTGCGCCGTGTGCTTCACTTCTTCCATGGTGGCGGTGGTCTCGTTGACCGACACAGCAGTTTCAGCGGCGGTGGAGGTGAACTGTGATATCGAGGCTGAAATCTCACCGGCGGAGGACGCCAGTACGTTAACTCCCTCCATCATGGCCCGGGTGGCGCTGCGGAGGTCGTCCACCATTCTGACCAGGGCGTTGCCCAGCACGTCCTTTTCGGAGCGGGACACCACCTTGACGGTCAAATCACCGGCGGCCACACCGGAGGCGGCGGCGGCCATCCCGCTGATGCTCTGAGACATTCTCCCCATTGATTTTAAAAGCTGCCCCATCTCGTCTTTCCTGTCAACCTCGATGCTGTCGGGAATCTCGCCCTCCGCCAGCCGGGTGGCCACACTGACCGCCCTGCCCAGGGGGCGGGTGATGCCGTAAGCTATGGCGGCGGCCAGAATAGCCCCGGCGATGACGGCCGCAAGGCTGACCACCACTATCACCATCCGGATGCGGGCTGCGCTGGCGGCTATCTCCACTTCCATGGCGTCTTCCTGCCGCATAATCTCGCTATTTATCTGGCTCAGCGTTTCCCTGAATTTCTGGTGATTTGTGACGGTCTCCCCGTTGAATACCGACCGGGCGGCATCCCTGCCATAGGCATCCCCCCTGCTTAAATGGGCGTTAATCTTGTCTACCGACTCATGGATTCTGGTATGGTACTCCTCGATGTTTTTAAGGTGTTCTTTCACCGATGGGGCCATTAACTCGGTGTTTTGACGGACCTCGCTGTAGTACCACTTCCCGAAGGCGCATTTTTTAGGGTCGTTTTCCACCTCAAGCTTTTTGACGGACGGGTCAATCAAGGCCTGCTCCACCTGTACAAACCAGTAAAGGTGGTTGATCTCATTTTGCTTGAAACCCACAATCAGATTGCCTGTATTGTCTAAAACCTTGTGGTCATCAAGAATACTGTTGATGCTGATTATGGAGATTAAGCCAACTGTCAGAAGCAGGGCAATAACACTCCCGAACCCCAGGAGCAGTTTGTTTTGAATTTTGATGTCCTTCCATGCCATAATCCACTCTTCCCCTCTTTTCTTTTACCTTTCCCCGGAATGTGTTTTAAACTTCCTCGTTCACCATCAGTCCGCCGTCTGACAACAGTCTTGCCGCATCCAGCACGGCGGTCCTCTCAGCTGTCACGCCCATTAAGTAATCCTCCCGGACTCCCGTCAGAGTCGGCAGCACCTTAAGCTGTCCGTGAGCAATCTTCCTGGTGCCCAGTATGTCATCGGCAAGTATTCCTGTTTCCATATCACCGGCGCAGGCAACGATTACCTTGTTGAGGCCGGTAATCCCCTTCTGCGGCAGGCTAAACAGCTGCCTTATATCCACCACCGAAAGGATCTGCCCCCGGACGTTTATGATTCCCAGTACAAAGGGGGGGGTGCAGGGCACGGGCGTCAGGTCCTTCAGCGGAAGGACCTCGCGCACATATACCGATTCAAAGGCGTACCCCTCGCCGGACAGCATGAATTCAACCACTTCAAAGCCGTCTTCATCCGGCGCGCCAATGTCCGGCTCCCTTGCCAGAACCCCGGCCCTTTTTTTTAATATCAATTTCTTTTCCTGAGGGGTGGGGTCAAACCCCCTGTCCATAGCGGCCCGGACTTTTTCCAGGCGGCGGTGTATCCCAGTCCAACTGTTATCCATAATTGTTTTTCACCTGACCGGATCTATATTTTTAAACAATCGTAAGACTGTATAATCTCCCTGAGCCTCCCGGCGGTCATTCCGTCGGATTCCGGCAGAGTCTCTTCACTGCCGCAACCTCTCAGCAGATCCAGGGCGATTTTAAGGTGCCTGGCGGAATCTTCGGGCCTCCCCTGCCGCCGGGCTATGTGCCCCAGGGAAAAGTGGGCCATGACAAAATACTGGTCCAGGTAAACGGCCCGCTTTAGAGACATCACCGCATCTTCCACCCTCCCCTTCTCCTGGAGGACCACAGCAAGCAGGTAATGACAGACCGGGTTTACCCTGTCAGCCCCAACCGCCCTCTCACACCAGTACAGTGCCTCGTCCAGCCTTCCCTGGTTGGCAAGGGAGCGGGCCAGTAAAATCATGTCCTTTCCGCCTGACCCGCTGTTCCCGTCTGCCGGTTCCTGAATGCTGCCGGAGGCCTGACTTATGTATATTTCCTGCATTTCAGCCGCGGCGCCGCCTCCGGCCGCGACAACGGCATTCTCCGGTACAGCGTGCACTGGCGCCGGGCGGTTTCTTTCCCCTAATTTTCTGAAAAAATGCAGCCCTTTGATACCAACAGGGCTGAGCCCGGGAAAAAGCACAAGGGGCGCCTCGGAGGCCCCCACCACAAGCCATCCGCCATCTCCCAGGCAGTGGAAAAAACGCTGAATAACCTTCTGCTTGCTTTCCCGGTCAAAGTAAATAAGCAGATTGCGGCAGAAAATGACGTCCACCTTGTGGCCGCCGAAAAACGAAGGGTATGTGTCTTGTACAAGATTGAGATAAGAAAAACTGACCATCTGTTTGATTTCAGGTATTATTTCGTACCTGTCCCCCCTTTTTCTAAAGTACCCGTCCACAACCCAGGAGGGGGTGTCCCGGAACGACCACTGACCGTATACCCCCTCCGCCGCCTTTCCAAGAAAAAGGGGGTTGATGTCGGTGGCCAGTATTGTGATATCCCAGTCCCTTGTGTCGCCTATCATTTTTTTAAGCAGAACAGCCAGGGAGTACGGTTCTTCCCCGGTGCTGCAGGCGGCGCTCCATATGCTGAGACGCCGGCCGGCCCCCCGGCGGGAATCGATCAATTCCCTTAAAATATTACTTTCAAGAATTTCAAAAACCTGTTTTTCCCTGAAAAAATAAGTTTCACCTATGGTCAGGTGGGTGGCCAGTATCTTTATCTTATCCCTTGTGAGGGAAGAGGACATCAGCCACCGGATGCACGACCCGGTGTCCTCGAAGTTGAACTCCCGGGCGGCGCGCTCTACTCCCTGCCTGAGATAGTCCCCGCGCCTGTCGGTGAAATCAAGTCCCATCTCACCGGAAATAAACTGACTGAACCGGTAAAGGAGCTCGTCCGGTATATTTGCGTTCATCTCCGGTCCTCCCCGTGTGTTTTCTTTAACTCCCCCGGGGAGATTATACTTTCCGGATCAAATATCAGTATAATGCCGTCCTCTGATTTAGCCAGGCCTTTTACACATCCGGCACGGGGTAAAATCTCTCCCGCCGCCGCCACATCATTTTCCGGAAGCCCGGCCACTCCGTCCACCCAGTCGGCCACCAGGGCCACGGCGCCGGTTGACACGGACGAAATTATAAACTGCTGGCCCGGGTCCAAATCTTTTTCCGGAAGCCCGAAAAGACTGCTCACATCGATGACGGGAATAATCCGCCCCTGCATGTTGACCACTCCCGCCACCACCCGGGGGGCGTCAGGCAGGGGTGTCACCGCTGCAGCCCGGATAACCCTTTCCACACTGGCAAGGGGCACCCCGAACTTCTGTTCATCCAGGGTAAATACAATAAATTGATTCAGCCTTTCCAATTTTTTGACCCTTCCCGTTTTTTATTCCCCGTCTGCGCAAATCAAACGATCAATCAGCTGCCTGTCGAAATTATTCGTCTATAACTGTTCTTTATCACCGGGGGACAAAATTTTATCGACAAACATTTCAAATTCCTTTAGCACCTGGTACCCCCCGTCCAGTATATCCCTGACGAACCCTTCCTGTGTTTCGGTAAGCCGCCCCGACACCGCTCCTTCCAGCAACAGCACCGAGTACCCTATGACGGTGTTCAGCGGGTCCCTGACATCCCTGTCCAGCTTTTTGACCATGGCATTCCTTACGCCGGCCTCTTCTTGCAGTTTTTGCATCTTCCTCCTCATTTCCTTCTTCAGCCGCACTGATTGAAGCCTGGCTGAGGCAACCATTTCGAAAAGGGCCGACAGTTCCCTGGCGGTGTCAACCTCAGCGGGGCCCGGCGCGACCCCGGGGTCCACGGAAAGGATAACCAGCGCACTGACCGGCCCCCCGCCGTTATTTAAAGAAACCCATATCATCGGCCTGTCGAAAACCGAACCCCCGCCGGGAATTCTTTCCGGGTCTACAAGGGAGGCCGGGCCTAATATTTCAGTCATATTTTGCAGCCAGTCCGCCGGAACGCAGTAATCGCTCCTGAAAGGAGATTTTTGCCGGGGCCCTTCGGGATTTATAACGTAAGCGGTATAACCCGGGAAAACCAGCCCGGCAAGCCGTTTTAACATTTTTGCCGATTCTTCGGGGGAACCCGGCGAATTCATGAGTTTCCTGATAAACCTTACCATTTCACCTAGAGCTTTTATTTCTGCCATTTGGAAATCACACCCTTACCCTGGTCGTTAGCCCTGAAAAAGGTTATTTCGAGGTCACCGCCCCTGTCAAGTTTTGCCACAAGGTTTCCAACCCTGCCCATTACTCGTCCCACCCGGCCACCGACCTTTATTTGAACACCTTCGTAGCACAGCCCAATCCTGACCTCCCCTGTGGGGCCCGCCTCTATAACCGTCTTCACTCCCGTTTCAGTTCCGGCCTCGTTGATATACACACTGCCGGCAGCCCGTATCTCCCCGCCCCGCAGCACCTTTTTGATATGGATGTCGCCCCCGGCCTGCACCATGGTGTTATAGCAGCCCAGACCCTTGATTACCACATTTCCGGTTGCCGCAACATGGCTGTTGGCGGCCCCGGCCATCTCCACGTCGGCCCTGTTGGAACGCAGGGCGTTGATAAAATTCCTGACAAGCTCAATGCCCTCCATCAGCTTTGCCAGCTCGCCCTCACTGTTTAATGTGTGGGGGTCCGCTACCACCTTTTTTATACTGAATAATGTCTTTTCCACTTCTTCGGGCAGGTCCACAAAAAATGACTTCAGCAAATTGTCCAGTTTGTTCATAGCGTCGGGAATTTCAGTGAGCTTTCTCTCAATAACCAGTTTGACAAGAAACCCGAAGCCCACCACTGCCCTCTTAACCCTTTCATGGGTAGACAGCAGCCTGACTATCTCACCGACCTTCATGAAGCTTTTCTCTATAACATAAATTTTTGAAAGCAGATCTCTAAGCAGTTTTTTATTAATACCGGCGGTAACATTGCTGCTGACAGTATTACCGTTGATTCGGACGTGGTCATTGGCAATCACCCTGGCTCCGGCTACCATACCGCCAATAACAATCATCCCGGTAGCCTGGACCGCCATGGAATCGTACACATTTCCCTTAATCAACAGCAAGCTGCCCTTAAAACGCAGGTTGCCTGACTCAATATCCACATCCCCCTCATGCACAAGCACGTCTTCCACATCGATAAAGTAAGACTGCCCCGACTGTTTTGCCACCGGGCGGCCAGCCTTTACCGAGTACACCACCCCGTCCTCCTCGTCGAAGGCGGCCCCCTTGCCCACGTGAAGCAATACTTTCCGGGGAGAAGGAGGCGGCACCACCTCGCCAAAAACGTTAAGTCCCGGCTTGCCCGGAATCCCCGGACGCTTTATGGCCAGTACGTTACCTTCCTCAACGGAATAGATGTTGAATAAATTGTGATAGTCAACTGTCCCGTTCTCTTTTAACCTGGGAGCATAATCCAGCTTCTGGGAAAATAAAATTTCAACGGTTTCGTCAACAGGCGGTTCCGCCGGAAATCCCCTGGCCACTACAATCCTGGCCTCTTCCGGGTTTTCGATGTACTTTAAGGCCTCGGAATACTCCAACCCTGCCACTATACCGGCCTCGGCCACCGCCTTTTGAAAGTCCTGATAAGTAAAGGGGCTTTTCAATACTTCCCGGGTAAATGCTTTTAAAACCAGATTTTCCTGCGGATCCTGCTGGTAAAGTGTGTAGTCCACCACTTTGGCGGGTTCCACAACCAAAATAGCTTCCATTTTATTTTTCGCAAATTCAAACCTGTATTTGCCCGGGTGCTCCTGTCTGGCCGGCTTAACCTCTATGCGGTCGGAGGATAGAACCCTGACGGGGCCTTTCTGCAATAACCCGTTGACATACAGGTCAACCCCCGGCACGGGGATTACCGTTGCCGGTTCGCCGCCACCCACTGGATCGCTTACAAATACTTTTCCCTCACTGACCCATGCCCTTCCCCCATTTTCTCCGCCGGGTTTCACTGGGTCTCCCGGGGTGAGTTTTTCAGCGGCCTTTTCCGGTATGTCGGGAGAATTCTTTTGCCCCCCAGGCGATGCGGCCCGGTATTCATTAAAGAATCTCTCCAAAATGCCGATCAGTTCTTTATCCGAGATCATTTTCATCCCCTTTCAGGACCTGACATCAATAAGTTAATAGTCGAAATCATTTCCTCAATATTTACCTGCCGGCTTACTGAGGTAGGTTGCCGGCATCTAATATTTCATGCCCTTTGGAAGTCAGCACCAGTCTTAATAACCTTCCGTTTTTTTCATTGTCCTCAACTATGAGAACTCTTGCCATTTTCATGACCTCACTCCCGGGGCGCAGTAAACTATGAAAATAATTATATATTTGACATATTTCAACAAAAACCTTCCGCTCCGGAACCGGGCGTCAGCATTATTCATAAAAAAAAGCTCCCGGGGCAATAATATGCCCGAGTGTAAATGGATTATCATGAAATCACCGGGAAAAGAGATCAATATAGAGGGAAAACAGGGCTATTTTTTTGCCAGGGGCAAAATTTCCGAAGATTCCGTGGTAGCCAACGGAAAGGACACCGCCGCCAAGGAAATGGATATACGGGACAATAAAAACGCCACGGCATTGGCCGTGGCTGCATTGCTTGATGTACAGAAGTTATAAAATGCTTATTTCAGAACGCCTTTCTCCTTGTAATACTTCTCGGCTCCCGGGTGCATGGGGATTGATATTCCGTTGGTGGCGGTCTGCAGGTTTATGGTCTTCCCTTTTTCGTGGACCTTGGCTATGTCTTCCTTTTTATCTATCATGGTCTTGATCACATTGTAGACCATTTCATCCGGCAGGTCGGCCCTCACGCAAAGCGTGGCCAGTGAACCAGTGGTGGTGAAATCTTCGTCAACTCCCTTGTATGTCCCCTTGGGAATAACCACCGCGTCGGAGAAGAAGGGATACTTCTGCTTTATCTTCTTGACATTTTCGCCATCGATGGACAGAATCCTGATCTGGTGCTGGGTGCTTATGTCTATAATGGCTGAGTTGGGTGCCCCGGCGTCCACCATCACGGCGTCCACCTGATCATCCTTTAAAAGCTCCATGGACGGCCCGAAGGCCAGGTACTGGGGCTTGATATCACTCATGGAAAGGCCGTATGACTCCAGTACGGCCTGCATGGCCAGGGGGCTGGAGCTTCCCTGGATGCCCACGGCCACTTTTTTACCCTTCAGGTCGGCGTAGCTCTTGATGCCGGACTTGGCCTTCACCACGGTCTGAATGGTGTTGGGATAGAGGGAAATAAGGCCCCGGATATTGTCAACCTTTTTATCCTTGAACATTTCCTTGCCGTTGTATGCCCAGTCCGCAATCATGGACTCCACAAACCCTATCTCCGACTGCTTTTGGCCCAAAAGCCTGGCGTTTTCAATGGACCCGCCGGTGGACTCGGCAGTGGCGTTAAGTCCTATGCCAGCCCCGGTCAGAGTTTTGGCTATGGCCGTGCCCAGGGGATAGTAAGTGCCGCTGGTGGCCCCGGTGGATATGGAAATGTTTTTGGCCTCCTTTTTAGGCTCCGGCTGCTTCTTTTGGTCCCCGCCGCAGCCCGCGGTCACCAGCATAGCCAGCACAAGAGCCGCTGACAAAGCCAGTCCCAATAACCTACCTTTTTTATTCACAACAGCAACCTCCTTGTTTCATATAATAGACCCCCCAGGCATTTCTCCAGTCTATCTCTGTCCTCCTACCCCCCTTCACCTGTATATACGGGATAAAAGAATCCACCTTCCTGAAAAGAAAGCCGAAGGGTCAACCGCCGGTAGTGGTCTTATTCCCGGACCCCGCACCCTGGCGGATGTACAGCAATATTAAAAGGGCAAGCCCTATAAGGCTGGTTATTTTCTCTGGGAACAGCAGAAGGGCGCCTGTAACAATCAGCAATACCCTTTCAAGCCTGGCGCAGGGGCGCCTTAAGTATCCCGAAAAGGCCGCGCTGAAAGCCACCACCGACAAAGCTGAGGCGGCAGTCACCATTACAACCTCGGCAGCCGGGGCCTTAAGCAGCAAGGCCGGGAAATATACGAACAGGTATGGTATAAGGAACGCCACTATAACATTCCGTGAGGCTATTATGCCGCTGGTCATGGGATTGGCCTTGGCTATTCCGGCGGCGGCGTATGCCGCAAGGGCCACCGGGGGCGTTATGTCGGCAAAAACACCGAAATAAAACACGAAGAGGTGGGCGGTAAGCACTGGTATCCCCAGGGCCACCAGCGCCGGGGCGGCCACCGAGGCCTGCACAATATAATTGGCGGTGGTGGGAAGAGCCATGCCCAGCACCAGGGAGGCCAGCATGGTCAGGACCAGTGCCAGCAGTTCCATTCCCCCGGCCAGTTCGCCTATCAGGTTGGAGAATTTAATGCCCAGCCCGGTCATGCTTACGACCGATACAATCATTCCGGCGCAGGCGCAGGCAGCCACAATGGACATTGAGGTCAAGCCGGCGTCCCGCAGCGCGTCGATAAAATCCCTGGGCTTCATACGGGTGGAAGCTTTGAGCATGCTGGCCAGTATCATGAGCCCTATGCCGATATACGCAGCCCTGGCCGGGCTGTAGCCCAATATCAGGATACTCACCAGGGCCAGAATAGGCACTATGTATATCCAGCCGTCCCTTAGCACATCTTTGACTTTCGGCACCTCGTCCTCGGGCAGCCCGCTCATATTGGTGCGGCAGGCCTCAAAGTGGACGTTCATGTATATGCTGAAATAGTACAGAACCGCCGGGATTGCCGCGGCCACAATAATCTGCAGGTATGGTATCTGGGTGAACTCGGACATTATAAAGGCGCCGGCCCCCATGATGGGCGGCATGATCTGCCCTCCGGTGGAGGCCCCGGCCTCAACGGCGGCGGCGAACTCCGGCCGGTAGCCCACGCGCCTCATCAAGGGGATGGTAAAGCTGCCCACGGTGGCCACATTGGCTATGCTGCTGCCTGAAATGGTCCCCATAAGCCCGCTCCCGATAACAGCGATCTTGGCCGGCCCACCTTTGGACCGCCCGGCCAGGGAAACGGCGAAATTTATAAAGAAATTTCCGCCGCCGCTTTTTTCCAGAAAAGATCCAAACAGCACGAAAAGAAAAACAATGCTTACCACAACTCCCAGGGGGACGCCGAATATACCCTCGGTGGTAAGATACATCTGGTTAATTATACGGGAGAGATCATAGCCCCGGTGTCCGAAGGTTCCGGGTATATAGTTTCCGTAGAAGCTGTAAAGCAGAAAGAAGCAGGTTACTATCGGCAGCGGCAGGCCGATGGCCCGGCGGGTGGACTCCAGCACAAGCAGTATGCACATTCCCCCTAAAACCAAGTCTGTGGTGTTAGGCGCACCCATACGGGCCACCATTTCTTCGAAGTTAACCAGTACATATGCCCCTGCGGCAAGACCGCACAATGCCAAGGCAATATCACCGAGTCCGGCCCCCGCTCCTTCCTTCTTCCTGAGCGGGTACCTGAGGAAAATGATAAAAAGGCTGAGCATTAAAACCGCCGCCCGCTGGACCATGGCGGTCATTGGAACGGCAATGGTGGTGACCAGTATGAAAACCGACATCCCCACTGCGGCCAGGGTAACGGCCAACCTCAATGTTTTGTCCCTATCCACCGGCATTCCTCCAAAGTCATGAATGTGATGTATGTAAAGCAGTCAACTAATCATCAGTTAATTGCACATGCTGCAGGAATGATTCATAAATCTCTTTTGTAACCGGCCCGGGAACTCCTGACCCTATCCTCCGCCCGTCCACTGTAACTATAGGCATTATTTCACTGATTGTACCGGTCAGGAAAACTTCGTCGGCCCCAAGCAGCTCCCCCAGTATAAAGGGCTTCTCCACCACCTTAAGGCCTTTGCCGAAGCAGATATCCAGTGTGACAGCCCGGGTAACGCCCCTCAAAATGCTCTGGTTTGCCGGGTGGGTATACAGCGTATTGTTTTTGACAATGAAAACGTTGGTGCTGCTTCCCTCTGTGACCACCCCGTCCTCGCGGACAAACAGCGCTTCCTGGACTCCGGCCCTTGCGGCAGCCTCCTTGGCCATAATGTTTGGCAGAAGGTTCAAAGTCTTGATATGGCAGTATTTCCACCTTATTTCAGGGTGCGTGATTACGGCCCCGCCCCCCTCCCGCAGTTGCTGCGGTATTTCCGGAGCCTCGCGGACAGTCATCACCAGCACCGGCCTGGCCCCGGACGGAAAACCGTGCTGACGGGGAGCCACCCCCCTGGTGATCTGTATGTATACCTGGGCCTGACCAAAGCCGCTTTTCTCCACCAGCTCACGGACGACTCCCTCTATTTCAGCCCTGGTTTGAGGGATTTCTATTTCAACAGCCCCCGCGCTGGCCCACAGCCTGTCAAGGTGGGCGTTAAGCCCGAAGGTGCGGCCTCCGTACACGCGGACCACTTCGTATACCCCATCGCCAAACTGGTATCCACGGTCTTCTATGTATATCTTTTTTTCGCCGGGCAAACAAAACTCCCCTTCAACATATGCCAAAGGACCCATTTTTCCGTCTCCTTCGTTTCAGCACCACAAGCCATATTTCACGATACGGACAATGTGTTCATAATATAATATGTTATGGTTAGATTAACATTTCAAGATTTTTGAGTCAAGTTCGAATTCTATCAGTTTTTTGAACATTTTTTTGCATTAATAAAGGGGCTGGGGGCGCCCCTTCGGACGGTATCGACGTCCTACCCCCCCCCCGTGTATAGATAAAAAAATCCGGGATGAGATCGGTACCCGGAAAACAAAGGCATTTTTCCTTTTCGCTACAAAGCTTTTCAGCCGGTGTAGCCCATCTGGCGGGACATTTCAAGGGCTGCCCCGGTTACTGCCAATCTGTATGAATCAATATAAGGCTGCCGGACCTTCATTTCCGGAAAAGAAACCGACAGGGCCGCAGTGATATTGCCCGAGCTGTCTCTTACCGGCGCGGAAATGCATGCGCTGCCTGAATGAAACTCGCCTACGCTGAACGAGTAGCCTTTGGCCCTTATCTCTTTTACCAACTCCAACAGCTTTTCCGGGTCGGTGACGGTATGCGGGGCAAAGGGCTTCATCCTGACCCTTTTCAGATAGGCCTCAATTTGATCGTCGGAGAGGGAAGACAGCAGCATTCTGGAGTCGGCCCCCGCATACAGGGGCGACCTCTGCCCCGGGTCCACCACCGTCCTTACCGCGTGCAGTCCGGGCAGGGAGGCTATGCACACCCTCTCGTCCCCGTCGATTACGTCTATATACACGGTCTCCTTCAGTTCATCCCGCAGCTTGTGCAGCACTGGCGCCGCCACATCCATAAGGTTGAACCCGGCCTGAACCACCGTTCCAAGGTAAAGTAGCTTCGGTCCCAGGGAATATTTTTTAGTCACCTTGTTCTGCCTTAAATAACCCAGACTTTCCAGCGTGGCCACCAGCCTGCTGACAGTGGGCCTGGGCAGGTTCACCCTGCGGCTGAGATCGGAAATTCCCTGCTCGGAATTGTTGGGCGCAAAGGCTTCCAGTAATGCAAAGGCCCTCTCCAGGGACTGCACGCTTGGTATCTTGCTCATAAACATCCTCTTGTCTGTTTTTTGTTTTAAATGCTGTATATATTAGCTGCAAATGACAAAAATTTTTACTAAGAAATTATAATTTCTCCGAAATTAAATTACAAGTTGTTTAAAAGATAAGTATTGTTTATTTTCCGAAATCGATCTTGAAAGGGTGTTTCCCTTAAATTATAATTAAGGTGGTGTTCGCATTGCAATATGGTAATTCACATTACGATACAATAAATACAGGGGGGCTGCAGGACTCACACTGCAAAGGAAACAGACTCCTTAAGGAAACAATAATTCAGGTCAGGGAGGCAGCCGAAAAGATAGGGATCGACCCCGGCTATCTGAAGATACTGATGGAGCCCAAACGGGCCCTCTCGGTTTCCGTTCCCATCAGGATGGATGACGGATCCATAGAGGTCTTCCGGGGCTTCAGGGTACAGCACTCACTTTCACGGGGGCCGGCCAAGGGAGGTATAAGATACCACCCCGATGTGGACATGGAAGAGGTAACCGCACTGGCCATGCTTATGACGTGGAAATGCGCCGTGGTGGACATTCCTTACGGCGGGGCCAAGGGGGGTGTGGTCTGCAACCCCAAGCAGCTCTCGGCAACCGAGCTTGAGCGCCTGACCAGGCGCTTCACCAGCGAGATCAGTATAATAATCGGGCCGGAAAAGGACATACCGGCGCCCGATGTCTATACCAACCCCCAGGTGATGGCCTGGATTATGGACACTTACAGCATGCACCACGGCTTTTCCGTACCGGCGGTGGTAACGGGCAAGCCCGTAGAAATAGGCGGCTCCCAGGGACGCAACGAGGCCACCGGGCGGGGCGTTGTCTTCACAATAGAAGAAGCGGCCCCCCTGATGGGAATAAACCTGTCCGAGGCCACTGCTGTGATACAGGGCTACGGCAATGTGGGAAGCGTGGCGGCGGCGGACCTGGCGGCGCTGGGCTGCAAAATACTGGCTAACCAACCCCGAGCTGATCACTCTGCAGTGCGACATACTTGTCCCATCTGCGCTGGAAAACCAGATTACCGAAAAGAACGCCCCGCACATAAAGGCCCGCCTGGTGGCCGAGGGCGCCAACGGGCCAACCACGTACGCGGCAGACCGGATGCTGTTTGAAAGGGGTATTACCGTAATCCCGGATATACTGGCCAACGCCGGAGGAGTGGTGGTCTCCTACTTCGAGTGGGTGCAGGGTCTGCAAAACTTCTACTGGACCAGGGAGGAGGTAAACAGCCAGCTCAGGCGCCGGATGGCGGGCAGTTTCCGTGAGGTATACGGAATCAAGGAGTCCCGCGGGGTCAGCATGCGCACGGCGGCATACATGCTGGCGCTGGACCGGGTGACCCGGGCCATGAAACTCAGGGGGCTTTATCCATAAAAGAAAAAAACATAGCAGGAACGGGTGATAAAATGTCACGGGAAGTAAGGCTCATGCAGGGTAATCAGGCAATCGCGGAAGGGGCTGTATACGCCGGGGCCAGATTTTACGCCGGCTACCCCATCACTCCCTCTTCCGAGATAGCCGAGGAATGCTCAAGGATACTGCCGGGGATAGGCGGTATGTACATACAGATGGAGGATGAAATAGCCAGCATTGCCGCCGTGGTGGGAGCGTCGCTGGCAGGGGCCAAAGCCTTTACAGCCACCAGCGGCCCCGGGTTTTCCCTGATGCAGGAAAACCTTGGCCTGGCCATCATGGGCGAAGTGCCCTGCGTTATCGTAAACGTGATGCGGTCCGGCCCCAGCACCGGGCTTGCCACCAAGCCGGCCCAGTCGGACGTCATGCAGGTCAGGTGGGGAAGGCACGGCGACCAGTGCCTCATAGCCCTTTCCCCTTCCTCGGTGGGAGAGTGCTTTCACCTGACGGTACAGGCCTTCAATCTGGCCGAAAAATTCCGGGTGCCCGTGGTGCTGGCCGCTGACGAAATAGTGGGGCACATGAGAGAGAACTTTGCCTGCCCGGGCCCGGGAGAATTGGAGGTGGCTGAGCGGAAACAGCCCACAGTGACGCCGGACCGGTATAAGCCTTTCGGGACGGAGGACGGTGACGTCGCCCCCCTGCCGGCCTTCGGCAGCGATTATGTTTTTCACATATCCAGCTCCATGCACGGGCCAGACGGTTACAGCAACAACAGCCCGGCCAACGCCGCCTCGAAGGTTGCGCGTCTGCACCGCAAAATAGAGGCGCACCGGGATGAAATAGTGATTACCAGGACCTTTTACACCGATGACGCAGATGTGCTTCTGATTACCTTCGGGGCCACCACCAGGGCAGCCCGGGCGGCGGCCCTGGAAGCGAGGAAAAGCGGCATAAGGGCCGGGGTTTTGCAGCTGGTCACACTATGGCCTTTTCCTGACGATGAAATAGCCGATCTGGGAGCGCGGGCCAAAACAGTCATAGTGCCCGAAATGAACTACAGCGGCCAGGTGGCCGGCGAGGTTCAGCGGGTGCTGGGCCCGGTCGGCATACGGCGGATCAACAGCTACAACGGCCAGTTGATTACCCCGTTAGACATACTAAAGGCAATGAAATAAATATGGCTGACATGAAATTCTTTCCCGTAAGAATACAGAATCCAGAATAATTTACAGCCTGACATATACAGAAGGCAGGAAGTCTAACCAGTTGCCATAAGATAAGGGCGTCCTTCTTGGAGATTTGATAATTGTATAGCGAAAAGAGGTGTTAGAGTGTCTCACGCCACAGGAGCCAGGTATCTTAAACAGGGAGTGCTGCCCCACATGTGGTGTTCCGGCTGCGGCAACGGAATCGTGCTTTCGGCCATTCTCAGGGCCTTTGAGGAGCTAGGGTACGATAACAGGGACACCGTGGTGGCAACCGGCATAGGCTGCTGGGGAAAGGCCGACGACTACCTGGTCACAAACGCGCTTCATGTAACCCACGGCAGGGCCCTTGCCTTCGCCACCGGAGTAAAGGCGTACAACCCAAAACTGAACGTAGTGGTCCTCATGGGTGACGGCGACAGCGTCACCATCGGCGGCAACCACTTTATCCACGCCGCCAGGAGAAACATTGACCTCACCGCCATAGTGGTAAACAACTTCAATTACGGCATGACAGGGGGACAGGTGTCCGGCACCACTCCTCCTGACGGCTTTACCAGCACCACAGCGTACGGCAACCCGGAGAGGGACTTTGACATATGCGCCCTTGCCGGAGTGGCCGGGGCCAATTATGTCGCCAGGCAGACGGTATACCATGGCTGGGAGCTGCAGAACTGCATAAAGGAAGCGTTACGCAAAAAGGGATTCTCACTGGTGGAGGCGATCAGCCCCTGCCCCACCCACTTTGGCCGCAACAACAAAATGAAAACCGGGCTGGAGATGATAAGGCGGCTCAGGGAAAAAGGTGTGTCGCCCGAAGAGTATAACCGCCTGTCCGGACCGGAAAAAGAGGACTGTTTCATAATTGGCAAACTGGTTGACCGGGATGCGCCGGACTTTAACACAAGATACGGTGAAATACGGGCCAGGGCAATGGCGTCCGGGAAAGGAGGCCACGGATGAAAGACGGCAAATACAGGTTTGAGGTGGTACTGGCCGGATCCGGAGGCCAGGGGCTCATAGTCAGCGGCATGATGCTGGGAGAGGCCGCCATACTGGAAGGCAAAAACGTGGTCCAGACACAGTCATACGGAATTGCCAGCCGGGGAGGCTTTTCCAAGGCAGAAGTAATACTGGACAGGGATGAAATCATCTACCAGCAGGTTCAAAGGCCCGATATGGTGCTGGCCCTTACCGAAGAAGCCATGGAAATATACCGTGACCTGCCCCTTTCCGGGATACCGGTGTTTTATGACACCACACTGGTAGAGGCCCGGGACGGGAAAAATCTTTACGGATACCCTTTTACCGGGATGGCTGCGGAGTTGGGGCACCCGGGTACGGCCAACATGATCGCACTGGGCGTGATGAGCTCAGTTACCGGCATGGTGAGTTTGGAAAGCCTGGGCATGGTCATTAACAAAAGGTTTAAGGGAAAAGCGGCCGGGATGAATATAAAGGCCCTGCAAAAGGGCGCCGGGCTGGTGACCGGACTATGACAGGGGGCAAGGAGTTGAAAGAAAACATCATGGAGCAGACTCTGCCTGAAAAAACAAAAGCCCTGTGCAGGGAAGCCTGTCCGGCGGGAGTCGACGTGCCCCGCTATATAAGACTGATCAGGGAGGGCGATTTCAAGCGGGCTCTTTCAGTGATACGGGAAAGGATACCCTTTCCCGCAGTATGCGGCTACGCCTGCGCTCATCCCTGCGAGTCACAGTGCTCGCGGCGGCAGTTTGACGGTCCGCTGGCCATCCGCATGCTCAAGCGGGCCGCGGTGGACCACGGCGGGGGTCCCGGAGCGGAAATTATCACCCCTCCACCACCAACGGGCAAAAGAATTGCCGTAATAGGATCAGGCCCCTGCGGGCTGACCGCCGCTTATTACCTGGCCGGAAAGGGGCATGGCGTAACGGTTTTCGAGGCCCTCCCCAGCCCAGGTGGCATGCTGCGCTACGGGATTCCCGGTTACCGCCTGCCCAAAGACATTCTGGACAGCGAAATTGATTCAGTCAAAAAAACAGGGGTGGAAATCAGAACCGGCGTCAGGGTGGAGTCGGCCTCCCAGCTCCTTGACCGGGGCTATGACGCAGTTTTGGCAGCCACAGGAGCCTGGCAGGGGGCAAAAACAGTACTTGTTTCCGACGGTACAGTCAGTGTATTTGATGGAGTAACCTTTTTGCAGGAAGTAAATTCCGGCAGCCCTCCTGCCCCCGGCGGAAAGGTGCTGGTGGTGGGAGGCGGCAATACCGCCATTGACGCCGCCAGATCTTCCATACGCCTTGACGCCCGGGAGGTTACGGTTGTATACCGCCGCGCCTGGGCTGATATGCCGGCCGCTGCGGAAGAGGTGGAAAGCGCCCGGGAAGAGGGAGTGCAAATAATATTTATGGCCGCTCCGGTAGAAATACGGGACGGCAGGGTAATCTGCCTCAGGATGGCCCCGGGTGAACCGGATCAGAGTGGCCGTCCCCGACTTGTGCCGGTTGAGGGAAGCCAATTCCTCCTGGAGTGCGACACTCTGATAATGGCCGCAGGGCAGTCCGCCGGATCTGATCTGATCGGTCTGGAGGGCAACGCCGACGGCACCATAATGGTAGTATCCCAAACACCGGCCACCCCTCAAGAAGGAGTATTTGCCGGGGGTGACGCGGTAACGGGGCCCTCCTCAATAATCCGGTCCATAGCCCAGGGCAGGCAGGCGGCAGCCTCCATTGACCTGTTCCTGGGCGGTGACGGAATGATAGATACCGCCCCCGCCGCCACTAAAGGAAATCCTCCCATGGAGGCCCCCAGGGGAACACTGCGACCGGTCACAAAGACAATCCCCATGGAGGAACGCAGGGGCGGCTTTTCCCCGGTGGAAGCGGGATTTGACCCCGGTACGGCCGAAGACGAGGCCCGGCGCTGCCTTTCCTGCGATTTGAGGGATTATAAAGTGGAGGTTAACTCTCTTGCCTGCAAGGAGTGCGGCTATTGCCGGGAAGTTTGCGGGCCCGGGATTTTTGAGCCTTCCGGGTCATTCAACCAGGCGGGGTACAAGCCGATGTCGGCCGCCCGCAGCGAAAGGTGCGTGGGCTGCCTCAAGTGCCTTATGATATGCCCGGATTTCGCCATAACTATAAAAAAGCTGCCCTGTAGCCTTTTAGCAACCCCATAGTGACATGCATCCCCAGCCAGAAAGTGCCGAATACTATCGAAAAAACAGTAACGATCCATTTTACGGTGACCCACCTGAACTTGAAAAACCCCCAGTCGGTGCGCCACGATATTAAAAATCCGGTAATCAAAGACCCGAAGGCTGCGGGTATTATGATGAAATCGTCAATCAGCTAGATCCGAATTTTTTCAAGGACCCCCCCCCTTCCAGAATTTAATGCTGGGCGCATTAATTATATTTCCGAGGGCCGTCCGGTGAAGATCAAAGCAGCGATGCTATAACAGCCTTCTGTATGTTGTCCGTGCCCTCGATGAGAGGAAGCACCCTGGCGTCCCTGAGATATTTTTCCACCGGGTGCCCGGCCATGTACCCTCCGCCGCCGCAGATTTCCATGGCAGCAGAGGTGGCCTCCACGGCAACCCTGCTGCCGGCCAGCTTGGCCATTGAGGAGGCCATGGTGTAGTCCATGTCCCTGTCAATCAGCCAGCAAGCCTTCCAGACCAGCAGGCGGGCGGCCTCTATCTTCGTGGCCAGCTCGGCCAGCGTGAAGGACACCCCCTGATTTGAATATACCTGGCGGCCAAACTGTATCCTCTCCCTGCTGTACTTCAGCGCGCAGTCGAATGCAGCCCTGGCGATGCCCACCCCTATGGCCCCGGCCAGGGACCGCCCCCGGTCGAAGGTCTGCATCAGCAGCAGGTAGGCGCTGCCGGGCTTACCGATCACGTTCTCCCAACCCAGTTCAAGGTTGTTGAAAACCAGTTGGACGGTATGGGCATACCTTATGCCCATTTTGTTCCTTACCGCGCCCACAGACATTCCCGGGACTCCCGACGGCGCCACGAAGGCCATCATGCCTCCCCTGACATTCCTTTTGTCGGTGGAGGCAAAAAGGCTAGTGAACCTGGCCACGCCCCCGTTTATAATATAGTCCTTGGACCCGTTCAGCACCCAGCGGCCGCCGCTTGCTGAGGAAGGAGGCGTCGCCCGGGAACTCATGGCGCCCATATCCGATCCGGAGCCGGACTCGGTAAGGGCAAAGGCCGCCAGGTTAACATTGGGACTGGCTAAAAGGGGTAAAAAATCTTTTTTCTGCTCCGGCGTCCCTCCAAGTATTAAAGGGCTGGCGGCGTGAATGTTGGCTGTAACCACCGCAGCCAGCCCGGCGCAGCCCGCGCTTATTTCCTCCAGCACCAGCGCCGTGGTAAAGTGGTCCAGCCCCCTGCCGCCGTATTCCTCCGGTATTGTGGGGGTAAGCAGGTTAAGGCCGGCCAGCGCCGAGGCCAGGGAAAAATCAAAGTCTCCGTCACCCTTCCGGTCAATCTCCAGCGCTGCCGGGGCGATGCTGCCGCTCACCAGCCCCCGGACTTCCTCCAACAATTTTTTCTGCTCCCGGTCCAGGGCCAATTCAATCATTTATCTCCCTCCCCCTTTGGGAAAGCCATATTACAAAATCCACAGCCAGCTTCCTTTGGACCGGCGAAAGTTTTTCCAGAGCCTCCAGCATGGCCTTTATGTCAGTGCTGTCCGGCCCTAATTCCCCCGCTGCCACAGATTCCTGTTCCGAAGGAGGCTGCATGAAATAATCTATGGGCCTTTGCAGCACCTCGGCTATCCTTTCCAGCTGGGCCAGGTATATTCTTCTCTTCCCCTTTTCGTAATTCGACAGGGTGGACTGGGAGCAGCCAACCCTGGCGGCCAGCTGCTCCTGGCTCAGTCCCGCCTCCTCCCTGGCCAGCTGAAGCTGCCTGCCTATCGACTTGTACCCCATTATCAGGCTCCTTTTTGCTACGGGCCGTACATCCCGGCATGTTTGTCCTGCTATCAATTTACCATATAAAACTCATTTTCGGTATGGTTTTTATTACAATACCATTGACTTTATTACATACTGTTATTTATTATTACATATAGGAATAACTGAATTGCCAGCAGTAATATTTATTACAAGGTGTGGCCGTAAAAAAGTACGCGAGGTGTTTTATTATGTTTGATTTCATGCTTACAGAGGAACAGCTGAAACTCAGGGACGAGGTGAGGGATTTTGTCAAAACTGTTCCCCGCCAGATGGTCCTGGACATGGACGCCGAGAAAATACAGTTCCCCCGCAGTTTTATAGAAGAAGCCGGGGCGAAAAATCTTCTGGGCCTGCGTTTTCCCGTGGAATACGGCGGCAGGGGGATGGACTGGCGGTCCGAAGTGGTAGCGCTGGAAGAGGTGGGTGTGCTGAGCATGTCCCTCTCCTGCCTGTACTCAATGCCCAGCATCGTGGGGGAGGCCATTAACAAGTTCGGCACAGCGGCCCAAAAGGAGAAATTCCTCAAACCCACCCTTACGGGAAAAATGGCGTCGGCCGAAGGGCTTACCGAGCCCAGGGGAGGGTCGGACTTCTTCGGGGCCACCACCGTGGCCAGGAAGGAAGGGGACCACTATGTGTTAAGGGGGCAAAAGCGCTTCATAGTGGGCGCCGAGGGCGCCGATTATTTTATGGTGTACGCCAAAACCGACCCCGGCGCCCCCCCGCACAGGTCACTGTCCGCCTTTCTGGTGGAGAGGGGCCCCGGGGTCAAGGTGGAATACATATACGGGCTGATGGGGACAAGGGGCGGCGGCGCAGGGCGCCTTGTGCTGGACAACTGCGCGGTGCCTGCTGAAAACCTGCTGTGGCAGGAAAATGACGCCGCCAAAATATTTTATCAGATGATGATTCCCGAGAGAATAACCAGCGCCGCCGGGTCCATAGGAATGGCCCGGGCCGCCCTGGAGGTGGCCACCCGCTATACCACCAGGCGCAAGGCCTTCGGGCAGACCATAAACAAATTTCAGGCGGTGGGGTTCAAGGTGGCCGAAAGCATTACAATGCTGGATGCAGCCAGGGGGCTTGTTTACGCAGCGGCAAAAGCGGTGGACTCGGGGGCCGACCCCTCCCTGTGCAGGCGCATGGTCTCGGAGGCCAAAAAATTCGCCACGGAAACGGCCTGGGCTGTGATCAACAACGCCATGCAGGTTATGGGGGGCATAGGCTATACCAGGGTATACCCCATTGAACGGCTATTGCGGGACGCCAGGCTGGCTATGATCTGGACCGGAACCAGCGAGGTGATGAACCTTATTATACAGCACGAGTATTATAAGGAGCTGACAGGCGCGCCGCAGAACCGCCGGGACGTGGAGGAGGACGCCCATGACTCCCACCGGGTGGAAGAAAAGGTATATGAGTAAGGCTATAGCCCCGGAAGCCGAACTGCGGGGCGGAATCCAGAATCCGGAGGGCAGAATAAATTAAAGCATTCCCTAAAGCTGACATTGCCGGTGTACTTGACAACCGGCTTTTTTTATGTGAGCGCGCTCCTGCGCGTCATAAAAATAAAATTAAAAAATAAAATTGTTAAACGGCGGCAAACTGCGTATTCCAGTTTTTGCTTTACGGTTATGCAATATTTTAACAGACTGTCAACGCGACAAAATGTTCCGGGGGGAAAAATTATGAAAAAAAACATCCTGAAGGCATTCTTTAAGATCATCAGCAGCGTTGACTTCAGAGTTGTATTCTGGGACGGTGAAGTCGTTGATTACGGGCCGGGAAAGCCACTGGTCACCATCGTTTTCAACCGGGAGCCGCCGGTGGGGTTCAACCTGGCAGACCCGGCGCTTTCTTTCGGAGAGGCATACATGGACGGCACAATTGACTTTGAGGGCGACCTGGAGGAAATATTCCGCATTATAAAGCATAACAGGGATACCGTAATGCCCGGGGATTTTAAGAAAAAGCTCCTTTCAGCAGTTCAGAACATTAACAGCGCCTCCGGAAGGCAGAGGCAAAAGCAGAACATACAGCACCATTACGATCTGGGAAACGACTTTTTCTCACTCTGGCTGGATGAAACCATGAGCTATTCCTGCGCTTATTTCAAGGACCCCAAAGACTCCCTGACAAAGGCCCAGATCCAGAAAATTGACCTAATATTAAGGAAGCTTCAGCTGAAGCCGGGGGAAAGGCTGCTAGATATCGGATGTGGCTGGGGCTGGCTGATAATACAGGCAGCCCGGCAGCATGACGTGTCCGCTCTGGGCATAACACTGAGCCGGGAACAGTACAACGCAGTAAACAGCAGGATAAGGGAGCTTGGACTGTCCGGCCGGGTTGAGGTCCGGCTTTTGAATTACCTGGAGCTGCCTGATCAAAGTCAGTTCGACAAGGTGGTCAGTGTGGGGATGTTTGAGCATGTGGGAAGGGAAAACCTGGAGAAATACATGGATAAGGTCCATAAGGTGCTTGTGCCCGGGGGGATCTCAATGCTGCACACAATTACCGGAACGGAGGAGAAGCCGGTAAACAGCTGGGTGGAAAAATATATTTTTCCGGGCGGCTACATACCATCTCTCAGAGAAACCATCTGGCTCCTGCCCCGGTACGATTTCCACCTGCTGCACGCCGAAAGCCTGAGGATGCACTATGCCATGACTCTTGACAGATGGCACGAAAATTTCACCAGACATACAGACACCGTTATATGCAAATTCGGTGAAAGTTTCATGAGGATGTGGGAACTCTACCTGCGAGGCTGCGCCGCCAATTTCAGGGTGACGGGGCTGAACGTCTACCAGCTGCTGTTTTCCAATGGACTGAACAACAACCTGCCGCTGACCCTGGAGAGTATATACTGCGGGCAGTGGTGATATCAATTGTCAATTATTAACTTGAATATCGGCAAAAAGCATGTTATAATATTCTAAAAATTTGTGATTTATTTGGTTGATTCAAAAAGGGCGTTAATGTCAGTTTTAGAATAAACCAACTCTTCAATGCTTCTTGAGGGGTTGGTTTATTTTTTTAACCAATCAATCCTCAATCATTTGAAAATCCACGTGGAGGTGATTGTTTATGCCATAATACTACAATGGCAAGGTTTATTTTAGAAAACTTATAATTATGAGGAGGGAGATATTTATGTTTAAATTAAGTTGCCCCCAAAAGGTTATAATCGGCGACATAACCGTGAGGGACGGTTTCCAGCATGAAGAAAAGACCATCCCCACCGAGGCCAAGCTGTGGCTGCTGGAAGAGATGATACTGGCCGGATTCAGGCGCCTGGAGGTCACAAACCTGGGCAATCCCAAGGGGATGCCCCAGTTTGCCGACGGAGACAAACTTCTAAAGCTGATCAGGAACAGCAAGAGGGTCAGGGAAAAGCTTCACGAGGTGGAGCTGACCGCCA
>JBMOPC010000104.1:0-4095 GCA_049323915.1 Bacillota bacterium
TCCCGGCCGATGTATGATGAAATCCTGCTCTTGGCCTGGCTCAGCCCCCCGGAGCTGATCAGCAGGAAGGCGCCTCCGCCGGCAATTGCTATTCCCAGTATCCAGGCCAGGGCCTTCCACGCTCCCCCGGGAGTGGCCCCGAGGCCTCCGGCGCCTCCGGGCGCCTGAGTGCTGATGCCCAGCACCGTGGGGATGGCGTCGGCGAAGAGGGCAACCCCGTTTTCAGCCTCCTGCCTTGTATTGGTATGGGTCCCGGCCTCTATTAAAAGGGCGGTGGGCATCAAATCCTGGTTGTAGTTTCCTTTGGCTATGAATATTTCCTTTACTATTTTGGGGTGGACCTTGTTGGCGTATGCCATCATTTTTTTTGCGAAATCAAGGTTTGCGTTCATGTTGGGATTCTGCCGGCCCACTACCAGGCGAAGCTGGGCCACCTTTTCATTGGATATGTTTTTCCTGTAGTAGCCCGGGTTGGGTATCCCGTCCCTGTGGACATCCAGCATGGCCACCGGATTTTGTTTCATCAGCCTTGTGGCGGTACGCCTCGACCGGTAGTACGCGTTGTTGTCGTGGGGGTCATGGGGGGTCTTGTCGTAACTCACCATTACATTTTTATTCTGAAGTTTTTCCACCAGGGCCTGCCCCACCCGGAAAATCCCCCCCTTGAAGGGTATGGCCTCTTTACCGTCGGTGGGCACATAAGACTCGGAGCTGTGGGTGTGGTATATGCCCACAAGATTTCTTCCGCCGCCCTTCACTGCCGCCACGGGCACTTCCATATCGGAGAAATAGTCGTTATAGGAAAGAAACTGTTTGTCCATTTCCACAAATTCCGCCAGGGCCTTGTCCCCTTTAACGCTGGATACCCGGTAACGCTCCCCCTCGGAGTTGATTATCTCGTCTCCCGCCGCCACCCCTCTGGCCGCCATGGAAACGAGGTTGCCCTGGCTGTCGGTTATGCTTACGGCATATCCGGGCTGGTGGTCGCTATGTTCCGCCATGTTTAAAAGGTCAGCCGGCTTCCAGGCCGGTACCGCCATTTTATCGTAGTTTATTACCGAAACCGGTATCAGCGCTGCAAGCAGAACTGCCATTCCAAGGTATATTTTAAGGCGATATCTGTTCATTCATCATACCTCCCTTTACCTTTGGTATTCTCTTTTTTCACTGTCTTCACGGCCTTCCTCCGGGGCTTCACGGCTGTCTTCCTTTCCCAGCCGTGGTTTTCGCAACGCGCCGGCCAGACTGGAGGGCTTTCTCTCAATGGAGGGGCCCCCGGCCATCCTCTCCCTTATCTCTCCCACTGTTTCAGCCAGTAATATGGCGAAGATTCCGGAAATAACCACAGCGTCAAAGGCGCCGGCCCCTCCTATGTCGGCTCTGCCCGCCGGGGCTCCACTTCTTGCAAGCCATATGTAATGCCCTATGTCAAAAAGGAGCACCCCCATTGTGGCCGAGACAAAAGCCCCCCTGCGGGACCTCCCCGCCAGGTAGCCCACTACTCCGGCCACCAGCGGAAACAGCCAGAGGGCGTCCAGAAAGCCGAAGCGGCCGGACGGCTCAGGCAGTCCCGTCATTACCAGAGTGCCCACTGCGAAAATTGCCAGCGCGGCCACCAAAGCCCCCGCCAGGGACCTTATTTTCTCTTTGGCCGTCCCTGCGGTTGATACAAGATAAATGGCAAGTCCCATGGGTATCAGCGCCCCTCCGATGTTGACCGAGAGTGGAAACCGCCCCCCAATAAGGGGTATGTCGATAAAGCTTCCGATTATAAGCCCGGCTATTATGGCCAGGGCTCCTTTGTCCGAAAGCTTCATCCTGTCCAGAGCCCTGTGAGCCAGTCCGAAGAATATCAGTGCCGTTACAATGAGCAGGATAATAATTCCAGCAGGAAGTCTTGTCACGGATATACCCCCCTGATTTTTTTATTACTATCCTGCCCTGTGCTGTTTTTAATATGCAGAGTAATATACCCAAGAGCCGCAAAAAGTGCCGGATAACATCAAAACCTTGTCCACCTTGGGCGCCTGCCGTATCCTTTGGGAGCCTTCCAGGCACCTGTTGAAGCAAACTTATTTATTAAAAAATATTTTTATCTTAGATTGTAATTGTTATGATCTGCTTTCGTTTGTTTTGCTGCGGCAAGTTTTCGGGAACTGCCCGGGGGCGGACCGGTATGGCCGGGAGGTGGTATATGCAAGAAATCAGGGGAATAGGTATCAATAAAAAATAAAAGGAGGGAATAAGGTGAATACCGCTCTTGTTGTAGTTCTTGTTTTCATAGGTTTTTCGCTGGCCTACCGCTTTTACAGCGGCTATATCAGAAACGTGATGGGGGAGGATGACTCAAGAAACACTCCCGCCCATTCCATAAGGGACGACGTGGATTACGCCCCGGCTCATCCCATGGTGTTGTTTTCGCACCACTTCGCGTCTATAGCCGGGGCCGGCCCCATACTGGGCCCCACAATGGCCATGGCTTTTGGATTTATGCCTACACTCTTCTGGGTTTTTCTCGGGACCATATTCTTCGGGGCGGTTCACGATTACACCACACTGTTTGTTTCCATGCGGGAAAAGGGGAAATCTGTGGCCCAGATAGCCTCCAGCACAATGGGCAGGGCGGGGTACGTGCTGTTTATACTGTTCACGCTGTTCATGATAGTTCTTGTTACCGCCGCTTTCCTGGGGCTCACAGCCACCGCGCTTTCCTCCCTTGTGCCGGCAAAGGTGCTGGGGCTGGACCCGGCCACCACATCTTTAAAGGTTATCACCCACGACGGTGTGCAAAAGGTCGTTATCGGCGGTATCGCATCCACTTCGGTTATTATAATGACCTGCTTCAGCCCCATTCTGGGATACCTCTACTACCGCCGCGGCATAAGCCTGTGGGTTTCCGCCCTGCTGGCGCTGGCAGTGGGGGTGGTCTCGGTTGTGGTGGGCCTTTCCAATCCGGTGATGATAGACCCCAAGACCTGGATGATTATACTGTCCGTATACGTTCTTATAGCGGCGGGCATTCCAGTATGGATGATACTGCAGCCAAGGGATTTTACCAACTCGTTCCTTCTGTACATCGGTCTGGCGCTGCTTTTCCTGGGCGCCATGCTGGGCGGCTTCGGGGGCCTTTCCATACAGGCTCCCGGGTTTAACATCGAGGAAGGCATGAAAAAGATGGGTATGATCTGGCCGTTCCTGTTCATTACAGTGGCCTGCGGGGCCATTTCCGGATTCCACTCCCTTGTTTCAGGAGGCACATCATCCAAGCAGGTCTCCAGGGAATCGCACACCCGCAGGATAGGCTACGGCGGCATGGTCCTGGAAGGAGTGCTGGCAACTCTGGTTCTTGTGGCCGTGGGCGCCGGCATTTCGTTCCAGAATTATATGGACATAGTCTGGCCCGCCAAAGGAGCCAACGCTATTCTGGGCTTCTCTCTGGGGATGGGCGGACTGCTGGAGAAGTCCATAGGAGTTCCCATGTACATTGGCACCATATTGGGGATACTGATGATCGAAGGTTTTATTATAACCACCCTGGACACGGCGGTCCGCCTTAACCGCTACCTTTTCGAGGAACTCTGGTCCTTTATATTCAAAGAGGTCCCGGGCTTTATGAAAACCTTCTGGTTCAACTCCGGGCTGTCAGTGGTAATAATGCTTTATCTTGGATATTCCAACGCCTATACGGTTATATGGCCGATATTCGGGTCGGCCAACCAGCTTCTCTCAGGGCTGGCCCTCATCGCAGTGGCCATGTGGCTTTTGTACCGGGGCAAGCCCAACTGGTTTGTGGTATTGCCGGCCATATTCATGATGGCCACCACCATTACCGCCCTGTATAAGCTGCTGGTGACCAGATACCTGCCCAGCAACAACATTCCCCTTGTAGTAACCGACCTGGCGCTGATGGTGCTGGCAGTGGGGGTAATAATACTGTCCGTCAAGAAATATTTTGACTACAGGAACTCCAACGCTTCCACTTCAAGCACTTCGGCCTGACGGTAAATAAAGCCGCCCCGGTAAAACGGGGCTGTTTTTATGATACCAGGAAATTATGCTGCAAAGGAATTCTGTGGATAATTTCCAATACACGGG
>JBMOPC010000105.1:0-3796 GCA_049323915.1 Bacillota bacterium
TGGGAAGGGCGAACTGGAGCCCGGCAAAATATTCCGGCTGTATATTCAGGTCGGCCTGAATGATTTTTTTGTGAAGTACCGTCCGGGATATATCGCTTCCCATTTTACTGCCGGTCTTCTCAAGGAGTTCGTCGGCCCTGCCCCTCAGCTCAACCCCTCCGGGAAGTTTAAGACTGTTTCCGGCCGCGATCACAAGCACCGAGGAGGCGGTGAGCATGGCCGCCGCCAGGGGAATGTTGAGTTGCTTTACTAAATCAGTCAAATCAGTCAATACCTACACCCCCTGTCCCAGGGCCTTTTTAATCATACTGCGGGTTAATATGTTGCCCAGCGCTATCCAGGCGGTGGCGGCGGTAAATACCATCCAGCCGGTGGTGTTGCCGAACAGTGGCTCGGTAAACCCCGGCGCCATCAGTCTGGCCATCCCCACAAAAATAAAAGGCAGTGCTGTAAGCACTTTCATTGTCATCATGTTCTGAGCGACGGCGGCAGACACTATACTACGGAAGCTTTCTTTATCTTCATACTGGTCCATGATGTGCCGGCAGATCTCTCCAAGGTCGCCGCCCACCCGGTTGTACAGGCTTAAGGCCACAGAAAGGGCTCTCAAGTCCTCCCAGCCGGTCTCCTTTCTTACGTCATCCACGGCCTTGGCCAGTGTGTCGCCGGTTCTTACCCTTTTCAATACCTCGTAAAAAACGTCCCTGGCCGGTCTGGGCATGTTGGGTATGGCGTCCTCCAGGGCCTGGTACGGGTTCATCCCGCCGTAAAGAGCGCTCTCCAACTGCCCCAGCACGTCAACGAACTGAATCTTTAAAAGCTCCATACGGTCCTCTTCCTGCTTTTTCTTCCACCACTTCAATACAAATACACCGCAGCAAAGCCCCAGCACAGTGAAAAACCATGTCCCGGTAACAGCATAGGCCACGGCTCCCAGCCCCAGGCCTCCGGCAAGGATAATCAACATGTCCCGGGAAGACTTTCCCGGCCCCTTACCGGTGTCGAAACTTTCATCGCTCAGCCTCACAGACCGGGACTGGAGCTTTATCTTATCTCCCGTTATCGCCCAGAACACTGCCAGTCCCATTAAAAATGAAGCCAGCAGCACAATGACCGTCATTGCTTCCAGCCCCCCTCTTCAACGAAGGCCTCCCGGCGCTGGAAATGCCCGGCCACCCACTCAAAGGAATCCCTGCCGGGATTGTACCGCCAGAGGGTGTTAAGCCTTACATTCAGTACTCCCCCGCCTATCCTCTCGGTCCCGGCCACCTCGCAAATGTGATCCATGCGCCTCCTGCCCGTTTTGTCCTTCAGCACATGAATGAATATGTCAACCGCATCGGCCACCTGCTCCACAATCCCGTCATAAGGTATGTCCATCTTGGCCATCTGTACCATATTGACCAGCCTTTTTGTACAGTGACGCGAGGAGTTGGCGTGGGCGGTGGTAAGGGAGCCCTTGTGGCCTGTGTTCATGGCCTGGAGCATGTCGAATGTTTCCCCTGCCCTGCACTCCCCCACAATTATTCTTTTGGGCGCCATTCTGAGCCCGTCCACCACCAGGTCCCGCATGGTTATTTCTGTTTTTGTGTCGGCCGTGGCCGGCCTTGCCTCAAGGCTCCTTACGTTGGTGTGCTGGAGCTGCAGCTCCGCAGGGTCCTCAACCGTGACCAGGCTTTCATCCTCCGGAATAAATGAGGCAAGACAGTTCAGAAAAGTTGTCTTGCCCGAGCTTGTACCTCCACTTATTACAATATTCTGTTTGGATGTCACGGCGGCCCGCAGAAATTCCAGCACCTCTAAAGAAAGTACGTTTCTCTTAATGAGATTTTCAACCGTCATGTCCTTCCGGAAGCGCCTTATGGTGAACATTGCTCCGTGGACGGCCACCGGCGGTATGTGGGCAATCATCCTTGAGCCGTCTATGAGCCTGGCGTTGACCTTTGGATTGGCCATGTCGATCTTCCTGCCGGTGGGGGCCAGCATCCTTTCAAGCACATCCCGGATATGTTCCTCATCCCGAAACCTTATCCCCCCGGCCACCCTCTCGACGCCTTGTTTTTCAATCCTGATCAGATCTTTACCGGCCTTTATCTCGGTTACCTCCGGGTCGTAAAAAAAGGGCTCGATGGGGCCGTAGCCCAGCAGGTCGTTGCCCAGTTCCTCCACCAGTATTTGAGATGCCGTCTCCCCCAGGGGAATGTCTTTTTCCAGGAGCCCCCTGAGCACGATGCTTTTCAATTTGGACCGGACAATGGGGTCCCGGCTCCTGGTCCTTTCCTCCGGTTTCAGTATATTGCTTAAAGTGGCCTGTACATAGCCCCGTATCTCCCCGTATTTTTCCCCGGTGAGCCCTGGTATTCTCTCACCGGCATTATCATTGTACCGGTGGGGCTTTATCTCTTCAGGGCTTTCTACGGTATATTCACCACACCTTTGGGCCAGTTTTTTTATCAGCTCCCGGTCCATATCACACCGCCCTTTCCCTGCCCGCAAATTTATCGGCAAGCACATTGACCGCCTTTGTAAACTCATCTTTATGGCGGCTGTGTATGACCATCTGCCTCCGATTGTTTTCCTCGGCCACCCCAACGGAATATGGCAATACTCCGAGGATGTCAATCCCCAGTCTGCTCTCCACTTCCCCGGCCCTAATCCCCCCGGGTATTCCGGCCTGGTTTAACACCGCATGAACCCTCCCCTGGCACCCCAATCTGGACATGAGACCGTTGTTTTCATTGAGGAGATCAATGCTTGTCCTTTCCGGCCTGAACACTGTGAGAATAACGTCCGACACCAGTGCCGCCGCCCAGGTGTTGTTGTGAATCCCCACCGGAGGGCAGTCCAGTATTATGTAATCATAGCTTTCCTTTAACAGTGTCAGCATTTTGAATACCAGGGCCGGGGTCACTTTCTCAATATGCTCAAGATGAATGACGCCGGGCGCCACCAATACCCCCGATGTGTGGGTGTAAAGCCCTCTGGCCACATCCCTTTGACTGTGTACGTCCTCCCAGTCCAGTATGTTCACCAGACACTGTCCGGCGGGAAGCCCCATCCTGCTCCTTACGGCGCCGTAGCCGTCCAGGTCCGCCAGGACCACTCTTTCGGGGGAGGACTGGGCCAGCACACCGGCCAGATTGACCGCCACCGTGCTGGCCCCGTCCCCCTTTGCCGCGCTTTGCACGGTTAGTATTCTGCCATGGCCCGGCAGCGCGCCGGGAGATACCGGAAGGTTGTATAACCTGTTTACCTCCCCTTTTACCTCCTCGCCGGACTGAACATCATCCCCCTGGCCGGCCTGCCAGAGTACTATGCCCTCTTCCCTCATGGACTTTTCTTTTTTCTTGAATAAATTCACCCCCTACTGTCCCCCTTTGGGCAGGAAAGAGAATGAGAATTTCTTCCCCCTCACCTTGCCTTCGGCAACTTTTTTTGATTCTTCCGGAGTAACGGCGATGATGTATGATCCTTTGTCCATTGTAGATGCCAGTGAATTCGATTTATCTGATACCGAATTGGCCGGGGTGGCAAGGATTACCGCCTCTCTGGCCACACAGTCAACAATGGTCGCAGCTTCTTTACCAACCTGTACCGCAATTTCCGTAAAAACATTTACCCTGTCTCCCACGGCCACCCCCTTTAATCCGGGGGCTGTCTCCACAGGCAGGTCAACGGCCTCCCTGCCGGGGGCCACTGAGTTAAGGACAGCCTTGAGGCTGCCCGTATCTTCGGCGGTATGGCCCCGGCGTATTACCTCCCCTTCAAATACAGTACCGGAAACCACGGTCTTCCC
>JBMOPC010000106.1:0-45978 GCA_049323915.1 Bacillota bacterium
CGGCTATTATGCGCCACCGGGCCATACGAAGGTGAGATACTGCGCGCTTCCGACAAGAAGCATCCACATAAAATAGCCTGGATTCACTGCGTTGGTTCCAGACAGGTTACCCCGGGCGGCAACAGCTATTGTTCAGCCGTATGCTGCACGTATACCCAGAAACAGGTGATTTTGACAAAAGACCATGACGCCGAGGCCCATTGTACGATATTCCATAACGATATCCGTTCCTATGGCAAGGATTTCGAGCGATTCTACCAAAGAACGGAGAAACTTCCCGGGATTCGGTTTATAAGAAGCTACGTATCAATAGGAAGAGAGATCCCGGAAAGCAAGAATGTAACTATAAGATATTCCACTCTTGAGGAGGGAGTAAAAGAAGAAGAATTCGATATGGTGGTATTATCCGTTGGACTGAACCCTCCTGCTGATTTTAAGGGCCTGGCAGACAAGTTCGGCATCGAGCTCAATTCCCACGGATTCTGCAAAACCAATCCTTTTAATCCTATGGAGACCTCTCGCCCGGGAATTTTTGTAAGCGGAGCCTTCCAGGGTCCTGTGGATATCCCTGAGTCGGTTGTGGCCGCCAGCGGGGCTGGCTCCCAATGTGGTCAACTCCTTGCCTACCGGCGGGGGAACCTGGCCAAAGAAAGGATATATCCACCGGAAAGGGATGTCTCGGGAGAGGAGCCCAGGGTGGGTGTCTATGTGTGTCATTGTGGAGCTAATATCGGAAGAGTGGTAAATGTTCCTTCCACAGTTGAATATTCCTTGACCTTACCCAATGTTGTTCACGCTGAAGAAAGCCTCTTTATATGTTCTACTGATGCCGCCCAGCAAATAGCAAACACGATCCGGGAAAAAGGGCTCAATCGCGTGGTTGTCGCCGCCTGTACCCCCAGGACACATGAGCCGCTATTCCGGGACACGCTTCGGGAAGCGGGAATTAATCAATATTTCTACGACATGGCTAATATTAGAGAACATTGCTCCTGGGTCCACTCTAAAGAAAAGGAAGAGGCCACCCAAAAGGCAAAGGATATAATCCGGATGTCGGTAGCCCGGGCCCTCCATTTGGAGCCCTTGCAGGAATTTGATCTGCCCGTCAACAAGGCGGCGTTAGTGGTCGGAGGAGGACTGGCCGGCATGACCAGTGCTCTCTCCATAGCCAACCAGGGACATGAGGTTTACCTGGTGGAAAAGGATACAGACCTGGGGGGAATGGCGCGAAGAATTCATTACACCCTGGAAGGGCTGGATGTTCAAGCATATTTGCGTGATGTTATACGCAAGGTTTATCAGCACCCCTTAATACATGTATATACTGATGCTACCATCACCGAGGCCAGCGGTTATGTGGGGAATTTCACAACCAGGGTGAAGTCTGAAGGAAGGGTCACAGAGATAAAACATGGAGCGGCCATCATCGCTACAGGTGCTGAAGTATACAAACCAACCGAATACCTTTATGGACAAGATGATAGGGTAATGACCCACCTGGAGCTGGAGGAGCAAATCGCAAAAGGAGAAGAAAGGCTGATTAACTCCCGGAGCCTGGTGATGATCCAATGCGTAGGCTGCAGACAGGAAGACAGAAATTACTGCAGCCGGATATGTTGCAGCCAGTCTATAAAGAACGCCCTGAAACTAAAAGAGATAAACCCCCGGATGGATGTCTACATTCTCTTCCGGGATATCAGGACGTATGGGTTCAAAGAGGACTATTACCGGGAAGCGGCAAGCAAAGATGTAAGGTTCATCCGCTATGAGCCGCATGATAAACCCCGGGTGGAAGCTGTTGAGGAGGATGGACGGCGTGTCTTAAGGGTTACCGTGACCGATCCTGTTTTAGGCAAGAAGCTTGAAATAGATGCTGATTCACTGGCTTTAGCCGCAGCCGTTATTCCCTCCGCAGACAGAAAGGAAATAGCCGGATTATTCAAGGTATCCTTGGGCCCGGATGGTTTCTTCCAGGAAGCCCATGTCAAATTAAGACCTGTTGACTTTGGGGCGGAAGGCATTTACCTGTGTGGGACAGCTCACTATCCCAAGCTTATATCGGAAACGGTCAGCCAGGCTTACGGGGCTGCCGGCCGGGCCTTAACGCTTCTCTCACATGATACGGTCATAGCCTCAGGCTCTGTTTGTGAGGTGAATGAGAATAGTTGCATTTCATGTAGGGCATGTCTCACGGTTTGTACGTATGGCGCCATAGAGTTTCATGATACACGGCAAGGAAAAAAGGCCGGGATTAATCCTGTTCTCTGTAAAGGAGACGGTTTCTGTAATACAAAGTGTCCAACAGGGGCTATTTCACTAAAGCACTACACCAATGAAGAGATCTTAAGTCAAATTGACGCGGCGTTTTAAGGTATGGGGACACACCAAACAAGGAAAGGGGACACACCTGCTGAAGACTCGGTATTCCTTTGTGGACAGGAATGTCCCCGAATAGAGGAATGTCCCCAATTAGCAAAGGGGGTCGGATAAGAATGAGTACAGACCTTAAGTTCAGACCAAGGATTTTAGGTTTTGTATGTAACTGGTGAGCATACGGCGCTGCTGATTTGGCTGGCGTGTCCAGACAACAATATGCGACCTGCACTAAGCTTATACGAGTTATGTGTTCCGGAAGAGTCGACCTGTCATTTGTGCTCCGGGCTTTCTCAAATGGAACGGACGGTGTGTTTATCGGCGGGTGTCATCTCAACGAATGCCATTATATTACCGATGGGAATTACGGTGCATTAAGCATGGTGCTTCTATGTAAAAAAATAATGGAGCACATAGGGGTGAGCCCCGAAAGGTTAAGGCTTGAATCGTTATCTGCGGCTGAAGGAATCCGTTTCGCGGAAGCAATGAATGACTTTGTCAGCATGGTGAAGAAATTAGGGCCTCTTGGCAAAGGCGAAGGAATAGACGAAAGTGCATTAAAGTCCAAACTTGAAGCAGTTACAAACCTGGTCCCCTACATTAGGCTGGTGGAAAGGGAGAGACTGAGGGTACCTTTTAAATCGGAGGAAGATTATCATAAATTTTTCACCAGTGACCAGTTCAACAGTTTGTTTGATGAAACAATTGCAGAGAAACTGGCAATAAGTCAAATTATCTCACTCCTTCGGGAAAGACCCTCTTCAGCCGGAGAAATCGCTAATATTTTAGGCCTAACCCCGTCTGAAGTGTCAAGACACCTTAATAGTTCATCAAGGCAAGGATTGGTCAGGTACCAGGAAAGCCAGAAGCGCTTTGCTCCGGGAGGCCGTTGAAAAAGTCCATCTGCTGCAAAGAGCCGACTATGGATTAGGGGAAAGAAGGAGGCCAGGACGAAAGGTATGGATAGCGATAGGATCAATCAGATTATAAATGAACATCAGGGCAAACCCAGTTCACTGATTCAAGTATTGATGGAGATTCAGGAAAAGAATCATTGGCTTCCTAGAGAAGTATTAGAGATGGTTAGTGAAAAATTAGAGGTGCCCCTAAGCCAGGTACTGCGAATAGCTACTTTCTATAAGACATTCAGTTTGACTCCCAAAGGGCGTCACCAAATTCATGTTTGTACGGGTACCGCCTGTCAAGTTCGCGGTGCGCGGCTCGTTCTCGACAAGGTGCAAGACCTGACTGGAATTAAAGCTGGCGAAACCGACCCGAATTCGAAGTTTAGCCTGGAGACAGTTAACTGCCAAGGTTGCTGTGCTTTAGGTCCGGTGATGGGAATCGATGGTAAGCCTCACGCCAGGATGTCACCTACCGAGATAGCAGATACGTTAAAAAAATATGATTGAGGGAAGATTATGGCACGGATAAATTCAGCTCTTGAATTGGAAGAACTCAGGAAGGGCATCTTGTCAAAAAGAGATCCCGATAAGCCTTCTATCGCCATATGTGCGGGAATCAGCTGTCTCGGCCTCGGTAATGACAGGGTTATCAGCGCCTTTGAAGAGGAAATCAGAAAACAATCTTTAGAAGCTAAAGTTGATATTAGAGCAACCGGCTGCCATGGCTTTTGTGAAAAAGGGCCAATCGTTGTCATCTATCCTGAGGAAATCTGCTATTTACAGGTAACGCCGGAGGATGTCCCGGAAATTATCTCCCAGACTGTAGTAGAGAAGAAAGTGATTGACCGCCTGGTTTATACTGACCCGAATACCGGTGAAAAAGCAGCGCGTCAATCTGAAATACCGTTCTACAGGAACCAGACGCGTCTACTTATTGGCAATAGCGCAAAGATTAATCCCAAGAGCATAGATGACTATCTGGCGATTGGCGGTTATTCTGCTTTAGCCAAAGCTCTTTTTGAGCTGAGCCCTGAGCAAGTGCTTGAAGAAGTAAAGAAAGCCAACCTGCGCGGCCGTGGCGGCGGCGGATTCCCTGCCGGTTCGAAGTGGGAGACCGCCCGTAATGCGCCCGGAGAAGAAAAGTATGTTATCGTAAACGCTCACGAAGGGGAGCCCGGGGCGTTTATAGATAGAGCCCTCTTTACGGGCAATCCGCATATGGTGCTGGAAGGATTGATCATCGGCGCCTATGCTATCGGTTCGCATCAGGGATTTATCTACACCCGGCATGACACTCCACAACTAAGAGAAAATATTTATATTGCCCTCACTCAGGCGAAGGAATACGGACTTTTGGGTGAAAATATCCTTGGCTCCGGCTTCAACTTTAATGTTGAGGTGCATCTTGATATAGGGATATTCGTTTCCGGCGAGTCCAGCGCATTAATGAGGTCAATAGAAGGGAAGGCGCCGGAGCCAAGGCCCAAATATATCCGCACTTCGGTAAGCGGTATTTGGGATAAGCCGAGCAACCTGAACAATGTGGAAACCTGGGCCAACGTGCCTCAGATAATCGATAAGGGCTCCCAATGGTATAGCAGTATTGGGACAGAGCGGAGCAAGGGAACAAAACTCATATCCTTATCAGGTAATATATGTAATGCCGGGGTCGTGGAAGTTCCCATGGGTACTTCTCTCAGAGAGATTATATACGACTTTGGCGGTGGAATTCCAAACGGAAAGAAACTTAAAGCGGTTCACTTTGGAGGACCTATGGGAGGTTCTATACCCGAGAGTCTGATTGACAGCCCACTGGATTTTGATGTGCTGGCAAAACTGGGATCTACAATGGGCGCAGGCGACATGCTGGTAATGGATGAAGATATCTGTATGGTTAATATCGCCAGGTACTTCCTTGACTTCCTCAGTGGTGAGTCGTGCGGCAAATGTGTCCCATGCCGGGAAGGCATCAGGCAGATGCTTAAGATTCTCACAAATATCACCAAAGGAAAAGGAAAAGAGGACGATATCGAGCTTTTGGAAGATTTAGCCGAGGTAGCCGGCGAAGCGGCACTTTGTTCGTTGGGCAGGAGTGTCCCTAAACCGTTATTGAGTACGTTGAAATACTTCAGAGATGAGTATGAGGCGCACATCAAGGAGAAGCGGTGTCCGGCTCTTTTCTGCAAGAGCTGACCGCATCAGAGGGAGTAAAGGAAAATGAGAGAAATTATTTTACAGATTGACGGAAGAGAAGTGGCGGCAAGGGAAGGGATGACTGTTTTAGAGGCGGCACAAAAGGCTGGAATATCGATCCCCACACTTTGCCACCACGAGAAACTGGAAGCTTATGGGAGTTGCCGCCTTTGCATGGTAGAAGCAGAAACTGGCGGCCGTATAAAACTGGTTGCTTCCTGCCTTTATCCGGTGGAAAAAGAACTGGTGGTAAGAACAAGGTCTGAGAAGGTAGATAGAATTCGCAAATTAATCTTGGAGCTATTGCTGGCTCATGCTCCGGATTCCTTTGATTTGCAAGATATGGCTTTAGAGTATGGAGCAGACAGAGACCGTTTTGAGAAAGAGCCCTCATTTTGCCTTCATTGTGGTCTCTGTGTAAGGTACTGCGCTGAGGTTAAAAAGAAGAATGCTGTTGGATTTGTAGACAGAGGAACAAGCCGGGAGATAAGCTTCATTCCGGAGATATCCTCCAAGGAGTGCTGGAACTGCAAAGAGTGTTTTCCGCTTTGCCCTACAGAGGCACTGCAAGCGGCTTACGTTTTAACTAAAGCGCTGGCGTTTCATTTATGATAACCAGTCTTTCTATTGTAAGCGTGTTTGATTTCTAATTATTCATTATCCTTCGTTATAGACACCCCGTACTTTTTAGCTTTCCTTACTATAGTGGAATGGTCAACTCCAAGTATACGCGCGGCCTTACGTACCGATCCATAAAATTCAATTGCTTTCATAATTAATTGTCTTTCCACAATACTACGTGCTTCATGTAATTCCAACATGTCATTTATAATGATTTGTCCCTCGTTGCATATTTTTCCACCAAAATAATCCAACATAGTTTCATCGTTAAGCGCTATATCAGAATTTTTAGAGCATACTACCAGCCGTTCAATTAGATTTTCCATTTCCCTGACATTTCCCGGCCAGGAATATGATTCAAAGTAGCGAAAAACTTCAGGTACCAGATTTTTTTTTAGATCAAATCTTGTATTATACTTCTGCAAAAAGAAACGTCCCAACGGAACTATATCTTCTTTTCGCTCCCTGAGCGGGGGAATGGAGATGGAAACAACATTAAGTCTATAATATAAATCCTCCCTAAAAATCTTTTGTTTTACCATGTCTTTCAGGTTTTTATTGGTAGCAGCAACTATACGGACATTAACATCTATAGGACGAAGGCCGCCAACCCTTGTTATTTTTCTTTCCTGAAGAACCCTTAATAACTTTACCTGAAGGCCCAAAGGGAGGTCGGCAATTTCGTCAAGGAACAAGGTCCCCCCGTGTGCCACCTCCATTAAACCCATTTTTCCATCTTTACTGGCACCTGTAAAAGCACCTTTTTCGTACCCGAACAATTCACTTTCCAGCAAATTTTCCGGTATGGCCCCGCAGTTTACAACAACAAACGGCCCGTCTGAACGTCGGCTTGCACGGTGAATTAATTTTGCAAAGATATCCTTTCCGACACCAGTTTCTCCTGTTATTAAAACAGTTGAGTCCACCGTGGCCATCCTTAGAACCATCTCCAGAACCCGCTTTATCTGCGGACTCTCAAAGACCAGGTCATTGACTTCCAACATCCGATTCCTTAGTTCCAAAACTTCTGTGAGATATCGTTTGGAAAGATTTTTTGCTTCGTTAACCTCGTGCTCTGTTTTCTTTAATTTTTCCTGTAACGCAAGCATTTCACTTACATCACGGAAAACAGCCACCGCACCGACAAGTTTGTCCCTGTCATATATGGGTGTTATATTGGTTAAAATGTCAATTCCCACAGAATATATACGCTGTTTGTCATCTACTATTGGATTTCCTGTTTTTAATACCTTAAGAATTTCAGACCCCGGCTCTATATCTGAAAGTTTTTTACCAAGCACTTTTTGCACAGGAACCCCAAAAGTCCTGGTATAGGAAGGGTTGGCAAATAAAATAGTTGAAGTGGCGTCAACAACCAGAACGCTGTCATAGATTGAATTTAAAATATTGGCAAGCCACCTTATTTTTGACCCGCTTTCATCCGGAAACAACCTTAATATACTATCTAGACGCTGATTTTCTTCCGCTGAAGCTTTATTGAACGATTCACCCTTTTCGGGATCGAATATTGCATCCACCTGTACCACCCCACTTAAATAAATACACCTTTCCCCACTCCCCAAGTATACCTTGAAAAATATTATAATAGCGCCAATTGGAAAATGTAAACGATAGATGGTGTAAAACTAAGCAGCCTTCAGAGCTTTACAATATTGAATTTGTACCGCTGTACCTTTATATGTTTATACCAGCCTATAATCTTAGTTAAATATTGTTAATGTTAGCCATGGCGGGTTTAAAAGGGCCTGTGCTAATATATGCTCGTGGAATATTCAAAAATATTAAAAAATTAATCATTCCGGGAGTTAGGGGGTTTAACATTACCAATATTAATAAAATAGGAGGGATTTCTTTGGCCTATCAGCTAAGAGGCAAAAATTTTGATCAATTTTCGGTGGGAGATGAGTTTTATACCGCATCCCGCACCATTACCGAGGCGGATGTGGTGACCTTTGCCGGCCTCTCCGGGGACTATAATCCCCTGCACACTGATCAGGTATTTATGGAAAAGAGCGCCTTTGGAGGCAGGATTGCCCATGGTGCCCTTATTCTTTCGGTAGCCACCGGGCTGGCCAACCAGTTGGGTATCTTTGAGGGAACAACCATAGCCGTGCTGGAAATGGTCACCCGTTTTACCGGGGCAGTAAAAATGGGGGACACAATAAGGCTGGTGCTGACCATCACCGATAAAAAAGAAAGCAAAAAGCCGGACCGCGGTGTTGTAAACGTGGGGATAAAGGTGCTCAACCAGGCGGACCAGCCGGTGCTGGAGGGAAGTTGGGCGGTAATGCTGGTCAGGGGTTAGCCAAATTAACCCTATTACATAAGGAGGTAATGTTATGCGCTTAAAAGATAAAATAGCTCTCATTACAGGGGCCGGCAGCGGAATAGGGGAAGCAACCGCCCGGCGTTTTGCTGAAGAGGGAGCCGTGGTTGTATTAAACGATGTCAACACAGAAGGAGTGGCCAAAGTGGCCCGGGAGCTTTCCGGCCAGGGGGCCCGGGTACTGTTGGTGGAGGGCAGCGTAATTAATAAAGCAGAAGTTGAGGCCATGGTTAACAGCGCCCTCAAAGAATATAAGAGAATCGACATACTGATTAATAACGCCGGCATCAACAGGGACGCCCTGACCAGGAAAATGACAGAAGAACAGTGGGACAGCGTCATTGACGTCAACCTCAAAGGAACCTTTTTATGCTGCCAGGCGGTATTCGGCCCCATGAGCGAGCAAAAATACGGCAAGATAAACAATACCGCCTCCATAGGCGCCTACGGCAATATCGGCCAGGCCAACTACGCCGCCAGCAAGGCCGGGGTAATAGGCATGAGCTGGTCATTGGCCTTGGAATACGCCCGCTACAACATCAATGTAAACGTTGTTTCCCCCGGGGCCACCATAACCCCAATGACTGCCGGCATGCCGGACCAGGTACGGGAGATGTTTACCAGCAAAATACCCTTAAAGCGCATGGCCGATCCGGTGGAAATTGCCAATGCCCACCTCTTCCTGGCCAGTGACGAGGCCAGCTACATCACCGGCCAGGTAATCTTTGTGGACGGGGGTCTGACCACAGGCATATAGGACTGTAGGCAAACATTCCGGAGATATTGGGGGTAGTGCCAATGAAAAAGCCAGCCATAGTATCCGCCGGCCTGGCCAAATTCGGCATCCGTGAGGCATCCTACAAAGACCTCATCACCGAAGCCGGGCAGGCCTGCTTTGAGAATGCCGGCGGCGCCATCAAGCCCCGGGATATTGACGGGTTCATTATCTGCACCGTCATGCCGGAAAGGACAGCGGTGCAGAGCCACACCGCCTCAATGGCGGAAGAGTGCCTGGGCATAAGGCCCAGCACAGCGTCCCTTAGGGTTGAGCACATGTGCCAGAGCGGTAACCTGGGCATACGCACCGCCTGCGCCTACATCATGGCCGGGCTGTGCGAAACAGTCATGGTGGTTGGGGCGGAAAAACTGCAGGTGCCGGTACCGGATGAAATATTCTTAAACATGAGCACAGGCCTGGACAGGGACTGGGAGGCCTGCCAGGGAGTAACGGCCCCAGTCATGTTCGCCATGTGCGCCCAGGCACACATGCGAAAATATGGCACCACCCGGGAGCAGTTGGCCAGGGTGGCAGTAAAAAACCAGACTCACTCCGCCAGGAACCCCTATGCCCAGTTCCAAAAAGGAGTAACCCTGGAACAAGTACTAAATGCCAAAAGCATAACCACCCCCTTTGGCCTCTTCGACTGCTCCCCCATCAGCGACGGCGCGGCGGCAGTAATAGTTACCAGCGCAGAGCGGGCCAAAGACTACACCAAAAAGCCCGTTTATCTCATCGGTACCGGCCAGTCCGTTCACGGGCTCACCTTCGCCAACCATCACCAGGACCTGTCCCACTGGCCGCCGTTAAAGCAGGCCGCCGAAAGCGCTTACAAAATGGCCGGTATACAGCCCTCCGACGTAGACCTGGCAGAAGTACACGACTGCTTCACCATAGCCGAAATAATCACCAGCGAAGAACTGGGCTTCTGCGGCAAAGGGGAAGGGGGGGCCTTTGTGGAGAGCGGCCAAAGTGACTATGGCGGCAAAGTAGTAATAAACCCCCGGGGGGGGCTGCTGGGCTGCGGCCACCCCCTGGGCGCCACAGGGGTGGCCCAGGCCGCCGAAATATTTGTGCAGCTGCGGGGCGAGGCCGGGGAGCGGCAGGTAAAGGACGCCAAAATAGGACTGACCCATAACAACTCAGGGCCCACCGAGCATGTGGTAAACATCTACTCCACGGAGGTGGTTTCATGACAACCAACTACGTAGCCACCATGGACCCCTTTCCGCACCAGGACAAAAAATTTACAAAAATATACCCCTTTTACGATTGCCTGAAACAGGGGCGGCTGGTAACCACCCGCTGCCAGGAGTGCGGTCACCTGACCTGGCCGCCCAAGACCATGTGCCCCCAATGCGCGTCAGCTAAAATACAGTGGTGGGACCTGCCCAAAGAAGGGACCATAGTTGAATACACAGTGGCGGAAAGGGGAATACCCGCAGGGTTTGACATTCCCACCATATTTGTGCTGGTGCAGATGGGGGAGGTTAGAATACTCTCAAGGCTAATGGACGCCAAACCCCACCAGGTAGACATAGGCCTGGCAGTTTTGCCCGGCCTGGTAAAAGTGCCGGGCACCCCCTTCAGCGAAGAAAGGGTGCTGCTGGTATTCAAACTAAAACAAAACAATAACTAAAATTCAAATGGTAAGGCATATTGGGGCAAAAGAAGGAGTGATCGACATGGACCCCAGGATAAACGAAGAACAGCTGATGATGAAACGAAATGTGCGAAAAATGATGCAGGAAAAGGTGGCGCCCAGGGCGGCGGAAATAGACGAACAGGGTAAATTCCCCTGGGATGTTAAGGAGCTATTCAGCGAAAACGACCTGTTCTCCCTGGTGGTGCCGCCGGAATACGGCGGACTTGACGGCAAGCTTATGACCCTGTGCCTGTGTATTGAAGAAATATCCATGGTATGCGCCTCCTCCTCCATGGTGCTGGGCAACCAGTCCCTGGGGGCCAGCCCCATCTGCCTATATGGAAACGAAGAGCAAAAAGAACGCTACCTGACTAAGATTGCCACCGGGGAAAAACTAGCCTGCTTCGCACTGACCGAGCCCAATGCCGGGTCCGATGTGGGGGGACTGCAGACCCGGGCCGTACCTGACGGGGACTACTATGTAATAAACGGCAATAAATGCTTCATCACCCATGCGGAGGTGGGGGACCCCTTCACAGTATTTGCCAGGGTGGCTGTAGACGGAAAAGACAGAATAACCGCCTTTATCGTGGACCGGGACACCCCCGGAGTGAGTTTTGGGAAAAATGAAGTAAAAATGGGGCTGCGGGGTTCCCCCACCGGCACCGTGATACTGGAAAACGTGCGGGTTCACATGGACAGTATGCTGGGGGGTCTCGGGGACGGTTTCCGCATAGCCCTGGATTCCCTGGACAAAGGGCGCATCATGGTGGCGGCCATGGCCATCGGCCTGGCCCAGGGGGCCCTGGACTGCGCCAGGGAATACGCCAAAGCCAGGGTGCAATTCGGCAGGCCCATAGCGGAGTTTCAGGGGATACAGTTTATGCTGGCGGATATGGAGACCAGCATCCAGGCGGCCCGGAGCCTGATGCTGACTGCTGCGCACAAATATGACAATGATGAGTCTGACATGGTGAGGTTTTCAGCCATGAGCAAGCTGTTTGCCACTGACATGGTGATGAATGTTACCACCAGTGCTGTTCAGGTCCTGGGGGGTTACGGTTACTGCCGGGAGTACCCGGTGGAGCGGATGATGCGGGATGCCAAGATATTCGCCATATTTGAGGGAACCAACCAGATCCAGCGTGTTGTTGTGGCCAGGGATTTAATTAAAGATTAAACCTTAAAAAATGCAATCCCGGTTTATGCCGGGAATTTTTTGACATATTGTTGCTTATGCACAATAAAAGTTACTTAAATTTGGATAAAGCAACCGTTGTCCGGTGATAATTGAGAGTTTATATTTATATAAGAAATCAACAATTCAAAAAATTCAGTTATTTGGAGGAGGATGAAAGTATGAGGAAGAAGGCGATAGTTATCGCCCTGGTCTTGTTAATGGCGGTGGTAGGTTTACTTTCAGGCTGTGGTGGCCAGTCCACGCAAACCCAGTCCAAACAAGAACCTGCCGCCGGTAAGCCAATTACTCTGAAATACGCTTTCTTTGCCCCGGCCAGCACCTTTCCTGCCAAGCAAATGGATAAATGGGCTGAAGAGGTTGAAAAACGCACCGGCGGTAAGGTCAAGGTGGAAAAATATCCCGGGGGCTCCCTGCTTACAGCTCAAAATATGTATGATGGAGTGTTAAACGGTGTGGCAGATATAGGACTGTCCTGCCCATCCTACGAACCCGGCCGCTTCCCGCTGCTGGGCATCAGCGACCTGCCCGGGCTTTACCCCAATGCCAGGGTTGCCAGCCTTGTGCTGTACGACCTGGTAAAGGAATTCCAGCCAAAAGAGTTGTCTAATTTTAAGGTGGTAACTGTTTTTCATACGGAGCCGGGATATATTCAGTCTAAAAAACCCGTCAGGAAAGTGGAGGATGTTTCAGGTCTTCGCCTCAGGACCACCGGCACAGGGGTGCCCATGTTAAAGGCTCTGGGCGGCGCCCCCGTGAGCATGCCCATGTCGGATATTCCCCAGTCTTTACAGACCGGGGTAATTGATGGCTATATAAGCAGCCGGGAAGTTCTACAGGATATGAAATATGCGGAGTACGTCAAGTATGTCACGGTTTATCCTACCTTTGAAGTATCCTTTGCTGCGCTGATGAACAAGAAGGTGTGGGATTCCCTGCCGCCGGACGTGCAGAAGGTCATAGACGACCTGAGCCGGGAGATGGCGCTGTGGGCGGGAACCTATGAGGACAGCCACGTTAAGGAAGGATTGGAATGGGCAATTAAGCAGCACGGCCTGCAGGTCATAACCCTGCCGCCCCAGGAGGAGGCCAAATTTAATGATAAATTGAAGGGCCTGGAAGAGGCTTATATCAAAGAAGCCAAAGAAATTCCCGGGCAAAAGGTGCTGGAGCGTATCAAGGAGCTCAGTGCTAAGTACAGCAAGGAGTACAAATAAGTTTATCCGGGCAGTGTCGTAAAACCATTAAAAAGAGTGGATTGATAGTGATAGGGGGGCGCCATTACTTATGGGAGAAGGTGTATGGCTCCCCTTTTATTAAAATTGACCGGGTTGAATCACTTCAAAATAATACCCGCCCAGACTACCTTACGGGGTAAAAAAGGAGAGTACATATGAATTTTCTGGTGAGGCTGAGTGCGAGGCTTAATAAATGGACAGTCTGGCTGGCCGGGGGCGCCATGGTCTTAATGATGTTGCTTTCGGTTGTAAACATGATTTTAAGGGCGTTCTCCCGGCCCTTCGGGGGTACCACCGAAGTGGTGGGCTGGCTGGCGGCGCTTACGGTGGCACTGGCTCTGGGGTATACCCAGATGGAGCGGGGGCATGTGGCCATTGACCTTTTGGTGTCCAGGTTTTCCCCCCGGGCCCGGGCCCTGGTGGATAGCTTAACATCCTTTATAAGTATGTTTTTATCTGTCCTGGCGGCCCGGCAGTTGATTATACACGCCGGTAGGCTGTGGGAACGAGGTTCGGTATCAGAGACCCTGCATGTTTCCTTTTTCCCCTTCGCCTATGCTGTGGCCTTTGGTTTTTTATGCCTGGCCCTGGCCCTGTTGGTAGACGGTATTAAATACCTGTTTGAGGCGGTGAAAAAATGAATTACCATACCACAGCCCTAATAGGCATAGGCGTTTTGGTGATGCTTATGCTTTTACGTATGCCTGTTGGCTATTCCATGCTTTTGACCGGCTTTTTGGGATTAATGTATATTGTTTCACCCGCGGCTGCCTACAATATGCTGGGCGCAGATATATGGGAGCAGTTTTCCTCCTACAGCCTCAGTGTTATACCTCTTTTCATATTGATGGGCTCCATAGTTTTTCATTCCGGGACGGCGGAGGGCTTATACAGAACAGCCTATAAATGGATAGGACACATGAGGGGCGGGCTGGCAAGCACCACCATCATGGCCAGCATTGGCTTTGCCGCCATCTGCGGGTCAAATTCGGCCTCCGCAGCCACCATAGGGACACTGGCCTTGCCTCAAATGAGAAAATACGGGTATGACCCGGCCCTGAGCGCCGGCAGCGTTGCCTGCGGAGGTACACTTGGGGTGATAATCCCGCCCAGTGTTACACTGATAGTTATGGCCATACAAACTGAACAGTCAGTGGGGAAGCTGTTTGTTGCCAATATTATTCCCGGTGTGTTGATTGGCCTTCTCTTCATGCTTACAATTTACCTTTTGTGCTTGAGAAAGCCTGAATTGGGCCCGGCCGGTGAAAGATACGACTTAAAAACAAAAATAGCTGCACTGCCTGGGACCATTGAGACGCTGATTTTATTTGCTCTGGTTATCGGCGGCCTTTACGGGGGAATTTTTACTCCCACGGAGGCCGGCGCCGCCGGGGCCTTTGGTGCTATGGCCATATCCCTGGCGCAGCGTAAATTGAGCCGGGAGGCTTTCACCAAGGCTGTTTTGGAGACGGTGCGCATTTCCGCAATGGTGATGGTGCTTATAACGGGAGCAGTGGTTTTCGGCCACTTCTTAACTATCTCCAGGCTTCCTTTTTTTCTGGCGGACTGGGTGGCAGCACTGCCCGTGCCCTCCTTCGTTGTGCTTTCCGTTATTATATTAATTTATTTTTTGGGGGGCATGTTTATGGATGCCCTGGGTTTCCTGGTGGTTACCATTCCTATTTTTTACCCCCTGGCCCTTGTTTTGGGGTATGACCCCCTCTGGTTCCTTGTAATACTGAACGTTTTGACCACCATGGGGGCAGTTACCCCTCCGGTGGGTGTGTGTGCTTATATAGTCAGCGGGCTGTCCAGGCATATTCCTCTGCACACAGTGTTTAAAGGGGTTATGTATTTTTTGCCGGCCTATTTTATAGTGATTGTAATTTTAATGCTTTTTCCTGAGCTTGTCACATTTCTGGCGTCTTAAAAATTTACTCATATGTATGGGGCCTTGAAACAAAACCCGAAGGACAGCAGTATTTCAACGGCATTATTTGCTGTTTAAAGAAGCCGATATTATTGGGGAAATATTGTGAGGAATGGACATAGTATCGTTAGTTGGCCCATGCTACTATAGTGCCTAAATGATAGTGCTAAATTGTATGGCATAGCACCATAAAACAATTTATTGCATCCGTTTGGGTGTTGGTAAAATTGCTTATGCATTTAGCGGTCTGATGGAAGAAAACCATAATATTTAGGGGGGATATAATGCACGCCACGTATCTAAAAGAAGGAGAAGAGATTAAGGAGGTTGTTCTGGAATCCGGCATTAAAGTAAAAATTGTGTATACCCAGGAAGATATTAAAAACCTTGACTATGATACAGACCTGGGGAATCCCGGTTCATATCCATACACAAGGGGCATCCATCCGGAAATGTACCGCAAACAGCCCTGGACCATCCGCCAGTATGCCGGGTTTGGCACCCCCGAAGAAACCAACGGGAGATTTAAGTTTCTTATAGACAATGGCCAAACCGGCCTCAATGTCGCCTTTGACCTCCCTACGCAGCTGGGCCTTGACTCGGACGATCCCCTGGCGGAGGGTGAAGTGGGCCGTGTGGGGATGGCAGTGGATACCCTGAGGGACTTTGAAATAGCCTTTGAGGGTATACGGCTGGACCGTATCGGCACCAGCCTCACCATTAATGCCGTGGCCTCCATAGCCCTGGCCATGTACCAGGCGGTGGCCGAAAAGTACGGTTTTTCCCTGGATAGAATCAGCGCCACTCCGCAAAATGACATTCTTAAAGAAATGATAGGCCGGGGTATGTGGATATTCCCGGTGGAGCCCTCCATCCGGCTTATCGGGGACACCATAGAGTACAGCAGTAAAGTTTTGCCCCGCACTTACCCTGTTAGCGTCTGCGGCTATCATATACGGGAATCCGGCGCCAACCCGGTGCAGGAAATTGCCTATGCCTTTGAGATTGCCAGTACTTATATAAACCATGTGCTGGAACGGGGGCTGGACTGCGATAATTTTGTAAGCCGCATCTCCTTTAACCTGGATATTTACGGGAACTTCTTTGAGCAGATAGCCAAGTTCCGTGCAGCCCGCCGTCTATGGGCAAGGCTCATTAAGGAGCGCTTTGGGGCGAAAAATCCCCGTTCCATGCAGTTTCGCATGCTGGCCGGGGGGGGAGGGGCCGGGCTCACCAAGCAGCAGCCTGAAAATAACATTGTCCGGGGAGCATACTACGCCCTGATTTCCGCCCTCAGCGGCACCCAGACCCAGGCCCTTTGCAGCTATGACGAGGCCTATACCATACCATCGCCCAAGGCCGCCCTCATTTCTTTGATGACCAGCCATATTCTTCTGGAAGAAATGGGCCTCAGGGATACCGCGGATCCCCTGGGAGGATCCTACTATGTGGAAGCATTGACCAGCCAGATGGAAGAGAGGATCAAAGAAGAAATGCAGAGGATTGAGGACCGGGGCGGCATGGCCCAGGCGGTGGAAACAGGCTTTGTTCAGCGTGAGGTGGCCCGCCAGGCCTATCAGCAGGAAAAAGCCCTTCAAGAGGGCAGGATCATCAAGGTGGGCGTTAACAAGTATGTGGTGGAGGAAGAAGAGCCCAATGTGGAGCTGCACCCCTATCAGCCCCGGGTGGCCGCAGAGCAGATAGCCAGGATAAAGGAAGTTAAAAGGCAAAGGGACTCCAGGGCCGTGACCCAGGCCCTGAGGGATCTGGAAGCAGCCGCCAGAACAAAGAAGAATGTGATGCCCTTTTTAGTGGAGGCAGTAAAGGCTTATGCAACGGTGGGTGAGATGACGTCGGTGTTAAAGGGTGTATACGGGGAATTTAATGAGCCCTCCATATTCTGATACCTGACTGGTTAACTGCGACAAACGTTTTTGCAGCTTTCTGGAAAAGAAAGAGAAAGGGGTAAGCAACGTGAGCTACAGAATTGGTATAGACGTGGGGGGTACCTTCACTGATTTCCTTCTGGCCTTTACAGACGGTACATCAAAGATATACAAGGTGCTGTCCACCCCGGAAGACCCTTCGGAGGGCTTAATTAACGGACTGAGGGAAATGGCTGAGGATTTAAACCTTCCCTTAACCGAATTCCTGCAAAAGGTGGAGACCATAGTTCACGGAACCACGGTAACCACCAACGCAGTATTAACTTATAACGGGGCCAAAACCGCCCTGTTAACCACCGGTGGTTTGCGTGACGCCCTGGAGATGCGGCGGGGGATCCGTGAGGAGCAGTATAACAACCGCTATACCAACGTTGTCCCCCTGGTGCCGCGTCACCTGCGCTGGCCCGTTGAAGAGCGCATTGATTATAACGGCGAGGTAATTGTGCCCATTGATACCGGCGGCATTGAGAGGGCCCTGAAGTTTTTTGGGCAGGAGAACGTGGAAGCCATTGCCATTTGCTTTATGAATTCATTTACCAATGAAAGCCATGAGGAAGCCGCGGCCCGGTTCATCCGGGAAAAAATGCCGGATGTATACCTCACTGTTTCCAGCAACCTGCTTCCTTCCATTCGCTTTTATGACCGCATAAGCACCACGGTTCTCAACTCCTATGTGGGGCCGGTGCTGCGCCGCTATATTTTTAACCTGGTGGCCCGGCTGAAGGAGGCCTCCTTCACCGGAACACTTTTAATAATGCAGTCCAACGGCGGTGTGGTGGCGCCGGAAATAGCCGCGGAGCGGTCGGCGGTGACCCTGCTGTCAGGACCCGCCGGAGGGCCGGTGGCGGGTGTAACTTACACCTCCATCCATAACTTTGAGCATTGTATTACGGTGGATATGGGCGGTACCAGTTTCGACGCCGCACTAATCAAAAACAAAACGCCCCTGGTGACCAGCGAGGGGGAAATAAACAGGCTGCGCCTGGCGCTGCCCATGCTGGACATTATTACCATAGGAGCCGGTGGGGGCAGTATAGGCTGGATTGACGAGGGCAACCTGCTGCGCATGGGCCCCCAGAGCGCCGGGGCCAAGCCCGGGCCGGCCTGCTATAATCGCGGCGGGGAACTGCCCACCTGCACCGACGCCGACCTGGTGCTGGGCTATCTGGACCCGGACTATTTTGCCGGCGGCAGGATAAAGCTCAGTTACGATAAGGCTGCCAGGGCCATTAAAGAGCGCGTGGCCGACAAACTGGGGCTGGATATCACAGAGGCGGCGGCTGGCATGTATAACCTGATCAATGTAAACATGGCGGCGGGAGTCCGGGAGGTAACTGTAAAGCGGGGTGAGGACCCCAGGGATTTCCCCCTGGTGGTGGCCGGGGGGGCAGGTCCCAACCATGCCTGCATGATCGCCCTGGAACTGGAAATACCTGTGGTTATAGTTCCAAAGGAGTCATCAATATTTTGTGCCGCCGGAATGCTTATGTCGGATTTAAAGCATGACTTTGTCCGGACCTATCCTGTGCTGTTGGGTGAGCTGGACCGGGACAAATTTACCGGGCTGTTCAGGGAGATGGAAGCCCAGGGCCGTGAAATGCTGCATCTGGAGCACATTCCAGAGGACAGGGTGGAGTGTTTATATTCACTGGACCTGCGGTATGTGAAGCAGTATCACGAGGTTTGCGTGGAGGTATCCGCCCAGGACATCTACCAGTGCAGCCTGGAAACTGTGGTTGACAAGTTCCACCAAAAGCATAACAATTTGTATGGCTATTCCCTGGAAAATGAAGCCACCCCTGTGGAACTGATTAACATGCGTCTTACCTGTATAGGCAAAACTGAAAAGCCAAGTTTCCTGAAAGAAGATTACGACGGCCTTGATCCTTCCAGGGCTCATAAGAGGCAGCGGCAGGTTTACCTCCCGGACAGGCGGGTCTTTAGTGACATTCCGGTTTTTGACGGCGGGAAGTTGCGCTATGGCAACCGCATTGAGGGGCCGGCCATTATTGAACAGGTTAATACCACCACTTTTGTTACACCGGAGTACTCCTGTACGGTGGACAGTTATGGCAGTTTCATTCTTTTCCTGAAAGAAAGAGAACAAGAATTCTCGGGGAGGATTTTCTCATGAGGGCAAAAGCCGAAGAAATAAACGGGGTGGCCATTGATAAAATTCTAGTGTCTGTTTTCCAGCGGCGCTTTAAATCCATTACCCAGGAAATGAGCATTGCGCTGACCCGCACCACCAGGTCCCCAATACTGTGTGAGGCCAAAGATTTTGTCACCGGCCTTTACGACGCCCGGGGCAAAATGCTGGAGCAGACTGAAAACCTGCCTATTCTCTCCTTTTCCCTGGGCCCGGTGTGTGAGTATATTGTGCGGTATTTTGACGGTGAAATTTACCCCGGGGATGTTATCTTTCATAATGACGTATTTACAATGGGGAACCAGAACAATGATGTGGCTGTTTATAAGCCCATATTTTTCCAGGACACACTTGTTGGCTGGGCCGCCTGCAAGGGCCACCAGGCGGATATCGGTGGTGCCGTGGCCGGCGGCTATAATCCCAATGCCACGGAGGTATGGCAGGAAGCATTAAGAATTCCCCCGGTAAAGGTATATGAAAGGGGAAAATTGCGAAGGGATGTCTGGGACCTGATCTTTGCCAATATCCGTTTTGACATTGTCCGGGAGGATATGAAGGCCCTCATCGGCAGCTGTACGGTGGGGGAGCGCCGCCTGCTGGACCTTATTAAAAGATACGGCCTGGACGTTTTCGAGGCCCACAAGGAATACCTTTTCAATTCCACTGAAAAAATGATGCGGGCAGAAATAAGGAACATCCCCAACGGAGTATACAGCGGTGAGGCCACTGTGTACTACGACGGCCACAATAAGGGTTCCAGGTACCAAATCCGTGTGAAGATAACAGTAGATGACGAGGAAATTTATTTTGATTTTTCCGAAACGGACCCCCAGACAACCGGGTTTGTCAACGGCACCTTCACCTCCAGCGCCTCCGCTGTGATGTTAACCTTTTTGCAGATGGTCAATCCGGACATACCCCATAATGACGGCATGGTGCGGCCGGTTAATATGATTATTCCGGAGGGGACCATTCTTAACGCAAAATTCCCGGCCGCCACCACCTTTGGCAACCACCTTTGCCCCGCCACGGCTGATGCAATCATCAGGGCCCTTTCCCAGGCGGTGCCGGAGCGGGTTACCGCAGGCTGGAACCAGTTGCTTTGCGGCCTGGTTACGGGTCAGGATAAAAGAAAAACCCTGCCGTATGTGGACATAGTTTTCCTGGGCATGAAGGGGGGCTCCGGGGGCACCTACGGTTATGACGGCTATGACCATATAGGCATGATAGACGCCTCCGGGGGAGTGCTGGACCAGGATTACGAGATGTATGAGCAGCAGGCGCCCCATCTTTTAATAAAACACGAGTACCTTATTGATTCGGCCGGGGCGGGATTGTGGCGCGGCGGGCTGGGAATTGAAACGGAAATAAAGCTTTTTGGTGAAAAAATGAGCTGTGTTACCTTTGGCGACGGCGATGTTGAGCCTGCCTTCGGGCTCTTCGGGGGTAAACCGGGAACTTTAAATAAAATTGAAATAAGGTGTCCCGACGGTACGGTTTACGCCCCCCTCAGCAAGGAACTGATAACCGGAGTGCCCCCCGGGGCGGTATGGTTTCAGCAGGCGGGCGGCGGCGGCGGATACGGGGACCCGTATTTGAGGTCCCCGGAAAAGGTGCTGAAGGATGTTAAAAATGGCGTGGTTTCCATTGAAAAAGCCAGGACAGATTATGGTGTGGTAATTGATCCGGTAATTATGGAAATAAACCGGGAGGTCACGGCGGAGCTAAGGAGCAATGAGGCGCAATGGGGGCTAAGGGGGTAAAGTTATGTCTATAAAGACTCACGAAAGCGAAGCAGAACGGCTGCGGCTCCTGATGAAACAGGCTGTAGAGGGCGGGGGCGGCAAGGCCCAGGACAAGATACGGAGCCAGGGCCGCCTTACCGCCAGGGAGCGCATTGATAATCTGATGGACCCAGGCTCCTTTGTTGAATTTAACATGCTGGCGGTGCACCAGTGCCATAATTTCGGCATGGAGAAAAAGAAATTTACGGGTGACGGGGTAGTTACCGGCTACGGAAGAATTGAAGGGCGGCTGGTCTTTGTATACTCCCAGGATGCAACGGTGCTGGGCGGCTCCGTTGGGCCAATACATGGAGAAAAAATCTGTTATACCATAGACCAGGCCATCAAGGCCAGGGCCCCCGTTATAGGTATTTATGATTCCGGCGGGGGAAGAATTCACGAGGGCTTTACGGCCTCCCGGGCCGTGGCCGGGATGTTTCACCGGAATACCAGGGCATCCGGGGTAATTCCGCAGATTGCGGCCATTATGGGCACCTGCGCCGGTGTGGCGGTATATTCTCCGGCCATCATGGACTTTATATTTATGGTGGACAAGACAAGTCACATGTTCATAACCGGGCCCGGGGTGATTAAAACAGTCACCGGAGAAGACATAGACTTTGAAAACCTCGGGGGTGCCCCTGTGCACAGTACCATTAGCGGGAACTCCCATTTTGTGGCTCCAAATGATAAAGAATGCCTCTCCGGCATAAGGAGGCTGTTAAGCTTTTTGCCGCCCAATAATCAGGAAAAGCCGGCCCGGGTTGAAACCGGTGATGACCCGGACCGCACTGATGACTCACTGGTGGAAAAGGTCCCGGCAGATTTCAGGTTTCCATACGACATGCGGGAAGTAATTAAATCTGTGGTTGATAATGGGGACTTTATGGAAGTGCAGCCGGACTTTGCCCAGAATATAGTCATCGGCCTGGCCCGGCTGGACGGTTACACAGTGGGGGTATTGGGCAACCAGCCCATGGTAATGGCAGGCTGCCTGGACATTAATGCCTCCGATAAGTCCGCCCGGTTCATCAGATTTTGTGATGCATTTAATATTCCCCTTATTAACATGGTGGACGTTCCGGGCTTCCTGCCCGGTAAAGAGCAGGAATACGGCGGAATTATAAGGCATGGGGGCAAGATGCTGTATGCCTATGCGGAGGCCACGGTTCCCAAGATTACCCTTGTTTTGCGCAAGAATTACGGGGGGGCCGTGATGGCCATGTGCTGTAAAGGTTCCGAAGTCGACCAGATGCTTGCCTGGCCCATAGCCCAGCTGGTGGTCCTTGACACAACCGCCGCGGTGGACATAATATTCAGGAAGGAAATACAGCAGGCTGAAAAACCCGAAGAGTTCAGGCAAAAAATGATTGAACAATACGACCATGCCTTTTCCAACCCCTTTGATCCGGCGGGGAAAATGCTGGTGGATGCCGTTATCGAACCACGGTATACCCGGCCGGCATTGATTAAATCACTGCGCATGCTTTTAAATAAGGTGGAGGAAAGGCCGTGGCGGAAACATGGCAACATTCCTCTGTAATTGATAAACCGGTATAAAAACAAGGGGCACCCAATGGGTTGACCCCTTGTTTTTATACCGGTGGGAGTTAAACTAACATTTTTAAAGCTATGCATATAACATTGGTTAGGTGTCAAAATTTAAATAATATCCTAATGTTTATAAAATGTTATTCTCTAAACGACATTTTTCTACCCTTGCTGTTTAATTTCCGGAATGTTATACTGATAATAGCTAAATCTTTTACATATTTTGCATAATATGCAATATTACCGATTGATCTAACTCCAGTGTATTACAAAGTGGGGTGTAGATTAAAATGGTGGTCCAGTTGGATAATTTAAATTTTAAAGAAAATATGTGCAGAAATTGCAAGGATTTAAATGCCTTAAAGCAAATAAGTAATGTTATCTCTATAACCGGTGACTTTAGCGCAGTACTCAGGCAGTGCATTGAGCAGATGAAAGATATTATGGGGGTAATCAGCGGTGGTGTTTTGCTCTATGATGCAAAAGTAAATAAACTGGTTTTACAACGGCCGGCATTCGGTAAGGATAACGAACATTTCCAGGACTATTCGCTGGAGGTCATAGGTGAAGAGAGGCCGGGCATGGGGGCCGCGGTAAAGGTATTTATTACGGGCAGGCCGTATATATCAAACTACCCCTTGCATGATTCGGTTAACAGGCGGGAGATAGTGGATTATTACAATGTTCGATGTGCACTTACTGTCCCATTGATAGTCAATAAAAAATGCCTGGGTGTTCTTCACCTGATAAATACTTATAAAGGATATTTTAGTGAGGAAGACGCCCGGCTGGCATCACTTTTGGCCTCGCAGCTGGCGGTGGTCATTGACAATGCCCGTACCTTTGCCCAGATGGAGGCAAAAAACAGGTTGCTGCTGCGGGCCACTGAAATACATAATCAACTTACCGAAGTGGTTTTGCGCGGCAACGGTCTGGAAGCCATAACTAAGACTTTGTCCCGGCTGCTGGGCCGGCCCATCCAGGTGGAGGATCAGTATTTAAGGCCGCTGGCATTCTGCCGGCCGTTAAGTGCCAACGTGTCAGAGGTGTCGGGGCCCGAGGCCATTAATAAAGAGGCCTTTGACAGTCCAGAGGTGCAGGACTTTTTGAAACTATTGCAAAAAGAGAAAAGGGCTTTGCCTTTTCCAAACCGGGAGCGGTATGGTTTAAAAACCGCAAGGATTATGTCAGCCATTCAGGTGGGCAGTGAAACCTTCGGCTATGTTTCAGTAATGGCAGTCAGCGGGTTACTTGAGGAATTGGACTTCATGGCTTTGGAGCATGCCGCCACGGTTTGCGCCCTTCAGTTTATGCAGCAAAAAGTGGCGCTGGAAGTGGAGGAGCGGATCAGGGGACAGTTTGTTGAGGACCTGGTCTATGGGCGGATAAAAGAAGAAGTCGAATTATTAAATAAAGCTAATTATCTGGGGTACAAACTGCATCATTTTTACCACGTCATGATCATTTACATAAATGAAAATGGTGATGCCCAAAGCTTTACGCATGAAACCGGTGAAGGGTTGTCCGAAGGTTCGCAAAAGATGGTTAACATGGTGCGCCGGACTATATCCGAACAAGGGTTTCGGGTTATCACCGCACGGTCCAATCCCTTGTTGGTGCTGGTGGACACAGGAGCGGCGGAGCAAAAACAGAAAGTGTATGAAACCGCTAAAATAATTCGTGAAAATATAAAGGAGAAGCTAAAAAATAAAGGCATAATCAGCATAGGCGGTGCCGCAGCAGGGTTAAAGGAGTTGCACGTATCTTATAAGCAGGCGGAAAAAGCCTTTCAGATTGCAAGTAAATTAAGGTGGAACGATGTGCTGGTTCCCTATGAATCCCTGGGGGTATTACGGGTTTTCCTGCAAATAGAAAACCAGGAGGTATTGAAAAGTTTTATATATGAAATTCTGGGAAATTTACTTACCTACGATAATGAAAAAAACAGCAATTTGTTAGAGACCCTTAGAGTTTTAGCTGATTCCAACTTTAACAGCCAGAGAACGGCACAGAGGCTTTACATCCATATTAACACCCTGAAATATAGATTGGAACGCATCAAGGAAATTGGCAAACTAAATCTATGTGATCCGGAAGAACGGTTTAATATACAATTAGCCATAAAAATGATAGATATACTGGATGATAAATATTAATCAAAGAAAACTGAAGATTTAGAAACTACAGATAATAATAATGGCCCGTCTTAAAATTAAAATAAGAGGGGCTTTTTCTTATACAGAAGATTTACTTATATAGGTTTATAATTGTTGGAAAGAGCCTATATCCTGGCATTAATATTGTCAAGTATAGACATGGTAGCCATAAATTAATCTGTGCTAATATAGGGTTGTGTAAATATTTTAAAAATATTAAATAGTTCATGAATTTAGATGAAAGGAAGCCGAGTGCCATGAAAAAAATGCGTGTGCTTATAGCAAAGCCCGGACTGGACGGCCATGACCGGGGGGCTAAAGTTATCGCCCATTTATTAAGGGAATCAGGAGCTGAGGTAATATATACGGGTTTACACAAGACCGTGGAGCAAATAGTAGTTGCTGCCGTCCAGGAGGATGTAGACGTTATTGGTCTTAGCATTCTTTCAGGAGCTCACGTGCCAATCACAGAAAAATTGATGTCCCAGTTAAGGCAGCAGCAGGCGGAAGATATTATTGTCACGGTGGGCGGGGTAATTCCGGAACCCGACGTAGTTAAACTAAAATCCCTGGGGGCAAAGGCTGTATTTCCCGGGGGCACAACCTTCGAAAAAATTTTAAAATTCTTCAAAGAGGACCTGCCGGCCCAGCGCCAGGTGGCTCTTTAGGCTGGAATCAAAAGATTTTGCCGCCGTTGTAAAGGAGATGGTTAAATGGCCCGCCGTACCTCAGTTGTGGTGCCGCCGGATGAGGCTGTTTCATTAATTAAGGACGGAGATGTTATAGGTATTGGGGGATTTGCCACCACTGGCAAGCCCATGGCTCTGGTCCGGGAGCTGGTCCGCTCCGGAAAGCGAAATCTAACGGTGGTGGCAAGCCCTGCCAGTATTGATGCGGATCTTCTAATTGGCTGCGGCCTGGTTAATAAATTAGTTTGCGCCTATGTAGGTGCGGAGGCTATGTCTCCTTTGCTGCCCTTTCATTCTAACTGGTGCGGCAGGTCCTTTGCCATGGAAGAGGTTGATCTTGGCTCTTTAATCTACATGCTGAAGGCCCGCATTATGCGTTTGCCCTTTTTAATCAGCCGTGGGCCGGTGGGGACTTCCCTGCCGCAGTTAAACCCCAACTACCGGTGGATTGAAGATCCTTTTGGGGGCCCCCCTGTAATTGCAGTCCCTGCTCTAAAGATTGATGTGGCCCTGCTGCATGCCGCCCAGGCCGACAGGTACGGTAATGTGCAGCATAAGGGGGCAGTTTTTCTGGACCCCCTTATTGCCAGGGCAGCGGATAAAGTAATTGTGCAGGTGGAAAAAATAGTGTCCAATGAAGAAATCAAGCACTCCCCTGCCGAAACCAGTCTTCCCGCCGGTCTGGTTGACTCTGTGTCTGTGGTCCCCTACGGGGCGCATCCCTGTGCTTCCCAGAATTATTACCGGGCGGATGAGATGCACTTCAAAGAGTATGTCCGGGCAGGCAAGAGTTATTTAACCGGTGAGGAAGCTGAATTCAACAATTACCTTAAAAAATACATAACCGGGGTTCCGGACCACGCGGGCTACATGGAGGCCGTGAGCTTTAAGAGAGTCATGAGCCTTGGTTTGGAGGAGGGGTAAACTTGGAGGCTACAGCCAGGGAAAAGATGGCAATTTTCATTTCCGGGCAAATTGAAAACGGCGATTATATATCTCTGGGTGCGAATTTGCCGGTGCCTGCCGCCGGAGTGCTATTGGCCAACCTGACCCATGCCCCGGATGTAATGATAAATGTTTTAAACTATCTGGTTAACCTGTCGGATATCGATGTTTTTAATGACTTAACCCAGGTGACAAATCCCACTGTGCTTAAATGGGCAGAGAGCATTATGTCCATGGAAGAACAGTTCAGCGCCATATCCCGTATGGATCTCTGCTTTACCGGGGCCCTGCAGGTGGATATGTACGGTAACACCAATTTGATTGGAATAGGCAAAGACTTCAATAATTTAAAGGTGCGCGGCCCGGGCAGCGTGGGGACCTCCACAGTGATGGCCACGGTTAAAAAGTATTTTATATTTTTAAACAATCATTCGCCTAAATCCTTTGTGGAAAAGTGTGATTATATTTCAGCCGTGGGATGGGGGGATGGCGGCAAGGACGCCAGGGTGAAGCTTGGGCTGCCCGGAGGTGGGCCGGAATATATTATTACCCCCAGGGCAATTCTGGACTTTCACGAAGAGAGCCGGAGAATGCGGATTAAGTACTTGTTCCCGCCGGCAACCGTTGAAGAAATTCAGGAGAACACAGGGTTTCCCCTGCTGGTGCACGAAGAGGTCATGCCTGTTCCCCCACCGGAGCCGGAATTGTTGAAAATACTCCGGGAGCGGGTGGATCCAAAGGGGCTTTTGAGAAAATAAATTGCCTGACTGTTAATTTAGTTAAAGGGGTGTGGAGTGTTGCGTCTCTTAGAATATCAGGCCAAGGATATATTCAGGCGTTATGGAATTCCGGCGGGTTCAGGGGAGGTTTTCCGCAGCATTGAGGATGTGGAGTCTGCTTTGGAAAGGCTGGAATACCCTGTGGTGCTGAAAGCCCAGGTTCCTTCAGGCAAGCGGGGAAAGGGCGGGGGCATAAAGTTTGCCCAGGACGGGGCCAGCGCCCTGGCCGTGGCCGGGGAACTGCTGGGCAGAAATATTTGCGGCTATGAGGTTAAGGAATTGCTGCTGGAAAAAAAGGTTTCTATTGAAAAAGAGTACTACGCCGGGGTAATTACTGATGGTTCGGCCAAAAGCCTCGGTCCGGTGCTGCTTTTTTCATCTAGCGGGGGAATGGATATAGAGGAGATAGCCGCGGAAAGCCCGGGCTCAATATATGAGCTGCCTGTAAATCCCCTGTATGGGCCGTCGGATTATGAACTCCGCGCCCTGGTGAAAAGCGTCGGCGTGCCGGTGGAAAAAAGAGCAGAGGTCGCCCGGGTGCTAAAGGCCCTTTACAGGGTTTACTGGGACTGCGATGCGGAGCTGGCAGAAATAAACCCCCTGGGCATAACCGGGGACGGCAGCCTGATAGCCCTGGATGCCAAACTTACCATAGATAATAGTGCCCGTTTTCGCCAGCCGGGCCTGGCTGAGACAGAGACAGGCACACTGGAGGCCCGGGCGGCGGCAGTGGGTTTAAGTTATGTAAATCTGGAGGGAAATATAGGTATCATTTCCAACGGGGCCGGGCTGACCATGGCCACTATGGACCAGTTGGGGCTTGCCGGGGGGCGGCCGGCCAATTTTATGGATACCGGGGAACGTATACTGCGAAATGGAATATCTGATGGATTTAACATACTGGAAGAGCGGGGCGGCTTAAAGGCCGTACTGGTAAATGTTTTTGGCGGAGGGGTGCGCTGTGATGAAATAGCTAAAAAAATAGTTGATTATCTTAATACCAGGGAGAACTATCCCCTGCCGGTGGTGGTGTGCCTGCAGGGGCGTAACGCAGACATAGCCCGTAAATTTATTTTGGAACAAAACCATCCTGCCATAAGGCTCACCTATACCATGGAAGAGGCTGTAAGTATGGCAACGGCACTGGGGGTAATGTAAATGAGTATACTGGTGGACGAAAATACCAGGGTTATTTTTCAGGGCATGACCGGAAAATTCGGCACCTATCACTCACAGCTGATGCTGGAGTACGGGACAAAGATTGTTGCCGGGGTCACTCCCGGGCGGGGTGGTTCCGAGGTAAACGGAGTTCCGGTGTACGACTCGGTGCAGGAAGTTTTGGCGGAGCATAACGCCAATGCCCTCATAACAATGGTACCCGCTCCCTTTGTAAAGGACGCGGTTTTTGAAGCCATAGACGCAGGCATCGGTCTTATAGTATGCCTGGTGGAGGGCGTGCCCGTGCACGATATGATGTTGGTCAGAAGAAAGATTGCCGGCACCGGCTGTATTATGATCGGGCCCAACTGCCCGGGCATTGTGTCCCCGGGGAAAGCCCTGCTGGGGTTTATGCCCGGCTATATTTACAAGCCCGGGAGGGTTGGATTAGTTTCCCGCAGCGGCACCTTTTCCTACCAGGTGGCGTTGGCCCTCAGTAATGCAGATTTCGGCCAGTCCACCTGCGTGGGTATCGGGGGGGACCCCATAACCGGGGTGTCCTTCGTAGAAATACTGAAGCTTTTTGAGGAGGACCCGGACACCGATGCCATTGTGCTGGTGGGGGAAATCGGCCGCACCAGCGAGGAGGAGGCTGCGGAATACATAGGAAAAGAGGTTAAAAAGCCGGTGGTGTCCATCATTTTGGGGCAAACAGCGCCACCGGGCAAGCAGATGGGGCATGCCGGCGCCATTATAACCGCCGGGCGGGGAACCTATGAGAGCAAGGTGGGGGCCCTGAAGGCCGCCGGTGTGCCTGTGGCCCGCAGCGCCAATGAAGTTGCGGCCATGCTGGTTGATATCCTTAATAGGCGGGCTGTATAGTGCCCCGCAAACCTTTGTGACAAAGCCATTTATTAATCACCGGGACCCGAAAGGATGTAAAAAATGTATAAAAACATACTGATTCCCGTTGATGGCTCCGAAGGTTCCGCCCTGGCCGTGGAACATACTGCCAAGATGGCGGAAAATTTAAAAAATGCCAGGATATTAGTGATACATGTGGTGGATATCAACCATTTGCAATCATATTCCGGCAAAATGGGCAGCGTCTTCTATAAGGTGAAAGAGAGCATGTGCCAGCAGGGAGAGGAATTGCTGGATGAGGTCAAGACAAAATTTAGAGAAAAAAATATTAATGTGGAAACAAAGTTAATTATGGGGGACCTGCCTTACGATATAGTGGCGGTGTCAATTGTGGAGAAGTGCGATCTGATAATAATGGGAAGCCGGGGCAGCGGCGGGATAGAAAGCCTGCTGCTGGGAAGCGTCAGCAACTATGTAAGCAAACATGCCAGATGTACGGTGATGATTGTAAGAAGTTAAAAAGTTTCTAAGAGGGGTGTGTGCTGGAATGCAGATGAATGAGAAGGTAATAGTGATTGACCCGGCAAAATGTACAGGCTGCCACAGTTGTGAAATGGCCTGTTCAATGGCTCATTTTGGTAAATCCAGTCCCCTGCTGTCTAAAATCAGGATTATTGAATTTAGAGAAGTGAATACCTTTATCCCCATCAACTGCCAGTCCTGTGAAGAGGCCCCCTGTATCAAGGTGTGCCCCCTGGGCGCCCGTATCAGGCTGGCATCAGGGGCGGTTATTACCAGTGAAGAGGCCTGCATCGGCTGCAGGGCCTGCATTTACGCCTGTCCTTTCGGGGCGCCGGTGGTGAACCCCGAGAGCGGTAAAACCATGACCTGCGACCAGTGCGCCGGGGAGGAGGGACCCTGGTGTGTTAAGGCTTGTATCATGCAGAGGGCGCTGGTATATGTGCCTAAATACCAGGCCTCCAATGTTAAAGCCCGGTCCTTTGCCTGGACCCTAAAGGAAGAATACAAGCCCCAGGTTAAGGAGGAAGGCGGGGCGGGGTTCACCTTCGGTTGATAAGCTCCTCGCATTTTTAAGTACGCCTTTAGAAAGAAGGAGGATGAGCTATGCACGGCTGGATGGGCAAGAGGCTGAGAGTGGATTTAACCACAGGCAAGGCCGTGGTTGAAAAGTTATCTCCGGAATATTTAAAAAAGTGGATTGGCGGCAGGGGGCTGAATTCCGAGGTCGTCTACAACGAAACCTGGGAGGGAATGGACCCTTATGATCCTGCCAACCCCTTATGTTTTGGTGTGGGGCCCCTGGCCGGCACCTTTGCGCCACTGTCAGGCAGGACCACGGTAAGCGCCCGCTCCCCCATGACCTGCACAGCCCGGGGCACTAAAACCCACGGGCATGGCGACACCAATATGGGCGGCCATTTTGGCCCAGCCTTAAAGTTTGCAGGGTATGACCAGCTGATTATCAAAGGTAAGGCTGAAAACCCGGTGTATTTATGGATTGATGACGACAGGGTGGAGATTCGCAGCGCCAGCCACCTTTGGGGGCTGAAGGTTAAAGAAGCCACTTTAAGGATCACAGAGGAACTGGGGGATCCGGAAATAAGGGTGGCCCTAATCGGCCCCGGCGGGGAGAAGCTGGTTCGATATGCTTGTATTATGAATAGCTACAGCGCTTCGGGCGGCAGAACCGGGATGGGGGCGGTTATGGGTTCAAAAAACCTTAAGGCAGTGGCCGTAAGGGGAACCAATGCCATTACCCTTGCGGACCCCAGGGGCTTTGCCAAAGCGTGCTGGGCCCTCAGGGATAAAATAACATCTTCCCCGTCGGCCATAAGGCGGCGGGATGAAGGCAGCATGGATCTTTTTGATGCAGGAAACATCATTGGCATTAATGCCCACAAAAATTGTTCCACGGGTTTCATGCCCAATATTGAGAAAATATACGGGGGTTATGAATGGGCCGGTAAATTTTTGTTCAGGAGGAAGGCCTGCTGGAACTGCCCGGTTTCCTGCGGCCGCTATACCTATATAAAAGAAGGAAAATATGCTGGATTCCATTGCGGCGGGCCGGAGATGGAAAGCGTCTGCAACCTGGGGCCCAGAATTGACTCCGTTGATGTGGCCGCTGTCAACGTGCTTTGCGGACAGGTGAATGAGCTGGGACTGGACAGTATTTCAGCCGGGGCAGCCCTTTCCTGGACCATGGAATGCTTTGAAAAAGGGTATCTCTCGGAAAAGGACACAGGCGGCATACCCTTTAAGTGGGGCGACACCGATACCTCCATGAAAGTCATAGACATGATTGCCGGCAGGCAGGGCTTTGGGGATATACTGGCCGAAGGCAACATCCGGGCCGCAGAGAAACTGGGAGTGGGCATGGATATTGTGCCCCACTGCCGGGGATTGGAACACATCAGCGTGGACCCCAGGATTGCCATGGGCTTTAGTTTGGGCTACGCCATGTCCACCCGGGGCTCCGACCACCTGAAGAACTACTCCTGCCTTGAATTTCAGGGCTGCGCCATGAACCGGGCCTCACAGGTGGCGGAAGTGCTGGGGCCTGAGCTGGAGGCTGAATTCTGGGAGGACTTTCCCAAAGAATTATATACCTTAAAAACCAAACCAAAACTTTGTACCTGGTCCGAAAAAAATAAATGCGTGGCCGACCTGGTTGGCTGCTGCTGCCAGGCCATCGGGTCCTGGGGCGGCGCCGGCACCTGGAAGGAGGCCTACGCGCCGCTTCTGCGCCTGGCCACCGGCGCTGACCTGCCTGACGACGAGATATTTAAGGTGGCGGAAAGGGTTATCACCATTGAAAGGGCACACTGGAACAGGGAGGGAAGCGCCATTCAGGATGACACCCATATAGACAGGTATTTTGAAGAAGGGGTGGCAGATGGGCCCTACAAAGGCTTTAAAATAGACCGGAAGGAATGGGACTGGGCAAAGGCTGAATATTACAGGCTGCATGAATGGGATGAAAATGGCTTTATCTCTGATGAAAAGCTAAAGGAATTAGGTTTGGACGCCCTTATTCCGGATATGGAAAAGGGTCGCCAGTTATTTAAAGAACAGGGCTAACGCAAGGTAAAAAAAGAGGGCGGGGCAGTGAAAAGCATTTTTTCGGGCTGCCCCTTAAAAATTTCTAAAGGAGTTGTGGCTGTGCATACAGTTATAATCGGCAACGGCATTGCAGGGAATGCTGTGGCTTTTAATATAAGAAAATATGACCGGCAGGGCAAAGTTACGGTTATTTCCGCCGAGGACTGCCAGGCCTATGACCCCGGGGCGCTGCCGTATTATGTCAGCAGTGAAGTGCCAAGAAAAGTGGTTTTTATCAAAGCGGCAGAGGATTACCGGAGGGAGAACATAGAGCTGCTTCTGGGAAAAAAGGTGGTGGCCATTCATCCGGATTATAAAGCCATTTCCCTGGAGGGTGGCGGGGAAATGACTTATGACAATCTGGTTATTGCCACGGGCGGTGATTCAGTCATACCTCCTTTTCCGGGGGCCGGTAAGGAGGGCATCTTTGGGTGCAAGTCGCTGTTTGAGGCTGACAGGCTGGCCGAACATAACGGCAAAAGCGCTGTGGTGATTGGGTCAGGGCTCATTGGAATTGAAGTTGGTGAGGCCTTAAAAAAACGGGGCTACGAAGTATACCTGGTGGAACTGCTGGAATGGATAATGCCCAGGGTTTTTGACAGGGAGCCGGCGGAACTGCTGGCGGCATCGCTTTCCCGAAACGGGATAAATGTGCTGACCGGTGAAAAGGTCCTTGCTATCCAGGGGGGTAGCCGGGTTCAGGGAGTGACAACTGATAAGAGGACAATAAACTGTGATACTGTTGTGCTTGCCGCCGGCGTTGCGCCGGCCAGCCGCCTGGCCGTAAACGCCGGCCTGGAGATAGGTAAAACCAGGGGTATTAAGGTGGACCAGGGTATGATGACCAGTGAGCCGGGCATTTATGCCTGTGGGGACTGTGTGGAAAGCCGGGATGCCTTTACCGGGCACAGTGCCCTGTACCAACTGCGACATAACGCCCTGGAGCAGGGGGAGGTAATTGCTAAAATCTGCTGCGGGATTGAGGCGTCTTACCGGGGCGCCTGGAGTTTTACCCGGGTTCACTTCTTTGGCGCCTACGGGGTTTCACTGGGCCAAACCTATGCATCGGTGCAGGAAAAGGAAGGTGTGGAGATTATTGAGAAATCAAAGCCGGAGGGCTACTCCCGCCTGATAGTTCAAAATGGAATGCTGATGGGGGCCCAGTTAGTCGGCAAAGCCGCCCACCACGCGGGCTATTTGCTGGGCGCCCTCTGGCGCCGGGATAACTTAAGCAGGTTGAAAGACAACCGGGAAAAATTAGTTTCTTTAAACTCACCCTACCCCTGGAATTATCGACTATTAGGGCAGTACATAAATTTTTAGAAATAGGTCCTGGGTGTACCCCCACTGAGATGGATTTAATAAGCCGGAGGTGTGAAATGGATGATAAAGGTGGTCTACCACACTTCACTGAAAAAAAATGCCCGAAGTGTTATAGGTCTTTCAAAGGCAAGTATTGAGCACCGTGAGGGCATGACCATAAAAGAAATTTCGCAAATTCTTGATTTGCATGAGGTGGGCCTGGTGATTCTAAACGGGGCCCTGGCCAGGGAGAGTGCTGTTATTAAGGATGGGGACTATATTGAAATACACCCCTTTGTGGGGGGAGGTTGAGCAAATTTCCTGACTTCCCTACTCGCAAGCCTAACTCGTATGACCTTAAAAACACATCCGCGGGTGTGTAAATGTTTAACTGATATCCGGCTCCGGACAGGTCGATCTGTATGGCCATCAACAGGCCGAGCTGCTCCCCATCCCCCGGACCACCGGGATGTTGTTGACCAGCCCTGCCTTTATTCCCGGCGGCCTGAAGCCTGCCTGCCCGAACACCTTCAGGGCCGCCCGCCAGACAATGTTATTCTCATCTTTGGGCATATCATCCTTCACTTCCCCCTCCGCCTCAATCGGTATTCCTGGCGCTAACCCCTAACCCCTTAGTATACTTGTACTTTAAAAGGACCCAATTTTTAATTGTCCTTGTCTGGATTCCAATAGCCCGCAGGGCGAATTTGTTCTTTTAAAAAGGGATTGCGGTGAAATCACAGAAATTTACATATGGTTTGGTACCACAGGCAAAAAGGAGATAGTGACGCCGTTATAGAAACATGCCGGCAGGAGAGTCCCTTTAAGGCTCTCCCGGGAGGGGGAATTAATTATGCGGTATGGAGATGGATTTTTACAACGCAGTGGAGGAATGAGCCGTTGATTCGCAGTAATAGTATCTAATGAATTAACGGCTTGTTTTTAATAAAAGGAGTTGCGTATGCAAAACGTTAAATACCTGGAGTGTATAAAGTGCGGAAAACAGCACCCGCCTATGCCAGACACCTACACCTGCGGGGAGTGTTCCGGGCTATTGGAGGTTGTGCTGGACTACGGGATGATAGCCCGGGAGGTCAGCAGGGAGTATTTCGCCGGGAGCCGTGACTTCTCCATGTGGCGCTACCTGCCCTTTCTCCCTGTATTGCCCGGGACCCGCAGGCCTCCCCTAAGGGTGGGCTGGTCTCCGCTTTACCATGCCCGGGCCCTGGGAGAGGCCCTGGGCCTTGATTACCTTTATATCAAGGACGACGGTATCAATCCCACCGCCTCCCTGAAAGACCGGGCCTCGGCAATGGCGCTGGTAAAGGCGGCCGAGGCCGGCGCCGGAACAATAGCCTGCTCCTCCACCGGCAATGCGGCCTCCTCCCTGGCCGGCAGCGCCGCCTCCATGGGTATGAAAACATTTATTTTTGTTCCGGGCAGGGCCCCCCAGGGCAAGGTGGCGCAGCTATTGATATTCGGCGCCAATGTGATCAGCGTCCAGGGCAGCTACCAGGACGCCTTTGAACTTTCGGCCAGGGCGATAGAGAGGTGGGGATGGTATAACCGGAACGCAGCCATCAATCCCTATCTGGTGGAAGGCAAGAAAACAGTCACCCTTGAGCTCTGCGAGCAGTTGGGCTGGGAGGCGCCGGACCGGTTGGTGGTTTCGGTGGGGGACGGCTGCACCATGGCCGGGGCCTGGAAGGGGTTCCTGGACCTGTACAATACCGGGATAATAGACAGTCTGCCCCGGATGACAGGAGTGCAGGCCGAGGGGTGCTGCCCCATAAGCAGGGCGTTCCACAGCAACAGCCCCCTTGTGCCCATGGAGGAAAACACACTGGCCGACAGCATAGCGGTGGGAGTTCCCCGCAACCCCGACAAGGCCCTTAAGGCGGTAAGGGATTCCGGGGGAACGATGGTCAACGTAAGCGACCGGGAAATACTGGAGGCCATGCTGCTTCTGGGGAACACCTCCGGGGTGTTCGGAGAGCCCGCCGGTGTCACCGGGCTGGCCGGCTTAAAGAAACTTGTCTCCCAGGGGTCCATCGGCCGCCGGGAGAAAGTGGTTGTCTTAGTCACCGGCAACGGCCTGAAGGACGTAAACAACGCCGTCAGGGCGGCCGGGGAGCCTCTCAAGGCGCCCCCCGACATGGATGAACTGGTAAGGCTTTTGGAAGACAGGGTGGGACAATTTTAAAGAGTCCGTGACCCGGCCAAGTAATAACGCTTAGGAGGAAATCAAATTGACAGCTTCAAAAATACCCTTCGGACCCACCTACGAAGAAATGCTGCACCCGGAAAAGATGGACCCCGGTGTCCGGGAAAAGGCGCTCAAAGCGCTGAAGGAAAACGAGCTGGACCCCATCAACCTTTTCAACATCACCTGGAAAGACCAGGACAACCAGGTGAGAAAAATAGTTCTTCCCAAAGAGATGACAGGGGTGGACGCCAACATAGTGGTGATGCTGGGCACCTACTTCCCCTCGGGTTCCCATAAGGTGGGGCCGGCATACTCAACACTTATCGAGGGGTGCGTGGACGGGGAGATAATCCCGGGAGAGCATGCCATTCTGGGCCCCTCCACCGGAAACTTCGGCATAGGCGTGGCCTACATCTGCCGCCTGATGGGCTACAGGGCCGTGGTGATCATGCCGGACAACATGAGCAAGGAGAGGTATGACCGCATCAGGGCATATGGCGGCGAGCTGGACCTCACCCCGGGCACCGAGAGCGACGTCATACTGACCCTGCAGAGGACCCACGAGCTGAAGAAAAACCCCAAAAACAAGCCCCTGGCCCAGTTTGAGCTTATGCCCAACTACCGCTTCCACCGCTACGTAACAGGCAATTCGGCCATAGAGGCGGTAAAGGGGTTGGGCAACGGGCGCATCGCCTGCTTCACTTCGGCGCCTGGTTCAGCCGGCACAATCGCCGCCGGGGACCAGATCAAACAGGCATTCCCGGAGGCAAAGATAGTGGCCCTGGAGCCCTATGAGTGCTCCACCCTGGCCACCGGCGGAAGGGGCCAGCACCGCATAGAGGGCATAGGGGACAAGATGTGCACCCTTATACACAACGTGCTTACCACTGATTTTGTCACCCTGATACACGATGACGACACGGTGAAGGCGCTTAAAATCATCCACGACGGCACAGGCGTTCTGGTTAAAATGGGGGTTGACCCGGAAACCGCCCTTTCCATGAAAAACCTGTTTGGAGTCTCCGGCATGTGCAACGTTCTGGGGGCCATAAAAATGGCCAGATACCTGCGCCTTGGGCCCGACGACAACGTGGTCACCATAGCCACCGACGGATTTGACCGTTACCATTCGGTGCTGGAAGACCTGGACGGCCGCTGTCTGGAGACCGAGGATTTTGTTCTGGAGCGCTGGTTCAAGGACATTTTCCTTGGGGCAGACGAAAGGTGGGTTTACGATTTCCGGCGCAGGGACCGCAAGGAGCAGCTTTTCCGGCAGAAGGAAAAAGACTGGCTGCCCTTCGGTTACACCAGGGAATACATCGACTCCATGCGCAGCCCCCTTTTCTGGGAGGAAGAGTACGCCAGGGTGGGCGAGTATGACAAAAAGATAAGACAACTGAGGTAAATAGAGGGAAATTACCGAGGGGCGTCAATAAATGAGCATCACTCTGCGACAGGCAATGGAAATAGGACCCCTGAGGAAGGCCAAGGTTGTGGCCGGACAGGGCCTTGACCGGGAAATCACCTTTGTAAACATCATGGAAGTGCCGGATGTGGTCCGCTGGATGAAGGGGGGCGAGCTGCTTCTCACCGCCGGCTTCGCGCTTAAGGACGACGCCGGACTGCGCCGGCGGCTTATTTTCGATCTTGCCCAAAAGGGAGTGGCCGCCTTCGGCATAAAGCAGGGGCAGTATTTCAACGACGTCCCGGCCGACATGATTCAGTGCGCCAACCAGCTCTGTCAAGAGAACCGTCCCTGTGACACTCACGGGCGTTTTCGTTACCGCCTCAGTGTTTCCTCCCCGGGCGCATATCCGTATATCAGGTATTTTTGCCTTTCGCCTTTAAACCGGTTAAGGTCCGGGGTGTAATTCTCCACAATCTGCCCGGGCGTCAGCCCCATCTCCAGATACTGCCCCATTTTTCCCGTACCCGTGATTTTATCGAACATAACTATTGTTTTGCCGCTTTTCGGAATGCTGAAGCTTACCAGTGAGCGGGCGGTGCCTAAAGCGTAAATGCCTGTCCTTGCAGGGTTGAAGCTGCGGTAGTCGGTTATTTTTATCCGCACGCCCCCAGCCTGGCCCCTGTCCTCCGGGATAAACTCCACGCCCTTAAGCCCCGAGCGGTTAAGCAGTTCGGCATACCTGCTGGAATCAATCCCCTTTCCACCTATCCACTTGAATTTATCAGCCTGATAAATGCCGGTCCCCTCTCCCAGTCCGGTGGCCATGTACCCGAAAACCGAGTCCAGGTCCGGTATGTTGGGGGATGTCTGAATCCAGGGCAGGCCTGTATCCTGAAAAAGCATGGTGCGGGTATAGCCTTCCATCGGCACCACAACGAGGTCCGCGTCTATTTTCCGGTTGAAATAAAGAGCCAGTTCTCCCACCGTCATGCCGTGGGCCATGGGCAGGTTGTCCACGCCCACGAAGCTGATAAAGGGATCTTCCAGCACCGGCCCGTCCACGGTCTCGCCGCCCAGGGGGTTGGGGCGGTCCAGCACTATGACCTGTTTATTGTGTTTTTTTGCCGCCACCATGCAGTAGTTCAGGGTGGAGATGTAAGTGTAGGTTCTGGCCCCTATATCCTGTATGTCAAAAACCAGGGCGTCAATGTCTTTCAACATTTCTGCGGTGGGCATCCTGGTCTTTCCGTACAGGCTGTATACCGGTATGTTCAGTTTTTTATCCACGTACGACTCCACGTATTCCCCGGCTTTGGCGGCGCCGTCTATTCCGTGCTCCGGGGCGAAAAGGGCTGTCAGCCTGGTGGCCTTGTTGCCGGACAGCACCTCAATCATGCTTTTGCCCTCCGACGTCACCCCGCTCTGGTTGGTGACCAGCCCTATTCTCTTTCCCTCCAGCAGCTGATGATGTTTTGTCAGCAATACCTCGTTGCCCAGCTTGAATTCAGGGGCGGCAGGGGCTGTGAGGGGGGGCGATGGCGGACTGAAAAGGAAAAAAATCGATCCGGCCAGAATTATTGCCACTACGGCTGCTGCTGTTTTCAAGTTGCATCTCCTTTCAGGGCGATAATAGTGTCTTTACGGATCTTATTTATTTAGACGGATAATTGGCTGATTTGGTTCGGCCATTTGGCTGTCATAGCACTAAAAATTATTTTTTCTGTTCAGGGTAAAAAGAGGATTTTGCAGAGAAATGTTAAACTTTAAATGTAGTCCATTGACTTTGCAGCCAACATTTTATAAGGGGGGTATTGCCCTGTGAAATCCGAAGAACAACTTGTTATCTTTCAGCTTAACGACCAGCAGTATGCCCTGCCAATACAGGAAACCCAGGAAATTATCCGCATGAGCAACATAACCAGGGTTCCCAATACCAAGCACTATGTGGAAGGCATTATAAACCTCCGGGGCAGCATCGTCCCTGTGATAAATCTCAACAAGCGGCTGAACCTTCCCGTCACCGGGTATGGAGAGGACACCAGGATTATAGTGGTGGAGCACGGCGGGCAAAAAGTGGGTATGATTGTGGATGTGGTGCTGGAAGTGGGCAGGTTTACCGAGGATGAAATAGAGCCCCCATCGGTGGCCGGAGACAGTGTGGACTATCTTAAGGGTGTTGTAAAGAAAAAAGACCAGCTCTGGCTCCTTTTAAATCTCGGGCAGGTTATATAACAGCAGCTGATTTTGTTTAGTATATAGTTTATTTAAAGGGCCGGTCCGCCGGCCTTAATTATTTGCCCCGGTTTGTGGGAAAATGTAAATAACAGCTATCAGCAGTCAGCCATCAGCTTTTAGACGGTTTACTGCCTGGCATACAGCCAATAACCGACCCATATTTTCACTCATTGGTTTTATTTTTCTGGATTTCTGTGTTCTCTGTGGCTCAAAACAACTTTTGGATTCTGACAGGAAGAGGTTTTTTTATGGAAAATATACAATCCCTGAGAAAGATGCTTGTAGCGCTGGACGGCAGGGGGTACGGGGCGTACAAGTCTATACAGGGGGGTTACGACGGGGGATGGTTCCAGATCTTTATCGACCACGCCCAGGCCGACCCCTTCGCTCCCCCCAGCAGGGCCCGGGCCCGGGTGCCCCACCGTGCTTCCGGGTTTCCGGCCGATTTATGGAAAGACAGGGCGGGGAGGATTGCCCTGCAGGATTTTGTGGCCAGAAACCTGTACCGGGCGTTGATTGGTGCCAGGGGTGGAGAAAGGGCAGGGACCGGCAAGAGCGGACTTCTGGCCTGCGACCGCTGCGGGCAGGAAATACTGGAGAGGACAGCCGTTATTATCACCGGGGAATTTATCGAGGCCAGATTCTCGGCCGGGCTTCCGGCAAGGGGCAGGACCGTTTTGGGGCACGAGGCCGCCCGGATGCTTACCGAGATAATACCATGGGCGGTGGAGCGGTCCCTTCTGTATAAAAATTTAAACCGGGACAAGCTGACAGGCCACATAAATCTTGCCCGGGACCAGGAATACCTGCGGTGTGCCCTGAGTGGCAGGGGGCTGGCGGCATTTGTGGGCAACGGTTCGGTGCTGCCCAGGGAGAGCGGTGTCAGCGACCTTCCGCTGAAAGGGCCGGGGGTTGAGCCTTTTCAGTCCCCGCCCGGGCTGGAGGTGGAGTTTAACCTTCCCTGCAGGGGAAAGGTGTCCGGGATGGGGATTCCCCGGGGGGTCACACTGATAGTGGGGGGCGGCTACCACGGCAAGTCCACGCTCCTAAGGGCACTGGAAAGGGGTGTATACAACCATGTCCCCGGCGACGGGAGGGAGTTGGTTATAACCGAGGGCGGCGCCGTTAAAATACGGTCCGAGGATGGCAGAAGGGTGGAAAAGGTAAACATCGGCGGCTTTATCAGCAATCTTCCCATGGGGCAGGATACCCGGTCTTTTTCCACCGACAACGCCAGCGGCAGCACCTCCCAGGCCGCCAATATAATAGAGGCCCTGGAAGGAGGGACCACTCTTCTTCTGCTTGACGAAGACACCAGTGCCACCAATTTCATGATCAGGGACGGGAGAATGCAGAGGCTGGTGGCCAAAAAATTTGAGCCCATTACTCCTTTTATCGATCGGGTGAGAGAGCTGTACCAGAACCTTGGTGTTTCCACCGTCATAGTGGTGGGGGGGTCCGGGGATTACCTGAAGGTGGCCGATCTTGTTATAATGATGCAGGAATACAGGGCTTACGACGTTACCGCCGCCGCCAGGGAGATAATAGAAAACACCCCGGACGACCGGGCTGTTGAGGCCGCAGGCAGGCTGGGGGCCATATCTCCCAGGGTGCCCCTGCCTATGAAGGGGGACAGGGGGGAAAGGGTCAGGGCGAGGGGGCTTGAGGAAATTGCCTATGGCGGGGAAGACATTGACCTCTCGTACGTGGACCAGCTGGTGGATCCCAGCCAGACCAGGGCCGTGGCCGAGATAATACGGTATGCCTTTGACCGTTATGCTGACGGAAAAAAATCGCTGGCGGAAATAGTGGACAGTGTGCTGTCGGATATTGACCGTGATGGGCTGGATGTGGTTTCACCCTTTGGAAAAGGGCAGCACCCGGGGGATTTTGCCATTCCCCGCAAGAATGAAATAATGGCCGCCTTCAACCGCCTCCGCAGCATTACTATGTCCTGACCGTCCGAAGGGGCGCAGCCCCTTTCAAGATACAGGAAATTTAAGCTTAAAGGTATTCTTAGGATAATTTCCTGTGCCCGGGGGTTCCAAGGGGGAGCGCCCCCTTGCTTCAGTGGGGGTAGGACGTCTATACCGTCCGAAGGGGCGCAGCCCCTTTATATAGATATTGTGATTATTTTAACATTTTAATTGAAACTGATTGCGCGGCCTTTATATATGCTATAAAATTGAAAAAAACAATAGGAGGGGTTAGCCATGTTTGTAAAGGATTGCATGTCCACCAGCCCCATTACCGTTACTCCTTCAACCCCTGTTCTGGAAGCCCTCAATGTTATGAGAAAAAATAAGATCAGACAGCTGCCTGTGACTGAAAAAGACAAGCTGGTGGGGCTGGTCACCGAAAGGGAATTGCTGATGGTGTCACCGTCGCCGGCCTCCACTTTAAGCATTTATGAAATGAATTATCTTATGTCCAAGATGGTGGTAAAGGAAGTGATGGTTAAAAATCCCGTTTCCGTTGAGCCTTCCACCAACATCGAGGAGGCCGCCCTTATTATGCGGGATAACAAGCTGGGAAGCCTGCTGGTAACCGAAAACAACAATCTGGTGGGGATAATCACCCAGACAGATGTTTTTGACAGCCTTATACGGATGTTCGGGCTGCGCAAGGCCGGCACCCGGATTGTGGTGGAGACCGAGGACAGGGTGGGCGCCCTGGCGGACATCGTGGACGAGGTAAGGAGCCTGGGTATAAACCTTATAGGGGTAGCCATAAACGGCAAATCAGACCGTAAAATACAGATAATGCTGAGGATCAGCACGGCTGAGCCGGCGGAACTGGTGGCCAGGATTAAGGAAAAAGGGTTTGAGGTAACCAGTGTAAGCTAATAAGCATTGGGAAATTCTTTTCCGTCAGAACTCAGAACTCAGAATTCAGAATTCAGGATATATGCAACCAAAGTTGGAAAAAGAATATTTAAGCCACAGGGCATACAGGGATTATTCATTAGTAATAATTTTGGGCAGCTGATGACTGAAAGCTGACAGCTTAAACCTCTCTCTGTGTCCTCTGTGTCCTCTGTGTCATTATAATTTCTGACATTCCCTCAAAGGAGAAAGGGTAGAATGGAGAGTCAGCAAACCGGCGTACTGGCCCGGTATGTGAATATAGCAATTGATATAGCTTCCAGGATTGTAAGAGGTGAATACCGGGAGGGGCAGAAGGTTTTCGGCAGGTCCACCCTGGCCGGAAAGTACAATGTCTCCCCCGAGACCATACGCAGGGCGCTGACGCTGCTGCAGGACACGGGCATTGTCAGCGTGTCTCCGGGCGTGGGTGTGGTGGTAAGGTCCAGGAAGGCGGCCGAGGCCTTTCTTGCCCATAGCGGCCAGAGGCAGATACTGCGTGACGTCCAGGAAAGGCTTCACTTGCTGCTGAGAGAGAGGGACAGGCTGGATGCCGAAATAGAAAAGCTCATGAACGAACTTCTGGACTACACGCTGAAAATGGCCGGCAGGTTCCAGAAGATCGAGGAAATCAAGGTGGCCAGGAATTCCCCCCTGGTCGGCAAATCTCTTCTGGAGGCAGAGTTCAGGGGGAAAACCGGGGCCACGGTTATAGCCATATACCGCAACGGTGAGGAGATTGTATCCCCCACGGCCGAGACCATACTGGAGGCCGATGATGTGCTTATCATGGTGGTTCAGCCTGAAATGAAGGATCAACTCCACCTTCTGGTGGACCCCGAGTGATGTATATGCCTTGAAATTACTGGATATAATACTGGCTAAAGCCGCCTTAATCAGGAGGGACCGGTATGGGTTTCAAGGATTTTGAGCGAAGGGTCAAGGACGTCAGGGTCAAGCTGGAAGAGGAGCACAGACAGGCAGTGGAGCAGAGCAAGACTCTGCTGGCGGAAGAAGGCGCCATTACTGACAACAAATAAGTGACAAAAAAAGGCCCGCTTCAGTGGGCCTTTGAATTTATTGGGTTGCTCATCTCATCTTTTTAATTGCTTCCCTGATTTCGGAGACCGACGCCTCTTCCTCGATGGTTGACAGGTCACCCAGTTCCTTGTCCAGCCAGAGTGTCTTCATAACCCTCCGCATTATTTTTCCGCTCCGGGTCTTGGGAAGTGTTCCCACAAACTGAATGTCTCTCATCACCACTATGGCGCCCATGGTATTGCGCACATGGCTAATCAGTTCCTTTTTCAGTTCATCGCCTGGCTCATAACCCTGCTTCAGCACCACGAAGGCGCAGGCAACCTCGCCCCTCAGCTCGTCGGGAACTCCGGACACGCCGGCTTCCACCACCGCCGGGTGGGAGATCAGTGCGCTTTCCACCTCCACCGTGCCTATGCGGTGGGCCGCTATCTTTATAACCTCGTCGGAACGCCCGGCAAACCACAGATAGCCGTCCTCGTCCATGGAGGCGGCGTCCCCGCAGTAGTAGAACCCCTTGGTGGAGGGCAGCTTCTCCCAGTAATTGTTGACCAGCCCGTCCGGGTCTCCCCACAGCTCGGAAACCAGTCCGGGGAAGGGCCGCTTGACCACCACCACTCCCTTTTGCCCTGGAGACAGCGGGGTTCCCTCTCTTTCATCAAGAACCTCGGCAATTACTCCAGGCACCGGTATTCCGGCGGAGCCGGGCTTGATTGGTATTATTCCCAGGCCGTAGGGGTTGGCGAAGATGGGGCCTGAAGTCTCGGTCTGCCACATGTGGTCCATTACCGGTATTCTGTTTTTGAAAACATCCTCCTGCAGCCATTTCCAGGCCGGGGGGTTCAATACCTCACCGGCGCAGAATATCCGCTCCACCGAGCTTAAATCATGTTTTTCGGCCTGTTCGATGCCCAGTCTCATCATTCCCCTCACCCCGGTGGGGGAGAGCCACAGAGCGGTGGCCTTGTTGCGGGCGGCCATTTCCCACCACATATCCTTCCGGGGGTAGTCCGGGGTGCCTTCAAAGAGAAGGGTGGTGCACCCGGTCAGCAGGGGCCCGTATACGTTGAAGCTGTGTCCCACAATCCAGCCTATATCAGAGGTTGCGAACCAGATATCGGTTTCCCTGAGACCGTATATCCACTTGCCCATTGAGTACACATACATCTGGTAGCCGCCGTGCTTCTGCACCGTCACCTTGGGCTTGGCCGTCGTGCCCGAGGTGGGCAAAAGGAACAGAGGATCGTTGGATTCCATCAGCTCGTAATCGGAGCTCATTCCCTCTCCGCCGGCCAGGAACTCATCCCAGAATATGTCCCTGCCCTCGGTCATGGGCGGGGTGCGGTCATGGCTCTTTCTCAGGACCGCCACCTTCATTATCTGATCGGGGGGGCATTTTGCCAGGCCATCGTCTATAATGGGCTTGAGAGGAACGGGTTTGCCCCTCCTGGAGCCCTCGTCCTGGGTCAGCACAAACCGTGCTCCGGAAATACTTACTCTGTCGGCCACCGCGTTGGAGGAAAAGCCGGCGAAAATGACCACGTGTATGGCGCCAATGCGGGCGCAGGCCAGCATGGCGGTTACCGATTCAATGCCGGAGGGCATGTAAATGACCACCCGGTCTCCCTTTTTGACTCCCATTCCCCTCAGGGCTGCGGCATATTTCTTGACCAGGGCCAGCAATTGAGCGTAGGTGACCACGCTGACCTCGCCGGTTTCGCCGGACTCCGCCACAATTGCCGCTCTTCCGGCCCGGCCGCGCATTACATTATAGTCAACAGCGTTATAACATATATTGGTCAGTCCGCCAATGTACCACTGGAAATTGGGGTAATCCCAGTTAAAAACCTTGTCCCATTTCTTAAACCAGTGAATATCGTGAGATGCTTTCAGTGCTGCATCTCCCCAGAAACCCTCCGGATCGTCCTCGGCCCACTGCATAAATCTTTTCACGTGGGGGGGGACAAGGCCGGTCCCCATCCTTTCACTTGTCATCAGCAGCAACAACCTCCCTCTTTTATGAATATTCTAATAAATTATTATATTTCTAATTGAGCGACAAGTAAATATCTTAAGTGCGACAGGCCAAAATTTATGTCTTAAAGCTGAAGTATCCCCACTTTTAATGATTAGCTCAAGCAATAAGAACGACCTTTTGTATTCTTAAGGCTAAAAACTCTGGTCTTACTGGATAGGCATTATGGTTATTCAAAATATATTTACCTACGCGCCATAAGCCGAGAGTTCGGTGCTTTACAGTATTGGCCATTAGGCCGCGATGGACACCACGTTCTTCGCCCCACTGGCCGGCTAATACCATAAAAAGGTAACCGTAAGCAATAACAAGGAATAGTCGGTCATAACGATTAACACTATGATGCCTGGCACCACGTAGGCAAAGGCCGTTTCTCTCATTTTTCAAGTCGCGGAAGCATTCTTCAATTTCCATCCTGCGACCATAAAGAGATACTATATACCCTGCATCTTCTTTTGAATTGGTTGCCAATATCCAGGGTTCTTTCTGCCCGGCAGCATAAAAGGCAACTATACGTA
>JBMOPC010000107.1:0-43971 GCA_049323915.1 Bacillota bacterium
CGCCAAGTAGATATCTTTGTTCATTTGACACCTAGTACATTTATGTATTGACTAATAAAATTAGGCAACACCTAATATATCACTACTAAAATCATGTGTCAACATATTCTTTCTCCGATGGTTGTGGAAGATAATAACGGAGGCGGCGTTGGTGATGACTGCCACCTTGAAGAGCTCCCTGGGGTGGACCAGGCTGCTCCCGAGTGTTCCCACGCCCACGGTGGCGATGCAGGTGGGCTCGTTCTTGGTGTTGAGGCAGGCCAGGCAGAACTTTTCGCGATCTGCGTCTTCCAGGAAACCCCTCAGGAGATCGGCGGCGTCTTCCGGGCTGGAGATCCGTCGGTTGCCGTAGAGTATTGTCGACTCCCTGACAACCCTCAGGCTGACAATGTCGACGCGCTTGGCCGGGGTTCCACCGGCGGCCGCCCCGCTTGACTTCCTCCTCGGTGCCAACTTTCTGTCACCACCTCTCCCCGAAAGCGAGGGGGGCGGGCTCTGCCCGCCCCACGCCTCCCTCCCCGAGGGCCGGGCCGAAGTGCCTTTGCAGCCAGCCCTCTGTGGCGTAGAAGCACATCGCGCACTGGTTGTTGTAGACGACAATCGCCCGCTGCCAGCTGCCGCTCTCAGAGGCGTGTACCGGCTCCACGACCTCGGCGCAGGAGAGCAGGTCGCCTCCCGGCAGGCCGACCGACGAGAGCGCCTCCGGGTCGTCGTCTTCTTCCACCACCACCAGGTAGCCGTCGTCCTCCGGCTCGTAGGCCAGGCCCGCCTCCCCGTCCGAGTGAGCCTCAATGGCCAGCATTAGGTCTTTTTCAAGCAGGTCAATAAGTTCTTGCGGCAGGTCCCCTGCTTGGCGCAGGGACTCCAGGTCTCCCTTTGTCTTCACTGTCCTCACGGAAAAACACGTCCTTCCTTGGGAATTTGATCCGGCCGGGATCATTATAGATGATGAGTGTTTGACTCTCTTTGTTGGTGCACAAGTGCAGTTTCGTATGGTGTAGTTTGTGGCGTCTGTGTCGAGAGGAAAGGGCCAATCACCTCCTTCGGTGATTGGCCCTGATACTGCCGACGCCCTAACGGGGGTCGCCCCCGTAGTGCTTCTGGATGTGCTCCCGGACGGCCTCGTTGAACATGGCCGTGACGTTCAGGATCTTCCCGCGCTCCCGCAGGCTCTCCACCTCCCTGAAGAGGCCGTTTTCCAGGTAGGTGGTGACCCGCCTGTAGCGCTCCTCGAACCTCGGCCCCCTGGACCTCCGGTAGGTGAGGGGGGCCGGTGCCCGCCCCTCCGGCTCCCCGGCCCGGCCGTTGGTCTGCTCCAGCCGCAGCTTACTCTCCAGCAGCTTGTCCATCCCCACCGAGCATCCCCATCCTTTCGAGCACCTCCAGTGACAGGTCCCTGAACTGCCCCACGGCCCTGCTCCGCCAGTGCAGCTCCCTCACCGGCAGCCCCTTGTGCTGGGAGGCCGGAACGGCCGCGTCGTAGCTGATGTAGCTGTTGAGCAGTAAGCCCCCGTAGGCCCTGCGCAGCTGCCCGTGTAGGGCCTTGGCCAGGCCCCTCCTGCCGTCCACCATGTTGACCGCGATCCCGACGACGGCCAGCCCGCCGTTCATGGTCGCCTGTACGTGCCGGACCGTCTCCAGCATCCCGTCCGTGTTGTCGAGGCTGAACGACTCGGGCTTGGTCACGAGCAGGACGTGGTCTGCGGCGGTGTAGGCGGCCAGGGTGGCCTCGTTGACCGACGGGGGCGTGTCGATAATCACCAGGTCGACCTCCCCCAGCCCGTCGGACCCCAGGGCCTGCCGGAGCAGCCCTTCGGACCGCTTCAGGCCGAAGTGCTCCAACCTATCGGACCCGGGGATGATGTACAGGTTTTCCCGGAGCTGAACGCAGGCATCCTCCGCGCTGCACTCTTCCCGGAGCACATCCAGGACGGTGGGACCATCGTGGCCTCCCCTCAGGTAGGTCTTGTTCAGGTCGCACTGGGGGTCCATGTCCACCAAGACGACCAGGTGCCCCATCCTCCTGGCCTCGTTGGCCAGGTTCGCCGCCACCGTGGTCTTGCCGACCCCTCCCTTTCTGTTGGCCACTGCCAGGACTTTCATGTCTTCTTCCCCTTTCCCCGTGGATTTTGTGGACGAAACGTCTGGCGCTACGTTTCCGAAACGTCTGCGTTTCAATGATTTGTTCTTGGGCTGGGGGCAACATTTTTGCAAAAAGGAATTTGGCAGGACTTTGAGCCCGGCCGGGGAGGGGGGGAGGTGTGGCAGGAGTCTCCTCCCCCGCCGGGGCCTTTGCCCGGGAGGCGATGGCGGGGTTGGAAAGGGCGCGCAGCGAGGGAGGCCGAGGTGCACACCGGGAGGGGGCTTCTGTCCACCCAGGCCTGCAAACGTCCCCGGAAACCGTCAGGACCGGCCGCACCGGCAGGGAGGGGTCCGGGGAGACCGGCCTCACTCGCCCCTGACGGCTTTGCCGGTACTGACGGTTTTTTCGGCTGTCCGGGGCGGCTCTGCGCTTGGGGGGCGTCAGGGAGAAGTACGCCGGGGGAAAAGCCTCAAGGGCGTGTCCACTTCGCACACAGCCTGGAAGCAGAAACTGCTGTGCCTTTGCCAGGAGGTCTAGAATATCCACCACTTGAGCGCCAAAGCAATGACCACGCAGAAGATCACCGACGACACGAAGTCGGTATGGATGAAGAAAGGCAACACTGCACCGACAACCGCGCCTCCGGCGGCCCACTTGATGGTACCCAAGGAATCACCACCTTTTTCTTTGAAATTTTGTACAAGCGCTACCCGCCTGGCAACTGCAACGGCCAGGGAAAAAGTGTAGCACTCTTTCCCTTGGAGACAGTTGGGCCGGGGTTGTTCAGGGGTATAATATTAGATGGAAAACTTTACAAGTGCGCGACTGGCAAAGTGTTCCTGCCTTTTTGTTTTATTAATGAAGGGAATATGTTTTTGCGGTAGAATATTTTTATGTGAAATTGTTAAACCATGCTGTTCTGTTAGTTGACATATAGGGAGTCTAGAGATCCAACAAGAGGGGACGACGCTAGGTGGGAATCAACAAGCGAAAAATCTTCCGATCAGGACTCTACGGCAGTTTTAACAGCTTTGCCGTCAGCGCGGGCTCAAACTCTATCAGAACAAGCCAAGAAAGGAAGAACAAATGAATCTTGATGAAATCCTTGCTAGTCTAGACGCTCCTATCATTGTCCGCCCGGTAAGGCGTATGACGCAGGGTGAGCTGGAAAGCTATCTCGAAAAGGCGGCGGACATTCTGCGTGGCAACGCCGATCATTCTGAATTTCGCGGATATGTGTTCGCCCTGTTATTCTATAAGCGCATCAACGATTGTTTTGAGGAGGAGGTGCGCATACAGACGGCCGCCCTGATCTGCGCCGGCTTACCTGAAGAGCAGGCTCGGACCCTGGCCCGCGACCCCCAGAATCACCATTTTGTAGTACCTGAAACGGCGGCCTGGGATAAGGTGGCACGCACAGCCAAGGGACAACTCGGACAGGCGCTGAACGAAGCCATGCTTGCCATCGAGCGGGCGAACGCTCACCGGCAGAATAATTTTGACGGCATACTCACCGGTAAGATCGACTTCAATAAGCAGGACGAGCTGCCGCGCGACAAGCTGGTGAACCTTATAAACCACTTCAGCAGTCAGATCTTCGACCGTGCCCACGTGTCGGACGACCTCTTCGGCAATGCCTACGAATACCTGATCCGCAACTTTGCCAGCAAGGCGGGCAAGTCGAGCGGCGAGTTCTATACTCCCGCAGAGGTGGGTTTTCTAATGGCCGAGATGCTCGAACCCAGGCCGGGCATGAGTGTATGCGATTGGGCCAGCGGCTCAGGGGGTCTGTTATTACAGTGTATCCGACATGTTAAAAAGCATGGCGGTGACGTGCGACAGCTTTTTCTGCACGGTCAGGAGTCCAACGTCGCAACGTACAACATCTCTCGAATAAATATGATTCTTCACGGTGTGCCGGTCTGGGAGCACCGGCAGGGTGATAGCCTGCGCGACCCGCGCCACCTGACCGGGGAGAACCGGCTCAAAACCTTCGACCGCATCATTATGAATCCCCCCTTCTCGCTGGAAGATTGGGGGTACGATACCGTGGCCTCCGGTGACAAGTTTGGGAGATTCTCCTTCGGGCTGCCGCCCGCCTCCAACGGTGACTGGGCATGGCTGCAGCACATCACCAAGGCGTTGAAGGATCCGAACCCGGACACCGGAGAGGCCGGCAAGGCGATGGTGGTCATGTCCCAGGGCGTTCTCTTCCGGGGTCAACCCGAACAGACCGAGGAAGAAGACGGTCAGAACCAGAAGGCCGATGCCGAATACCTTATCCGTCGCGGATTCGTGAAGGCTGACCTCATTGAGTGCATTGTGGTGCTGCCGAGTAAGCTCTTTTACGGCAACGGCGTGCCTGCCTGCTTGTTGCTGCTTAACAAGAACAAAGTCTCAGACCGCAAAGAAAAGATCCTGATGATCTGGGCTTCGCGCCATTTCCAGAAAGCCAACCCGCAGAACCTCTTACGTCCGTCGGACCTAATGCGCATTCTGGTACCGTGGCGGGCCTTTGGCGACCTTGGAAAAGCGCTAGAATTAGTTAGCGAACACGAGGCACAACTGATCCGTGAGGTGGAGGAGAATCGGGACGCGCGGCTGGCCGACATCGAAGACGCCTATGGGCCGGTACTGGCACCACTGGAAAAACTTGAAGCCGAGCAGAATGCGCTCGATGCGCTTGATTTGAAAGTTAAGGCCGTGGATGATGCAGTTAGTGCCGACCACCCATGGTATCATCCGCTTGCGCCGCTAAAGGCCGAGGTGAAACGCATCAAAGACGAGATCGATGCGACAGGACGTGGCGGAAAAGCCACGGCAAAGTCCAGGCTATCCGAGCCCAAGGCGGTGTATGAAGCCGCCCGTAAGAAGCTGATCGCCGCGCTTAAGGAACGCACCAAGAACGTGGGCAAGGCGGTCAAGGAATTGAAGAAGCTGCGGGAGGAGCGCGACGCTCTCGTGCAGGAGATTTGCCTAGCCGCCGAACGTGAAATTGCACATCTCAAGGAAACCGCCGCCGATATGCGTCGCATACTTGGCGATCCGGACGAGGCACGTCGCTACTTTGTGGTGGTGGATACGGCTGAGATCGAGGAAAACGAATTTAATCTTAACGTGCCACGTTATGTTGATACCTTTGAGCCGGAGAAGGTAGTGCCGTTGACTGATGTGCTAAGACAACTCCAGGAAGCCACGAGCGCTGCTCAGGAATCACAAGCAGCACTTCAGAGGATACTTGCCTTCATCGGTACTCCGCCGTCGCAGGAGGCAAAGTGATTATGCTGACACATCGTGCATCAACCATACTTGGTGACATTCCAGTAGATTGGCAGGCAAAGCCGCTGAACTCTTTGCTTAGGGAGCAATTCTCTGGTGATTGGGGTATGGATGAAGGGGAGCAAGCTGTTAACGTACTTCGATCGACTAATTTTACTTGTGACGGTGCCCTTGATTTTAGTGGCGTTGCCGTCCGGTTTTTCCAGCAAAGCAAGGTTGAGAATTTCTCGCTGAAGCAGGGGGATTTGCTCGTGGAACGCTCAGGCGGTGGCCCCGATCAGCCTGTAGGCCGAATTGGCTTTATCACGGTAGACATGACCGGTACAACGGTCTCAAATTTTGTGCAGGTGCTACGACCGGACCCTGAGGAAGTTGTTCCTGAGTATTTGGGTTGGGTACTATTCGAACTGCAACGTACTGGGATCGTTGAACGCGTTCAACAGCAATCCACCCAAATGCGCAACCTGAACTACCGCGACTACTTGCGGTTGGTTTTGCCATGGCCGGAGCTAGACGAACAACACCGTATTGCCGCTGTGCTCAAGTTAAACGACGACGCAATCGCTAAGGCGCGGGCGGAGCTGGAGGCGAAGAATGAGTTAAAGAGGTCTTTGCTTACGGAACTAATTGAAAGAGGACTGCCAGGAAAGCACACCGAGTTTGTTTCTAGTAAGTACATACATTACCCAGTTTCCTGGGAACTAACGAAGCTCAAGCATTGCGGTAAATGGAGTGCTGGGGGTACCCCTGATCGGGAAAACCCAGGCTTCTATGAAGGTTCAATCCCATGGGTCAAATCTGGCGAGGTTGATTACTGCATTATTACTAGTACAGAAGAACATCTCAGCGAGGAAGGTGTACGAGCGACAACATGCGGAATACTCCCCGTGGGGACACTTTTGGTCGCCATGTATGGCGCAGGTGTGACGCGTGGGAAAGTGGCGATTTTGGGCGTACCTGCTAGTACTAACCAAGCAGTTGCCTCCTTTAATGGGCGGGAAGGCATCGAGAATGAGTTCGTCTATTATTGGTTTCAGAAAAATTACCAGCGGGTTCGTTCATGGGCGGCGGGGTCGAATCAGGATAATCTCAGCAGCTATATGTTGAAGAATCTTCCTATTGCGCTGCCACCCCACGATGAACAAAAGGAAATCGTCAAGGTTCTGAAGGCCGCAGACGATGCCATCCAGTCACAGGTCCTCAAATTAGGTTATCTATCAGAGCTGAAGAAATCACTCCTCTATAACCTGCTCACCGGAAAAATCCGCTTGCCAAGGGGGTTTTTTTATGGATGAAATTACGACACCCGCTGCTCCTATGGTGGAAAGACTCTATTGCGAAGAGACAACCGTCGAGCGGGAGATTATTGAACACCTGAAATCCAAGGCCCTTGGTTGGACCTACCGGTCACGTGATGAAGTCGCGCTCCTTCGGTCGGACGAGCGCGAGGTGCTCTTGCTACCGCTGTTGCGCGAAAAGCTCAAGGCCCTTAATCCTAATGTCCTTACCGACGAGGCACGGGTGGATGCGATCATCACCAGGCTGCGTGCCTGTCGGGATAATAAACAATGGATCGCATGGCTAAAGGACGGGGTGAATTATAAATTCGACCCAGCCGAAAACGCTCAGGATGTGCTCTTGATCAACTACGACAATCTGGACGCCAACGTATGGTGGGTGACCAACCAGTTTCCGGTTGAAGGCAGCTCCCCCAGGCGGCCCGATATCGTGCTGTTTATTAATGGCATCCCGGTGGTGGTAGAGGGTAAAAACAGCTGCAGATTAATTGAATAAAAACAAATAAAACCCAATAAGCCATTGACGCCAAACATAAGTTCTGCTTAGAATATATATTGGAAATTCCGGTGGCTGCAAGCCCCCGGTGGAGTCACGAAGAAATTCAGCAGGAGCTGGACAACAACGCCCAAGGTATTCTGGGCTATGTTGTCCGCTGGGTGGAGCAGGGCATCGGCTGCTCCAAAGTACCGGACATCAACAATGTGGGGCTCATGGAAGACCGGGCCACCCTGCGCATTTCCAGCCAGCACATGGCCAACTGGCTTCATCACGGCATCTGTACCGAAAAACAAATACTGGAAACCTTGCGGCGAATGGCCAGGGTGGTGGATGATCAAAATGCCGGAGACCCCGCCTACCGCCCCATGTCTCCTGACTATGACAGCTCTGTGGCATTTCAGGCCGCCTGCGATCTGGTTTTCAAAGGCCGTGAACAGTCCAGCGGCTACACCGAGCCCGTTTTGCACCGCCGGCGTATAGAGGCCAAGGCCGGGTTTGCAGCACAGTAGACATATTTACGAACAAAATCGCCCTACGGGCGACTGGAACCCAGGCCTTCATGCCGCTGCAGAAAAAGCGCCAAAGACCAATGAAAATCTCCGGGGGTGCGGTTTTCGGTTCCGGGCTTACATCCTCCGGTTGAACCGGCTCTATGCTCGTCGCCAAGAGCCGGATAACAACCTCCGAAAACGTGCGCTCCGGCCCCGAAAGGTCCTCCCCCCCCCCACGTACACTCCGGCAAAGGGGTTAGTATTTAAAGAGGTCGAATAGCTGAAAGCCTGCATTTTGAGTTGTATTGTGGCGTCTAAGCGACTCATAAGCGACCCCAATAATGTTCGGGTGGTCTTTTGGATAATGAAAAAGTTATCCACAAGGCATAATTTTCTGTATAAGAACAAAGGGGGTGGCGTCCCAGGACTTAGGCGGCCTTACCCCCATCGGGCCGGAAGAGGTATGGTGCTAAAAGGATACTCTGCCCACGTTCTTACTAATTCGCTCTATAGCTTCCTTTAGGCGTTGTGTGGGCACGGTCAGCGAAATGCGGACGAAGCCCTCTCCGCTTGCGCCGTACCCGGTGCCGGGGGTGACCACCACGTCAGCCTTGTCAAATATCATTTCGGCAAAGGACTCGGCGGTGCAGCCGCCGGGCACCGGGGCCCAGATGTAGAAGGTGGCCTTGGGCTTATCCAGCTTCCAGCCGATGGCGTTCAGGCCGTCCACAACCAGGTCCCGGCGCTCTCTATATATCTCGCACATCTTCTCTGAGAAGGCCTGGCCGGAAGCCAGCCCCTCGATGGCGGCCAGCTGTATTGCCTGGAACTGGCAAGTGTCCAGGTTGCTTTTAAGCCGGCTCAGGGTTTCCACCGCCCCGGGGTTCCCAACACACCATCCCATGCGCCAGCCGGTCATGTTATAGCTCTTGGAAACCGAACCGAACTCCACGCCTACCTCCCTGGCCCCCGGGAACTGGAGGAAACTGGGGGGGGTGTATCCGTCAAATGCTATCTCGGTGTAGGCCGCATCATGGCAGACCAGTATTTCGTATTCCCTGGCAAATTCGATTACGTCCCTGAAAAAATCTTCGCCGGCTATGGCGCCGGTTGGGTTGTTCGGGTAGCACAGGAACATCATTTTGGCCTTTTTGGCCACTTCCGAAGGGATGGATCCCAGGTCGGGAAGGAACCCGTTACCGGCCTTTAAGGGCATATAATAAGGCTCCCCGCCGGCCAGGACCGCCCCTCCGCTGTATACGGGATAGCAGGGGTCCGGAATCAGTATAATGTCGCCGGGATCCAGATAGCACCAGGAGATGTGCCCTATGCCTTCCTTTGAGCCGATCAGGGTGCTCACTTCGGTCTTGGGGTCCAGGACAACACCAAATCTTTTCATGTACCACCGGGCCACAGCCTCCCGGTAGGCCGGCATGCCGAAATACGAAGAGTACTTGTGGTTTTGGGGATTCCTGGCCTCCTTGCACAGCTCGTCGATTATAAAGTCGGGGGTGGGCATGTCCGGGTCGCCTATGCCCAGATTGATGACATCAACACCCCTGGTCTTCTTTTCGCTAATCAGCCTGTCCAGCCGGGCGAACAGGTAGACCGGAAGGCTTTTAATCCGCTGGGCCGTGGAAAAATTCATGATTTAAAATTTCCCCCTCATATTTCCAATTATTTGACTGACCGTATCAATTCTATGGATCCCGGAAGCTGCCCACCATCCTGCGGCGCAGCTGGCGGTTTACCTCGTCTTTGGTCCAGTAGAAATTCTGCAGGCCCTGCACCCACTCGAAGTAAGACACCACCACACCGCCGGCGTTGGCCAGTATGTCCGGAATGATTGTGATTCCCCGTTCAAACAGCATCTGGTCGGCCTCATAGGTGGTGGGCCCGTTAGCGCCCTCAGCCACCAGCCGGGCCTTGATCCTGTGGGCGTTTTCTTTGGTTATCTGGTTTTCCAGGGCTGACGGCACTAATATGTCGCAGTCCAGTGTGATCAGATCCTCGTTGGAAACGGGCTGGGCGTCAGGGAAGCCTGACACGCTGCCGGTCCGGGCTTTGAATGCATTGACCTCGGCCAGGTCCAGCCCAAGCTTTTGGGCTGCCAGCTCCACCTGCCGGCTGGTGGCTTCCAGCAGATCAATGCGCCATGTTTATTTTGGCTCCTTTCTGAGTATGTTTACAGGAATTCCGGGATTGGCCGTATTGTTCGCATAGTGAAACATCAATTTGCTATGCGAACTTAGGTAGATTATAATTAAGTCGGCTAACACATGCAACCCTGTTTTGAAAATTTTTTAATAGTCAAACCGGATCTGGCAATTTGGACATAGAGGTTGCCGTGGTGGACGCCTTCGACGCCTTTTACCGTGCAGTCAACGGCAGGAGGAACATGAAGGGCGGGACGTACCGCATCGACATGCTCCCCACCACCTGCCATGTATACTTCGGGTCGGTGATGGGGGCCAGCCCCAATGGAAGGCTGGCCGGAAAGCCGCTGTCCGAGGGGATCTCCCCCGAGCAGGGGGCCGACAGGCGGGGGCCCACCGCCGTGATTAAATCGGTGGCCAAGATGGACCACCTGCGCACCGGGGGAACGCTTTTAAACCAGAAATTCAGCCCCTCGGTGGTGGAGGGGGACCAGGGGCTGGAAAACATGGTCTCCCTGGTCAGGATCTACTTTAACCTGGACGGCCACCACATACAGTTCAACGTGGTTGACCGCAAAACCCTTCTGGCCGCCCAGGAGCGGCCCGAAGAATACAGGGACCTGATTGTGCGGGTGGCCGGCTACAGCGACCACTTCCTCAATTTGACCAGGGAGCTGCAGGACGAGATTATCGCCCGGACGGAGCAGTCCTTCAGCCGGGAGGAATACTGAGAGTAATGGCTTTTTGATACCACACGGATATGGTATAATTATGGAAATATATTACGGCCCGGTGGAGTATTATGAATGAAGCGCCTTTTCTGACGCTGCTGGCTCAATATTTTGAAAAGAGGACCGAAATAACAGCGGCCTATTTGTTCGGGTCCCGGGCAGAAGGTGTGGCCAGGGCGGACAGCGATGTGGACATAGCTGTTTTAATGGGCTGCCTTCCGGCAGAGAGTTTAAAATACCGGCTGGAAGTAATGGAGGACACCCGCAGGCTTGCCAGGCTGGACACCGAAATTGTAATACTTAATGAAGCGCCGGTACTGCTTCAGTTTCAGGTCATCCAAAAAGGAAGGGTTATATTCGAGAGGGACGCCGGCCAGAGGGCCATTTTCGAAATGCATACCGCCAGCCGGTATTACGACTATAAAAGGTACTTTGACTTCCACGCCAGGCAGCTGGCGGAAAGGATAAAGGAGGGCGGCCTTGGTGTTAGATAAAAGCGTCATCATGGCCCGCCTGGCGAGGCTGGACGAGTATGCGGCCCGGCTCAGGCGCTTTGAAGGCGTTAATTTGGAAGAATACACCGGAGACTATGATATCCAGGCAATAGTTGAAAGAAACCTGCAGTTGGCCATACAGGTCTGCATGGATATAGCCAACTATATTATCGCAAGAAAGAAACTTTCCTTTCCGGCCGATCAGGAAAATATTTTCACTCTGCTGGGGCGTGAGGGAATAATACCGGGGGAACTGGCCAACAGGATAAAAGGAATGGTCAATTTCAGGAATATACTGGTGCATGATTATACCGAGATAGACCCTAAAAGAGTTCATGGTACGCTTAAACAGGGACTGAAGGATTTTAACGATTTTGCGGCGGCTGCCGTCAGATTCCTGGAAAGAGATTGATGTATCCATTGTTGCGGTTACTCTCTTGAATACGGGACGCCTGCCGGGCACTGAAGCTCAGTCAGGTCAACATGGAAGTAGACGGCATTTCTTTCGACGTGGTGGCGGCTAATTTTCGCGACTCCAGGAATCAGGTATACCAGGCGGTGGCTGCGTACGGAGGCGGGTGGAAGGTTCCACTCTTCCTTATGGAGGATGAGGGCGGACGACTACCATACGGCCCTTGTCCTGAGGACGGTGCCGGACAATCTGCCGCCAAAAGATGTTGCCGGGTTGGATCGGGTGGAAGGAGATCTGGCTGAAACGGTTCGGGCCATGATAATAGCAAAAAAACCTGCCTGCCAGGAGCAGGTGGCCGGCAGGCTTTGAGCTGACCCGGAGGAACAGCGGCTTGTGTAAGATGCAAAACGCCTGTTCCTTTGCCTTTTCTTATTGATGCCCCACGGCTATGGCGCCCTGTCGGCAGGCACCCCGCCAACCAGGCGGGTTTATTGCTTTACAGGCGGATATGTAATAAGTTAATACTTGAGGTATGGAAATGGTTTGTAAACTTAGCTGTCGAAATTAAGTCTAGAAAGTCTTTATTGACAAAGAATATGGCGATTTTGGAAAATATTCACTGCAAGGGAGAAGTGGTAATGTTTTCTGGGTTCTGGGGAAAAAAGGGGAAAATAGAAGAGATTGCCGGCGGACTGGATCATATGGGCAAACAATTGACCTGTATTGGTGAACAGGTGGCCCGGATCGCAGGGCAGTTGGCCGGGGTCGGTGAACAATCTGCTGAGATCGGGTCGCAGGTGAACAAGCTGGCACGCATACAGTACAAAACTGGACAGGAAATTATGGGAAAACTGGACCGGCTGGCTGCGGGCATGGATTTGGTGCAGCGCTGGCAGTCTGATCACGACGCGGGTGCGTCGCGTCTCAACGTGATGGAACATCAAATTGAGTATTTGACGGGGGTTATTATCGGACAGCTGGACGACATTGACTTTGTATGCGCCGGACTGCAGGGCGAAGGCCGGGAGAACTGGCGTAAATTGCTGAGACCGTGGGGCGACCGGCTTCTGGCGGCCCTGGCCGAGGTTGGCGTTTACGAGGTGGATGTTATTGGCCGCACCTTCGATCCGCAGCTGGCGGAATCGATAGGCGCCGTGGCCCGCGACAGTTCTGCGGGCGGTGGTGAGACCTCCGGTCCCCGCGTGCCGTATGAGGTGGTTGAAGTTGTAAAGCGGGGATTCGTCCTCAGTGACGGGCGTTTGCTGCGGAAGGCGCAAGTTATTACGGTTAGGGAGGATTGTACGGATGAATGACAAAAAACATAAAGGCGCTCGGGAAACATTTCGCCCGGTGGTGGGGATCGACCTGGGGACGACCAACTCGGCGGTGGCATATATTCACCGGGGAAGGCCGGAGATCATCCCGTCACCGCAGGGTGAGCGGATTATTCCATCCGTCGTTTTGATAGACTTGAAAGGGAATGTCGTAGTGGGTGAAGATGCCCGCGCCGCCCTTGTCGCCATGCCCGACCGCACGGTGGCCGCAGTGAAGAGGAAGATGGGGTCCGGCGAACGGATAGCTGTTGCCGGTAAAGAATTTCTCCCGCAAGAGATTTCGGCGTTAATACTGAAAGAGCTGAAGAAATATGTCGACTCCCTGTTCGGAGAGGGCGAGAAGGAAGCGGTCATCACCGTCCCCGCCTATTTCAACGACGACCAGCGCAGGGCCGCCAAGCAGGCGGGAGAACTGGCAGGGTTCGTGGTTGATCGCATAATAAACGAGCCGACGGCTGCCGCCATGGCATTTGGATTGGAACACCTGGAGGAGGACCGCCACATACTGGTTTATGACCTGGGCGGGGGCACCTTTGACGTTTCTATTGTAGAAATGATGGGCGGAGTCCTTGAGGTGAAGGCGTCCTCAGGCAACAGCCGCCTGGGCGGAGAGGATTTCGACTGGAAAATAGTGGACTGGCTTGCAGAACAGGTTATAAATGAACACGGAACGGACCCCAGGGATGATATTCGCGCAAAGGCGCTGCTGAAGGAAGAGGCGGAAAAAATAAAAAAGAGGTTGTCGGAGGAAGAGTCTGTAAATGTGTCGCTGCCCCTGGTTACGGTTAAGGACAACCGGCCCGTCAGCCTGTTCGCAGAGTTTACCCGTAATCAACTAGTGGAGATTATAGACGGAATGCTGTCCGAAACACTGGACTGCGTGCGGCAGGTGTTGAAAGACGCGGGCCTTGCGCCCGGGGACATGCACGAGATATTGCTGGTCGGGGGTTCCACGCGGATTCCCCGTGTACGTGAGCTGATCCGTGATTTCTTCGGCAAGGAGCCGCGGACGGACATTCATCCCGACGAGGCGGTGGCGCTTGGCGCAGCGGTTCAGGCCGGCATAAAGTCGGGCGCCCTGTCCGGCAGCGGGCTTGTTGTCACGGACGTTGCGTCCTTTTCCATGGGAATCGCGGTTTTGAAGGAGTGGAAGGGCCTGACCATGAGGCCGGGAGGATTCCACGTCATTATTCCGCGCAATACAACCATACCGGTGACCCGATCGGATGTGTTTTACACTGCGGCCGACGGACAGACGGCTGCGTCCATTGAGATCTACCAGGGCGAGCATGAATGGGTGAAAAACAACCACCGCTTGGGTGAATTCCTGCTGGAGGGCATTCCTCCGAACAGGGCGGGAAAAGAGGCCGTCGAGGTGACTTATCGCTACAATTTGAACGGAATACTGGAAGTGACGGCAAAGTGCGTGTCCACCGGCAAGGAGATGAGTGTAACCGTGCAGGACGCCCTGAACAGGGATTCGCAGGAGGCGTTCGAGGAAAGCAGGGAAAGGCTGGAGGCGCTTTGCCGGGGTGCCGGCAGCGGGGACATGGATGACGACCTTGACGAGGAGGATGTGGACCTCTTCGACGGGATGGCCGGGTACGAAAGCACCTGTGATGACGGTGAAAGTGAAGACCTGTCCCCCACCGTGCTGCATTCTGAAGCGGCTGCCCTGCGCAGACGTGCCGTGGAGCTGCTGGAAAGTGCCAGCAGGTCTGACCGGCTTAAAGTGGAAAAAATTATCGGTCTTTTGGACGAGGCCATGTCGGGGGACGATATAGACCGCTTGCGGTCGGCTATTGACGAAGCCGCCGACGCTCTGATCGATCTAGAGTTTTAGAGGGGGATGGCGATGGAAGAGAGGAAAAGAACCCGGCGGAGGCAGCGCAAGCAAAAGGTTGAAAACTATTACAAAATTTTGGGCGTCCGGGCCAACGCATCCCAGGACGCTATCAAAAAGAAATATATAGAAATGGTGAAGGCCTTTCCTCCTGAGACCCATCCGGAGGAGTTCCAGCAGATCCGCAGGGCATACGAAACACTGCGGGACCCGGCCAGGCGCGGCGAGTATGACCTGATGCGCAAATACGGCGGCCAGCTTGAAAAGATAATGGAGGAAGCCTTTGAATTACTGGGGACGGAACAGTGGGAAAAGGCTGTGAAGCTGCTCCGCCAGGCAGTAAATATTTCGCCTGATGTTTACAGCATACGACTGGCGCTGGCCCGGGCACTGTTGATGCAGGGCGATGATCAGGGCTTCCAGGAACAGATTCAGCTGGCGTTCGACAGGGCTCCTGAAAACGAGAAAGCTCTGGTTTTAGCTCTCAAGGCAGGGTGTTTGCTGGACGGGGGGCGCGCGGAAGAGGCCTTTGATGTACTGGAACACGCCCGGGTGACGTATCCGGACCATTTCCACCTGTTGCGGGGCATATACGTGGCAGTGTACAAAGAACTGGGACGGGAAGAGGAATTGTGGAACCTTGTCCAGTCCATGGTCCCGCCGGTGGAGTCTCAAAACCCTGACGACGTATATATATTTATTTACTGGATAAACACTTTGATCGAACTGGAAAAGTGGAACCTGTGGGCCGGTGTCCAGTCGCGGATGCGTAAGTTTTTAAAATCCGTGAAAGACGGGGAAGACAGGATAATGGTGCTGGCCGCCTTGCAAAGCGAGCATGACGAGTATTTAAGCTTAGGCTGTTTTCGTGAGGCCGAAATTTTTATTGATTTTGCTTATTATATCGATTCCAAGAACCCCATTGTCCAGCGGCAGCGGCGGGAAACGCTGGAGATGGCGCGGGTGGAGAGGGAGATCAGGCGGATGGAACGTGATTTCAACATTCCGCCTCTGATCGGCATGAAGGCCTTTGAGTGGTTCTACCAGGACTATATTCCGCCGGAGGAAATGGAACTGATGAAGGATGAGATACCGTCCTTTTTGTTGGATGATATGGACGAGGCTGTTGTTCAGGGTATTCTGCAAATGAAGAAGAAATATCCCCTGGTCTACCGGCATTTTCAGGACAGGTGGGACGCCATGCTGAACGAGAAGGCCGCAAATTTAAACCGTGAAGCCAGGAGGCGGGCGGGTTATAAATAATAGTCTCTTTGCACATGGTATAATCATAAAAATTACAGTTTATTGATTTGGAAGTCCTTCCCGGCAGCGGGCTGACCAGTGAGCAGTTCTGGTCCGGCTTGGAAGCCCTGGTCCACAAGAGCTGGGCCGCAACAATATATACGAGCAGTTTTTTGTCGCCGACCGCAGGGGCGAATATTTTATGAATTCGGGCGCGTGGCCGACCGTGAGTACTTCCAGAGGGTGATGGCCACGGGTAGCACCATATCGGACCCCCTCATTTCCCAATATCTTCCTCACGGACACCCCGCCCAGGATTTTTATGCTGCGGGAAGCTTTTGAGCTGAATGACGCCTATGAAATGCACCAGGCTGCCCACTACCTGAAGTCAGGCCGCGCCAACATCGGCGCCCTTGGGCTTTCGGATCCGGCCAAGGAACTGGACGGTATATCACCGTAACAATAAAAGGTAATGAGCGGCTTTGTTTGACATAGACAGGAGATATTTGGGATAATATATGGAAATAGGAACCATGCGGTTTTTTCAAGGAGGATTTATCAAGGAATGACTACGCCGGTTGACGCGCCTTGTATGAGAAGGGAAGGGGAGTCCGGGGACGCTTCAGGGGGCAGGTGTTCTTCGGCTGCCAATTTTATTCACGACATTATTGAGGAGGACCTGAAGACAGGCAAGTATAACGGCCGGGTGCACACCAGGTTTCCGCCGGAGCCCAACGGCTACCTGCATATAGGGCACGCCAAGTCCATCTGCCTCAACTTCGGGACCGCCGCCAAATACGGGGGCCTTTGCAACCTCCGCTTCGACGACACTAACCCCACCAAGGAAGACATTGAATACGTCGAATCCATCATGGAAGACGTAAAGTGGCTGGGGTTTGACTGGGACGACCGCCTGTTTTACGCCTCGGACTATTTTGAGAGGTTGTATGACTGCGCCGTGCAGCTTATAAAGTCCGGCAAGGCTTACGTCTGCGACCTGAGCCCCGACGAGATCAGGGAGTACCGGGGAACCCTCACCCGGCCCGGCAGGGAAAGCCCGTACCGGAACCGTTCGGTGGAAGAGAACCTCGACCTGTTCCGGAGGATGAGGGAGGGTGAGTTCCCGGACGGGTCCCGGGTGCTCAGGGCTAAAATAGATATGGCCTCTCCCAACCTGAACATGAGAGACCCTGTTCTTTACCGGATATTGAGGGCCACCCACCACCGGACAGGGGACAGGTGGTGCATATATCCCATGTACGACTATGCCCACCCCATTTCGGACGCCATTGAAGGGATTACCCATTCCATATGCACATGTGAGTTCGAGGACCACCGGCCTCTGTACGACTGGGTGCTGAGAGAACTTGACTTTCAGTCCCCGCCGCAGCAGATAGAGTTTGCCCGGCTTAACCTCAGCTACACCGTCATGAGCAAGCGCAAGCTGAGGAAACTGGTGGAGCAGGGGTATGTGAGCGGCTGGGACGACCCGAGAATGCCCACCATATCGAGCTACCGGAGGAGGGGTTGCACACCGGAGGCCATCCGGGACTTCTGCGACCGGATCGGTGTGGCCAAGGCCAACAGCATTGTGGACATAGCCATGCTGGAGCACTGCATAAGGGAGGACCTTAACTTGAAGGCGCCCCGCGCCATGGCGGTGCTTCGCCCGCTGCGCCTGGTGATTGACAATTACCCCGAAGACAGGGTGGAGATGCTGGAAGCCGATATCAACCCGGAGAATCCCGGGATGGGTAAGCGGCAGATACCTTTTTCCCGGGTGGTTTACATCGAAAGGGACGACTTTATGGAGAACCCGCCCAAGAAGTTTTTCCGGCTTTCCCCCGGCAGCGAGGTCAGGCTGAAGCATGCATATATAATAAAATGCCAGCGGGTGGTAAAGGATGAAAGCTCCGGGGAAGTGGTGGAGGTTCACTGCACTTACGATCCCGGGACCAAAAGCGGCGCGTCGGAAAGCGTGAGAAAGGTGAAGGGAACGCTGCACTGGGTGCCTGCCGGACATGCCTTAAAGGCCGAGGTGCGCCTGTACGATCACCTGTTTTTGAAGGAAAACCCCGATGATGATTCCGAGGGAGACTTTACAGCCAACCTTAACCTCAACTCGCTGGAGAGGCTGACTTCCTGCCTGGTGGAGCCCGCCCTTGCCGGGGCTGCTCCGGGGAGCCGCTACCAGTTTTTAAGGCACGGATATTTTATCGCCGATCCCGTCGACTCAAATGAAGGATCACTGGTGTTCAACAGGATAGTCTCACTGAAGGATTCCTGGGCCAAGATACAAAAGGCGGAAGAAAAGTCCACGGGAAATAATGAATAGCCGTTATTTACAATGATAAGACCCCTCCGGGGCTGCGGAGGGGTCTTGTTACAAGGTTAATTACAAAACAGCCACGAATTGGGGAAGTACCCGCATGAACACGGTGTCGCCCGGGGACAGGTGGTGTCCCGCCCCCACCCTCACCAGCACCTCCCTGGCGCCTCCGCCTGCCATAGGCACGTCCACCAGACACTCCAGTTCACTTCCAAGGTAATTAACCGTATTAACCCTCCCGGCAATGGGGCTGCTGTCCGACAACTCAAAACCCTCGGGCCGGACGGAAAGCTTCACCAATCCCGCCGCACCTTTTAAATACCTTAAATCGTATGGTATCAACCCTATTTCCGTCTCAACGGAAAGCCCGTCCCGTGCCACCCGCCCGTGAAGTATGTTTGACTTTCCTATAAAGGAGGCCACGAACCGGTTGGCCGGGCGAAGATATATGGATCGCGGGTCGCCAACCTGCTGGACGGTCCCGGACCGCATAACCATTATCCGGTCGGATATGGCCAGGGCGTCTTTCTGGTCGTGGGTGACCAGGACGGCGGTGGCCCCGGTGGCTTTTATTATCCTTCTGAGCTCGATGCGCATGTTTTCCTTAAGGTCGGTGTCCAGGTTGCTGAAAGGCTCATCCAGAAGAACCACCAGGGGCCCCGGGCATAACGCCCTGGCCAGCGCCACCCTCTGCTGCTGCCCCCCGGAAAGCTGGTGCGGATATCTTTTTTCATAACCGGAAAGGCCCACAAGTTCGATGAATTCCCCGGCCCTGGCCTGTCTCCGGCGGGCGGGAAGCCCCCTGAGGCCGAAGGCCACATTGTCTTCAACATTGAGGTGGGGGAAAAGGGCGTAGTTTTGGAAAACCATTCCCAGCCCCCTCTTTTCAGGCGGAACCCAGCAGCCGGGCCCGGCCACAGAACTTCCGGCGATGGAAATACGGCCTCTGTCCGGCCTTTCAAACCCGGCCGCCAGCCTCAGGGTGGTTGTCTTGCCGCAGCCGCTGGGGCCCAGCAGTGTGTATATTTCACCTCTTTGCACCTCAAGGGTCAGGTCTGACACGGCCGCCTGTCCGCTGTGGTAGGACTTGCTTACACCTTTAAACTGTATCTGAATCACCGGCACCTCCCTTGCCTGACTCCCTGCCGAACAATAGTTTAACCGGCAGAACCGAAACAATGACCAGCAGCAGCGCCGCCGGCGCACCCCTCTCAAAAAAGCCCTCGCTGGCTTCAATCCAGACCCTGACCGCAAGGGTGTCAAACCCTGCCGGCCGGAGCAAAAGGGTTGCGGGCAGTTCCTTGAGGGAGCTTATGAAAACCATGGCCCAGCCTGAAATAAGGCCGGGGCGGATTAGTGGCAGAGTGACTCTGAGAAAGGCCGACCACGGGGAATAGCCGGCCAGGCGGGCCGACTCTTCAATGCAGGGGTTCACCCGGGCCAGGGCCGATTCTTCGGCCTGCAGCCCCTGCGGCAGAAATCTTGCGATATAAGCCATAATAAGTATTGCTGCCGTTCCATGTAGAAATGGGAGCCCGGAACTGACCACCAGCACCATTCCCAGGGCCAGTATAACCCCGGGCAGCGCGTAGCCGGCATACACAAGACGGGCAAGGGTTTTTGCCATTGTCCCGCCGTGCCTTACTGACAGGAAAGCCATGGGCAGCGCCAGCGCTATGGAGGCTGTGGCTGCCAAAGACGCCGTCAGCAGGCTGTTAAGTCCATGCTGCAAAAAGTCTTTGTGCAGCGCCCCGCCGGCCAAGCCGGATAAGCTCCAGTAGGCCAGAAGCCCCAGGGGGCCCGCCACCGACAGGAGGACCACCACCCATGTGAATATAACGGCCGGATACCGCCAGCGGCCCAGCGGCGCCCGGGAGGGCGGGCAGTGGCCGCCGCCGGCCTGGTAATACCTGGCGCCGCTCCTGGACCGCCACTCAATGTAGATTACAGCCAGCGCAATAAAAAGGAGAACCGCGCTTAATACCGCCGCGGCAGCCCTGTCATACCGGCCTGCCAGCTGGAGGTAAATTACGCTGGTAAAGGTGGGGAATCGCAGCACGGCTACAGTTCCAAAATCCGACAGCACGTAAAGAAACACCAGCAGCCCCCCTGCCGCTGTGGCAGGGCGCAGGAGGGGGAGAGTAACCCTGAAAAATGTCTGCAAACGGTTGTAGCCGCAGGAAAGGGAGGCCTCTTCCAGTTCGCCTCCCCCGGCCTTGAGGGATGCGGCCGCCAGCAGGTATACGTATGGAAAGGTAAAAAGAGAAAGCACCAGCACTGCGCCTCCGAAACCGTAAATGGTTGGAAGGTCCACCGACCCGGGAGGCATCCCCAAAACCTTCCCCAGTATATGCCTGGCCATGCCGCCGTGGCCGAAGACTGTTATATAGGCGAAGGCCCCTACATAGGCCGGAATGGCCAGAGGGACCGCCATCAGCCAGTGTATGACTTTTCTTCCCGGGAGGTCGGTGCGCACGGTCAGATATGCAAGGAGCAGCGACGACACGATGGCCACCGCAGTCACGGTTACTGCCAGTCCCAGGGTGTTGACCAGCAGTTCCGGAATCCTGGTCCTCCAAAGCCTTACCCATATCTCCGGGGAAGCCTGGGAAGCCCTCAGCAGTATATAAAAAAGGGGCACTGCGGACAGTGCCGCCGCGCACAGCGAGGCGGCCGCGATGCCAGCGGGAGGACGGGCAGGGGGTAGAAGCCTGCCGGGGAATAAATTTTGCCGGATGCGGCCCAGAGGCCCCACCCGGCTATGAAAACCTGAGTATTGCGACATAATTACCACCTGTTTTTGGTTTTTTGCCTTTCCTGAATAGTCAGCAATCAGCCATCAGCTCTCAACTTTAAATGACCCGGATTTTCATTCTCCTTGGTAGCTGCTTTGGGCATCCCGGGTGTCTGAATTCTGAGTTCTGGGTTCCGGGTTCCGACCCCAATTGCGGCTTCCGGGGCTATTTTAAGACTTAGGAAATATGCCCCAAAGGAATTCTGTGGATAATTTCCTAAGCACGGGGGGTCCAAGGGGGCGTCCCCCTTGCTTTGGTAGGGGTAGGACGTCTATACCGTCCGAAGGGGCGGAGCCCCTTTATTTAAGGAAGGCCAACCTTTTCAATAAGGTTGATGGTTTTGTTCAACCCGGACCCAAGCTGTTCAAGTTCTACCGGTGTCCGTTTGAACTCCGTCAGTTTCCTGGCCTCATTGGCGGATACTCCTTCCACTACGGGTATTTCATAGTTCAGTTTGGCAAACAGCTCCTGGGTCTCGGGCTTGATCAGGTAGTCAATGAATTTCCGTGCGGCCTCGCTGTTTTTGGCCCCCTTTATTATGGCGGCCCCGGCCACGTTAACCGGAACGCCCATCTGGCCTTCTCCCTGGTCGGGGTAAATAACTCCCACCGGAGAGCCTTCCTTTTTCTGAAGGTGATAATAGTAGTGGTTGACCAGGCCCAGCTTGAACTCACCGGAGCCCACGGCCTTTCTCACCTCGGTGTGCCCCTTCAGAGACTGCGCCTGGTTGGCCATCAGCCCTTTTAAAAGCTTCTCGGTTTCGGCATCACCCATGGTCAGCCGCCAGGCGGTGATATGCCCTATCATGGACTCGTTTGAGCTGGCCGCCATTGCCACCTGCTTTTTCCACCTGGGGTCGGCCAGGTCTTTGATTGATTTGGGAAGCTCACTTTCCTGGACAAGCCGGGTATTGTACATAATCACCCTTGACCTGGCCGATACTCCTATCCAAGACCCGTCTTTTGCCTTCAAATCCTCGGGAACGGCCTTTAGCGCGGGGGAGGCGTTGGGCTGGAGAAGGCCTTTTTCACGCAGCATTTCCATTGTTCCGGCGTCATTGGCGATAAATACATCGGCTGCGGGCGACTTCCGCTCTTCAATTATGGCGTTGGCAAGTTCAGATGCGCCGCCCGATCGCAGGATTACCTTTATGCCGGTTTCCTTTTCAAAGTTGTCCAGAACCGGCTTGATCAGCGGTTCTTTTCTCCCCGAGTAGATCACAATCTGGGATGGGTCCTTCTTTTCCCCGGCCTCTTTGGGGGCATTGGCGGAAGAACACCCCGCCATGGCAGCCGAAACCAGCAGCAATACGGCGGAAAGAAATACAATAAGCTTTTTCATTACAGTCCTCCTGACTATGTAAGTATTATGGTAATTAAAAAAGCACCGGAACCAACAGTCTGTCATCAATCACCCCGCTGATAATGAGTATCAATATCACTATAGTGACATAAGCCATTTTTAACAAATCCCAAAAAAGGCTTTTTAGGACAATCATGTCTTATTTCCTCGGAAAAAGGCAGTTTTTGGGGACGTGATAATGATTATCATTTGCAGCTTGTGAAAAAAGCAGCCAGCCTTGTTTATTTCAAAATTGTTACAGCCGGTGGTTTTGGAGTAATGCTTGCGTTTATATGTCAAACATCTATATAATTTATTATGATTTGTTTTTAAATCCGGGAGACATTATTTTTTTGGAGGAAGCACTGATGGCGGAAAAAAAATTGCCCTTTTCGAAGGAACAGCTGATGGGTATAATCGAACAGCACCCGACGCCCTTTCACATTTACGACGAGGCGGCCATCCGGGCAAACGCGCGGAGACTGTTGGCGGCCTTTGAATGGGCCCCGGCCTTCAAGGAGTATTTCGCGGTTAAGGCCACCCCCAACCCGCACTTACTGAGTATTTTAAAGGAAGAAGGATTCGGCGCGGACTGCAGCTCGCTGCCGGAGCTTATACTGGCCGAGAAAGCCGGGATTACCGGTGAGGACATAATGTTTACCTCCAACGACACCCCGGCGGTAGAGTTTAAAAAGGCCCGGGAGCTGGGGGCCATCATCAACTTAGACGATATAAGCCATATAGAATATCTGGAAAAGTACGCCGGAATCCCGGATATAGTATCATTCCGCTACAATCCAGGCCCCTTGCGGGAGGGGGGCAACGCCATCATAGGCAATCCCGAGGAGTCCAAGTACGGCCTGACCCGGAAGCAGATGCTGGACGCGTACAGGATTATGAGGGATAAGGGAGTCCAGCGCTTCGGCGTCCATACCATGGTGATCTCCAACGAGCTGGACCCCAATTACTTTGTTGAAACCGCCAATATGATGTTCGACCTGGTGGTGGAGATATTCCGCACCCTCAAAATACGTATTGAGCTGGTGAATTTCGGCGGCGGCATTGGCATTCCTTACCGCCCGGAGCAGGAGCCTGTGGACCTTGACTTTTTGAGCCGGGGCATAAGGGAGTCCTACGAGAAAAAGATCGTGGCCAACGGGCTGCACCCGTTGAAGCTGGCCATGGAGAGCGGCCGGTTTATCACCGGGCCGTACGGGTATCTGGTGGCCACAGTGCTGCACAAAAAAGAGATTTACAAAAACTACGTGGGGCTTGACGCCTGCATGTCCAACCTGATGAGGCCGGGGATGTACGGCGCCTACCACCATATCACCGTTATGGGCAAGGAGGACTGGCCCCTGGGCTATATCTACGACGTAACCGGATCGCTGTGCGAGAACAACGATAAATTTGCCATCAACCGCAAGCTGCCGATGGTGGAAATAGGAGATATACTGGTTATACACGATACCGGAGCCCACGGGCACGCCATGGGTTTTAATTACAACGGCAAGCTGAGGTCGGCCGAGCTGCTGCTTAAAGCCGACGGCAGCGTGCAGATGATCCGGCGGGCCGAAACCATAGAGGATTATTTCGCAACTCTGAATTTCTGATACTCAGTTGTATTATTGGCAGGCGCAAAATCCGCCTTGGGTGAAGAAATGGAAAGTCCACACCAGTATTGGTGCGGGCTTTTTTATTGGCGGGAAGCCCCCTGGCGGCCAACATGGTAATGACCGGGGCGCTGGCCGGCAGCGGACTTCTTCCCTTCGGCCGGGACTATTTTGTGAAAACCATCGAAATGCTTTTTAAGGACGGTGTCAGGGACTTGAACCTGAAAGCCTTTGAGCTGGGTTTTGGCCGGCTGGGGAAATAAAGAATATTAGGCATATTTTTTGAAGTAATAAACCACAGTAATGTAAAAAATATTGAATAATGGAAAGAACACTTGGAGGAATTAAGGCGGTGCATGAGCTCTCCCTGATCCGGGAGGTTATGGGAATACTGGAAAAGAGCGCCAGGGAAAATGGCATTGGCAGCATTGAAAAGGTGAGGCTGGTGGTGGGCAAACTGGTGGCCGCCCTTCCCGGTTCTATGGAATTTTGTTTTTACGCGCTGGCAAAGGACCCTCTTTTTGTTGATGCCAGGCTGGAAATAGAGGAAACCGACATTCGCGGCAGGTGCCAGTCCTGCGGGAAAGAGTTTTTAATTGCCGGGCTGCAGTTTCATTGCTCTTGCTGCGGGTCGCCGGCGGTGGAGGTAATTGCCGGGGATGAGTTTTATGTGGACTATTTCGAAGGGGACTGAAAGGAAGGCGTTATGCCGGTGAGGGGGGCGGTGGAGAAACGGTGAAAGTGGATATTGTTGCCAGTGTGCTGGCGGCCAACGATGCACTGGCGCGGCAGAACAGGGATTTTTTTCGCGAGGCCGGCATTTATGTGATAAACCTTATAAGCTCGCCGGGCTCCGGCAAAACCACAATTCTGGAGCGAACCGTTGACTGCCTGAGGGGGCGGCTCTCCATGGGGGTCATCGAGGGAGATGTGTACACCAGAAGGGATGCCGATCGCATTGAGAAGAAAGGCATACCGGCGGTGCAGATCAATACCGGGGGCGGGTGCCACCTTAATGCCGGGATGGTTGCCGGGGCCCTGGCCGGGCTCCCGTTAATGGAACTGGACCTTATCTTCATTGAAAACGTGGGTAACCTGGTCTGCCCGGCTGAATACGACCTCGGGGAGGACGCCAAGGTGGTTGTGCTCAGTGTCACCGAGGGCAACGACAAGCCCTGCAAATACCCCTCGGTTTTTAGAAAATCGGGGGCTGTAATAGCAAACAAGGTTGATCTGCTGCCTTATACCGATTTTCAATTGTCTGAATTTAACAGCGATGTACTGGCAATTAATCCGGGGTTAACCGTTTTTCCCCTGTCTGCCAGGGATGGAAAGGGATTTGGCGCGTGGTGCGACTGGATAGTCCGGATGACGGCGGGGAAAAGCTGACCCGCCTTCGGGTGGAAGTAAAAGGAATTGTGCAGGGGGTAGGTTTCCGCCCCTTTGTCTTCGGCCTTGCCCAAAGGTATGGCCTGAAAGGGCGGGTTTTCAATTCTGTCCGGGGAGTGGAAATGGACCTGGAGGGCCCAGGAGGCATGCCGGACAGGTTGTTGAGAGAGATCAACGAGCGGCCGCCCCGCCTTGCCAGGATAACACAGATTGACGTAAGGGAGATCCCGCCCCGGGGATACACCGCCTTTGAAATACTGGAAAGCAGTCCCGGCGGTGAAAGGGATGTGCTGATTTCCCCCGATGTGGCCGTCTGCCCGGACTGCAAAAGGGAGGTAGACGACCCCTCCGACCGGCGCCACCGCTACCCCTTTACCAACTGTACCAACTGCGGCCCCCGCTTTACCATAATATCCGGTTTCCCCTATGACCGCGAGCGGACCACCATGAGTGTTTTTCCCATGTGCCCACGGTGCCGGCGGGAATACCGGGACCCCGGTGACAGAAGGTTTCATGCCCAGCCCATCGCCTGTCCGGAGTGCGGCCCCCGTGCTTTCCTGGCGGACCGGATGGGCAGGGAGCTCTCCGGAAGCTGGCCGGACAACTTCCGCAGAATAATGCTGGAGGGCAATATCGTTGCCGTCAAGGGCCTGGGAGGGTTTCACCTGGCCTGTGACGCCAGAAACGAAAAGGCGGTGGAAGAACTCCGCCGGCGTAAGGGAAGGCCCGCCAAGCCCTTTGCAGTGATGTGCCGGGACCTGGAGGCGGTCAGAAAATACTGCCGGGCCGATGAGGAGGAGTGCCGCTGGCTGAACTCCCCCGAGGCCCCGATAGTGATACTGGAGCGCAGGGGTCGCTGCCCCCTGCCCGGCATCCTGGCCCCCAATGTTGGAACGCTGGGGGTTATGCTGCCCTACACCCCCCTGCATATGCTGCTGTTTGACGATGAGCTTGATGTCATGGTGATGACAAGCGGCAATGCAGGGGGTCTGCCCCTGGTCAGGGAAAATTCCGCCGCCATGGATCAACTGGGCCGGATTGCCGATTGTTTTTTGCTGCATGACCGCGAAATATATCACGGCTGCGATGACTCCCTGCTGCGGGTCATTGAAGGGCAGCCCCATATATACCGCCGGTCCAGGGGATTTGTGCCCGGCCCGGTAAATGTTCCCCCGGGCCGTTCCACCATGGCGGCGCTGGGGCTGGGAGGGGAAATGAAAAACACCTTTTGCCTGCTGAAAGGCGACAGGGCCATTTTGAGCCAGCACCTGGGCGATATGTATTTCCGGGAGGGGATGGATTATTTCCGGGTAAACCTTGAGAGCCTGCAGAAGCTGTTTGGCATAATGCCGGAAATAATTGCCCATGATATGCACCCCGGCTATGCCATAAACTCCCTTGCCGGCCTTCTGCCTGCCGCCAACCGTGTGGCGGTGCAGCACCACCATGCCCACATGGCGGCCTGCATGGCCGAGAACGGACTGGACCGGAAGGTTATTGGAGTGGTGTGTGACGGTACAGGCTATGGCGCCGATGGATGCATCTGGGGCTTTGAAATATTGGCGGGGGACTACGTGGATTTTGAAAGAAAGTATCATCTGGCCTACCTGCCTGTTCCCGGGGGGGATAGCGCCATAAGAAACACCTGGCGCATGGGCGTTGCCTACCTGAGCCATTATCTCGGCGGGGACGGCCTGGATCTGGCCCTGGGCCTCTTTCCCGGCAGGGAGAGGGAGGTTGCGCTTACGGCCCGAATGGCGGCACAGGGCTTTAATTCGCCCCCGGCCTCCAGCTGCGGGCGGCTCTTTGACGCAGTTTCAGCAATGCTGGGTGCTTGCCTGGAAAGCACATACGAGGGGCAGGCGGCGGTTGAGCTGAGCCATTTGGTGGTCCCAGGCTTAAAGGACCGGTTCCCTTACCTGGTGTCAGGCGGGATTATTGACCCGGGCCCTATGATTGAGGGAATTGCAGGGCAGATCAAAAAGGGCGTTGACCCTGCCGTGACCGCCACAATGTTTCACAACACAGTAATTGCCATGATAGTGGAGGCTGTTACACGGGCCGGCCTGGAAACAGGGATTGATGAGGTTGTTTTAAGCGGAGGGTCTTTTCAAAACCAATATCTCTTTCTGGGGGTGAAGCACGGGCTGGCTGAGAAGGGGCGCAGGGTTTACTTTCACCGGGAAGTCCCGGCCAACGACGGGGGCATATCCCTCGGCCAGGCGGTGGTGGCGTCCCGTAGGCTGAGGGGTTAAGAAGGAGAATTGCCCTTTATATTAGGAGGATAATAATATGTGTCTGGCTGTGCCGGCCGAGGTAATTGAAATAACGGGGGAAACGGCTTGCGTCAATGTGGGCGGCAACAGCCTCCGGGTAAGTATTGCGCTTACCCCGGAGGTAAAAGAGGGGGATTTCATACTGGTGCATGCCGGTTATGCCGTGGTAAGGCTGGACCCCCTGGAGGCAAGGGAGACCCTGAAACTACTGGAGGAAATCCATGAAGCAGCTGCTCAATAGATTCAGAGATCCGGAACTGGCCGTCCGGATTCTGGAGAGGGTATGGGAGAAAGCGCACAACGTGGCCCTGATGGAAGTCTGCGGCACCCACACCGTGGCTATCTCCCAGACGGGGATAAGGGGTCTTTTGGAGGGGAAAGTGGATTTCAGGAGCGGGCCGGGGTGTCCTGTTTGTGTCACTGATACCGGCGATATTGACGGCATGATATCCTGCGCCGGAATCCCCGGAGTTATTCTGACCACCTTCGGAGATATGATGAGGGTGCCGGGGAGCCGCACCAGCCTTGAACAGGAAAGGGCCGGGGGGGCGGATGTAAGGGTGGTGTACTCTCCCCTGGACGCCGTACGGACGGCCCGGGAAAATCCCGGCAGGGAAGTGGTATTCCTGGGGGTGGGGTTTGAAACCACCGCTCCGGTGGTGGCGTTGGCCCTGGAACAGGCGGAAGCCCTTGGGCTTTCCAATTTTTCCATCTACGCGGCCCACAAGCTGACCCCCCCGGCGGTGGACGCGCTGCTGGGAGAAAGGGGTGTGGCCGTAAAAGGATTTATCTGCCCGGGCCATGTCAGCGCCGTAATAGGGCGGCAAGGATGGGAGTTTATCGGGGAAAAGTATGGTATTCCGGCGGTAATAGCCGGGTTCGATCCCGTTGATATTCTGGGGGCGCTGGAAACACTCCTTTCCATGATAGAATCCGGAGAGAGCAGGGTAGCCAACGGGTACCCCCGGGCCGTGGGGGAATGTGGCAATGTACGGGCTTTAAGCCTGATGAAGAAATATTTCACCGAGTCCGGGGCCGGCTGGAGGGGGATAGGGTATATTCCGGCCAGCGGCCTGTGCTTGAGGGGGGAGTACGCCGGCTATGACGCGGCAAGAAAGTTTCAGATCAGTGTCAGCCCGGCCAGCCCGCCCCCGGGGTGCGCCTGCGGGGATGTGCTGAAAGGAAAGCTTACCCCGCCGGAATGTTCCCTTTTCGGCATATCATGCACCCCGGAAGGCCCGGTGGGACCATGTATGGTCTCCGGCGAGGGGGCGTGTGCCGCCTATTATAAATATAACAGGGGAGGAGGCGCGGCATGGCGGGATTAGAGGGAGAAAAAATACTTCTGGCCCACGGTGACGGGGGCCTTTTGACCCACCGGCTGGTATCCGGGCTTTTCCTTAAATATTTTGGCACGCACTCCCGGGACATATTTAATGACTCTGCCGTTATCGACGTTCCGGCGGGAAGGCTGGCCTTCACCACCGATTCCTTTGTGGTGAGCCCTGTTTTTTTCCCGGGTGGCGACATAGGCAAACTGTCTGTCTGCGGCACGGTGAACGACCTGGCGGTGGCCGGGGCCGAGCCTCGCTACATCTGCGCGTCCTTTATTCTTGAAGAAGGGCTTGAAATGTCGCAGCTGGAAAGGATAGTGTCCTCAATGGCCGAAACCGCACGGGCAGCCGGTGTGAGGGTGGTGGCGGGGGATACAAAGGTGGTGGAGAGAGGACAGGCCGACAGTGTGTACATCAATACCTCCGGAATAGGTTTTTTGCCGGAAGGCCTGTGCATGGGGCATGAAAGGGTGACCCCCGGGGATGTCCTCATTATAAACGGAAACATAGGGGACCACGGGATAGCCGTCCTTTCCCGGAGGCCGGGGGTGTCCTTTGAAAGTCCGGTGGAAAGCGACTGCGCCCCGCTGAATCATCTTACAAAGGGCCTTTTGGAAAGGTTTAAAACAATAAAGATAATGCGGGACCCGACCCGGGGGGGCCTTGGCACCACCGTCAAGGAAATGGCCCTGGGATGCCGGCTGGACATTGTGATGGACGAAAAAAGAATCCCGGTAAGAGGGGAGGTTGCCGGGGCCGCCGATATGCTGGGCCTCGACCCCCTCTACCTGGCCAACGAGGGGAAAGTTGTTATTATAGCCGGGCCTGGAGAGGGGGATCAAATCGTTGAGCATCTCCGCTCCCACCCTCTTGGAAGTGATTCCGGGATTATCGGCGAGGTCAGGCAAGGCAGCGGTGACGTTTATCTGAAAACGGCCCTGGGGGGTACCAGGCTGGTGGATATGCTTTCCGGAGGGCAGCTTCCGAGAATTTGTTAAAAAATCTCATATAAACAGGAAAAGCACCCGATATGTCGAAAAAGTCAAAAAGATGCAGAATCTGGCATAACCAGTAGGCCAAAGGGGAAAGGAGTTTTTCCCCCTTTAGGTTTTAACGGTTGAACAAAAAATGAATCCGCAGAATTCTGAATTCTGACTCCTGAATTCTTTATTCTATTGTTATACCTTCTTCACCTCGCCGTACTCTTCCCCGAATGTTTCCACCGCCACCTTTTTGATCTTTTGATCTTCAAGGGGCTTGTCCATCCGGTTTCTTTCCGCGCCCACAATGCGGTCCACCTCGTCCATTCCCTCAATAACCCTGCCGAAAGAGGCGTATTCACCGTCCAGGTGGGGGGAGGCGGCCGTCATGATGAAAAACTGGGAACCGGCGGAGTCGGGTATCCTGGTCCTGGCCATTGATATAACGCCCCGGTCATGCTTTAAGTCGTTGGCAAAGCCGTTGCGGGTAAACTCCCCTTTGATGCAGTAGCCCGGCCCACCCATTCCGGTGCCCTGGGGGCAGCCTCCCTGTATCATGAAGCCGGGTATGACCCTGTGAAATATAACACCGTCATAGAATCCTTTCCGGGCCAGAGAAATAAAATTCCTCACAGTGTTGGGGGCTGTGCCGGGGTACAGCTCCACCTTTATGGTATTTCCACTCTCCATCTCAATTGCCGCAACCGGATTTTTGATCATAATTCATCTTCCTTTCATAAATCAAATACATTTATTATAACAAAAATTTCCGTAAAAATTGATTTGAGATCAAGTAAGAGGCCGGCCGGAGGTTTCTTTACAGCCACATCCAGTGGACATCTTTTACGGGCAGGTGTAAAATAACCTGAGGGCCGGGAAAGCCGAAAGATAACCCGCACCCCCCGACAAATCAAAGGGAGCCGTGGCCCCCAACAAAAAATTTGACCTAAATTAGAAGGAATAATGCGATATACAACGAATACAGCTATGGAGAATATTTTGCCTGTCCGCCTATTTACATCTCTTTGCTGGCTGAAACCTTTTTAGCAAGTCGGGTTGTGCCGGCTTAAGGATGCCGTGGGTTGGATTTTTGTGTCTTTGTGAAGGCAGGGATTTAGGGCAAACAAGCCACCTGTGGAAGGACATGACAAGGCCCCGGTTTGTCTTGGAAAGCACGGCAAATAACAATGTAGTGATGAGCATTTAAAAGTCAGGCCCAGCTAAGAGAATTTGCGGCCGGGGGAGGAATTTTACTGAGAGAGAGAATGAAGGGGAAGGGAGGTTAGTCTGTTGGTTATTTACCCGATGAAGTCCGGGTATAGAAAGACAGCCCCGGGGCGGAGGGTAAGCGGTCGGACGGAGTCAGCCGGGGGCATCCCGGAACCAGGTGGAGCAAGGCCTTGAAAAGATAGACAAGTTGGTAAAGAAAAGGCAGAGTTTTATTCAACAGCTGATATCACAAAAGGAGGTATTGTTAGTGGCTTTTGAACCGAAACGGCAAATGAAAGAAATAAAGTATGCCGAGGCCCGGATTTATTCCGACGCCGAACTCAACAACTACACTGAAGAGGAACTGAAAAATTATAAGTGCAAGCATGAAATCCCCATGCTTGAGGAATTGGAAAGTGGGCCGTGGCCCAGCTTCGTTGCCGACGCCAAGAGGAATGCCGTACACAGGGCAAAACTGGGCCAGGACAAACTGCTCATGCCGGTTGAAGTGACCGATGACCTTATGGGCCTTCTGGAGCAGTCCTTTGACGACGGCGAAACCCACTGGAAGCACGGCGGCATCGTCGGTGTCATGGGTTACGGCGGAGGCGTTATCGGAAGGTACACCGACCTTGCCGAAAAATACCCTGCGGTTGCCCATTTCCATACCATCCGGGTAAACCAGCCGGCCAGCAAGTTTTATAACTCCGATTTCCTGAGAACCCTCTGCGACCTTTGGGAGTACAGGGGCAGCGGAATGATGAACCTGCACGGCTCCACCGGCGACCTGATCCTGCTGGGCACCGTCACCGATCAGCTTGAGCCCATCTTCTTCGATCTGACTCACGTGATGGACCAGGACCTTGGCGGATCCGGGTCCAACCTGCGCACTCCGGAGTGCTGCGTCGGCAAGGCCCGCTGCGAGTTTGCCTGTGTGGACACTCAGGAACTGAGCTACGAAATGACCAACTATTATCAGGACGAGCTGCACCGCCCTGCGTTCCCCTATAAGTTCAAGTTCAAGTTTGACGGCTGCCCCAACGGCTGTGTGGCTTCCATCGCCCGATCCGACCTGTCCTTCATCGGCACCTGGAGGGACGACATAAGGATCGACCAGGAAGCTGTTCAGGCATACATCGGCGGCGATTTCACCCCCAACGCCGGCGCTCTTGGCGGAAGGGACTGGGGCAAGTTCGACATCCAGAAGGAAGTAATCGGCCTCTGCCCCACCAAGTGCATGAGCATGGTGGACGGCAAGCTGGCAATCAACAACGCCGAGTGTGTACGCTGCATGCACTGCATCAACACCATGCCCAGGGCGCTGAGGCCCGGCACCGATACCGGCATCAGCCTGCTTTGCGGAGCCAAGGCCCCCATACTGGAAGGCGCCCAGCTGTCCACCCTGATTGTTCCCTTTATGCAGGCCGAGCCTCCCTATGACAACATCAAGGAAGTCATCGAAAAGATATTCGAGTGGTGGATGGAAGAAGGCAAGAACCGTGAGCGCGTGGGCGAGCTCATCCAGCGCGTCGGACTGCCCAAGTTCATCGAAGTTCTGGGACTTCCCGCAGCTCCTCAGTTCGTCAAGGCTCCCCGCTCCAACCCGTACATCTTCTGGAAGGAAGAGGACGTCGAAGGCGGCTGGGACAGGGATATCAACGAATATCGGAAGAGACACAAGAGATAGGGGGTTTGAGTATAATGAAATTATCCACAGAAAAATTTGGAAGATACAACCCGGAAAGCCCGCTGGAAAACAGGCTTACAGACCTCGGCCCCAGGCATTACTGGGAGTACTTCCCCCCGGTTATAAAGGAAAACTACGGCCAGTGGGCATACCACGAAGTGCTGGAGCCCGGCGTGCTGGTGCACGTTGCAGAGTCCGGGGCGAAGGTGTTCACCGTCAGGTGCGGCGGAGCCCGTTTCATGACCGTGGAGAATGTCCGCGAGATCTGCGACATCGCCGACAAGCACTGCGGCGGCTATGTCCGTTTCACCACCCGCAACAACATCGAGTTTCTGGTTGACAGCCTGGAAAAGGTGGAGGCCCTTAAGGCCGACCTGGCGAGCCGGAAGCACGTATCAGGCAGCTACAAGTTCCCCGTCGGCGGTACCGGCGCCGGCATCAGCAACATCGTGCACACCCAGGGATACATTCACTGCCACACCCCGGCCACCGACGCTTCTTCGATGGTCAAGGCCTTGGCGGACGAACTGTTTGAGTACTTCACCGGAATGCAGCTGCCCGCCAAGGTAAGGGTTTCCATGGCCTGCTGCCTGAACATGTGCGGCGCCGTGCACTGCTCGGACATCGCTCTCCTGGGCTATCACAGGAAGCCCCCCATCATTGACCATGAATATATCAGCAAGCTGTGCGAAATCCCGCTGGCAATTGCATCCTGCCCGGTGGGGGCCATTTCCCCGGACAAGACCGCTGACGGCAAGCGTACGGTCAAGATAAAGAACGAGCGCTGCATGTTCTGCGGAAACTGCTACACCATGTGTCAGGCTTTGCCGCTTTCCGACAAAGAGGGCGACGGCGTGACCATACTGGCCGGCGGCAAGATTTCCAACCGTATCAGCGAGCCCAAGTTCTCCAAGGTTGTTGTGCCCTGGCTGCCCAACAACTTCCCGCGGTTCCCCGAGGTGGTAAGGGACGTCAAGAAAATCCTCGAGGCATACGCCGCCGGCGCCAACAAGTACGAGCGCCTGGGAGACTGGGCCGAGCGCATCGGCTGGGAGAAATTCTTCGAGAAGACCGGGCTGCCCTTCACCGAGCACCTGATCGACGACTACCGTCTGGCGTATGATACATGGCGGACCAGCACACAATTCAAATATACTGATTCGGCCTGGGCGGTCTCCAAGGCAGCTGGCGGGATTGACTAGGCTGACCTAAAAAAAAGGAGCGAGGGCATAATGGATATCAAAGAAGCCATTCTGGACTTTGCTGAAAACAGCAAGAAAACCAAATTCTACTTCAAGGACATGGAGAAGGCCGTTCAGGCCAAGATCCCCGGAGCCAAAATGAGAGAAGTCAAAAAGGCGGCTTCCGATCTGGTGACTGAAGGCAAACTGATCTATTTCTCCACCGGCAGCAGCACCATGTACGGCCTCAAAGGCAGGGGCATGACCGAGGACCCCACCGAGGGGGAAAACGAAGAGTAATAGAAAATAGTTTGCGGTTTATCAAGAGGTTGCTGTCACATAAGATGGCAGCCTTTTTTTTTCAGCCACAGAGAGCACAGAGAAACTTGCAATAGTTTTTTTAATGTAATTGAATTGGTGCTGTGCGGAAAACTATTGTATACTATATAAATAAACATGATGCCATAAAAAATAAATTTATAAAAAATTGAGTGTTGCAGAAAATCATACACCCTCTGTGTTCTCTGTGATCTCTGTGGCTAATTTAAAGTGGAAAGGCGGATAACATGAAAAGCCCCCAAGAGTATATCCAGGAGCAGATTAATATACTGAAAGAAAATCCCGAATGCGCCAACTCGTACTATAACCTGGGCGTCAAGCTGATGGAGATGGAAAGGTACCAGGAGGCGATAAAGTGCTTTGAGAATGCCATCGGCACCAGCGGCAGGATGTTTGAGGCCTGCACAAACCTGGGGTATATCTATTTCAGGCTGGGAGACATGGAAAAGGTGGTGGAGGTCAATAAAAAGGCCGTGCAAATCGAGCCCCGTTACTCCCGCGGCTACGCCAACCTGGGGTTTGCCTACCTTCAGCTGGCTATGACCGATGAGGCCATAGAGGCCCTGGAAAAGGCCATAGAATTGAATCCCGAGATGGCCCAGGCCTGGAGCAATCTTATAAACGCCTATCTCCAGAAGGATGAAGTGGACAAGGCAATTGAAACCGGTGAGAAGCTGGTACAGTCCGCTCCTGATTTCGCCCTGGGGCACAACAACCTTGCTTTTGCCTATTACGTCAGGGAAGATTACGAAAAGGCCATCAGGCACATTGACAGGGCAGTGGAGCTGGGCTTCGCCGTGCACCCCCAATTCCTTGAAAACCTCGAGACGTACCGGTCAAAATGATGATTTTTGAAGATATTTTCAGGGAGTATGAAAAACTGGCGGCAAAAGCGGAAACTGCCTTCGATGAGGCAAGAAAGGAGCATCCCTCCCTGGTCAGGTGCCGGGAAAGCTGTTCGGACTGCTGTAATTCGGTGTTCGGGCTTTTTCTGGTTGAATCCCTGTACCTGGGCCGCCATTTTTCCAAGCTGGACAGGAAGATCAGGCGGGAGGCGGCATCAAGGGCGGAAAAGGCCGACAGGGACCTCCTGGAGATGGAAAAAAGGCTTTCGGCATACGACGTCGACCCAAAAATGAAAGCACAGGCCATGGCAAAGGAGAGGGTAAGGTGCCCCCTTCTCGGCGACGACGACAGATGCGTGCTTTACAGCCGCAGGCCCGTTACCTGCCGGGCATACGGCATTCCCACGGTTATCAGCGGCAATATACACTCATGCTGGATGGCAGGGTTTCAAAAGGATAAAGTTTTCCCGGCCTTTGACCTTGACGGTGTGTACAGTGAGCTATACGGCCTGTCCAGGAAGGTGCTGGCCAGGTCCGGTGTCAGGGACATGGAGAGGGCGTCACTGCTGGTGCCGGTATCAAAGTCTATAAAAACACCTTTTGAAGACTTGATAAAAAGTATTAAAGCCACTGAGGACTCAGATCCCGTGAAGGGGATTAAAAAATCACCGGGAAATTAGAGTCTTTTTAAAACCCTGGCACAGAAGGCGGGACTGGTTGAAGGTACCCCGGTTGAGATTTTGTTGGGGGAGGAATCTATTATTATCCGGCCCAGGCGCTATAGCCTGGAAAAGTTATTATCCGGAGTCACACCGGAAAATCTGCACCGGGAATGGGACGCCGGAGAACCTGTCGGGCGTGAGGTATGGTAACGGCGGGCACAATTTATATACCCGGCCGTGGTGATATAGTATGGCTGCAGTTTAATCCACAATCGGGGCACGAGCAGGCCGGCAAAAGACCGGCACTGGTAATATCGCCGCAGAGCTACAACGGCAAGGTTGGATTGGCTTTGGTATGCCCGGTTACCTCAAAGGCCAAGGGCTATCCTTTTGAGGTTTTGCTGCCTGATGGCCTGGAAGTCTCCGGCGTTGTGCTGCCGGACCAGATTGAAAGCCTGGACTGGCAAGCCAGAGATGCAAGATATGTGTGCACAGCTCCATTGCAGGTCATGATGGAAGTTCTAGGCAAGATGCAGCTGCTCATTTCTTGAACGCTGTTCCCAAAACTCATAATATAATAAGCAGTCCCCCAAGAGAACTAACTCTTGGGGGACTCTTGATTTTAATCTGCCTGCATAAGCTTCTAAAACTATTCTGGCTTCTGGCTCCTGGCTTCTGGCTCCTTTATTTTCCCCAGCGCCTCACTGGCCAGCCGGCTCACTGCCACCTTTTCGATGTTTCCGCCGGAGTAAAACTCCACCGCCCGGTGGTCATCCAGCATTTTCTCCAGGTCGGCTTTGGCTTCCCGTGCGCCGAGGTTTCCTATGAGCCACGCCGCGTATGCCCTGGTTTCCGCATGGCTGTGCTGCAGGAAGGGGATTGCGCGGAAAGTGACGTTCCGGACCAGGTCCGGCCGTGTTTGCGCTGTTTTGCCGATGGCCAGCAGTATTCCCGCCCTATAGGACTCCTCCCCTATGAACTGGAAAAGAACAGGGATGTAACCGGCAAACAGCTCCGGCGAACTGCCGATTATTTCCCCGATGGCGTCGATGGATCCCCAGCTTGCCGCCCCGGGGGCCGAAAGAGAGTTCAGCAATCCCTGCAGAAGGTTTGATACCGCCCCGGGATCCTTCCTGGCCACCACCGCCGATGCTTTTCCCAGTATATCGGCGGCCCTGCGGCGCATGAGAAAATCCCCCGAGCAGAGCAGACGCTGCAGGCTCCGGATTACCTTTTTATCATACAGGGCCGCTTCCAGGATGGGGCCGGACTGGTATTCCGAGGTTAAGTCCTCAACTTCCTTTTTACTCAGTGCCTTTTCCGGCGGTCGGTTTTCCGACCGCGCCGGTTCGGCCCGGGCAAGCCTCTTTCTTGCATACTCTCCGGTGACTTCCTGGATGTCCTTCTGAAGCCGAATGAAATACAGCGCCCCGGCTATTTTCCGGCCTTCGTACCAGCCCTCCGGAATGATCAGGTTCTTTTCGCAGTCGTATTTCTCCACAATCTGCCCGGTGTAGTCCTCCTCCGGTGAAAGGCTCCAGGCCAGGTCCCAGTCCATGTTGCAGGCGAATACCAGCGCCTCGATAAATGCTGACCCCAGGTTGTGGCCGGTGGCGTCATAGGAGTACACAGCCCCGCAGCCGCCGCAGGAACCCGCCGGCATTTCCCCCGGCCTGTGGGTGGCCGGATACGCCGGCCTTTCAATCAAAAGGCCGCAAAAAGGGCATGTTGGTCTTATAATCGTATTCCGCCCGTAAAAAATATTTTCCGTGCTGTTAATCATCAAAACCGGCCCCTTAGCTCTATTAATCGTCCGGCCCCGGTATTTCCAGAGTGGCGCAGTTGCTTCCGGAGCTGCAGGACTTGGTTGTTATTTTGGGCTTGCCGCCTCCGCCCCTGCCTGACCCCATCATATGGTTGGTCCTGCTGATCACCCTCTCAAAGGACTGGGAGTTGCACTTGGGGCACTGGATGTCCACCTCTTCGTCGCTGGTTTTAAACAGCTTTTCAAAAAGTTCTCCGCATTCGGTGCACCTGAATTCAAATATGGGCATTATCATCTTCTCCCCGGTTTATGATTATATTTATTAATTGGTAAACAAACTTTCCTCATCCCGTGGTTATTATACCAGCACGGCGGAGGCCATGTCAAAACTGTGCTTGCTGAACATCCCGATGGCAACCACATCCTGTGGACAGGCGAAGGGCGGTTATTGTAAAATAGTCGGGGAGCAAGGGGACTGCTGGTTATGGATTTGTGAAACAAAATTGCTTGCGGTAGAAGGAATAATCCTGTCAGTAACGAAATAACGAATTAACAAAGGGTGGGATGTGGTGGCGGAGCTCCTCGGGGAGTTTGGAGAGGAATGGGAAACGGGGGCGGCCATAACATTATAAAGACATTAACATTTATTTAAGGAGGTTTTTTTGATGTACACTGTGACAATCGAACGTGACAAGTGTGAGGGGTGCGGAGAGTGCGTGGAAAACTGCCCGGCTTCCATTCTGGAAATGGTTGACGGAAAAGCCGAGGTAAAGGGAGACATGGAAGACTGCCTCGGCTGTGAGACCTGTGTTTCGGTCTGCAGCACCAGCGCGGTTACCCTCACCGAGGCATAATGAGAAACAGGGGCCGGAATGCCGGATGGACACAGGGGGATAGTTAAGTTTCAGTGCCGGCAGTTTTTTGGCGTCATAAGCTTGCAGTAAACCGTTTGACAGGCCGCCGCTTTAAGAGCGGCGGCCTGTGTCAGGTTGTGAATACTGTTGTGAATATGGTGTAGAAAGCTATCACTTTTTGTTTGGCGCGTAAAAAAACTGGGCTGTGACAGGAGGATAAATTAAATCAGTAACGAAATACGTATAAGGTGTATACCTCAAAACCATCGCCGCGAGACCCGGTCCGTACCGTAAGCGAGGGACTGGTTCGAATGGTCTTTTTGTGTCATTTGGTATCTTTTTTAATTTATGTGGCTTAGAAATGCCGGTTGTTCCCATGGTTGCAGCGGTACCGGGGTTCCGGGCAGCATGGTTTTGTATATGATGGCAGGCCTGCGTTGGAGAGGAGTTTTCGGGCCGCCAGCATTAGTAATATAGATTTATAGATTAAGGAGGTGATCCTGTGTATCAAGTTGAGATTGATCGTGATAAGTGCGAGGGATGTGGCGAGTGCGCCGAGAACTGCCCGGTCTCCATACTGAGTATGGTGGACGGAAAGGCCGAGGTGACCGGGGATCTCGAAGACTGCCTCGGCTGCGAAACCTGTGTCTCGGTTTGTCCCAGCAGTGCAGTGACCCTGCAGGAAGTTTAATTTTTTATTCAAGGCACCCTGAGGAGGTGTTAGAGTGTCTTATTTTATTCTCCAGATATTGCCCTATATCACCCTTGTGATTTTTACCTTTGGGTTGCTGTACAGGCTGGGCCGTTGGGCCGGCGCCAGGATTGTTCATAATATCACGCTTTCGCCGTTCCCTCAGAGCAATGGCCAGGTGCTGGGGATTTTTGGGGCGGAACTGGTTTTCTTCCGCAGCCTTTTTTCATCTGACCGTGCGCTGTGGGCAGGGTCCTGGGCGATGCACATGGCTCTGTTCGCGGTTATCGGCGGTCATGCCATGGGCATTTATTTCCTGGGCAAGCAGTTTGTGTACATCGGCATGTCAGCCAGCCTCAGCGAGCAAATGTCCGCCGTTCTGGGCACCTTAATGGGGCTGGTAATGTTTGCCGGGCTACTTTACCTGCTGATCAGGCGCATCACCATTACCAAGGTGAAGGAGGTTACCAGCACCAGTGATTTTCTGCACCTGATTTTGCTGCTTACCATTGTGACCATAGGCAATGTAATGCGTATATGGGAGCATGACCTGGGAATCGCCTACGCCCCGGTCAAGGATTATGTGACCCAACTGGTAATGCTTCAGCCCGTACCTTTGAATCACGAGGTTTTCACCAAGCCGCTCTTTGTGCTGCACCTTTTATTTGTGCAGATACTGCTGATGATTTTCCCGTTCAGTAAGTTGATGCATGTATTCGGCATGTTTGCCGAGCGCTGGATCATTAACCGCGTTTACAGGGATCCGGCTCCGGGACTGCCGAACATTGACGTGGCAGCGGCACGCAAAGACGGTCTGGGTCTGCCTTCCGGCGAGGAGGGAATGTAAATGCCAAAGTATAAAGACATGGTGCAACCCGTCAGGGCAAATGACGATGAAATGAATAAGATTCACATTAAACCGGTGCCCGATGACCAGAAGTGTGAAAAGGCCATCGAGTATCTCGACGAGATGCGTAAAAAGTTCAGGTCTTTCGTTTTGGCCATGGAGTCCTGCGTGAAGTGCGGCGCCTGTGCCGAAAACTGCCATACCTACCTGGGCACCAGGGACCCCAACAATATTCCCGCCAACCGGGCCGAGCTTATCCGCAAGATATACAAGCGGTATTTCACCCTTGAGGGGCGCTGGTTCGGCAAGCTGATGGGCGCGGAAGACATCAGCCTGGACGTTATCGAGCAGTGGTATTCGTACTTCTACCAGTGCAGCGAGTGCCGCCGGTGCGCCAGGGCCTGCCCCTTCGGCATCGACACCTGCGAGGTTACCATGATTGGCCGGCAGATACTGCACTGGCTGGGAATCGTACCAAAGTTGCATGCCGGCGTGGGCGCCGCCATGGAGAAGGTGGGCAACCACACCGGACTGCCCAAGCCGGGAATAACCGACACCCTGGAGTTCCTGGCCGAGGAAATAATGGATGAGTTCGGGGTGGAAATCGACTTCCCGGTTGATAAGCCCAATGCCGATATAATGTATATTCCTTCTTCGGCTGACTTCCTTTTGAACCCTTACACACTGATGGGAGCCGGCATGTTCTTCACCTATATCGGCGCAAACTGGACCATCCCCAGCACGGTGACCGAGGCCGGCAACTTCGGTCTCCTCTTTGACCAGCAGTTTACCCAGCGCCATAACGTGACGCGTCTTTTAGACGCCGCACATAAGCTGGGCGTAAAAAAGATAGTATGGGGAGAATGCGGCCACGGCTGGCGCGCGGCCAAAATGTACGTTCCCTCCCTGGCCGACCGCCCGGTTCTCTGGCCCATCACCCACCTGCACGACGAGGTGGCGTACTATATCAACACCAACCAGCTGAAGCTGGACCCCGCCAAGAACGACAAGCCCGTCACACTGCACGACCCGTGCAACTACGCCCGGGCCTGCGGACTGGTGGAGAACCTGCGGACCGTTATCAAGGCCAGCGTGGCCGACTTCAGGGAAATGACCCCCAACCGCGAGTGGACCTTCTGCTGTGGCGGCGGCTCCGCAATACTTTTTGACGACCCTGAGATGTACCAGCGGCGCATCCAGCTCTCCGCCAAGAAGGCCGAGCTGGTAAGGGCCACCGGCGTGGGCGCCAAGGGCAGCGGAATATTGTGCGCCCCATGCTCCATCTGCAAGGCCCAGCTCTACCCGATGGTGGAAGAGCACGAGCTGGGCGTGGAGGTAAAGGGCCTGGCCGACCTGGTGGGCAAGGCGCTGGTATGGAAATAGAAGTTAATTGGTCCCGTTTAAAATTTTCTATTTCAAGACCGGTAATTGACTAAGAGGCCTGTCAATGGTATCCTTTTAAATGGGGGAACATGTCTGCGGGCACATGTAGGGGTGCCGGCGCAAATTAAAATGTTTACCCTGGTTACAATAAAAGGCGAATCATTACATCGCCATATCAAAATCTTAGCGGAGGTGCTTTTTTCAGATGCCATTTGTAAATATTGGCGGAAAAGAAATCGAGCTGGACGAAGATGGATTCATGGTTGATCCCGAAGCTTGGACCGAGGACTGCGCCCGTTATTTTGCCGAGGGCGAAGGAATTTCTGAACTGAACGATGACCACTGGAAGGTCATCCACTACCTGCGCGACTACTACAAGCAGTTCCAAATCGCCCCCATGATCAGGAAGCTCTGCAAAGAGACCGGCTGCAGCCTGAAGTACATCTATGAACTGTTCCCCACCGGCCCCGCAAAAGGCTCCTGCAAGCTGGCAGGACTTCCCAAGCCCACAGGCTGCGTGTAATAACTTTTAAAGTGCTTAGATAAGGAAAACATTAAAGTTGATAACTATAATTGGTAATTGGGCACAGGCCAGTGAGTTTGCCGGCGCCGCCGGCAGAACATAAGCTTGGTGCCTATTATTTTCTCCTCGATTCTGCCGAATACTAATTATGGCAGCCGTTAAGTTATTTCCATCTGCCAAAGGAGGCCGTCGGAGTGGAAAAAAATAAAAGAAACATACCCCGCCTGGTGGTGGGTGCTCCCTGTGGCAGGTCGGGAAAGACCACAGTAACCCTGGGTCTTTTGGCGGCACTGAAAAGCCGTGGTATGGCGGTACAGTCCTTTAAAAAAGGCCCGGACTTTATAGACCCGGGCTGGATGACCATGATGACAGGAAGAGCCTGCCGCAATCTGGACGGATTTATGATGACCGGGGAGATGATACTGAACTCATTCGTGAAAAACGCGGCCGACTCCGATATAAGCGTGGTGGAAGGGGCCATGGGGCTTTTTGACGGGGTGGACATCGAGGGCAGCGGCAGTACCGCCGAGATAGCCAAGGCCATATCAGCTCCGGTTTTACTTGTGGTGGATACCACAAGAATGACCAGGAGTATTGCCCCCCTTGTAAAAGGATTTGTGCATTTTGACCCGGAGCTTGCTGTGGCGGGGGTGATCTTGAACAAGGTGGCCAGGCCCAGGCACGAGAGCATGCTGCGTCAGGCCATTGAGCGGTACTGCGGGATTCCCGTACTGGGGGTGGTCCCCAAGGGGAGGCAGTTCACCATTCCTGACCGCCATCTGGGCCTTATTCCGGCGGCAGAGAGGGACGAGCTGGCGGCCTCGGTTGAAGAGATAGGGCGTGCCGCACTGAGGTTTTTTGATATGGATAAAATTATGGAAGTGGCAGGATCGGCCCCGCCTCTGGCGATGCCCGGAAAGGGCGTGGTGTTATTTCCCGCCGGGCCGGGCAGGGGCGCCGGAAAGCCCTTAATCGGCGTATTCAGGGACAGGGCCTTCACTTTTTATTACCCTGAAAACATCGAGGCCCTGGAGGCTGCCGGGGCGGATCTGGTTTGCATCGACGCCCTTAATGACCGGGTCCTGCCCGATATTGACGCCCTTTATATAGGGGGAGGATTCCCCGAGGTTTTTGCGGCCGATCTGGAAGCCAATGAGAGATTGAGGCTGGATGTCAAAAAATCCGTCGAAGCCGGCCTGCCGGTTTACGCCGAGTGCGGGGGGCTTATGTACCTTGCCCGAAATCTGGTCTGGGAGGACAGGAAATACAGTATGGCCAACTGCCTTCCCTTTGACGTGGTAATGGCCGACCGGCCGCAGGGACACGGATACGAGGTGGTGGAGGTCTGTTCGGGCAATCCTTTTTTCTCTCTCGGCCTGATCATAAAATGCCATGAATTCCACCACTCCAGGGTGGAGAATATTGATGAAAAGGAAGTGTCCTTCGCCTTCAGGGTGACCCGGGGGTGGGGAATTGACGGCAGCAGGGACGGGGCTGTATATAAAAATGTTTTGGCCTGCTACAGCCACATACACGCCTATGCCTGCCCGGATTGGGCCCGGGAGATGGTTAAGCGGGCTATGGAATACAGTGAGAGGATAAGGGAGAAGAAGTCGGAATAATAGGCAGCAGGACATTTACAGAATTCCTTTTTGGGTGGTTGTCATTCTGTATTCTGTCACTGTCTACTGACCCGGAGGAAATTCCGGAATAATTTAATTTCAGGTCAGCCGGTATCTTTTTAAGGTGCCGGCTTTAATTTTTTTACATACTCAAGAGGTCATTAAGACAAAATATATTCAAATCTGGAACTGCCAGGGGGGATGTAATTGTTTCTCAGAAAAAATAAAAAAATTGTTATAGCTCTTTTGGCCCTGGTCACAGCCGGCTTAACCGTCTGGCAGGTACAGGGGGCTTTTGGGCAGAACAGGAATCTCTATTGGGGAAGCAGCGGCGCGGATGTCACAAAGGTACAGTCGGTGCTTAACAGGTGGGGATATTATACCGGCCCCATTGATGGGTATTATTCGGGGAAAACATTCAGGGCGGTACAGGAATTCCAGCGG
>JBMOPC010000108.1:0-43667 GCA_049323915.1 Bacillota bacterium
TAGAATCCCTTTATGCAGATTCTAAGGGGGTGCCGGTGCTGAAGGAGAAATTTGAGATTATTTTGGAGCGGCTGGACAGTATAGAGGAGCGGCTGGACTACCAGAGCAGCATTATTAGAGCCCTTCAACACAATTCAGAGGTGGCAAGGGCTGAAAGGGAGGCCATGGCGGTGGCCCTGGCCCGCCTGGGTGGGCAGTTGGCTGAAATCGGCAGGGTTACCGGCGATATTTCAGAGAAATTACGCATTCTGGCCTCGGGGCAGGAAGTAATAAACGAAAACCTGAAGGACCAGGCGCTGGATATAACCCTGCTTAAAAAAATCGCATCGATATAGATTTTGGGTTATTCGCCGGAACTGTAAGCTTATAATTCCCCGGAGAAGGAAAAAGGCAATTTCATGTTGAAATTTGCGTATGGAAGCAGGCTATTCTTTTTCAAATACTTCTAAAAGCGGGTATTAAAAATGTCTAAGGTTATCGAAGCGCTGGACGTCAAATTGATCAGGGGAAGGAAAGAGATTCTCAGGGTAAAGGAAATTGGGCTGAACAAGGGAGAAATACTTTCGGTGGTAGGCCCCAACGGGGCGGGAAAGAGCACTCTCCTTCTGGTCCTGGCACTGCTGGCGCCGCCCTCTTCCGGTCAAATACGCTTCATGGGAGAGGTGGTGACCGGAAAAAACGTGCTTTCATTCCGGCGGAGGATGGCGGTGGTATTCCAGGAGTCCCTACTATTGAATACCACTGTATCCAATAATGTGGCCCAGGGACTGAAATTCAGGGGAATACCAGGGAAAGAGGCGGCCTCAAGGGTGGATTACTGGCTGAAAAGGCTGGGCATTGCCCACCTTGCCCACCGCAGCGCCAGGAATTTGTCCGGGGGTGAGGCGCAGAGGGTAAGCCTGGCCCGGGCTCTGGTGCTGCAGCCGGAAGTGCTTTTTCTGGACGAGCCCTTTACGGCGCTGGATTTCCCCTCCCGGCGCCAGCTGGTCCTCGAACTGGGGGGCATCATCAGGGAAAGCGGCATCACCACCTTTTTTGTCACCCACGATTATTTTGAGATACCAAGCATTACCGGGCTTAGCGGCAGCATAGCCGTTGTCAGCCAGGGAAGCATAGTTTTTCGTGGGAGGACCGACGGCTTTTTTAACGGTGAGCACCCCGATCTTCCGCCCTCGCTGGCTGTTTTCCCCCCTGGCAGCGACATCAGGAGTTTTATCGAGGGGATGTAGCTGGCAGTTATTATGAGGTCTCAATATGAAATATCTGGGAGGGCTGGTCTGTGAGCGATATGTCCGGGTTTTATGGTGAGAGGGCTGAAAGGGTTGTGGCCGCGCTGAAAAAAAACCTTTTTGAAGCCCTGTATATTCCCACCGGGGAACAGGCGGTTGAGGAAATTATGAAAAGAATTCCGGAAGCCGCGTCGGTGGGAGTGGGAGGATCTTTAACACTAAGGCAGCTTGGTGTTGTAGATCTGCTGAAAAAAAGGGGACATGAAGTCTACGACCACTGGCAGCCGGGGCTTGATCCAGGGGAAGTGAACAAGATGAGGCGGGGGCAGCTGACATCGGACGTTTTTTTGTCCAGCACCAATGCGGTAACGGCCGAAGGGCATCTGGTGAATATAGACGGTGTCGGCAACAGGGTGGCCTCTATGACCTTTGGGCCCGGCAAAGTGATAGTGGTGGCCGGGATAAATAAAATAGTCAGGGATCAAAAGTCGGCTATGGAAAGGATCAAAAATGAGGTGGCCCCTCTTAATTTTACGCGGCTGAATTTTGCCACACCCTGTACTAAGACAACCTTTTGCTCCGACTGCTCTTCGCCGGCGCGGGGCTGCAAGGTAACAGTCGTTACCGAGGTAAAGCCCGGCGGCATTCCCGAATTTTTAGTCATAATAATTGGAGAGAGACTGGGATTTTAATGCCGGTAACCGCATAATTACTGATTTTACCCCGTGAAGCGTGTTCTCCGCGGGGTTTTTATCCGCCGCAAATATATAGAAGCCTCCATCACTTGGGATGGAGGCTTCTATGTCATGAGCCCGTAATGACCTGCGCTACAACTATTACGAATATCTGCGCAGCTCCCGACAACCTTTCGGCTGCCGAGAACCATTACGACACCCGTAATAATCTTTGCTCGACTATCATGGATATCTTGGAAGCCTTTAATGATCTCTCGACCATTAAAGACCTCTGCAATCAATAAGATTTCGACACCCATGATAATCTTAGCTCGACCGCTGAACATCCCTTGCGACCGCATTGCAATCGTTCGGACTGCAATACAGCCTGCCGGAACATTCAACGATCTTCCCGCCGACTAATACCGAGCCTTTATGACCCGGTATTAATCTTTGGCCGACTGATACAGAGCCTTTATGACCCTGTATCAATCTGGGCTCGGCCATCACGAACCCGTGATATTAATATGTGCAGTTTCCGTAATAATATTTATGGTTTCAAAATTTATTTCAGTGATGGCTACCCAGGTACTCGGGATCCGGCCTGTCGGGCCCGAAGCCCGTGGCCTGGTTAAATTCCCTGCTGCAATTGCGGTGGTTTTGGAGAAGCTCGTGGGTCATCAGCAGATGGTTTGCAATATCATCCAGCAGGCGCCGGTCGGTGCTGTCCAGGTAGTTTATCTTTTCCTCCAGAGGGAGAAGTGTGGCCGAGATGAAGTCATCCATACCTGTTTTCCTCCAGTTTTATTTTTTAATATTTTGGCCCGTTCTCCCGCCTTTTTTGCATTGAGACAGCCAATAATCATACCGCACAGGGTATGCCTGTTTTACGGAGATGGCACATGTCAAGATAATACCTGACTACGGTTGACTAAGGGCATTCGACATGCTATTATTAATACAGGTACCCCAGGGGGTATAACGGTTGTCACCGGAACAGGCCGTCAATATTTACTTAATCAATTAATTAAACAAATTGATTTGCCCCCGTACCAAAGATACCCTGGGGGTAAGTCAACAGCGCGGAGGGGGTCAATATGTCGGGTATTACAAGGAGGCAGTTTATAAAAAGGGCGCTGGCCTCGGGGGTGGCCGGAGGGCTGGTTTTAAGCGGGGGAGTTAAAATTGCTCATGCCGGATCATCTCCCGCAGGTACATTTTTTGATCTGACAAAATGTGATGGCTGCAAGGGGCAAAAAGTTCCCCAGTGTGTAATTGCCTGCAGGGAGGAAAAAAAATTCGCGTTTCCTGACCCTGTGCCACCGGACCAGATTCAAAACTACTGGCCCCACAAGAAAAAAGAGGACTGGCAGGGGAAAAAGGATTTGACAAGCCGCCTTACCCCCTATAACTGGACCTTTGTCCAGAACGTGCGGGTTGAACATGAAGGTAAAAGTGTTGATGTTTTCATTCCCAGAAGGTGCATGCACTGTGACAATCCCCCCTGCGCCAACCTGTGTCCCTTCGGCGCTCAGTACAAAACACCTGAGGGGCCGGTTATAATCAACAAGGACCTTTGCCTTGGAGGGGCCAAGTGCCGGGATGTGTGCCCCTGGGGAATACCTGCAAGGCAGGCGGGTGTTGGGCTTTATATGAAAATAGCCCCTAAGTACCTCGGAGCGGGTGTAATGTACAAGTGCGACCTCTGTCATGACAGGGTGAGGAAGGGACAGGAGCCTGCCTGTGTGGCGGCCTGCCCCCGCAAGGCCATAATGTTCGGCGATGTCGGTGCTGTGAGGGACGCCGCCCGGAAAAAGGTCCGGGAGATTGGCGGATTCCTGTACGGCGACAAAGAAAACGGCGGAACCAAAACCTTCTATGTATCTTCAGTCCCCTTCGAAAAGATAGATAAGGCCCTGCAGGAGCAGAAGTCACGCCAGCCTGACCCGGCGGCGCCGGGATTTCCGCTGATGCCGGTGGGAGTGGGGAATTATCTGGACTCAGCCAACGGTATTATGGCTGGAATATTTGTGGCGCCACTGGCCGGCGCCATGGCCGCAGGTTATGCCGCATACAAAACAATGAAGGAGGATTAAAATGGCCGAGAAAATTTTGCGTGAAATAAACAAGGTTCAAAGGCATGGATTTTCTGTGATGTTTGTCCACTGGACCATAGCGCTTTCGACCATCGCACTTGTTTTCAGCGGGTTTGGCCAGATGCCCATATACAAAAGATACCTTATAGCGGACCTTCCCGGGATGGGCTGGGCGGCGGACTATTCCGTCACCATTTTAATCCACTATGTGGCGGCAATGTTCTTCCTTATGGCGGTGGCCTACCACATTGTATTTCACCTTGTCAGAAAGGATTATGACATACTGCCCCGCCGGGGGGATGTCAGGGAGTCGATTTTGATTGTCAAATCAATACTGACTGGCGGCAAGGAGCCCCCCTGCGACAAATACCTGGCCGAGCAGAGACTGGCGTATGCTTTTATCGGGTTACTGGTTTTGATAATTTCAGTCACCGGTGTCGTAAAGGTAATAAAGAATCTGCCTCATGTCGTTTTTTCGCCCACTTTGCTGTTAGTGGCAAGCGATATCCATACATTTGCCTCCATGCTGCTTGTCTTTGGAATACTGGCTCACCTGGCCGCCTTTGCATTCAAGGCCAACCGTGCGCTTCTTCCGGGTATGTTAACCGGAAAAGTGGACCTGGATTACTGCAGGCACCGTCACTGCAAATGGTATGAAAGGCTCCTGGCGAAGGAAAAATGTGATGCTGACGACGGGCGCCCGGCATAGATACAATGCATTTGGCGGAAGGGGGGATCGCAGTGCCGGAAAAAATAATGCCGCTGCGGGATCATCTTAAGGAAATTAGAAGAATTGTGATTGTGTCGGGAATATCCCTTATGGCTTGCTCCTTTGCTGTCTTCCTCACCTGGGGTGACTGGCTGTTTCAGTTTTTAACCGCCCCGTTAAAGGAGCTGAATGTTCCGGTTATCTCAATAAGAGTTGCTGAAATATTTCTTACAAAAATAAAAATCAGCCTGCTGGCCGGTTTCGTAATATCCTTTCCGGTGATCCTGATCCAGGTATGGGGTTTTTTTGCACCGGCGCTGACAAAGGGGGAAAAGAGGATGGCGGCGGTAATCCTGCCCCTTTCGCTGGTCCTTTTCGCCTCGGGGCTAACCTTCGCTTACTTCACGGTGTATCCTGTGGCTGTCAGGTTCCTGCTGCTGATGGCCACCGGCGGGCTTACCCCGATGATAGCGGTGGGAGAGTATCTTTCCTTTACGCTGGCATTTTTTATTCCCTTCGGGATAGCCTTTCAAATGCCCCTGGTGATTTACACGCTGGGAAAACTTAAGGTTGTGGGCCCGGCCTTGCTGTCCCGAAGCAGAAAATACGTCCTTCTGGCCGTCCTTGTGGCGGCGGCGGTGCTGACGCCGGGACCGGACGTTGTTTCCCAGGTGATGATGGCTGTCCCGGTATACCTTCTCTATGAGGTAAGCATCTGGATATCGTATCTGGTATGGCGCAGGGAAAAGAGGAATCTGGCTGCGGGTGTCCAGGTTTAAGGAGTGTTTTTTTGCAGTCTGGTATTTTATTAAAAAGGAGGAGTTTTAAATGTTTGGTATTGGTCCGTGGGAACTGGTGCTTATACTGGCGATCGCCCTGGTGGTTTTTGGCCCCGGAAAACTTCCGGAGGTGGGGAAAGCCCTTGGCAACGGGTTAAAGGAATTCAGAAAAGCGTCGGATAATATTAAGGATGAAGTTCGCAAAGAGGCCGCCGAAATCAAATAACCCGGAAGGGTTTTTCGGTTAAAGGTAGAATTATTCGGCTGGAGAGTTATATCAAAAATAGGCGGGTGGTGAAGAAATGGGGAAAATATATTGTGAATGCAGTGACTGCAAAAATAAATTCTATGTAAATTACCTTTTTTTGAAACCGGATAAATTTAAATGCCCTGATTGCGGAGGCAGCAGGGTGAAAGAGGTAACGGCTCAGAATAATGGCTGCGGCTGCGGCAGCAAACAGGAAAAACCTTTCAGGTTCACCTGAGGTTGATTTAAAAGGGAAACATTTTGTTTCCCATAATACTTTGTGTATCACTATAGGGTTACTTTGGGGGTTCCAAGGGGGCGTCCCCCTTGCTTCAGTGGGGGGTTGAGGACGTTTATACCGTCCGAAGGGGCGCCCAGCCACTTTTAAAGATAAAGTGGCCCCTCTGACAACAAGCCATAAGGGTGTGTTGCCAGAGGGCCTTTTTTTATTTTGCATTGTAATGTAGATTTTTTATTATTATTCTGCAATAATATTGTTAAAATACAAATTTTTTGCAAAAGAGGTACTGGCTATGTCTGATCTTGTCAAGATCGATGTTTCCAGGGATAAACTTACAGCTGCTATCAGAATTAGCAGCGTTGAGTGCATTACCGGTGAAGAGGTTTTTAACGCACTGAAAAACAGTGGGATCGTGTACGGCATTTTAAGCGATGTGGTAAATGCATGCACCTCATCCAGACCCGGGGAGGCAATGGTCATAGCCCGGGGAGATCCCTCTGTGCCGGGCGCCAGCGGCTGGGTGGAGTTGTTGTGGGAAAAACAGTGCGGTCAGGATAATTGCAGCCCGGACACGGCTAAAGCCGTGGACTTCAGGGAAACCAGCAAACTTGTTTCTGTTGATGAGGGAACATTATTGGCCCAAAGGCATCCTCCCAGGGAAGGGACGCCGGGAAAGGCTGTCACAGGTGAATTGATTATGCCTCCCCCTCCAAAGGCGGCAAGGATTATAGCAGGCAGGGGAGTTAAGCTGGATGACAGCGGGAACAGGGCGTACTCCCTTTTCCGGGGAAGGCCGGTGGCAAAATCGTCCGGCACTGCGGTAAATATATCTGTGGAGCCGTCTTATACCGTAACGGGCGATGTCTCCCTCAAAACCGGCAATATCAGGTTCAAAGGCGACGTAACCGTCACCGGCAATGTGGCGGAAACCATGTCAGTGGAGGCCTCCGGCAGCGTCAATGTAAAAGGTATAGTGACCGGAGCCCGGATATATTGCGGGGAAGCCCTGATTGTGCAAAAAAACATTATAAGCAGTGAGATATCGGCAGGCCTTGGGCAGGTGGAGTGCGGCAAGGTCAAACATGTGATACAGGAACTATACACCGATCTGGTCAAAATGCTTCAGGTAATGGAGCAGTTGAGGGGGCAGTCTCCGAACCTGGACAGGATTCCGTTCCCACAGGTGGTAAACGGCCTTATAGAAAGCAGGTTCAAGAACATAAGGGTACATTCCAGGCAGCTGGCAGGCCTGAAAAATTTCAACCTCCCCTCCGAGGTGGAGGAGGCGCTGGAGTCTGTAAGGATAATTGCCGGGATGCAGTTTGGCCAGGATGATTTTAAGATGATGATGGGCAGGCTGTCCCAGGCCCTGGTTATTATAAACTCCCAGGAAAACAAGGGCGCCAGGGTGGAGGTGGGGTCGGCGTCGGCGTCTGTTATCAAGTGCTCCGGGGATGTGGTGGTATTGGGCAAGGGCTGTGTCAACACAACCATTTATGCCGGGGGCAATGTCAAAATAAACGGCCACTTTAAGGGCGGCGAAATATCCTGCGAGGGGAATGCCGAGATAGACGAGCTGGGAAGCGACCTTGGAGCCCCCCCGCTGGTCAAGGTCAAGTCAAAACAGTTTGTTAAAATAAACAAGACCCTTCCGGGGTCCGTGGTGCAGATCGGATCAAACCGCATGAACATCCCCCGGGAGTTGGGCCGCAGCGTGTTCAGGCTCAACAGTGACAATGAGATAGAAGTAGTGCCGCTACGATAAGACCCGCCTGTGGGCGGGTTTGCGTTTTTATTTTTTTATTAATGTCTGCCACAGCAAAACAAGGCATACCTGGGCCGCCCTCCGGCGCAGATCAACCCCTTCTCCAATAAGCTGAACTTCCCTGGACAGCGTTTTGTCCTTAAAGGATGTGGCGATGGTGACTGTTTTACCTGCCGGGTACAGTCCCCCCGGGCTTTCGGAAATAGTCAGCCCTATGTCCGCGCCGGCCTTCTCCCGTATCAGGCGGGACAATTGCGGGGCCGGATTTTCAGACGCCGGTATTTTTGCTTCGAAAAGCCTTTCCATTCCGGCGGTGTCGGATACGGCGGACAGTTTGAAAAAATCAGCGCACCCGGGAAAAGAAGTAAGTAGGTGGGAAAGATACCCTCCGGAGCAAGTTTCCGCCGCAGCCAGCGTCAAGCCCTCACTGGAAAGAATGCTGCCCACCGCCTCGGGCAGCGTTTCATTGTCTGCCCCGTATATGAAGTGCCCCAGCCTTTCCCGTACCTTTCTCTCCAGTTGGCTGTTCAGGAGGCCGGCCTCTTCGGAGTTTGGGGCCTTGGACGTGATCCTCAGGTGAATCTCATAGAACTTGGCAGTGGGTGCAATGGTGGGATTGGCGCCGTGGAGCAATTCTCCCAGCATCTCATCCACTTTGCTCTCACCAATTCCGCAGAGCTTTAGCACCCTGGATTTAATAACCGAAGCCCTGGGTCCGGTTCTCTTTTTCAATATTGGTATAATCTGGCTGTCCAACATTGTTGTAAACTCATTGGGCGGACCGGGCATGAGAATGTATAAAATCGAATTGTGCTCCAGGGCCAGCCCCGGGGCGGTGCCAACCGGGTTGTCCAGTACCCTGCTCCCCTTGAGGGCAAGGGCCTGCTTCAGGTTATTGGGGGACATATCTATTTCCCTGGATTTAAAAAACCTCTCGGTTATTGCCAGGGCTTCCGGGTTTTCGGCCAGCGGAAGGCCCAGCGCTTCGGAAAGGGCTTCCCTGCTCAGATCGTCTTCGGTGGGGCCCAGGCCCCCTCCTATAATGACAAGATCAGCCCTTTTTGATGCCTGGAGGATGGCTTCCTTCAGCCTGGACTTGTTGTCGCCCACCGTGACCTGAAAGTAAAGATCGATTCCCAGGGCGGCCAGGGCTTGTTGAAGGTGCAGTGCGTTTGTATTGAGTGTCTGCCCGAGCAGCAGCTCGGTTCCGGTGAAAATGATTTCGGATTTCAATAGAACACCTCTTCCATGTCCGGGGGGAAAACTGATAATATTATACTACAGGGGGGACATATTCTCTATGGTTATCGCCCCATGCCAAGAATTGATTATCTCAAGAAAAATTTTTCACATTTGAGGATTGTTATGCAATCAGTTGTCATGTATAATATATCACAAGGACAAAATGTAGTGCAAAAATCAGTGGGCAGGGTAGTTTTGGAGTCCTGGGCGAGGGGGCCGGGCGGCCAATGCGGGCCAGTTTTAAAGAAGTGTTGAGCCTGTTTTATTTTAGTGCCGCAGTGTGACAGATTTCACTTAAAGAGAATATAAGAGTAGTGACATGTCCGCTTTCCAGTGTAATATATCTGTTTTAGGGGAGATGGTAATAATGTTTATTGAAAGTTCACCGGTGACATCATGGAACGGCGAGATAAAAAGGCCGCTGGTGCACCCTACGGCCTATGTGCACCACACAGCGGTTCTGATTGGAGACGTGCGCATTGGCAGTAATGTAATGATCTGCCCGGGTGTTATAATCAGGGCGGACGAAGGGTCTCCAATAATAATAGGTGACAGCACAAACATTCAGGACGGGGTAATAATGCACTGTCTTAAAGGAAGCTCCATCCAGATAGGGGAGCAGTGCAGCGTCGCCCACGGCGCCGTGATACACGGCCCCTGCGTTATGGGAAGGGAGAGTTTTGTAGGGTTTAATTCCGTGGTCCATGACGCCAGGATTGGAGACAACTGTTTTGTGTCCCACTGCGCACTGGTAACAAACGTGAGCCTGCCCGACAACACCATGGTGCCTGCGGGAAAGATAGTCCAGACCCGGGATGAGGCCGGTTCCCTGCCTGCCGCCGGGGAAGAACAGAAGATCTTTAACGCCAAAGTGGTAAATGTGAATGAAGAACTGCGGCGCGGTTACAAGAATATGAATCACCTGGAAATTCATCACCACGAACCCCCACGAACACAGGGCAAGGCCTAAAAGGCATCCCTGGGAAGGGGCCGAAGAAAAAGAAGTCATAAATGCAGGTTGAAAAACAACGGGAGGAAAGATTCCTCCCGTTGTTTTGATCCGTGCAACGAATAAGCGCCGTATTGATGGCGCCAATACTATAATTTCCGGGCCACCAGCATGGCGTCCGCCACCTTCACACCTTCGGGATACACCAGCAGCGGGTTGATGTCGATCTCTTCGATGATGTCCCTGTAATCGGCGGCCAGGGCCGCGACCTTCAGTATAACGTCGGCTATGGCCCGGGTGTCCACAGGGGGTTTTCCCCGCACACCCTTTAAAATGGCCGATCCCTTTATCTCTTCTATCATGTCGTAAGCGTCTCCGGGGCTCACCGGCGCAATCCTGAAGGAGACATCCTTCAGGACCTCCACAAAAATTCCCCCCAGTCCGAACATGACGGTGGGGCCGAAAACCGGGTCCATGGTTACACCCACTATGACTTCAACGCCTTCCGGAAGCATTTCCTGTACCGATACCCCGTTGATCCGGGCATCGGGCAAATAGTGCTTTACATTGTCAATTATTTCAGCAAAAGCCGATCGGACTTCATCATCGTTATTTATACCAAGCTTCAGGCCCCCGGCCTCGGTCTTGTGGGGTATATCCGGCGAATCTATTTTGAGGGCCACCGGGTACCCTATAACCCGCGCCTTCGACACAGCCTCCTCCGGTGTGGTCGCCAGCCACTGCCGGGTGACCGGAATACCGTATTTCTCCAGTATTGCCTTGGCGACGCTCTCGCTTTGGGTTTCACCCGGTATAAGGAGTCCGGTCAGGTCGGGCCTGGGTAAGGCTGGATGCTGCACCTGGTACCTGGCGATTTTTCTCTTTTTGAGGTTTTCACTGTACGTTACCAGGTTGGACACCGCCCTGACGGCCTCAACGGTTTCGGAAACCATTGGTATGCCAGCCTTTTCCAGCTCTGTAACGGCGGGTTCCACCGGCGCTCCGGGGAACCTGAAGGGGGAAATAAGCACAAACTTGTCAGTCTCCCTATAAATGTCGATGATCTGCCGGACCACGGGATGGTCTCCGGGAACGGGAAAATTCAGGCTGCCCACGATTATGTCCACTTCCGGGTCTTCGCACAAAGCCATCAGTATCAAAGGTATCAATTCAGGTTCCTGCAGGAATGCCGCTGTCAGGTCAATGGGGTTGTGGGTGGAGGCAAAGGAGGGCAAAACCCTGTCCATTTTCTCCCTGGTTTCTTTTGCCAGCGGAATCACATTGAGCCCCAGCGACTCGCAAAGGTCTGTCAGCGCCACACCCGCTCCGCCCGAGGTGGCTATTATGGCGGTTTTTCTTCCCGCTGGCATCCTTCCGGTCTGGAAGACCGGGGCGAAGGCTATAAGATCCTTGTAGTGGTCTATTCTTATTATCCCGGTCTGACGGAAAAAGGCGTCGTAAACCCTGTCGGATCCGGCCAGGGAGCCGGTGTGCGAGGCCGCCGCCCTGCTGCCTGCGGAGCTCCTTCCCGACTTCATGATCAAAATGGGCTTTTCCCGCCTCATGGCCTCCTCGGCCACCCTGCGCAGCTTGTCGCCGTCCCTGGCCCCTTCCAGGTAACCGCCGGCAAGCCTTGTGCCGGGGTCGTGCACCATGTATTCCAAAAAGTCGGTAAACTCAAGGTCGGCCTCGTTTCCCACGCTTATAAAGTAGTTGAACCCTACTCCCCCGGCAAGGGCTGCGGCGTATATCACGGCTCCAAAGCCGCCGCTCTGGGAGACAAATCCCAGCACCCTGGGGTCCGTCGGAGGGAGGTCCACAATGAATGCGAAGGAGGCCATAACTCCGTTGTTGGTGTTAACAATACCAAGGCAGTTGGGACCCAAAATGCGCATCCCGGTTTTCCGGGCCAGATCGGTCAGTCTCTGCTGCTCGGCCAGCCCCCCGGGGCCTGTCTCGGCAAAGCCGGAGGTAAAAACAACTGCCGCTCTGACCCCTTTTGCCGCGCACTCCTCCAGTACGGGGTATGTCTTGTCGGCCACAATGCTTATAATGGCCATTTCCACGTCACCGGGAATGTCCGTAATAGACGGGTAGCACTTAAGTCCGCCAATGCTTTCCCGAAACGGATTGACCGGGTATATTCTGCCGCTGTAGCCCTTGCTCAAAAGGGCGCTGATGGGTCTTCCCCCGGGTTTCATGATGTTCTCGGAGGCCCCGATAATGGCGATGGACTTGGGATTGAAAAACGGCTCAAGGGCAGTAATCGGTTCTTGCATAATTCTTTCGTCACCTCATCTGTTTGTTTACAGTTTTATCCATTGATTGCGCATTTATTTTTGTATAGGCCCAGAAGTCATTGAATAATAAAAAAATTTTGACTAATACATTTCAATGGTTTATTATTTAAATGCTATCTAATTTTACCCAAAATGTAAATAATATTTTTGCATATAAAATATTTTACATATTAATATTAATTGGCGAATGAAAAGAAATTTCTAAGCGGGGTTTTGTCTTTGATCAGGGTATCGGACATCAAATTGCCGGTGGATGCGGACGAAAGAAAGGATCTGCTTAAAGCTGCGGCCAGGAGGCTCAAAGTAAAAGAGAAGGAAATCATTGGTTTTAAAATATACAGACGGTCGGTGGACGCCCGCAGGGACACGGTTTTTTTTGTCTACACCATTGACGTGGACCTGGCAAATGAAGACCGGGTGCTTTCGGGAACGGCGGACAGGGGGATAGCAAGGACCCCGGATATGGCCTATTACTATGTTGATCCGGGGCAGGAACGAATGACTGCAAGGCCGGTGGTGGTGGGGTCCGGTCCGGCGGGGCTGTTTGCGGCCCTGATGCTGGCGGAAATGGGATACGGTCCCCGGGTTTTTGAAAGGGGAGGGGATGTTGACAGCAGGACCGCAGCGGTTGAACGGTTTTGGAATAACGGCGTTCTCGACCCGGAGAGCAATGTTCAGTTTGGTGAGGGAGGCGCCGGTACATTTTCCGACGGAAAGCTGACCACGCTGATCAGGGACAAGAGGTGCGGGAAGGTCCTGGAAGAGCTGGTGCTGGCGGGAGCCCCCGGGGAAATCATGTACATAAACAAACCCCACGTGGGAACGGATATACTAAAGGTCGTGGTAAAAAACCTGAGAAAAAAGATCATGGGATTGGGGGGAGAGGTTCGGTTTAACAGCCGTATCAGTGATATCCTCATAAGCGGCGGGCGGGTTGTGGGAGTGATGGCGGACGGGCTGGGAGAGGTCGAGGCCGGCGTGGTTGTGCTGGCCATCGGACACAGCTCCAGAGATACCTTCCGGATGATATATGACAGGGGAATACACGTAGCCCCCAAGGCATTTTCGCTGGGCGTGAGGGTGGAACACCCGCAGCGGCTTATTGATTTGGCCCAGTACAAGCACAGCGCGGGGCATGAAAAACTGGGCCCGGCTGACTACAAACTGGTCTATCACGACAGCGGCGGGCGATCCTGCTATACATTCTGCATGTGCCCGGGAGGGGTTGTGGTGGCCGCCACATCCGAAGCCGGATGTGTGGTCACCAACGGTATGAGCTTTTTCGCCCGGGACCGTGAAAATGCCAACAGCGCCCTGCTGGTGGGAATAACTCCGGATGATTTCGGAAGCAGTCACCCCCTTGCCGGAATAGAACTGCAGAGAAAGTGGGAAAAAAAGGCTTTTGAGGCCGGAGGCGGCGAATACAGGGCTCCGGCCCAGACGGTGGGGGATTTTTTGGCGGGCAAACCCTCAACCGGCCTGGGTTCTGTAGCACCCTCTTACCCGCGTGGTGTTGTCCCGTCGGATTTAAGAAAATGCCTGCCTGATTACGTTGCTGCAGTCATAAGGAGGGCTATCGCCGGTTTTGACGGTAAGCTGAAAGGATTTGCCCACCCCGGGGCGGTTTTGACCGGGGTGGAAACCCGCAGCTCATCCCCGGTAAGGATACTGAGAAACCATTTACATGAGGCGTCGGTTGAGGGTTTATTCCCGGCCGGCGAAGGCGCAGGGTACGCCGGAGGAATCATATCTTCGGCGGTTGACGGCATACGGGTGGCAGAGGCCGTTGCGTCAAAATACCGGCCCTGATTGGGAGTATCAGGTTATTCTGTATATTATTAATAGTTAAATATAAGAGCGATATTATCATGTAGATATTGATTTGTGGGGAAAAATGAAGGATACTATATATTAATGCGGATTAGATTAAACATGGCTTTGTTTTTAATGGTTATAACAATTGTTTTAATTTGATTAAGCAATTTGTGAGGCGATTAAAACATGCAAATGAACAAGATGAAAATAATTTATCAGCGGCTGGAAAGCATTTTTCCAAAGTACTATCAGTATATCGACAGCCCCACCTGCTACGGGCTGACTCCCGCCGAGGTTTACCTCATGCAGATACTGCATAAGAGAGGGAGCCGATCGGTAACCTCCCTGGCCCCGATGCTGGGTGTAACTCCCGGAACTGTAACCAATCTCACCGACCGCCTGAACAGCAAGGGATACGTGGTAAGGGAGCGGGGAGAGGAGGACCGGCGGGTGGTGCAGATAATACCCACCGAGGCCGGACTGAAGCTGGTGGAAAGAATCAATACCGATAGAATAGAAATGCTGGGGAAGGTATTTAACAACCTCGGCGGGGGATCACTGGACGAGCTGGTAAACATGCTGGAAAAGGTGGACCAGTGCTTTGATTCTTTTATTAAAGATATTAAAAGCAGCCGGCAGACCCATCAGGGCTGAAGGATTTTAAACCGTTGCCACAGTTCCTGAAATAAAACTTTAAGCCCCCTACCTGCATACAGGCGGGGGCTTTGTTATACCACGGGTTTTAGAATACGGCCAGCAACAGCCGGAACACCAGGAAGACTGCGGCGGCCAGGGCAAATGTAATGGGCAGGGTGATTACCCAGGCGGCCACCATTTTTTGGGCCGTTCCCCACTTTACCTGATAAAACCTCTTGGCGGCTCCCACACCCATAATGGACGAAGCGATGACGTGGGTGGTGCTGACGGGCAGCTTTAGAATGGTTGCCATAAGAATAACAAAGGCCGAGGTGCAATCGGCGGCGAACCCGTTTGCCGGTTCTATTTTTATTATTCTTGTTCCCATGGTTTTTATTATCCTCCAGCCCCCCACCGATGTTCCAACAGCCATGGTGACGGCGCAGGATACCTTGACCCAGGCCTGTATGTCGAGGCTTTGCTGGAATCCCCCGGCTATAAGGGCGAAGGTTATTATCCCCATGGATTTCTGGGCGTCGTTGGTGCCGTGGCTGAACGCCTGCCAGGCCGCCGTAAAGACCTGCAGGGTTCTGAATCGTCTGTTTATTTTTGAGGGGTTGGCTTTCCGGAAGATCATTTTTATAAGGCTCATCACCGCGAACCCTACGGCAAAGGCCAGTATGGGGGAGACAATTAGGGCCTGAAGTATTTTGAGAAATCCCGCGAAGTTGACTGCGCTGAAGCCTGCCGCAGCCACCACCGCCCCTGCCATTGACCCGATTAGGGCGTGGGATGAGCTGCTGGGAATTCCGTAGTACCATGTTATTAGGTTCCAGGCTATGGCCGCTATCATGGCGGCGGCAACAATGTACAGGCCACCTTCCAGCTTAAACGGGTCGGCTATCTGTCCGCCGATGGTCTTGGCAACACCGGTGAATGTCAGAGCTCCGATCAAGTTCATAAAGGAAGCCAGTATAATGGCCGTCCTGGGGGTGAGGGCCTTGGTGGACACCGATGTGGCAATGGCGTTGGCGGTGTCGTGAAATCCGTTGATGAAGTCAAAGGACAGCGCCAGAAATACCACCACAACCATAAGTATAAGAGTTGTTTCCATAAATTGCATGCTCCTATGAATTTCTCATGATTATCCCTTCCAGTATGTCTGCCACATCTTCACAGAAATCAGAAAATGATTCCATCATGGTGTAGATCTCTTTTTTCTTCATTATTTCTATGGGGTCGGTATAAGTGGTGAAGAGTGTCCTCAGCCCGTCCCTCAGCAGGTCATCGGCCGCGTTTTCCAGGTCGTTAATCTTGTGGGTGTGCCTGGTCATTTCCTTGAGCTTGTTCTGTGTAAGCAGCTGTACGGCGGAGTGGAGCTCCTGCACACACATTTGTATATTACGGGTGAAAAGACGCATGTAGTCATCCATTTCCTTTATGTTGTAGAGCACCAGGTGGGATGCGCAAACCTCCAGGCAGTCCAGAACATCGTCCAGCTGGAGTGTGAGCTCCATGATGTCTTCCCTTTCCAGAGGGGTGATAAAGGTTTTGTTCAGTTCCAGTATTACCTCGTGGGTATACTGGTCCCCCATCTGCTCCACTGTTTTTATCTGCAGCGATATATTCTCCGCCTTGATTGGATCTTCCAGGTTTTTCATCTGCTCCTGGAAAGCGTCATTGGCCAGTACTATATTTTTTGCTATAATTTGGAAGTACTCGTAAAATACATTTGGTTTTTTCTTAAACAGACCTTTAAAATTAAACATAGTCGTTTCCCCTTAAATCTTATTTTTCAAGGTAGCTGTCTATTATCTGCCTTCCCTGATCTCCAGCGCAGAAATCAATGTAATCCGCCGCAAGTTCACCGGCGGTTGCCGGTGTTACGTACAAAAGAGGCCTCTTTAGCGCCAGAGACTTGTCGTTCCCGGTATGTATCTCCAGCTTTCTTACCCCTTCGGCGTGATAGTTTGAAGATACATAACCAATGGCATTAAAGTCTCCCGCCACGGTGCCCAGCACCGCCCCGGTGGAGGTCATAACCAGCGCCTTTCCGTTTGCCGGCGTATTGTTCATCACTATATCCTCAAAAACCCTGTAAGTCCCCGACCCGTGCTCCCTGCCGATCAGCGTTATGGGTTTGTTAAAGCCTCCCACCTGGCTCCAGTTGTTTATCCCGCCGCTGAATACCTCCCTTATTTCATCAATTGTCAACGCGTTGACGGGGTTTTTCTCGTTTACGATTACGCTGATGCTGTCCTCGGTAATTTTGTATGATTTAAGCATCCGGCTTTCTTCTGCGGTCAGGGGCCTGGACACCGAACCTATATCCACTATTTTGCTGGCGGCTCCCTTTATGCCGAGGGTGGAATCCCCACCCTCAATGTGAATTCTGATCCCCGGGCGTAATTTTTCATATGCCCTGGCCAGTTTTTCGGAAACAGGTATCATGGATGTGGAACCGGCTATTCTGAGAACAGTTTTTTTGTTCTCTTTATCATCGACATTTTTTCCGCAGCCGGCTGTGGCCAGGATGATAACCAGCACTGTCACCCATAGTGATAATGCCCTGTTCATATGCTTTTGCCTCCTGATCAGGGACAGGATTTTTTTGTCCGAGGTTTTTGTATTCTTTGCCAGTTGCAAAATACCTGTTAAAGGAATGTTAAGCTCTGGTTAAGGATTTGTTAGATCGAGAGGGGTGTTTAATAAAGGAATTACTATCAAAAAAAAGGTTTGTAGGATTATATATTATTGTATTTTATTTGTATATATGGTATTAATCGTTTAGAAAGATCTATACGATGAATGGTGGTGGGTTTGTTGGACGAAAAACTGTCCGGGGCTCGGGATACGCTTATTCAGGCCCTTGGCCGCCAGAGCGCATTCTGGGGAATGGGGAGGACGGTGGGGGAGATATACGCCGTGCTTTTATTAAGTACGGGGCCGTTATCCCTGGAAGAGGTTGCCAAAAGGATGGGTGTCACCAAGGGCAATGTCAGTGTGTCGGTCCGGCAGCTGGAGCAGCTGGGGATGGTGCGCCGGTCCTGGCAGAAGGGAGACCGCAGGGTGTTTTTTGAGGCTGAAACCGATTTCTGGAAGATTGTGCACATTTTTTTGGGTTTAAGGCACAAGCCGGAATTTGAACAGTCATTTACACTGCTGGAGGAAAGTACACTGCTGGCCGCCCAGGGGGAGCCCTCGGCCGAAAGGGAAAGCGTAATGGACCGTTTGCGTTCTCTGCAGGAATTCTACCGGCTGCTGGATGGAATGGTGGAGGCGGCATTGGCCATGGGCCCTGAAAGGCTTAAGGCTGCGGCAGGGATGTTCATTGTAGCCGCAGGGGCCGGAATTGCGGGTCAGAATGTAGATGACAAGTAGGGGGGGTAATGTGGACAGGGAGGAACTTTGCGTCGTGACGGGGGCATTCGGCTATACCGGAAAATATATTACCCGGCGCCTCATTTCATCCGGAAAAAGGGTTTTGACTCTCACAGGCCACCCCGGAAGGGACAACACCTTCGGGGACCGTGTAAGCATCGCTCCATTCTGTTTCGACAATCCGGATCGTCTGGCCGAGAGCATGCGTGGGGCCACAACCTTTTTCAACACATACTGGGTCCGGTTTCCCTACGGAGGTGTCACCTACGGCACAGCGGTGGAGAATACCAGGATACTCATTGATTCGGCTGCCAGGGCCGGAGTGCGAAGGATAGTCCACGTCAGCATCACAAACGCCTTTGAGGAATCTCCTCTGCCGTATTTTAAGGGCAAGGGAATACTGGAAAGGGAGATTGTCAATTCGGGGCTGTCATATTCCATTATAAGGCCAACGGTTATATTCGGCCCGGAGGATATACTGATAAACAACATAGCGTGGCTTCTCAGGAGATTCCCGGTGTTTGTGGTTCCCGGCACCGGGGAGTACCGGCTGCAGCCGGTATTTGTGGAAGATATGGCGGAAATCGCCGTTAATGCCTCCGAAAGGCAGGATAACTGTATCATCGATGCTGTTGGCCCTGAGATTTATACATTTAATCAACTGTTGAATCTTATTGCAGAAAAGGTGAAAAGCCGCGCCAGGATTGTGCATTTAAGGCCAGGCCTGGCCCTTTTCCTTTCTGGCCTGGTGGGTCTTATGGTAAAGGACGTGGTGCTTACCGGGGACGAGGTGAGGGGATTGATGGCCGGGCTGCTGGTTTCACGGGAGCAGGCCACGGGTAAAACAATGTTGAGTGACTGGCTGGACAAAAACCGCCATACTGTCGGGTCCGTTTATGCCTCGGAACTGAAAAGGCACTACAGGTAAATTGGTTGGCACTTATCGAACTATTGATTTTTAAATTCATAAATTTTTACGCCCCGGCAAAAATAATTATGGTTTTTAAAAAACAACAAAGGGGTGTAATTAGATGAACCAACACATTCACTGCATTGTCAACGACTGCCACTACTGGTCTCACGGCAATATGTGCAAGGCAAACGAGATTCTTGTATCCACCGACAGCTTTGCAAACGCCAAGCCGGACCGGATTGACGCCACCATGGCAAAACAGCTCACCCCCCAAACTGCGGGCAATTGCATGTCCACATGCTGCAAAACCTACGTTCCAAGCGGCAGCAATAAAATCAACGCCGACGGCATTCAAAGGATGGTATAGTTTGCGGGACCTTTAAAAAGAGGTGTTTTGCATGCAGTTATCACCGGGAGAAAGATCCATCCTTGCCTATTTCCCTTCCGGCGACGCCGCCAGGGAGGCGGCCGGCGCACTGGAAAGCTCCGGATATGACCGCCCGCAGGTTGACCGGGTTTCACGCTACGGCACCACCGCCGACAGTCATGTAAACAACCCCATCAACCGTGCCGTTACCGGGATCGGCCCAACACTTTATTCCGACGGCACCGGCGGGGAGCTGAGCGACTCTGAGAGGGTGCTCCTGGCCGCAGACCCTTCGGCAAGCGGAATCGGAAACTATAATTACGGTGTTGCCGGGGGAAAGGCATTTCTCCTAACTCTTGTAACCACCGAGGAGAATATTGGGCCTGCGGAAAAAATTATTTCCCGGTACGGCGGGATGGTTTGATATTTCTTCTATGACAGCCTTTCCCGCCAGAATAAAGAAGCCGGAATCCAGGTGCGACAATGTAACCGCTTTTAAAGCGGTTTTTCTTTTATATAATTATGCGAAAAAAAAGAGAATGCTCCGGTAGGCTTGATGTAGCCGGAAATAATTGCTTATTGCGGTGTGTTTTATTATAATTATTAACTGGAAGCAGGGTTTCAAACAAGGGAAGGGGTATCTGCATGGATCAGGAAAAGGGGTTTGAGCTTGTTTTAAACGAGGAAGCAGAGGAGAAACTGGCGGATTTTTCCCGGCAGTCAGGTGTTCCTGAAGATGATATTGTAGAATTTATAATCACCAGATACCTGCAGGGGCAGATTCCGGTCATAGAGAAAAGATCAAGGGAGACCGGGGTTTCCTTTGCAGAACTATTAAACATGCAGTTTATCCAGCTGCTTGATTTTCTTAAAAGTCAGGGCCGGGGCATAGAATAAAAATTATTTAAGGGGGATGAAAATTGATGGACGCTGCCGGTATTAAAAAAGAGTATCAGGAGTTGGAATTCCAGGCGGAGGTAAAGCAGCTTCTGGATATAGTCATCAACTCCCTTTATACCGAAAAGGAGATTTTTGTCCGTGAGCTGGTTTCCAACGCATCGGACGCACTGGAAAAATTTCGTCTGCTCTCGCTGATGGACGGCAATTATGTGGACAAGGACCTCCCGCTGGAAATCTCTATTGAGACTGATGAAAACAGCAATACCCTGACCATTTCCGATACCGGCACAGGCATGACCAGGGATGAGCTGGTGGAAAACCTGGGTACCATAGCACACTCAGGCTCAAGAGAGTTTTTGAAAAGGCTGGCCGGGGGTGACAGGAAGGAGGCCCACCTGATAGGCCAGTTCGGTGTGGGATTTTATTCGGTGTTTATGGCGGCCTCCGGTGTTCGTGTGCTTACCCGCTCATACAGTCCCGGCGCCGAAGGAGTTGAATGGGCTTCGGACGGGGCGGGCAGGTATGCCATTTCACCTGCGGAGGGGCTGCAGCGGGGAACCAGAATTATTATCTCGCTTAAAGAGGATGACCGTGAGTACGCCAGGGAGGACCGGATCAAGAGGATTATAAAACAGTACTCCAATTTCGTACCCTTTAATATATCGGTGAACGGACAGAAGGTTAATACCGTTCAGGCCATCTGGACACGCAATAAAAACGAGATAACGGACCAGGAGTATAATGAGTTTTTCAAATTTCTGACCAACTCATTTTCCGATCCCACCTACCGCCTGCACCTGTCCTCCGACGCCCCTATACAGCTAAACGCCCTGTTTTTCATACCCGGGGAAAACATGGAAAGCTTCGGCTTCGGACGCCTGGACCCAGGGGTCAACCTGTACTGCAGAAAGGTTTTAATACAGCAAAACGCCAGGGATATACTGCCCGAGTACATGCGTTTCGTGAAGGGTGTGGTGGATTCCGAGGACCTGCCCCTTAACATTTCCAGGGAGACAGCCCAGAACAGCCGGCTGGTGAAAAAAATGGGCAAATTCCTGACCAGGCGCATAATCTCCTTCCTTGAGGATGAGGCATCCAGGGATAAGGAGAAATATAAGGATTTCTGGGAAAAGTTTTCAATGTTCATAAAAGAAGGGTGTGTCAGCGACCCGGACAACCGCAGCCAGCTGGCCAAGCTGCTCCGCTTTGAGTCAAGCAGGACCGGGGACGGGGAAATGGTGTCCCTGTCCGATTACGTTTCCCGCATGAAGGACGGGCAAAATATGATTTATTACATTAACGGGCCTTCACGGCAAGCTATAGAGGCAGGGCCGTATTTTGAGGCGTTCCGGCAAAGGGATATCGAGGTGTTCTACCTGCTGGAGCCGGTTGATGACTTCGTCATGACCTCGCTGAACGAGTTTGAGGGCAAAAGGCTGGTATCGGCAGACCAGGCCAATCTGGAACTGCCCCCGGCATCGGGCGGCGAGGAAGACAGTGCAGCGGGCGGAGGCGCTGACTCTCTTGCCGCCGGCGAAATCTCGTCACTTACCGCCTGGATGAAGGAATTGCTGGGTGATGTGGTGAGCGAGGTGCGGGAGTCGCGGCGGCTGGTGGACAGCCCCGCCGTGGTGGTAAACCCGGATCATATAATGACCACCAGCATGCAGCGGGTACTTCAGGCCGCCAACAAGGACTTTGGGGGAATAGGGCCCAAGGTGCTGGAGATAAACCCCAGGAACAGGGTTATAGTGCGGCTGGCAAGGCTCCGGGGCGAAGGCGCAGACGAGGGCTTCCTTAAATCCTGCGTGGAACAGATTGCCGATAACGCCTTCCTGGCGGCCGGCCTTCCCGGAAACCGCATTAAGATGGTGGACCGCATATACGGTATAATGGAAAGGGCTCTTAATAGATAGAATTCAGAATATAGTGAGAAGGGGGGCAGTTGGATGACCGCCCCCCTTCCAATCCTACTTCCAACTTCCAGCATCAGACCTCTGAATATTCCCGCCTCTCACCTCTTCACCGGGCAGGCCGCGATGCACATGCCGCACCTTTTTCCGGCATTGGTGACAAACATGAAGTGGGCGCACCTTTCTTTGCCTATAACCCATCCGGTTTGGGGGGAATAGTTGCCCTCCCAGCGGTCGAGGGCCCCCGACGGGCAGTTTTCCACGCACTGGCCGCACGAAATGCAGTTGTTTTCAGAAGGAGTGTTACTGTATTTAAGCTCCGCCGTAGTAAGTACCGAGGCCAGCCTCACCCTGGGGCCGGCCTTTCCTGCCAGTAGAAGATTGTTTATCCCGAAGTTTCCGATGCCGCAGATTACAGCCGAGTGCTTGTGGGAAAAATCGGCCTTCAGCCTGGGATAGTCGCCTATATCGGCCTCGGGCCCCAGCCCTATGCTTAAAAACCCCCTGTCCTCCAAAAGCCGTGTGATTTTATATGCCGCCTGCAGCAGTATCTGGTTCACTGCGTTGAACTCCAGCATATACTGGTTTCTTGTTCCGGGGAGATTTTCTAAGGCGCCGTTATTGAGCCTGTAAGCGAAGGTAATGACGCTTCTGGCTTCAGGCAAAATATCGCCGGGCCGGTGGCCCGGAGGGGCGCTTTCATACGCTGGTACCGGGGCGCAGCCGAATTTGTACAGCCCCAGGCTCATGGCCATATAGTTAAGCTCGGTGTTTATGTCCATCCAAACAACCCCCATCAAATTGATTATATAATTATATCACAATTGCGCCGTTATTCTGAAAATTGACCGGGAAGCCGTTAATAATTTATAATAATATTGATTTGAACATTTTTTCAGGTGGTATTATATCGTGAAGAAGCTGTATCGTTCAGATTTTGATAAAAAACTATCCGGAGTATGCGGCGGGATTGCCCGTTATTTAGGAATGGACAGCACCATTATAAGGCTGGTTCTTATATTGCTGACCCTGGTCTTTCACGGCATTCCGGTTATCTTTTATTTGCTGGCCTGGATTTTGATGCCCGGTGAGCCCGGGTATAAAACCATAGAGATAAAAAGGGATTGAGATATTTTTGTAACAGCAGGGCGCCCCGTAACCCGGAGCGCTTTTTTTACGCCTTTTTTCCCTGGAGAAATATTCCTGACCCACTTTAACTCTAAAAAAAGGTTTTTTAAACCGGCTACTATAATTATGATATATGATATTTGAAGCCTTCTGTCATATGGTGTCACGGCGGGTGAGAAATTGTCCAAGTATATAAAATTATTCATGCTGTTTTTGGTGATTGTGCTGATACTGGAGTTTTCAGCAATATACATTTATTCCTACTATGTTGTTAGCCAGCCCGAAGAACCTCCGGCACTGGAAAGCAATTCCTTTGTTTATGACCGTCACGGAAATATAACAGGCGAGCTGTACGGGAAGGTAAACAGAGTGCCGGTTCCGCTTGAACAAATACCGGTTCATGTCCGCAACGCCTTTGTGGCAGTTGAGGATGAGAGGTTTTACCTGCACAGCGGGGTTGACCTCAAGGCAATATTAAGGGCCTTTTATGGAAATCTGCGCCAGGGGGAGATAGTACAGGGAGGCAGCACCATCACCCAGCAGGTGATAAAAATATACTACCTCACCTCCGAAAAAACCTATGTCAGGAAAATACGGGAGGCTATCATGGCCCTCCAGTTTGAATACTCTCACGACAAATCCCAGATACTGGCGCTTTACTTGAACGGCATCTATCTCGGGGAAGGGACATATGGGGTGCAGGCAGCGTCAAAGTACTATTTCAATAAGGATGTGAAGGACCTGACGCTTTCCGAGGCTGCAACTCTGGCCGGGATGGCCAGAGCCCCGGGGCATTACAACCCGTATACCCATCCCAGAGGGGTGAAAGGGCGGCGCGGGGTAATACTGGATAAAATGGTGGCCCAGGGCTATGCGGACTGGAAGGCGGCCGAGGAGGCCCGCCAGGCGCCCCTGGAGCTGCGGGACAGGAACAAAAACGACAAAAAGGCCGGGGAATCCTATTATATTGACCATGTTGTGGATGAGGCCATCAGGCTGGTGGGGAAGGAGGCTGTTTTCGGCGGGGGCTTAAGGATAAGGACGGCTTATGACCCGTATGTGCAGTCGCTGGTGGACAGCGCTCTGGCCGGGGAATACTTTCAGGATGATAGAATTCAGAACGCCCTTGTGCTGCTGGACAGTGAAAAGGGTGAAATAATCTCCATGTCGGGGGGAAGGAGCTATGGGGCTACAAGGGGTTTTAACAGGGCTACCCAGATGAAAAGACAGCCGGGAAGCACGTTAAAGCCCGTGGCGGTTTACGGGCCGGCATTTGAGCTGGGATACCGCCAGGATTCCATGGTGGAGGACATGCCCCGCAGCTGGGGCGGCTATTCTCCCCGCAATTACGACGATGATTTCTGGGGCAGCATTACTTTGGAGAGGGCGCTGCAGTGGTCTAGAAACCTCCCGGCGGTGTGGCTTTTGGACCGCATCGGGATTGACCCGGGATACTCCTTTGCCTTAAAGCTTGGGATTAAGCTTGATGAAAGGGACAGGCACCTGGCCCTGGCCCTGGGGGGTCTCACCAGAGGGGTTACCCCGCTGGAAATGGCCGGAGCTTATGCCTGTTTTGCCAATGGAGGTTATTATAACCCGCCCCGCGCCATCACCCTGATTGAGGACTCATCAGGAAAGGTTGTTTACAGGCCCCCGCAGCCCGTCCCCGTAATGAAGCCGGACACTGCATCAATGATGACCGACGCACTGAAGTCGGTGGTGCGGGGCGGCATAGGCACCGAAGCCGCTGTGGCCGGGTATGAGGTGGCCGGAAAGACGGGGACCACCGAGCTTCCGGACAGCGGCCAGTATAAGGGTATAAGGGGGAACAAGGACGCCTGGTTTGTGGGGTATGTGGGCAGGTATACCTGTGCTGTGTGGGTGGGGTACGACGAAAAGGACATGGACCTGGACCACTATCTCAAGACTTGGGGGGGGACGAGGGCGGCCCAGATTTTTGGACGGGTGATGGGTAGAGTGATATTGTCCGGGCTTTAGCAAAAAACCATATAATTCCACCCCGTATTAGCACAAAGTTCGCTTCCAAGTATGGTGGTATTCCATGCCGGCCATGTTAAAAGGATGGATAGAGATAAAGAAGAGTACATCGGCCCATTTAACATCTACCTGTTCTTTCCCTATGTTATCCCGTGCACAATGAAAAGTTTTAACGCCGGCTGTCTGCATGGCCGGAATGGAGAAAGGAAAAATCTTTCTATATAGAGAAGTCAATAAAGGGCAAAAAGAACCGGGAGTATATATGAAAAAAATACAGCTTATAGCCACATCCACTTTCGGGCTGGAGGCGGTGGTAGCCCGGGAGGTAAGGGAACTGGGGTATGACGACACGGCCGTGGAAAACGGAAAGGTGACCTTTGCCGCCGACTTAACCGCCATATGCAGGGTCAATCTGTGGCTGAGGTCTGCCGACAGGGTGCTTGTAAAAATGGGGGAATTCAGGGCCGAGACCTTTGAAGAGCTTTTTCAGGGGACGAAGGCGCTTCCCTGGCCCGACTGGATACCGGCAAGCGCCAGCTTTCCGGTGGAGGGTAAATCAGTAAGTTCCAGGCTTTTCAGCGTACCGGATTGCCAGGCCATTGTTAAAAAGGCAATTGTTGAAAAAATGAAGGAAATGTACCAAAAAAACTGGTTCGAGGAAAGCGGGCCCCGCTACAGGGTGGAAGTGGCGCTTTTGAAGGATATGGCCACCCTTACCATTGACACCAGCGGCGCCGGGCTGCATAAAAGGGGTTACAGGAAGCTTGGCAGCGAAGCTCCACTGAAAGAAACACTGGCGTCGGCCATGGTGATGCTGAGCCGCTGGCATCCCGACCGGGCTCTGATTGACCCCTTTTGCGGTTCCGGCACCATCCCCATAGAGGCCGCCCTAATAGGCCTGAATATTGCGCCGGGACTGAACAGGGAGTTTGATGCCGGGAAATGGCAGGTTATTCCGGAGTCTTTTTGGCGGGAAGCCAGGGAGGAGGCCAGGGACCTGGTTACCCGGGACCTGAAAATACATGTTCACGGATTTGACATTGATGAGCGGGTTTTGAGCCTCGCCCGGTATCACGCCCGCCAGGCCGGGCTGGAGGGAGTGGTTTCCTTTCAGGCAAAGCCGGTGTCTGAACTGAGGTCCAGGCACAAGTACGGATATATAATCTGCAATCCCCCGTACGGCATGAGACTGGGAGACATGCCCGGGGTGGACCGGCTCTACAGGGAGATGGGGCCGGTGTTTAACAGTCTGGATACGTGGTCTTATTATATACTTACCGCTCACCCCGGTTTTGAAAGTCTTTTCGGACGGAAGGCCGACAAAAAAAGAAAGCTTTACAACGGCAGGATACAGTGCAATTATTACCAGTATTTCGGCCCGAGGCCGCCCCGGAAAGAGAAAGAGGACAGCTTTCCGGATAAGCCGGGATGACTGGCGCCTGACGACTAGCGACTGAAACGGGGGGCAGATCATGAGCCAGGATGCTTATTTAAAAAAATACACACTGCTGGTGGCTGCCATGGCATCCTTCCTTACGCCGTTTGTAGGGAGCGCGATAAATCTGGCCATTCCAGCCATAGGAAAGGACTTTGGCAGCAGCGCCATACTCTTAAGCTGGGTGGTTACCGGCTACCTGCTGGCCTCGGCTGTATTCCTGGTGCCTTTCGGAAGGCTGGCCGACATAATAGGGCGTAAAAAGATTTTTCTTGCCGGAATGTTGTTTTTTTCGCTTTCGTCTCTTTTCTGCGGGTTGTCCCGGTCGGTGGAGTGGCTGATTTTTTTCAGGATACTGCAGGGGGTGGGAGGCGCTATGATTTTCGGCACCGGCATGGCTATACTTACCTCGGTTTACCCTCCCCAGGAAAGGGGCAGGGTGCTGGGAATAACGGTGGCCACGGTTTATGCCGGTCTGTCCATGGGGCCCGTGCTGGGGGGGCTTATGACCCACAACCTGGGCTGGCAGTCCATCTTTTACTTTAATTTCATTACAGGGCTTTTCATTGTTTATTTTACATACTCAAAGCTCAAGGGCGAGTGGGCCGGTGCCAGGGGGGAAAAATTCGACCTGGCCGGATCGGTGCTCTATTCCGCAGGTCTGGTCATGTTCATGTACGGCATTTCCTCGGTGGCCAACGCCTGGTGGGCAGTTTACGTGCTGCTGGCGGGTATTGTTGTGATGGTTTTGTTCATAAGATATGAAATGAAGGTGGAATATCCCGTCTTAAACATGAGGCTTTTCAGCAGCAACCCCACCTTCGCCTTTTCCAACCTGGCGGCACTGATCAATTACAGCGCCACTTTCGCCGCCGGATTCCTGCTTTCGCTGTACCTTCAGGTGGTAATTGGCTTTAATTCCCAGACTGCCGGGCTGATACTTCTCGCGCAGCCGGTTATAATGGCACTGCTGTCTCCCTTTGCCGGAAGGCTTTCCGACCGGGTTGAGCCCAGGGTGGTCTCTTCCTGGGGGATGGCCCTTACCACGTTGGGCCTGTTTTTCTTTTGCTTTTTGACCGCCGTTACGCCAATCTGGCTGGTGATGCTGAACCTTGCCCTCCTGGGAACAGGGTTTGCGCTGTTTTCGTCGCCCAACAGCAATGCCGTGATGGGTTCGGTGGAAAAAAGGTTTTACGGGGTGGCTTCATCCGCACTGGGCACCATGAGGCTTACCGGACAGGCCGTCAGCATGGCCGTGGTGACACTGGCAATTGCCTTCTATGTGGGTAACGTTAAGTTAAGCCCGGCCTATTCCGATTTGCTGATTAAAAGCTCAAGGGCCGCTTTTATTGTTTTTACAGCCTTTTGCTTCGCCGGGGTTTTCGCATCCCTGGCCAGAGGGAATGTTATAAGCAGGGGACCCGCCAAAAGGACAAATAGGCGGAAGGGCAAGTTAGAATAAACACGGGCATGTTTGGCGTAAAAAGATGGATATAGTGTTTTCAAACCGGGTATAAAAAAGGAATTGAGCGTTTTATATGCTTTTTTCTTCCCTTGCAGGTCCATATGAGGTCAGGTATAATAATACCCATAAGGGGAGTAGCTTTAACTGCATCAGCCGACATCACAGGGGAATTCTCCTCGGCTATGCCGGCAACTTCGGAATGCAACAAAGATCTGAGTTGTTAGCAAGACCTTTTGCCATCATTTTACTGGTGCTGAAGGCCTTTTTTATATGCCGTGAAATATACGGCACCCCGAAGAAAAACAGCAGAGTAAAATGTCAATACTAATATGGAGATGGGGGAGGGAAACTACCAAGATCACCACAGATTAGAATTCTGGTGTTTAAATATTTACCTAATTTTTACGGAGGTGTTATTAAATGAATACCCTGAAGGTCTGGTTGTTGATGGGTGTGCTGACAGTGTTGCTGGTTCTGATGGGCAATGCCATCGGGGGTAATTTCGGCGCGTTTCTGTTTTTCCTGATCGCACTGGCCATGAATTTCTTCGGGTATTTTTACAGTGACAAGATTGCCATAAAAATGACAAGGTCATACCCGGTATCAGAGTCAGAGGCTCCGGAGCTTTATGAAATGGTCGGGAGGCTTAGCCAGAGGGCGGGTCTGCCCATGCCCAGGCTTTATGTCACTCCCTCGGACCAGCCCAACGCCTTCGCCACCGGCCGCAACCCGGCCAATTCCGCTGTGGCTGTAACCGAAGGCATAATGAGGCTTTTAAACCGGTCAGAGATTGAAGGTGTGCTGGCACACGAGCTGGCCCACATTAAAAACAGGGATGTTTTGGTGGGCACCATAGCGGCCACTTTTGCCGGCGCCATTTCAATGATCGGAAACGCCTTGCAGTGGGGGGCCATTTTCGGCATGGGCCGTGGAGACGATGAGGAAGGGGGCGGAGGCATTGTGGGGGCGCTGATTATGGCCATTGTATTTCCCATTGCGGCCATGATCATTCAGATGGCAATATCCCGCTCCAGGGAATACGGCGCTGACGCCACCGGGGCCCAGATCGCCGGATCTACTGCGGGACTGGCCAACGCCCTGCTGAAATTGCAGTCGGCGGCCCACCGCATACCAATGCAGGTCAACCCGGCGGCTTCGCACCTTTTTATAGTGAACCCCCTTTCCGGGGCTTCGGTGGCAAGGCTTTTCAGCACGCACCCTCCCATTGAGGAAAGGGTTGAGAAGCTGCGTCAAATGAGAGTCTGAAAACAAATTGTTTAGTGAAAACAGGAAGACCTCTACGGCTGCTCGTAGAGGTCTTTAATGTTTTTTTGCCTATGGGTGCTGTATCTCTGTGTTCTTTGTGCCCTCTGTGGATTGAATGCGGTTTGAGTTATGTTATTTCTTTTCTTCCGGGCCGGGTTTAAAGGCCGGCTGCGGGACAAGCCGCCCTCTTAGATATCCGTAAGCCAGCCCGCCCAGCATTAAAAGCCCTGCATAACCCACTGCCGAGTAAAGCACCCGCACAAGGTTGGTGAAACCCAGCTGTCCCGCGAACAGTGCGGCAATGCCGGCCCCTATCACCATCCACCTGTAACTCCCCTTTTCAGGGTCGGCCACTCTGGCAGAGAAGCCGTACAGGCTGCCCACCGCTGTGGTGTAAACCTCGGCCAGCAGAATTATGCTGTACACGCTTTGAACCAGGGGAGACAGTCCGGCGGCAATGCGGACCATGGGGATTTGGTAGCCGGAAACAGCCGGATCAAAGGTCAATAGCGCCATGTTGATGGCAAGCGCCCCTATACCCAGTCCTATTCCGCCGTACAAAGCCCCTTTTTTCAGTATATCCTGGTTATCGCGGGCCAATCTGCCCATGGGCGCCAGCACGGCCACCCCCAGCACCAGGTTGTAGGAAACGTAGACTATTGCCGAAAGGGGCCATAACGGCACCGGAGGCCTGGCTGCGGCGGCCCAGCGGTTTATTTCGGCAATGCTGACAGGCCCGGACATAAGGGATGCTATGCTTATCCCCAGCACCGACAGCAGCAGAAAGGGGACCACGAAGCTTATGGCCGTTATTACTCCGTGTATTCCGAGAAGCACGGTAAAGACCGTGGCGGCCGCCATTACAAGGCTGCCGAGAATATACGGCAGCCCGAACTGCTCCGCGAAGATGGCCCCGGCCCCGGCTGTCATGGCGGTAAGCGCACCAAACAGGAAAAAGGTGATTACATAATCTATTACCTGCCCTATGAAGCGCCCGCCGGCATGACGCATTATTTCGAGATGTGATCTGGCCTCAAGCCTGCGGCCCAGCTCAAGTATTATGTAGCCGAAGAAAACAAACATGACCGTTGCCAGCAGCAGCGCGGGGATTCCTCCCAGGCCGAAAAATGTGAAGAACTGCATTACTTCCTGCCCCGAGGCGAAGCCGGCCCCCACTATTGTGCCTATGTACGCTGCCGCCACTTTGAAAGTTGATAGTGTTTGCTTTTCTGTACGCATGTGTTTATTTTTTCTCGGGAGGGAGTATTTTACCCCGGTATAAAAAGGAGCTGCCGGAGAAATCCGGCAGCCTGGGCGATGTTTTTTTATTTGGCGTTATTGTGCCGGCGCCGGCGCCGGGGACTGGTTGAAGCCCCATCCCCCCATCATTCCGCCACCCCTGCCCATACCCCCGCCGGGGCCGGATCCCATGCCCTGGCCCCTTTTCCCGCCGGGGCCGCCCATGGGGCAGATAAATCCGTTTTGCTGGTGGAAGCTGTACATCTGGTCAAGGTGTTTCTTCCAGGCCTCCCCCTGTTCCTGTGTCATCCTTCCGTCCTTTACGGCCTGGTCAACGTAAGCCCTTTTGGCCGCGAACCTGCTGTCGAACCACGACTTGTTGTCGGGAGTTTCGGCGGCAAAAACCGGCACCGCGATTAAGGTTGCCAGGGCCACCAGCACTATTGCGGCAATCCATTTTTTGTTCATTGGGATACCTCCTTTAAAATTTCTTAATAATAGTTTAGACAGAAAGTATTGCGAAAACGGAGCCGAATTGTTACGTTTTTGTTACAACTTGATGTACGCCGCCTCAGTCCCGCATAGGGTATTAAGCGGCATGGCGGCGTTTTTTTAAAATTTGAGTGCCCGGCCTTTTTTAGTTGCAGGCTTGTACCAGTTGCCCTGATAGTATTGACTTGAAAAAGAGCCGGTGTTAAAATTCCTTTAATGGAAAGCTGTTCAATATCAAAGAGATCTGTCAGGTCTTTTTGACCGGGCCGCAAGGCAACGGGCAGAAATTCGCCCCGTGGGACGTTATGATTGTGCCACGGGGTTTTTTGTTTATTAACCCGCTTGTCCGGGATTATCGCAGGGGGCGGAGATGGATAAAAAGGTTAAGCTGGCGCGTCTGTCAATTGCATCTAATTCGGGCCTTACTGTTTTAAAGCTGGCTGTGGGACTGCACATGGGATCGGTCAGCGTTATCTCCGAGGCTTTGCATTCAGGTATAGATCTGGTGGCTTCGGTTATTGCTTATCTCTCGATTCGCCAGTCAAGCAAGCCTGCTGACAGGGAGCACCCGTACGGGCACGGTAAATTCGAAAATGTGGGGAGTATAGTCGAGGCCGTTCTTATTATCGTTGTCGCCGTTGTTGTTATAGTGGAGGCGGTTTCAAGGATTTTCGAACCGGCGGAAATACGTTCATTGGGACTGGGAACGGCGGCTATGGCGGTTTCGGTGGTGGTAAATGTTTTTGTATCCGGCAAACTTATGAAGGTGGCCAGGGAAACCGGATCGCCGGCCCTGGAGGCTGACGCCTGGCACCTCAGGGCTGATGTATATACATCTCTGGCCATTTTGATCGGCCTGGGGGCTATAAAAGTTACAGGCCTCATGATTCTGGACCCCCTGGTGGCGGCGGGGGTATCCCTATTTATACTGAAAGCGGGCTACGACCTGATAAGGAAATCTTTCCGCGCTATCGTGGACGAGGGCCTGTCGGATGAGGAAATCAAAATAATAGGAGAGACGCTGGAAGAAAGTTCAGTGCACTTCCTCAATTACCATGAGCTGAGGACCCGCAAGGCCGGCTCCCAGAGGTTTATAGACGTGCACCTGGTATTTCCGGCGGATCTCCCCATAAAGGTAATTTACGACACCTGCAGGGACCTGGAGTGCAAAATAGGGGCCAGGCTGTCCGAGGCCGACGTGGTCATCAAGGTTGAGCCCTGCCATAAGGAGTGCGGGGGGTGCAGTTTTGACTGCAAGCAGGAATAAACTGTCCTGCTTGTTAAGATTTAAGGAAATGATGCTCGGGATTTTCTGTGGATAATTTCCTAGCACGGGGGTTCCAAGGGGGCGTCCCCCTTGCTTTAGTGGGGGTAGGACGTCTATACCGTCCGAAGGGGCGAAGCCCCTTTATTTTCATTAAGGAAAGTATATGATGCTTTAACGTACTAAATCGCAAAAGCGCTTCTATGCAATCCAGACATCTTGAGGTCGCTATTAAAGCAGGCTGTCACTATTCTGAGTTCTGAGTTCCAGCCCGCCCGACAGGGCGGCTATTTTATGTTATTTTTTTTGGATAAATATGGTTGCTTAATGCCCGTCCCTCATATACAATAATTCTAAACTGCCTGAACTGGTCGAGCAGTTGGAAAAGGAAGTGATCAACAGGGTGATCAAGAAGTACCGCAATAAAAGCAATGCCATCAAAGCCCTGGGGATCAGCAGGAGAACTTTTTACATGAAGCTGAAAAAATACCAGATACCGATTTAGAAAACTTTTTTGAACAGGAGCAGTTTTATGGACATTGACGTATTCCGGGTATTAAAGTCCTGCGCTCCTTTTAACGCTCTGGAAGACGGTTTTCTTTCGGGCCTGGCTAAAACCGTCGAAGTAAAACACTACCCAAAAGGAGCGTACATTTTCAGGCAGGGCCAGAAGGGCCTGCAAATACTCTTTCTGATTGCCTCCGGTCAGGGAGAGGTGACAATTACCGACGGCAAGGGGCAGGAGACTGTTGTCAGCATACGCCGCCAGTACGATTTTTTCGGTGAAACCGCCCTTTTGACCAACAAGTCCTACGGGGGGGCGGTGAGGGCGGCCGAGGACATGACCTGCATACTGGTGCCCAAAGACAAGATAGAAGAGATAATTGTCAGCCACCCCGAGTTTTCCAGCTTTTTCACCGCCCTTCTTGCCGAGCGGCTGCGCATGCTTTATGAGGAAACAGTGGCCCAGCAGTCTTATGATGCCTACAGCACTGTGGAATCCCCTCTTCTGCGCAAAAGGATAGGGGATCTGATGAAAAGGTCTCCGGTTACCTGCCCCGTTCATGCAAATGTGTCAGAGGTGGCATCCCTTCTGGCAGAAAACAGGATCAGCTCGGTGGTGGTGGTGGATGACGGGGGCCGCCCCGTGGGACTGGTAACCGAAAAAGACCTGGTGCACAAGGTACTCACCCGTTCATCCTGGCAGGCGGAAAACCTTACTGCCGACCTGGTGATGGAAGAAAAGCTGGTCATATTGAGGTCCGACAATTTCTATTTCCAGGCGTTGCTGGCTGTTGTCAAAAACCAGGTAAAGCACATGGTCATAATGGATCAGGATAAGCTGGCCGGAATACTTACTCTGGGAGACCTCATCAGGACCAGGAGCACCGGCAGCCTGTGGGTCACCGACAAGATCGAGTCGGCCAAGGACCTGGATGAGGTGGCCAGGAACGGGCAGGAAGTGGATAACCTCCTCAACGCCCTGGTGGCCGAAAGGGCTTCGGTGCCTGAACTGTTTGAAATAATCTCTGAGATGCACGACCGCCTGACCTGCCGGATAATTGAGCTGTGCCAGCAGGAAATGATCAACAGGGGCTACGGCCGGCCGCCGGCCGGGTATTGCTGGATTAACATGGGCAGCGCCGGAAGGAAGGAGCAGACCCTGCGCACCGACCAGGACAACGGCATAATCTATGCCGACTGCGACCCGGAAAAGGCAAAATACTTCAGGATACTGGGCGGCATGGTGGTGGAGGAACTGGTGAGGGCCGGTTTTAACTGGTGCAAGGGAGGGACAATGGCTTCCAATCCCCTGTGGTGCCGCTCCATAAGTGAGTGGAAGGAAGTGGCCAGCGTCTGGATTACCCGGGCCGAGCCCGAAGACACAAGGCTTTTGTCCATACTGCTGGATTTCAGGCCGGTGTATGGTCAAAAGGATCTGGCCAGGGAGCTCTGGGGGCAGATCTTCGAGGTGTTCCAAAAGCCCGTTAAGGCCCCTCACTTTTTAACTGCGGAGGAAGTGCAGGTCAAGGTCCCGCTGACCATATTCGGAGGGTTTGTAACCGAAAAATCCGGGCCCAACAAAAATGAGCTCAATCTCAAGGGCGCCTGCAGGCATATAGTAAACTGCGTCCGTGTATTCGCCGTGAAAAACGAGATTTCGGAGTCATCCACACTGGGAAGGCTTTCCCTGATAAAGAAAAACGTGGTTTTACCCGGGGAAGACGTTGAATTTGTGCAGAACGCCTATGAAATACTGATGATGATCCGTATAAGAGAGAACCTCAAAAAGGTGAAGCAGGGAAAGCCGGCCGATAACTACATAAATCCTCATAACCTGAGTATTATAGAGCAGTCGCTCCTAAAAAACGCCCTTTCGGCCATAACACGCCTTCAGAAAATCACCGGGGGGTACTTTACCAACCAGTGGCTGAGGCTTATGTCGTAGGCCGTTAAAAGACTCATGGGCCACGCCCTTAACCCCCAATCCCCCTCCGAATTGGTGTATTGTTATATTATCAGCGTGTCAATTATTGTAGATGCCGGGTCAGGGTCATCTCTTTTTCCTCAAATCAAGCACTCTCTGCGCCTTGTGGGTGGCTCTTGGCAGATTTCCGGGCTCCAGTATTTTTATTGACGGGCGTATTCCCAGTATGCTCTGGCACTCTTTCTGTATTTCCCGGGCCAGCCCGGAAATGTCCCCGGTGAAATGCGGCGACTGTTCGGCCTCAACCGTCAGTTTGGCCAGATGCATTTCCTCGGTGACCACCAGTACTCCCCGGACATATCAGGGTTTTTCCTGATAACGGTCTCAATGTCACTGGGAAAAACGTTTACCCCGCTGATGATCAGCATATCGTCCAGCCTTCCGTGGATGCCGTGCAGCCGTAAGCTGGTCCTCCCGCAGGAACAGGTCTCAGTGGTACAGGAGACGATGTCTCCTGACTGTACGGAACCTTATAAGAGGCCTGGCCTTCTTTTTTAACGAGGTGAGCACAAGTTCCCCGCGCTGACCCTCGTCAGCTTCCTCTCCGGCGTCGGGGTCCAGTACTTCCACCAGTATATGGTCCTCTGCCCAGTGGAGGCCATCCTTTTTTTCACACATGCCGGCGCACGCCCCGAAAATATCCGACAGACCGTAATAATCGTACAGGTCGGCGCCCCAAAGCGCCTCTATCTGCTCCCGGGTTTCCTGTATGGAACCCCCCGGCTCCCCGGCCACAAATATTTTTTTGAGGTTAAAATCCTTTTTAAAGTCAAACCCCTGGATCTGGGCCGTTTCCCCCATGTACCATGCGTAGGACGGAGTGGTCCATGTAATGGTGGGTTTCCACTGTTTGAAAATAGCCAGCAGGCACTCCGAGGGTATGGCTCCGGCAAAAATATATAAATTATATAGACAGGCTGCTTGCTGTATATTTTATATATGAAAATAAAACATCGTGGTTCCGGCCGGTGATAAATTCCGGGCGCCCTGAATAATGGCTGCAGCCCGTAAAAGAGGGTTGGCGGCGTTTTGGGCCGGGTTTAATAAGTATACGGACACCAATCCGCCAGCCGGTATCTATGGCACTGGTTTTGCATAATTAAATATACAGTCAGTAAACTTTGCTCGGAAGGAAGGTGAATAGACATGGCGCTTAAAACCCGGGAGGAATACCTGCAGTCCCTCAAAGCCATGCGGCCCAACATTTTCAAATTCGGGGAGAAGATCGAGGACGTAACCGCCCACTGGGCCACAAAAAGGGTGGTAGAGAGCCACGCCAGGGGAATCGAAGCGGCCCATAATCCGGAGTATTCAGAATTGTTTACAACTTTGTCGGGCCTTACGGGGGAGAAGATACACCGGCACAATTCGCTTATGACCTGCGCCGAAGATATGATTAGCAATTCACGTCTGAAGAGGGCCATGTATCACTTTACGGGCACCTGCACCGGCGGGCTGTGCGCCGGGTGGAACGCCTTCAACGTGATGTGGGCGGTCACCTGGGAGCTGGACAAAAAGGCCGGGACCGACTACCAGTCAAGACTTAGGTCATGGATACTGCACGCCCAGGAAAGGGGTCTGGTGGTGGCCGGTGCGCTCACCGACGCCAAGGGAAACCGGGGGCTCAAGGCGGCCCAGCAGGAAGACCCGGATGTAAATGTCAGGGTGGTGGAAAAGAGGGAAGACGGTATAGTGGTCCGGGGAGCCAAGCATATGATCGCCGGAGCGGCTGCCTCCAACGAGATTTTTATTATACCCGGCACCGCTTACGGCCCGGGGGAGGAAGATTTCGCGGTAAGTTTCGCCGTGCCCCGGGATGTTGAGGGCCTGACCATAGTGGAGGCCAGGCACCCCAGCGACGAGAGGGAAATGCTGGATGACCAGGATGTACCCGGAGTGACTGGTATTACCCAGGGATTTTTGTACTTTGAAAATGTTTTTGTGCCCAGGGAGAGGGTGTTCCTCTGCGGGGAGGCTGAGTACACCAGGAAGATCATACAGTTTTTCACCGCCAACTACCGGGCCTGCATAGGCGCCTGCGTTGCCGGGCAGGGCGACATGATGATCGGGGCCGCCGCCCTTATGGCCAGGGCAAACGGACTTTCCGCCCGGACCTTCGGCGACAAAATGGTGCAAATGTCCGTCAACAATGAGACCACCTTCGGACTGGGAATAGGGGCTATCACCATGGGATTCGCCCACCCCTCGGGGGTATGGGTGGCCGACTCGCTGCTGGCCCATGCCAACAAAGTTCACGTGGCTATACTGCCTTACGAGACCAAGAGGCTTTGCCAGGAAATAGGTGGGGGCATTGTGGAGACTGGATGCCTCCCGTCCGCCAGGGACTTTTACGGCCCTGAATGTGGTGAAATAGTTCGGAAATACCTGAAGGCCGGGCCCGTTTCCGCCGAGAGCAGGTTCAGGGCGGCCCGCCTCAGCGAATGGCTCACCATCGGCGGGGGTGTGCCCGGGTGCATGCACGGGGGCGGGTCACCGGACGGAGCGAGGCTGGTGGTGAGGTCCCTCACCCAGGTGGACAAATTCGCCGGGCTTGCCAGGTCTCTGGCCGGCATAGCGGAAGAGATAAACGAGCCGGAGAAGAAAAAATAGCTATAGTCTTAGGGAGCCGGAATTGCGGGTCGGAATCCAGAATCCAGAATGGCTTGGGCATTCTTTGTTCTGTCTCCTGTCTTCTGTATTCTGACGGTGATTACAGCAGAATTAGCTTTAGAAGGAGGTATTTTCTCATGGATTTCAGCTTTAGCAAAGAGCAGGATCTCCTGCGTAAGGTGGTACGGGAGTTTGTAGAGGCTCAGCGAGGTTGGCAGGGCCGGCGTGTCGGCCATTAGCCTTGGGATACTGAGGGCCTGCCTGGAAGACATGGTCAAGTTCGCCAGGGAAAGGACGCTATACGGAAAGCCCATAGCGACGCTTCAGGCCATTCAGTTTTCCATCGCAGAGTCAAGGATTGACTACGAGGCGGCCAGGCTTCTTACCTATAAAGCCTTGTCACTGAAGGACTTCAGGCAGCGCTGCGACATTGATCTGGCCATGGCCAAGTACTTTGCCAGCGAAGCGGTGGTGAGGGCCGCCAAGAGAAACATGGACAACATGGGAGGCTATGGCATTCTCAACGATTACCCGGCGGGAAGGTGCTTAAGGGACGGATTGGCAGGGCTGCCCTCGGCCGGCACCTCCAACATAATGAAGGTGATTGTGGCCGCCGCCGCCCTTGCCTGATGTAAAATGCCAGATGACAGACGGGGAGGAATGGCTTAAATTGAGCGCATTGAGAATAGCGGTTTGCATAAAACCGGTGCCCAGCCCCGACCACTATCACAAGGTGGGGATTGACCCCAAAACCAGGACCCTGGTCAGGGAGGGCATTCCCATGGTTATAAACCCCCTTGATAAAAACGCGCTGGAGGCCGCACTGCAGATTAGGGAAAAGTGCGGGGGCGAGGTGACGGTGATTTCCATGGCCCCGCCGGCGGCGGATCAAAACCTGCGGGAAGCCCTGGCCATGGGGGCCGACCGGGCCGTTCTTCTGTCGGACCGGGACTTCGCCGGGTCCGACACACTGGCCACCTCCATGGTGCTGGCCTCGGCCATCAAAAAGCTGGGGCCCTTTGACCTGGTGCTGGCCGGGAACGAGTCGGCCGATGGGGGCACCTCCCACGTGCCGGCCCAGGTGGGGGAATGGTTGGGCTGCCCACACCTGATGCACGCCTGCGGCATGGAAGTGCTGGAGGGTGGACAGATTAAGGTGGTCACCTCCCGGGACCAGTGCAGGGTTGTTTACATGGTAAGGCTTCCTGCGGTGGTATCGGTGGTGCGCACCATCAACAGGCCCCGGTTTACCTCTCTTATGGGGGTGATATCGGCGGGCAAAAAGCCCCTGGATGTATATTCAGCCCCGGACCTGCCGGTTGATGAAAAATTCCTGGGGCTTGGGGGGTCGCCCACCAGGGCCGGGGAAATATATCAGCCCGATTTGACCAGGCGCTGCGAAACACTGGAGGGAGCCGCAGATGAAATTGCCGGCGTGCTGCTGCAGAAATTCCGCGCAGCAGGCCTGCAGCTATGAGGTGACAGTTACGTGGAGAATAAAAATGAAATCTGGGTGATTGCCGAGCGACACGGAGGCCGCCCGCGCAGAGTTGCTTTGGAGCTTCTTTCCAGGGCCAGGGCGCTGGCCGGACAACTGGAGGGGTTAAATGGGCAAAGGCCCCCGGTTTGGTCGGTGGCCACCGGGGCCGATGAGGAAGTGGAAACTACAGACCTTTACAGGTATGGGTCCGACTGCGTGGTTCTGGTTTGCCACCCTTCGCTGGAGGAGCACAGGACCGACCTTCACTCAGCCGTGCTGGCCGAATTGATTAGGGAAAAAAAGCCCGGGATTGTTCTTATCGGGGCCACCGCCTGGGGGTCCGAGGTTGCCCCCACTGTGGCCGCCAGGGTGAAAACAGGCCTGGCCGCACACTGCGCGGACCTGTGGATAAACGGCCAGGGACTGCTGGTGCAGTCGGTGCCGGCCTTCGGGGGGAAGGTTCTGGGAGAGATACTGTGTCCCCGCAGCAGGCCTCAGATGGCCAGCGTAAGGCCGGGGGTGTTCCGGGCCGAACCCCTGGAACGGGCTGGCGCCGGGGCGCCGGTTTTGATCAGGCCGGACATGCCGCTGGATGACAGCCGCATACAGGTGCTGGAGGTTCAGCAGGAGGAAATTTCCGGCAAGCCCCTTGAGGAAGCCGAAGTGGTTATTGCCGGAGGGTGGGGTGTGGGGTCCAGGGAAAACTGGATGTTGCTGGAGGAACTGGCCGATCTGCTTGGTGCTGCAGTGGGCTGCACCCGTCCGGCCCTGGACGAGGGTTGGACCCGTGGTGAGCATACAATGATCGGGACCAGCGGCAGATACGTACGGCCCAAAGTATACCTGGGATTCGGCATTTCCGGGGCTACCCACCACGTTGTGGGGATGAAGGACTCAGGTCTGGTGATAAGCGTCAACACCAATCCCAACGCCGATATTTTTCAGTTTTCGGATGTGAGGGTGGTGGCTGACGCAGCCGCAACGGCAAGGGCACTCACGGAATATTTAAAGGCTTTAGGAGATAATATCTTTATACGACGGAGACAGGCAGAGAATGGAAAAGATTTTGACAACTAAAAGGATACGTGATATCATAACTATGTCCATAAGTTAGGTATATTCCCTCTCGCAATTCTCATTGGTTAGGGATTAAAACTCCTAATTCCAATGGATAAAATAATTCAGGGGGTTTGTTAATGTATCAGGACCGTAAACTGACATGCCGTGACTGTGGTAATGAATTCGTTTTCTCCGCATCGGAACAGGAATTTTTTGCAGAGAAGGGGTTCACAAATGATCCGGGCCGCTGCCCGGAATGCCGGCAAGCCCGGAAAAACCAGAATAGAAGAGGAGGCCGTGATTTCGGGTATGCCCGTCAGGAGCGGCAGATGTTTCCGGCTGTATGTGCCGCCTGCGGTAGTCAAACCCAGGTTCCATTCCAGCCGAGCGGCGACAGGCCGGTTTACTGTAAAGACTGCTACCGGCCATCAAGATACTAAAAGCTGTTAAAAAGCCTGCTGCATGCAGTTCATGCAGCAGGCTTTTTTAATGAGTCAGGGGAAGGTTCTCTGACTCAATTCATTCTCCCCATCAGGGAGGAGGACAACGGGTTTATGGCATAGAAGTATGTGGCTAAAAAGGAGTTGGTTTTATGCAGGGAAACAATCAGGAGAAAAACTGGGCAATGTTCTGTCACCTTGGGGGGTTTTGCGGTTACATCATACCCTTCGGCAATATTATCGTCCCGCTTGTCCTCTGGCTAGTTAAAAAGGACGAGTACCCCCTTGTCGACTTCCATGGAAAAGAGGCATTGAACTTCAACATCAGTATGACTATATATGCCGTAATATCTGCGCTGCTGGGGATTATTCTCATAGGCTTTATACTGCTGGCTGTGCTGTTTGTTTTGGATATCGTGTTTATCATCAGGGCCACTATTGAAGCAAATAATGGAGAATACTATCGCTATCCCTTAACCATCCGCTTTATAAAGTGAGACAGGGGGGACGGGGGAAGAGGAATGCTAACCATAAGCAGGGCCGGAAAGGAAGAGTAAAAGGTTCTTACCTCACAAATGGAAGGAATTTTATATAAAATGTCGAATAGAGCATTACTTCTATATTTATAATAACAAAGAGGGGCAACTTTTAATCCGGCTTAAAAATCCGGGATTAATTGACAGGGGTTAAACATTATTTGTGCCAATTGCAAAATTAAATCACCAGATGGAATAAAAAGGTACCATAGGATAAGCTGCAAAATTATTACCTATAAAGAGTAGCCCATAGGGGAGCTGCCCGTATATGAACATATGATCTTTAAAAAAGAACAGAAAAACCCCTGAGTGCAAGCACTACCATAATTTACCGGTACAAGCTATGCAGCCTTCAGAGCTTTACAATATTGAATTTGTACCGCTGTACCGGCCAGGAATGCAATGAGGGAGAACATTACATCGACAAAGGCTTTATTTATCCCTCTTCTGGTCAGTTTATCCATATTGAGGTGTGTTTTCAGTACGGAAAACAACCGCTCTATGGAGCTGCGCTGGCTGTAAAGTTCGTTCCAGTTGTGAGTGTCCCTGTGTGGGCTGCAAAACAGCCTGGGGTTTTCCTTAATGGATATTCTTTTGGTGTAACCATATAAGTTGTCACAACCACATTCATTCTGGCAATTAACTTCCTGGCCGCAGGACTTGGGGCAGCGGAATTTGTTGAGCAACTTTTTCTTTTCCGTGCCACAGTAGGCCATCGGGTGTCCTGCCGGGCAGTAGGGGGTGCCGTTTTCTGTGAACCCGGTTGACTTGTTCCCATGTCCCCGAAGGTTCAGTTTGATAATTGCCTGGCCATCCTGGTCAAGTGCCTGTTGGTATATGTAGCCGGCGTCGTAGCTGGCATCCAGGATATAATATAAAGGATTTCGGCCCAGTACATTCCGGTGAAAATCACAGGCCTCCTTCATCATTACAGGAGCAATTTCCACGTCGGAGCAGTTGGCCGGGGCTACCCTGGCGGTTGCAGGTATCGGGCCGATGTCAGTATTTGCAGCCGCAAGGTGTATTTTGTAGCCGTAAAACATTTCCGCTTCTCCGGTAGAGGCAGTGCGATGTCCATAGTTTGCGCCGGTACCACTGCTTTTAACAGCCTTTTCATGGGCGGGCAAATCGGAACTGTCATGACCTGAAAAATCTTGTCCTCTTCAGAATAGTTTTCTACCAAAACTTCAAAGGGAAAAAGCATTTCATCCAGAACATACATAACAGGGGTTTCACCTTGCTTGTGTGTGTTTTTTGTGCAACATAACACTTCTATAAGCCAAAGGGCGAAACCTCCTTTTTTAGCGGTTTATGTCATATTTTCCAGGTTTATGTGATGGGTAAGGGCTCTTTTAAGCCACCTCATATCCCTTCTGTTTAAAGGGTTTGGAATTTTGAAATTGGCTCATTATTTCCCACCGGTAACATCAGCTAGAACCTGAGAATACTGTGAGGTGAAGAATAAATGGCTGCAGATGCTTTGAAAAGGGAAAACAGTAGATCGGCAGAAGTTACAGTCCGATTGACGGAATTTGAGATCCCGCCAATGCAGGATGTGTTACTGGTTGGAAAAAGGGCTCCAATTGGCCCGGAGGCCGCCAGAAGAATGATCGACGCTCTTTCACCGGAACAATATGAGGTTATTCCTGTGGAAGAAGGTCCTCTGGAAGCAATTGTGATTCGCAAATCACTCATGAAATTGATTCCTAAAGAGAAACTAATTCCTATTATCTTGGATGAAGGGTTGCAAATAACCACCGAGCACATGGTTATAAAAGCTCAAGTAAAAATAGTTATAACTGTTAATAAGGCTATTGACCTTTAAAATGTAGGAGATAAAAAAATGTTGGCAGTTAGTGATATCATGAATAAAGAAGTGCGGACGGTTACACCATTGATGAGTGTTTCCTCAGTGGTAAATATTATGGAACAATTCCGGGTAAGTGGTTTACCTGTAGTAGATAATGAACATTTAGTTGGAATTATTACTTCCCGGGATGTTCGTAAAGCTCATCCTAACCGGTTGGTAGCTGATGCCATGACTAGAGATCCCATAGTAATCCACCCCCAGAATTCTCTTTGGGAAGCCAAGGAACTCCTTGAACAATACCAGATTGAACGACTTATCGTATTAGAATTTGGGAGAGTAGTTGGTGTTATAAACCAAATACAAGTTTATGCTGAGATTGGGAAATATATAGATCCAATGACAGGACTTCCCAGATCGGAATGGCTTTATCAAAAGGCAATTGAACTTTTGCAAAACAACCTTGAAATAGCCCTTATATTTGTTGATATTGATAATTTTGGCAAAGTCGACAAAGATTTTGGCCATGTCATAGGAGACCAAATCTTAAAGCAGGTTGCAGATTTGTTAAGGAAAAATGTACCTGATAGTGGTTACCTGTGCAGGTATGCAGGGGACGAATTTGCTATTGTATGGCCTGAGACTCAAATAAAAGCTAGAGAACTGGCCAATATGCTAGTAATTAAGATTGCGCAAACAAATTTTCCTTTTAGTATCCACATCAGTGCCTCGGCAGGAGTGGCCGGCGGGAGACGTAACACTGAACGTTCCCGAGGAGGAGAAAATTTAACCGTTACCGACTTG
>JBMOPC010000109.1:0-3387 GCA_049323915.1 Bacillota bacterium
TTACCTGATTCAAGAATGCATCCTGTAGATTTATCTGTGTCTTGGTCATGTGGGTCCCTCCGTTGGTATTTTTTTCTACCTAAAACACATTCGACGCCGGTTTTAATACTCCTTCTGCAGTTTGTGTAATTTCTGACGTTACTTCTTCAATATCTCTTTCTCCCACGTCAATCCATGTTATGCGGCTGTCCCTTCCAAACCATGTCAGCTGCCTTTTGGCAAAGCGCCTGGTATTTTTTTTAAGAAGCTCCACAGCTTCGTCAAATGATATTTTCTCTTTTAAAAAAAGTATTATCTCTTTATATCCCAGGCCCTGCATGGAGGTCAGATTTTCAGAGTATCCCCTGGACAGAAGGTCTCTTACCTCCCCCACCAGGCCTGCGCTTATCATTTTATCAACCCTTTCCTCAATACGGGCGTATAGCTTTTCCCTGTCCATGGTCAACCCGTACATCAATAATTTATAGGGCGTTTGCTTTGCTTTTTCGGAACTGGAAGAAAGGATCTTTCCGCTTAGGTAATACACTTCCAGCGCCCTTATCACCCTTTTGACATCATTGATATGTAAACGCGATGCCGTTTCCGGGTCTATTTTTTTCAACCTTTCGTGAAGCGCTTCCCGGCCCAGACTTTCACATTCATTTTTCAGTTTTTCCCTCAGCTCCGGGTCGCTTCCGGCTTCGCTGAAATTATAGCCGTCAATGACCGCTTTTATGTATAGCCCCGTCCCTCCTGCCAGAATGGGCAGATTATGTCTTTGGTGTATTTCTTTTAAAATCTTCCCGGCCGCCCTGCTGTATATCGAAACATTGTACATTTCATCGGGATCGGCCACGTCAATCATGTGGTGGAGTATTCCCTTCCGCTCGGCCATGGTGGGCTTGGCTGTACCGATGTTCATACAGCGGTATATCAACATGGAATCAGCCGAAATAATTTCAGATCCCAGTTTTTGGGCAACCCGCACGGACAATTCCGTTTTTCCGGTGGCGGTGGGCCCCACTATGGCAAGGAGCGGCATTTTATTTTCAGCATTCACGGCGGTACTTCAGCCACCCCTTTTTTCAATTATTCCATATGAAACGGGAGAGTACTTTCCCCCTGAAATGTCATAAATGCCAAGTCTGCCAAACTCAGGGCTGTTTCTGGCCTCTTTTACCACAACACGGCGCCGGGCCACCCTGACAGCCTCCCGTAGGGCTTCAGGAGACAGCGGCGCGTTGTTTGTCAGCGGCCGCATGGCTTCCATGGCCGATGACTTTCCGGCCGGCGCCCTGAACATGGGGTCGAAATATATTATATCGGCGGAATCATCCTCCATGTTTTTAAGAAAAACATTGTAGTCTCCACAGATTACGTTTATTTCTCTCATAGCCCGCTCAACGGCTGGGTCGGACCCCTCACAGTATTCCGCCAGGCCTTTTTTTACTATCAGGCAGATTATTTTTGAATGCTCAAGCCCGGTTACTTTTCCCCCTTCATTTATAAAGGAAGCAACAATGGCGTCGGACCCCAGTCCCAGGGTGCAGTCGATAAGGGTATCGCCTGGCCTGAAATCCAGAGCTTTAATCATTTGGTCAGTTTTCCCATTTAGTATATCATTTATACGCAGTTTTGCCATTCCAGGATGGAAAAAAAACTCACCGCCCGGATACCTGTAAGCCAGTTTGTTTTTATCCACCACCAGAATGCCGTGCAGGCTGCTGTCAGCGATAAGCTGGCCGATGCTTATGTTGTTTCGCTCAAGGAAAGGGATCTGAAGTTCCGAACTTATCTCCAGGGCTTTCCGGCACTGTTCTTCACTGCCGTTAAGTGATGTGGTGACGGCGAACATTTCTGGACATTCCCCCGCATGGTCAGGTTCTCTTGAAACGGTTTCTCAGTTCCTGATCATTTATGTTAATCATGGTGGGCCTGCCGTGAGGGCAGGTGTAAGGCGTTTCGGCCTTTTTGATGTCTTCGATAAGGGACCGGGCCTCCTCCATGGATGATTTTGCGCCGGATTTTACGGCTGCCTTGCAAGCTGCAGATCTGGCCAGCTTTTTGATTAAATCTTCTCTTTGCATTGCTTTTCCTGATTCGGCTATATACTCCAGCAAGTCCAGGATCATTTCCCCCACCCATGACTGGGACATGCCGGCAGGCAATTCTCCCACCACCAGTGAGTTGGACCCGAAAACCCGGGCGCCTATGCCAATATTTGTGAGTTGGTCAAGGTTTTCTTCGGCAATCCGGTAGTCCCCCGGGCTTAACTGCACCACCGAGGGCACCAGAAGTATCTGGACGTCTATTTTTTCCCGGCTGAGAAGCTTTAAAAACTTCTCATACATCACTCTCTCGTGGGCGGCATGGTGATCGATTATTAAAAGGCCCTTTTCACTCCCGGCCAGTATGTAGGTTGGCGGCAGGAATCCGATGGGATAGATGCTATCCAGTAGACTCCGGCGGCTTTCGAACAGATTGGGTGATTCCGTCAGCCGTTCCTTCGTGAGTGTAAAGTCACAGTGCTGCGCGGGTGGCCGGTACGGCGGCGGCTGTGGTCCGGCCTGATATTCATATGCCGGCGCCTCCGAGATTAGCGGCGGCGAAGGGATGGCTTCAGCCGGTGGGTACTCCGGGGCCGGCGGGCTGTATCCGGGTATGACCCTTTCTGTGCTCAGGGTGGCCATAACCGTTCTTTTAACCAGGTTGAATAGGAAGGATTCCCCTGAAATCCTGATCACGGTTTTGGAGGGGTGGACATTTACGTCCAGCATCCCTGGGTTTAAGTCCACCGCTATTAATGCCAGGGGGAATCTCCCCTGGGGTAAAAGCGTACCATAACCCTCCAGTATGGCGGCGTTGAGTAGATAGTTCCTGACATACCTGCCGTTTACTATTACTGTGATATGCCGTTTTGTGCTCCTGCTGATGTATGGGGGGCAAATGAGCCCTTTAACTGCCGCCTCTCCATCCCGGCCTTCCAGAGGCAGCATGTCCCTTGCCGTGTCCGCACCGTAGACGGCTGCCAGCGCGTCAAGCAGATTTCCTGTTCCGGCGGAGTGAAATACCGTTCTGCCTTCGCTTTCAAGCCTTATTCCCACGTCGGGCCGGGCCAGCGCAAGCCTGGACACTATATCGGAGATCTGCCCTCCTTCGGTGGACTTTGATTTCATGTACTTTAACCTGGCCGGTGTATTAAAAAACAATTCTTCCACTGTAATTGAAGTGCCCGGAGGGCATCCTTCGGGAGATACGGACAGCAAGCGGCCGCCCTGGACCTCCAGCCTGGTTCCGCTGTCCGTATCGGGCGGCCTGGTAATCAAAACCATTTTACTGACAGCGGCTATGCTGGGCAGAGCTTCGCCGCGGAATCCAAGGGAGTGTATTCTCATTATATCGTCCACG
>JBMOPC010000110.1:0-42527 GCA_049323915.1 Bacillota bacterium
GGCTCATAACCGGCTGGTTCTAGGTTCGAATCCTAGTGGGCCCACCAATTTAGAGGTGAGAGGCCAGAGGTCGGAAGTCAGAATAAGTATCCTGCCTCCAACCTCCGGCGTCCGACCTCCAAAATGGCCCCTTGGTCAAGCGGTCTAAGACACCGCCCTTTCACGGCGGTAACACGGGTTCGAATCCCGTAGGGGTCACCATAAGGGCGATTAGCTCAGCTGGGAGAGCGCCTGCCTTACAAGCAGGATGTCGGCGGTTCAAACCCGTCATCGCCCACCACCAAAGAAGCACCGGATTTTGTAATCCGGTGCTTCTTTGCGTTTAGCGGTGCCAATGTTAATAAGGGCCTGTCCCCGGTGTACTTGACCCCGTTAGGCTTCAATTAAAAGTTTTACAAAGTCTGGCGCCCTCACGATCTTCAAGGAACCATCTCGAAAAGGATATAATCACCTTACACACCATTGGATTAATCCCTTTTTCATTAACCTGGCATCCCATATATAAGCTCTTTTGGTGATTACTTATATATGCATATGTTTTATATTAAGCTCAGTGTTAACCAATGAAGTTAACCTGCAGTGCCGGAAAAAAGAGGGGGAGGATTATGAACTTATCTAACATTGTGGAGGTTAATGCCTGGTGGAGCCCAAAATCCACTGCAGTAATCTCGGCGGAGGAAGGGGTCAGGTATTCTTACCTGGAGTTTAACGGCTTGATCAACAAGTTTGGAAATGCGTTAAAAGAAATGGGGGTGAAAAAAGGTGAACGTGTAGCAATATACCTTCCCAATTCAGTGGAATTTTTAATTTCCCATTTTGCGGCAGCAAGAATAGGAGCTATAGCTGTTCCCTTCAATATTATGTTTAAAGGCCCTGAAATAAAGTACATCTTAAATGACTCCAAGGCCAGGGTGCTTATCGCGGCCGCCGTTGAGGCCGAAGCGAACGCTGCTGCCGTACTCCCGGAAATACCCTCCCTGGATAGTATTATCACCGTAGGTGACTCCAACATAAAGGGAGCGGTCAGTTTCTATAGTTTGCTGACCGCCGCCAATGGCGGATTAACCGCAGCGGTGTGCGCTCCGGATGACCCGGTGTCTATTCTGTACACCTCCGGAACTACGGGACAGCCAAAGGGTGCCGTGCTTACCCATAATAATTTCCTGTCCATCGCCCAGTTGAACGGCACCAGGGTGCTGCACATCAACGACCAGGACCTGTTTTACACCGGCACGCCTTTTTGCCATATTTTTTACGTTCTGGCCGTGCTGGGACCTATGTTCGCCGGTGCGGGAATAGTTGTCGCAAAGCGATTCATGCCGGACAAGGCCCTGGAATACATCTCCAATTACCAGGTTACCCACTTCGCCGGGGTTCCCACCATGTATATTTACATGCTTGATGTCTACAGCCCTGAAAAGTATGATGTTTCCGCCTGGCGCTTCGCGCAGTCTGCGGGGGCGTCCATGCCGGGCGAGTATATCAAAAAAATTGAACAGACCTTCGGTGTTGGTTTCTGCGAGTGTTACGGATCGACGGAAACAAGCTCGACTATAACTCATGGCAGGCTGGGTCACGGAAAGGTTGCCTCGGTAGGGCCGCCGGCTTTCGGCTGCCAGGTTAAAGTTGTTGACTCCGGAGGCAGGGAACTTGGGCCCGAGGAGGTTGGTGAATTTGTTGTCAAGGGTCCCGGCATCTTTAGCGGATACTGGGAGAAGCCCGAATCCACACGTGAAGTGCTGAACGACGGCTGGTTCAAAACCGGTGACCTTGGCAAATACGATGAGGATGGCCATTTCTATATTGTGGACAGGAAGAAGGATATGATCATCTGCGGCGGTTACAATGTATATCCCCGGGAAGTGGAGGAGGTTTTGTACACCCACCCTGAGATTTTCGAAGCAGTGGTGATAGGCGTTTCAGACCCCGCTAAGGGGGAAATTCCAAAGGCTTTCATCCAGCTCAAAGAGGGAGGAAGTGTGGACGAACAGCAAATCATAAGCTATTGCAAGGATAGAATGGCAGCATACAAAATCCCCAGGCAGGTTGAGTTCGTGGACGGATTTCCCAAAAGCCCAACAGGCAAAATTTTAAAGAGGGTAATGAGGGATGATCAATAAAACTATTAAATGGAGGGGTTAACTGTGAGAGAAATTACCAGCCACCGCGCGGGAAGAATTTTTATCTGGATCTTATTACTGAGTGTGATTTGGTACGTTTTTTTCTTACCGATAGTTGTTCAGAACAATACTTATCTTTTTATGGGGTGGATGCCGCTGGTGGTCTTATTCTGGAACCTTCAAACCATTCTCTGGCTCGTCGCATGTTACATTTACACTTCAAAATACTGGCCTTACCGCTAGTATAGCCTGATTTGTCAAAATTTTTTTAAAAGGGGGAACAGAGTTTTGATTTACGCTATTTTAATTATGGGTGTGCTACTTGTATTTATCAGTGCGTACGGCCACAGACTCTCCACAAAAACAGCGGCTGACTACCTGATGGCCGGTAGAAGCATAGGAACCATAGTATTGTTCTTTTATGTATACTTTGCCATATCCAGCACCTGGACTTTTTACGGTTTTCCGGGAACGGTTTACAACACCGGCCCGGGTTTCCAACTCTTTTTCATTTTCATTCCCTTTGCCTTCCTCTATATCTTCCTGGGGCCAAAGCTATGGGCTGCCGGAAGGCTTTACGGCTTTTTTTCACCGGTTGAATACCTCGGGGAGCGTTATCAGTCCAGCTCACTGAGGGTTCTTCTGGCAGTGTGCCTGTTCCTGTTCCTTTTTCCTTACCTCGGAATACAGACCATAGGTGTGGCGGCCGGTATCACTGCAGCCACGGGCATACCATTCTGGTTCGGCATTGTCTACATGTCAATTGTTATGATTATAATAGTTTTCCTTGGCGGAACCAAATCGGTGGCCTGGGTCAACGTCTTTCTGGGATCTCTTTTTATATTCACTTTTGTCGGCTTCTTGCTGTGGGTCTGCTTGTTAACTGACATTACAAGCCTCAGCCAGGCCGCAAGGCGGATACTGGAAATGAATCCCAAGCAGCTAAGCGTGCCCGGCCCGGCGAATGCATGGGGGCCAAAAGAATTAATAGGGCTGGCCATAGCCGGGATAACGGTGTTTGCCTGGCCCCACGTAGTGATTGGCACTATGCAGGCTAAATCAATTACGGTTATGCGTAAAATGACCATGGCCATGCTTGGGTTCTCTATAATATTCTGCGGCGCTGCCATGATCTGGGGATCGATAGTAACTCCCTTGCTGGTCCCGGGACTTAAGGGAAAAGCCGCCGATGCCGTGGTGCAGATAGCTATTACCAAAAATTTGCCTGAATGGGCCAGTGCGGTAACACTCCTGGCTGTCATTGCCGCTGCTCTCTCCACGGCTGCCGTACAACTGATGGTGGCAGGGCTGTTCGCTTCCAGGGACATAGTATTTGTAGGTAAAACAGGAGTTAAAGACAGCCACTTTATAATCGTGGCCCGTCTGGGGATGATCGTTTCAGTGGTGGGAAGCACGGTTCTGGCCCTCACCAGGCCCACGGAACTGGGCCTAATGCTCAGCAACTTAGCTTCCCCGGGATTTGCCCAATGGCTGCCTGCCTTTGTCGGGGGGCTGCTGTGGAGACGCGGCACCAGGGAGGGGGCAATAACAGGTCTTATAGTGGGAATATCGATGCTCACTATGGGAAATTTCTTCTATAAGCCATTACTCCTCGGCTTTCACCCCATTGTTATCCCCCTGCTGGTCAACACTGTGCTATATATAGGGATCAGCCTGGCCACGGCGCCGGTTTCAAAGGACATAGAGCGTAAGTACTTTGACGATATAGAGGACTGGCTGCTTGAAACCAGGACCCGGGAGCGGGAACAAGAGTCCATGAGTATAACCGCCACCCAATCAAGCAAAGCATAAATCCGGTTTCGCCCACCTATTCCCTTTTTAGGATGTGATATGTTAGTATTCTCAAAGAAAGAGTGAGGTGTGTCAAATGACTCACTTACCCAAAGGAGGAGGCTTTTTCTTCAGGCAAACCAATCCACAGAATATCTTCACTCCCGAGGATTTTACCGAAGAACATAAAATGATTTTCCGGACTGCCGCGGGCTTTGTTACTGATAAGATTCTGTCCAGGGTCGAAGAACTGGAGTCTCAAAAGGAAGGTTTGATCAGGGAGCTTCTGGAAGCTGCCGGAGAGTTGGGCCTTCTGGGCGCCGATATTCCGGAAGAGTACGACGGCATGGAAATGGATAAAATCAGCTCCACCATCATAGCCGAGTGTATGGGGCGGGCAGGCTCCTTTGCCATGACCCAGGGCGGTCAGACCGGTATCGGCAGCATGCCTATCGTAATGTTCGGAAACCATGAGCAAAAGAAAAAATATCTGCCTGGAATAGTCAGTGCCGAAAAAATAGGAGCATATGCTTTAACTGAGCCGGAAGCCGGTTCGGATGCCATGGCTGTCAGGACCAGGGCTGTTTTAAGTTCAGACGGAAAGCATTATATATTAAACGGGACCAAACAGTTTATAACCAATGCCGGAATGGCCGATATTTTTATAGTTTACGCTAAAGTAGACGGGGACAAGTTTACCGCTTTTATTGTGGACGGGGACTCCGAGGGCCTTTCCACCGGGCCGGAAGAAAAGAAAATGGGCATTAAAGGATCCTCCACCAGGACCCTGATCCTGGAAGACGTAAAAGTGCCGGTGGAAAATCTGTTGTTTGAGATTGGCCGGGGTCATGTGGTGGCCTTTAATATATTGAATCTGGGCCGCTACAAGCTGGCCGCAAATGCTTTGGGCAATGCCAAGTATGCCCTGGAACTAGCCCGCCACCTATGCCAATGAGCGCAAGCAATTTAACACTCCCATCGCCAACTTCGGCCTGATAAAGGAGAAGCTGGCAGAAGTGGCCATTAGAACTTATGTGGCCGAGAGCATGATTTACCGCACAGGAGGCCTATTGGAAAATATGTTGGGCAGTCTGGACACCTCCGGTGATGACGGGGGCCGGGTAGCAGCCAGGGGTATTGAGGAATATGCCCTGGAGTGCTCCATCAACAAGGTTTTTGCCACCGAGGTTCAGGCTTATGCTGTGGATGAAGGGGTGCAGATCCATGGAGGCTATGGGTTCAGTGCCGAATATATCATTGAAAGGCTGTACAGGGATGCGAGAGTTTACAGAATTTTTGAAGGGACCAATGAAATAAACCGCAACCTGATTCCCGTTACCCTGCTGCGACGGGCGTTCAAAGGGGATTTGCCCCTCCGGGAGGCAATAGAAAGGCTCCGGGGAGAACTGGCAGCCGGGAGTCCGGTCAGGGAAGGGGAAGAGGGGTTAGTGCAGGCTGCCAGGGAAATCTTCCTGCTGGCCATGGGTGCCGGGCTTCAGAAATACGGGGAGGGATTGTATAAACATCAGGAGATTTTAGGCAGGCTGGCAGACTCAGCCATTCAGATCTATGCCATGGAAAGTGCCTGGCTCAGGGCCAAGAAGGCAGAGACCAGGGAGGGTGAGGCCGGGGCAAAGCTAAAGCTGAGTATGGCCAGGGCCTATATCAACTCTGTCATTGGCTATTTAGTCAATGTGGCTAAGGAGACCCTGGCGGCCCTTGCCGAGGGTGAGGAACTGGCAAAACTACTGGATGATCTACAAAGATTGTCCCGGTATACTCCCAGGAATACTGTGGGTCTGAGACAGGAGATAGCGGCAGCTGTTTCTGAAGCCGGAAAATATATAGTGTGACAAGAGAACTCCGGATAGATCAGTAGAAAAAACCTCTTTCGCGCGAGATAGATCCCCAATCTTTGGGGGTATTTTTTTTGATTTACTGCCTGAAATTTGGTATTATGATTAAAATTGAAATTGGGCTTTTTGTTTGTCTGAATTATCTGAATTGTTCAGTAGTATGGAAAAATGACTAAATCCTCAGGTACTGGGTGCTTTCCATATTGTTTAGTAAAGATAACCGGTAAAAGTGAGGGTGGGGTTATGAAATCTGTTTTTCAAAAAACAAAAAATAAGAGCGAAAACTTTCATTTCCTTGCTAAGCAGAACTATGATCAAATTTTTGAAAATCTGCCGGATCCAATATTTATTGCTGACGCAAATGGAAATGTATTATTATCTAACTCTACCACCGCTTTAGTATTAGATATGTCATTAGACCAATTTTTGCAGTCTAACGTCAGGGATCTTGTTCGTAAAGGATTTTATAATGTATCATACGTTATGCAGGCTATAGAGAAAAAGAATGCAGCGGGTGGTTTAGTCAAGACCAGAATTAATGTGCACTTAACATCCACAAGTACACCTATATTGGACGAAAAGGGGAACGTCAAACTGGTGGTAACCAGTGCCAAACCCAGGGATTTGATTGAAAAGTTTGATTGCGAGGATGAAAGGGAGCTATACAATCAACGTAAGCGGGAAATTGAATACTTGCGCAGCCGCGTTATGGAGTCCGATACAATTGTGGCTGAGAGCCGATCCATGAGGGAGGTGCTGCTTATCGCACATGCCGTCGCCCAAACCGACAGCACGGTTGTGCTTTACGGTGATTCGGGAACAGGCAAAGAGGTTTTGGCAAAATACATTCACCGTCATAGCAAAAGGAGCAAGGAAGCCTTCATAGCGGTAAACTGCGCAACGTTTCCCGAACACTTGGTTGAATCGGAACTTTTCGGCTATGAGAAAGGAGCTTTTACAGGGGCCAGTGCCGAAGGAAAGGTTGGACTGTTTGAAGCTGCGGACCGTGGCACATTGTTCCTGGACGAAATTGCAGAACTGCCTTTGCCCTTGCAGTCGAAATTGCTCAGGGTGCTGGAGACTGGCGAGGTGCGCCGCCTTGGAAGCCATGTTGACCGAAAAATAGATTTCAGGCTGATTGCAGCGACGCATAAAGATTTGAGGAAGATGACGGAAGAAAAATTATTCCGCGATGACTTGTTTTATCGGCTCAATGTCATCCCCATCACGATACCCCCGTTGCGTGAGAGGCCTGAAGACATTGTGGTCCTGGCGATTAAATTTCTGGAGTACTATAATAAAAAATACGGCTTGGAGGCCCGATTGGATACTGAAACCCTGGAGTTGTTTCAGCGGTATAACTGGCCGGGTAATGTGCGTGAATTGCGAAATGAAGTAGAAAGAAGGGTGATCAGCAGCTTGCAAAACTACCCCAATGATTACCTGGGTGCCGCTATTAAGTCAGGAGGCCTGACGTATGATCAGGATTATTTTGGATTATTGAATTTGAGCGGCACTTTAAAGGAAGTAATGAAAAGTTTTGAGGAGAGATACATCAATTATGTGCTGAAAGCTTGCGGGGGCAGGATTGGTGAGACTGCAAAACAGCTGGGGATTTACCGGACTGTTTTGTACCGTAAGCTAAAGACATTTGAAAAAGAAAAAACTAAAGGGTTAAATTAGAGAGTAGGGAAACCACTCACGTAGCTCCCCCCTCATCAAACCGTACGTGCCCTACTAAGGCATACGGCTTACCAAGCGTGATTAGACGGCATCAAGTGAACTGTGCAACCCGTTGCGCATAATGCATTTACGGATTCGGTCAGGGGTATAATATTCCTGACCTTTTTCTTTTGCCCTCTGAATTATGCGTTCCTGTTTTGCCTTGGCTTTCTTCGAAATACGCTGGATGAATTGCTCCAGGGTGTAGCCAAATTGCTTGCTGTCCGCCCTGGGGTGTACCGGACTCGGTAGGATAGTATTTACCCTCCTCCATGTATCCGGCTTTAAGCCAGGCCCAGATCATGTCTAGCACTGTCCCGTCTGCGATATATTTTGTGAGCATTTTCATCAGCTTTTTGTGCGGGATATTATCGAAGAAGCGGTCTGCTATCTTCTCTTCCTCATTTTTCTTGAAGCTTTCGATAGTTTCTCCGTCGATGCCCCCGGCGCCACCGTTTTCTTCAACCTTCCGCCATGCTGCCATGAGTTTCCGGTCGAATAGAATTTGTCCGTAAATGCTATGCCACTTGAGTTTGAGTTCCTTGTTCAATGTCTTATTCCTTACCCTTCTCGTGTTCTTCCGGTTCGTTTCTACCGCAGTAACGTCGCCGCTGTCTTTAAAACATAAGTTTGTCCCGAACTATTGTCAGGACAGGTACGACTGCCTGTCGCACAGAGGCAAAGGATGTACCTGAATAGGTACATCCTTTACTTTTGGCTGTACCTGAATAGGTACTTTTTTTGTTTTTTCTAAGTGCTATCAAGGTTTTATAAGCCTGATGGGGTTTTTATTCATGAGGTATAAGAATTGCTATAAATAAAGGCATATATCTTTCTTTTTCAGCTTTGATTTCTGAAGGCTCTGGTCAGGAGGGTTTGATGTGAACGCCATCAACCTTTTAATTGTTGATGACCACCCAATGATTAGAGAAGGACTGGTGGTCATGATCGCTCCCTACCCCGATATAAAAATCGTAGGCATATGCAGCAACGGCCGGGAGGCCATCGAGGCGGTGGAGCGCGGTGTGCCGGATGTAATATTGATGGATATAAAAATGGGGAATGTCAACGGCTTTGAGGCAACCAGGGAAATTGTTTCCAGTCACCCCCGGGTAAAAGTTATCATGCTTACCGTTTACGAGGACGCTGAATCCATCAGGCTTGCCCTGCAGGCCGGGGCGTCGGGCTACATACTAAAGCAGGTTTCAAGGGAAAGACTTGTTGAGAGTATCAGGCTTGCGTACAAGGGCGAAACCGTCATCGATCCGGAGATGCTTAATCATTTGGTTGCAAGCTACACCCGGCTGGTCCAGGATTATGTCATCCGAAATCATTCTTCCGCTGCCGATGAAAGCGGTGATTTAACCCCCCGGGAAAGAGAGGTGGCCAAATTTTTAACCAATGGGCTTACCAACAGGGAAATTTCCGTTCAAACGCACCTGTCTCAAGACACCGTGAAGACTCACCTGCGAAACATCTACCGCAAAATAGGGGTGAAAAATCGCTTCCAGGCCATTACGGAATTAATGAACTGCTGGCACATCAAGATTTAGGAAGAAAAAAATGGGGCTCCATGTGCACAGTGTTATAAGTGGCTCGCGGGTTCAAACCTGTCATCGCCCACCAGTAAAATAAAAGCGTGGCGCCGGAGTAAACCTTCGGCGCTATTGCTTTTTTCATTTATTGCGGGAGGGTGAGGTGTCGCGAAAAAAAAGTAACCTTTTCTGATGATGCAATCTCCCTTTGAATCCGTACAATAATTTTGTCAAGTTTCTTACTCTGTTTGATGACTTCGGGGTGCAGCTGTACCGTGCTTTTCCGTCATGATTTGAGCTTTTTAATACAGCAGCCTTGCGTTCTGCATGTAGTCGGAGATGAATTCATCTTCCCTGAATACGTGGAATTTGGTCTCAATATAGTCCGGCATGCAGGTCAGGTCGTTTACCAGTATCCTCACCATGAAATTCCTTATCACTATACCCGGTTCTGACAGGTTTTTTCCAAATACCTTTTCCATGGGGGAATAACAGGTTTCAAAGGCCTTGCTTGCTTCCCGGGGCATGGAGTGGGAAATGACCAGTATCTCGGTATATTTTCTTTCCTGGTAAATCCCCACGTTTCCGCCCATAATCTTCATGCCGCTTTCACCGAACAGTTTAATGCTTTCTTCCAGTGTGCCGGTGCCCGACCAGAAATCAATCCACCGGTTTTCCCTGGGTATTGATATCTGGCTTGTTTTTGCGGTTTTTACAATAATGGCTTCAGCTTCCCGGGAGATCTCAAATTCAGTTGATTTCCAGGTAATTTTGCAGTGGCCGTTTCCGGAGCCTGTCCTGGTAAGAGATATTATTTTGCGGAAGTTTACCAGTATTTCCGACCTGAACTGGATGTTGGAAAGATTTCCAAGGGACGTCAACATATTGTCCAGCAGTTCCCGGACTTCTGCCCCGAAAGGGGCCGGGCGGAAAAGAACGATGTCCTTGCTTTTGCTTAAGGAAAACATTGACCTTATTTTGAAAACCAGTATGGCGACCAGCGCCAGTATCACGAGAAGCACGGGCAGGAAAAGAATTCTTGCCATTTTGTCACTTCGCTCCTGTCATTCTCTAAATTACCTCTCCCCTTTGTCTCTACAATCATTTCTATTCGCCCCCCGGATGGTGATACCTTTTACAGAAGTAAAAATTTTTAACAGTACCAATGTGGTGCTGGAATATATTTCATAATTTATGGTAGGCTAAATAGACAGCATTAAAATGACAGAGTTATGACAACTTTTTGGTCTTCGATAGCTATTCTATTTACTTTGTAATACTTCATTGCATCCGGCAGGGGCAGGCTGAATCCCGCAAGCTCGCCAAGCACCTCGCCGGTGACGGGTATACCGTCAATGCTCATTGATATTGGATCAAGCCTGACAGCGCTGGACTGTCCCGTTGGGACAAGCGATCCTCCCAGTGTGAAAGTGGAGAAGGAATTACTGTCCTTTCCAGTGAGGTTAAACATGCCGGGCAAAAGTTTCACCGAGATCGCCTTAAGGCTTTCATCCCCGGATTCCCGTAGATGTTCGTTCAGTCTGCTTTCGGATATTTCCAGGGATATTCCGCTTAAATTCATTGAGATCCTGTCCGGCTGCATGTTTTGCCAGGGAAAATTTGCCATGGCACCGGTCAGGAAATCAAACAGGTTAAGCGTATGAAGAAAACCCCTTTCCAGATCAGCAACCTTTTGGGCCAGTTCCGCGGAGGTTCTCTTTATTTCTTCAAAGTATTCAACCCTCCGTTCCGTCAGTGCTGTTATTTCGTTTATCTGTTCTTCCAGGGACTTGTTCTGGCGGTCCAGCAGTTCCAGAGACTCCTTAAGGCTTTTTTCTTTGCGCAGGGAGTTGGAGCGTGCTTCCTCCGCCTCATTATAGGCTTTAACCTGCTGGCTCAGTATGATGGAAACCATCATCGACCTGTTCAAAAGGTCGGTCATGCTATCAGACCCTATTATAATATCCAGCAGGCTCCAGTAGCCGTGACGGTAGTGAAAGTCTATCCACGGGCGGATTTTCTTGAGGCTCTGCTTTTTGGTTTCCAGCGATTTATTGTATTGTTCCAGGGCTTCATCTCTCATTGCCCTGGTACTGGAGATTTCTTTTTCTATAGCGTCCTTTTTCTGGCGGGCCTTCTTTTGTTTCAGGTCAAGGGCCAGGACCTCCTGGGCCAGCAGGTTTGCGTCCGCCTCAAGCCCTGAGATGGCCTGGCGGTATTTTTCCCTTTCCCTTCCCGGCTCCGGGGCGGCAAGGCGAGGACTGGCGGCCAGGCTTACAAAAAACAACGCCACAGATAATATTACGGCAGTTTTTACTGAGCGGCCCTGCAAGTCGGTTTCTTCCTTTCAGGAATCAAAAGCTTTTTTATAGTTAGTTTACTCTACCTTAAACGGCATGGAAATACTTTATTTTGAGTATCGGGCGGTGTGCTAAGGATTGTTTTTTATTCTGGATTCTGACTCCTGGATTCTGTATTCTGACCCGTAATCTCTTCAGGATAAGTCGTTTTCAGGGTATAATTTACGGTATCGGGGCAATTCTTTGAAATGCCGGATTTAAAGAATGTCCCCGAAATTAATGAGAATCAGGAGGTCTATCTTCTTGCAACTGACTCCCAGGCTGGCAGCGGTGGCGGATTTCATTCCCCCGGGCGTCAGAGTGGCCGATATAGGCACAGATCACGCCATGCTGCCCGTTTACCTTGTGGAAAACAACAGGTCACCCGGGGTTATAGCCACCGACCTTAATGAAAAACCCTTTCTGGCGGCATGCCGGCAGGTGCAGGCAGCCGGCGCCGGAGGCAGGGTGGAGGTCAGGAAAGGAAACGGACTTGAGATCATCCGCCCCGGTGAGGTGGACGTAATAGTCATAGCCGGTATGGGGGGCAACACCATAATAGGGATTTTGGAAAGAGCCCCCGGAGTGCTGGCCGGGATAAAACGGCTGGTGCTTCAGCCCATGGCTGACCCGGGTCCCTTGCGGAACTGGCTGGCCCGCAACGGCTGGCGGCTGGTTGATGAGGAGCTGGTAAGGGAAATGGAAAGGTTTTATGTCGTTATAGCGGCCGAACCGGGGGAAGAGCTTCCGGAGGACCGGCTGTTACAGGAAATTGGCCCTCTCCTGGTAAGGAAAAACAGCCCGGACCTGATCGAATATCTGGGGAAAATAAGGGATGACTACCAGAGGGTTTTGAGCGGCATTGCCAGGAGCAGGACCGAAGAGTCCATGGAAAAAGCCATTGAGACCACTTCAAAGCTAGCCGGTGTAAAGGAGTTGATAGCGCGTTGCAGGCAAAATGCAGGGAAATCTTCCAGATGATTGAAGAGATTGCCCCCCCGGACCTGGCCGAAGACTGGGATAACTGCGGCATTCAGGCAGGCGACCCGGAGAAAAGTGTGGAAAGGGTGCTACTGGCGCTGGACATGGATGAGACCGTCCTTTCCGAGGCCGAGGAAAGGGGTGCGGGACTGGTTGTAACCCATCACCCCCTTATTTTTAAAGGAATTAAACAATTAAGGGAGGACCGCCCCCAGGGAAGGCTGCTGGCGAGAATAATAAGGTCCGGAATAACCGTTTACTCCGCCCACACAAATCTGGACAGCGCCGGGGACGGCGTCAGCGCGGTGCTGGCTGAAAAACTGGGGCTTAACAACACCGGTGTGTTAAGGCCCGGCGATGAAAAGTATTTAAAGCTGGCCGTTTTTGTTCCTGTGGATGACTGTGACAGGGTACGGGAGGCCATAGCCGGGGCCGGGGCCGGGTGGATCGGCAACTACAGCGACTGTACTTTTATGGTCAGAGGGACAGGCACCTTCAGGCCGCGGGAGGGGACAAATCCATACATAGGAAGCACCGGCCAACTGGAAAAAGTGGACGAAATAAAGCTGGAAACAATAGTGCCGGCGAGACTGGCCGGCCGGGTCATAAAAGCAATGCTGGAAGCGCACCCCTATGAGGAAGTGGCCTATGACCTTTATCCCCTGGAAAAAAGGCCGGTTAATTCAGGCATTGGCAGGGTGGGAAGGTTGAAGGAACCCGTCACCCTTGAGGAATTAGCCCGCAGGGCGAAGGAGGCGCTGGGTGTTGCTGCCGTCCGCCTCGGAGGTCCGCCTGGGGATATTGTCCGGACGGTGGCGGTGTGCGGCGGTTCCGGAGGGGACTTCTGGCCCCTGGCTAAAGCTGCCGGGGCAGACGCGCTTGTTACCGGCGATATAAGTTACCACACTGCCAGGGACATGCTGGCGGCGGGGATTGGCTTTGTTGACGCGGGGCATTACGGCACCGAGAGGGTTGTCCTGGAACCGCTGGCCCGGAGCCTGAGGGGGCGCTGCCGGGAAAGGGGCCTGGAGGTTGAGTTTATTGTCTCGCCGGTAAATGGAGACCCCTTCACTTATTATTAGAATCTTATTACCGGCAAGGGGCTCGTCAGCAGCATGTGGCCGTTCATGGTCTCGGTCCTGGACCCGTCAATCAGTATGTCTAAAAATTTTATTTCCTTGTACTGGGACAGTGTTTTCACTATAGACACAAGAACCATTTCTTCAACCGCAGACCCTGTTCCCCGTTTAATCCTCAGATTGGCCACGTCTATCGTGGCCAGTTCGTTTGTGTGAGAGAAATTTCTAAGGTACACGTTCTGGCCGGTGAATTCCGACAGCTTGAAAAAAAGCTCCCTGAGGGCCACCTTTCTTATGTCATCTATGGGGTAGTCGATTTTTTTCAGTTCCTCCCTGATGCACAGTTCACCTGCACAAACGCAGAAAATTTTCACGTATACCTCGTGGACTACCAGTTCATCCCCGGGGACCAAAGTGGTTGACAGATTGTCTTCGGTTACATCATCAGCCCTTGCATGGTACCTTAAAGCTATATCCTCAATGCTTTCTGCCGGGCGGACGGTGTGATAGTAGTGATAGTAACTGTGCTCGAGGGGTATCTCCAGCCTTTGCCCGTGTCTTATCCGGTGGCTTTCCAGCCCGTTGAGGGCGGCAATTTCAAAAGAACTGCTGTTGTACCTGCGGGCCAGGCCCGCCAGTGTATCGTGAGGTTCAACTATATACGGGATGGTATATTTAAATTTGCTCTGTCTCATATTTAACCCCCTATTCCCCTGTATCTGTTGAGTACGGTGGCGGACTCTCCCCATTTCAGCCCGGCTGTGGGCTTCCTTGGAGACATCAGGAGCCTGTCGTCTATCAGCGCCCCAATTTCTGCTTCGGGGTCCCAGGTTTCGGCGGTTACATTTCGTTTTCTCAGCCTGTTGAGCACGGTGGCGAATTCTCCCCACAATACCGTTGCCGAGGCTTTTCTGCGGGTATGAAGTATCTTATCCTGTATTAACAGCTCTATTTCGCCGTCGGGGTTCCACGTGTCCGAGGGAGGGGGAACTTCCCTCAGCCTGTTCATAACGGTTGCCAGTTCCCCCCAGGGCACGTATCCGCTGGGCTGCTTTGGGCTGTTTATAAGCTTGTCGGCCTGCAGCTGGGCTATTTCCCACGCCGGGTCCCAGGGGTCTTCTTTCAATGGTATTTTCAGGGACTGGGCTATCCCCCCGGCGATGGAGTGTGATAGGCCGGCAATGAAGGGTTCGTTTGTTAAAAATGAAATGTCGCGGTTGTTGTCGATAAAAAGGTTTTCCAGGAGTATAGCCGGCATCTTTGTCAGTCTAAGCACTGCGAAATCGGCCCTTTTTTCCCCCCTGTCGGCAATGCCGAAGCTGTCCAGGTAAGAGGCCACCCTGCCGTGGACTGTATCCTGGTACTGCCCGGTCAGTTCCGGGGCGGTCCAGTGGATAAAGCTTTCAAACCCCGTTCCCCCACCGGCGTTGACGTGCACGGAAACAAAAAAATTGGCGTTGAGGGAGTTGGCGAATTCCGCCCGGGCTGCCAGTCCCACGTATATGTCGCTTTTTCTGGTCAGTTTTACCGTACACTGGTAGGGCAGCAATTCATTAACTATTTTTTTGCTTATCTTCAGGTTAAGATTCTTTTCATGATAATCCGGGGCCACTGCTCCGGGGTCGCTTCCCCCGTGCCCCGGGTCTATAACTATGGTTTTTAGCATATCCCCATCTCCCACCGGTTTTAATAATCTTTATTAATCCGGGGCGGTGAATATGAACAGCGCAAAATAATAAGGCCGCAGTTTTTTAGACCGCGGCCCGAAGGTCAGATATGCTACTTCAGGAAGAACAGGTACAGGTAGAATGTGCTGAATATTATTGACATGATCATCATTGGGAAGGCCACCTTGGTGAAGTGTATAAATGTAATCACCGTGCCCCTCTTTTCCGCCATCCCGGCCACCACCACATTGGCCGAGGCTCCAATGAGGGTGCCGTTTCCTCCCAGGCAGGCCCCCAGGGAGAGCGACCACCACAGGGGGTTGAGGTCGGTTATGCCTCCGAGCCTCCCCATGTCCTGTATGAGAGGTATCATGGTGGCCACGAAGGGTATGTTGTCCACGAATGCCGAGGCTATGGCCGATAGCCACAGTATAAGGAGTCCGGTGGATACAATTTCTCCCCCGGTCAGCTCCAGGGACTTTTTGGCCACAGCCTCAATTATGCCGACGTGCTCCAGTCCGCCCACAACTATGAACAGTCCGGCGAAGAAGAATATCACCGGCCACTCCACCGCCGACAGGGCGTGCTCCGGCTCCTCCCTGGTCATAAGCAGCAGCAGGCTGGCGCCAGCCAGTGCTACGGTGGCCGACTCCAGGTGCAGGTATTGGTGCATGACAAAGCCCAGTATGGTAACACCGATGGCGATAAGGCATTTCTTTAAAAGAACCGGGTTCTTGATCTGCTCTTCGGCATTCATATTCATTATGTTATTTTTAAGCTCGGGCCTGGTAACCATCTGTTTTTGATAAAGCAGCTTGAGCCAGAACATGGTGGCAATGTGTATGACAATTATGACCGGGGTCAGGTTTATTACGAAGTCCATGAATCCCAGCCCTGTGGCGCTGCCTATCATTATGTTGGGCGGGTCCCCGATGAGAGTGGCCGTCCCGCCTATGTTTGAGGCCACAACCTCGGCGATGAGGAAAGGCATTACGTTAATCTCCAGCTCCCTGGCTATGGCGAATGTCACCGGTACTATCAGCAGCACGGTGGTGACGTTGTCCAGCAGGGCTGAAGTCACCGCTGTAATGGTGGACAGTGCGATCATTATGGTGACCGGCTCTCCCTTGGACATCTTGGCCGATACCACGGCCATGTACTCGAATACACCTGTGTGGCGGGTGATTCCCACTATCACCATCATTCCGATGAGAAGGCCTATGGTATTGAAGTCGATTGACTCCACGGCCTTTTCCTGGCTGATTATCCCGGCCAGGATTAAGATTACCGCCCCTGCCAGCGCCACCACCGTGCGGTGTATTTTCTCGGCGATAATCATGGCGTAAGTGAGGAGGAATAACCCCCCCGTAAAAATTACCTGGGCCTGTGCCGACATTGATCCACTTTCCTCCTTAAATCTCTATTTATATATTTTAACTAAGTATAAATCTGGTTACGTTCCTTCACAATATATATCTATTTAGCAAGAGGAGTCATTCCAAGAAGGGGCCAGTAGGTGAACATGAAGATGGTCATGACAATTAGCAGAAGTATCGTTGCCGGAATACCTGACCCAAAGAACTCCCCGGTGGAGAATTGCCTTGATTCGTAGGCCATGGCGTTTGGTGCGGCGCCGATCAGCAGCAGGAAGGGCATGCCTGATGCCGCGACGGAGATGTAAAGAATCAACTGTGGATTTACACCCAGATACTGGGCTATTACCAGTGCCACCGGCAGTGTAATGGCTATGGCGGCCACGTTCATGATGAAGTTGGTCATTAATGACACCAGTATGGCAACACCCAGCACGAAAAACAGCCAGGGAGCTCCCTGCAGGAGAGACAGCCACTTGATGGCCATCCACTGGGCTGCGCCGGTCTGCCACAGGGCAAAGCCTATGCTCATGGCGCCGCTGAAGAGGAGGACGATATTCCAGGGGATTTTCTTTTCCAGGTCCTGTACGTCCAGTATTCCGGTGGAGAAGAAAAGCAAGCCGGCCAGAAGGAGCGGTATGGAGCGGTCAAGGCCTTTGAGGGCTGGGATTACGGCTTGCAGCACCAGCATTGCCAGAGCGCCGGCCACCACTATCAGCACGAAGATTTCTTCCCTGGTAATGGGGCCCAGCTGTCTGTAGAGGTCTGCCGCCCTGCTTTTCAAGCCCGGGATGGTCTTTTTCTCGGGCTTGTATAACACGAGGAGCAACACCCAGAGTGTGAATACCATCACCCAGCCGAAGGGCAGCAGGTGTAGGGAGAAGTCAATGAATGTTACGTCCACTCCGGTAAATTCCTTGAAAAATCCCACCGCGGCGGGGTTCCGGGCGCCTCCCAGCAGTGTGCAGATGCTGCCTGCACCGGCAGTATAGGCCATGCCGATGAAGAGGTTTTTGCCGAACTTGGTGGGCTTGGCTATGCTGCCGCCGTCACCCTCATTGTAGAGTGCGAGTATGGTAAGGAAAATAGGTATTACGGTGGCGGCCACGGCGGTGTGCGCCATTATGTGGGTCAGGGCCGCGGTGACTACGAAGCAGCCCAGCAGTATCATTTTGGTATTTTCTCCCACCACCAGCAGCATTTTGTATGCCAGCCGCTTGGTCAGGCCGGCTTTGGTGAATGTCAGCCCCACCAGCAGGGAGCCGAAAATGAACATCACCGTGGGGTCCATGAAGTCCCTCATGGCGTCCTTGGCTGATCTAATCATGAACAGGGGCTGGAGTATTCCTATTGCTATACTGGTTACACCGATGGGTATAACCTCGAATACCCACCAAACGCCGGCCAGCAGGAACAGCCCTATGGCCGACTTACCGGCGGCTGACAGTGCGAAGCTCTTTCCGGCGGGGTCAACTGCGGGGCTGAAGGGGGGCAGAAAGTGGAGCAAAAGCAGAAGGCCCAGCCCCAGAAGAAGGAAAAAGGCATTCTTTTTTGAAATAGTCATTTTAACATCTCCTCTCTGAAGGTACCGTGAGAGTGCTGCCTATACATTGTTCCTGACTTTGATGTTGCTGATTATTTTGTAAAAGAAGGAAGAAACAAAACATGTGCATGTGAGATCTTGATCCGGCGGGGGATTGCCTTTTATCACCGAAACAATCCGGTCCCTTACATAGTCGAAGTGGCTCTTCAGATTGTTTACCGCCATAAGCGCCTCGTTTACATGCTGCTCGCTTATAGACTGGGGAGAGCCGCATATCAGCATTTTTTCCGTATTAAGGTCGGGTTTTCCGGACCAGTCGGTCAGTTGCTTGTAAATAAATATTTCCTTTGTTGTATACCCCTTTTCCTTGTTCAGCAGGCCCATGAGGCTGAAGGTATCGTAAAATCTTTCACATGCCCGGGCTAAAAAAAATTCCGGTTCCCTGTCTTCAATTTTAATGTTGAATAAAAAGTTTGCTACCTCTTCTCCCTGTTGTTCACTCAATGTTGAAAACTTCAATGGAAAGCCGTTCAAGTCCACCAGATAACAGTCCTGGTTTTCCAGCCAGCATATAAAACCCCGGAATGGCTCATACTCGTGAGTTTTTTTGCGGATCAGGCCGTAGAACATGTTTTCGTTGAAAAGACTTGTATGTTTCCTTTTCCCGTCCTGCAGCAGTATCTCCCTCAGGTCCCGGTCCTGGATGCGGTGTTCCAGCCGGAATGCGTTTTCCAGGGCCAGCAGGTATGCTGTTTTAAGATACCTGCACCAGGGAGGTCCCGATTCCACCGTTTCCTTATAAACGCCCAGGGTTTTATTGAGATCGTCAAAAAGGGGCTTTATTCTGTCAGCCTGCAGATGGCCGATGCCTGACAGGTTCACCAGTTGCTTGTGTTTTACCTTGTCACCCTCCCTGCGGCTTTCCAGGAGTTTGAGATAAATGTATTCCTTGTCTTTGTATCTTGTATTTACCACTCTGAAAAACAGAAATCACACCCCCCTTTGTGTATTTTTTGTCACCACCTCCCTCCTTGTGGCAACCAGGTGATATTTTTCACCCGGTTTTAGAGTTAAAAAGCCAGCAAGGGCCGCTGTTCCTTTGCCGGCCTACAAGGCGTCCGGACTGCCTTTACTAGCCGAGGCACTCCCTGGGCCCTGTCTCCACGGCAGTTGGCATTACTATTTGTCACTATTCACCTTTGAGAAATATTATACTAATTCAGTTATTAAATATCAACGGGTTTTTCACTACATTTTATTATAAATAATAGAAGCGATAGTCCCGTGGTGACGATTTAACGCCGGAGAAAATAAAGGTGAAAAATCAAAGGCGTTGAAAATATTGTTTGGGAGGGATTTATATATGGACTTTAAAGGAAACTGCCTTACAACCGCCATGGGTATTCTTCCGCACAAAAACATACAGGAGGCCCTGGACCTGGCCCTCACCCTGGACATACCCTTCTGGCCGCAGCTTCCGTACTACAGCTACTACGAGGATATGTACGTCCAGGTCAGTGAGAATTTTCCCGGCATTATAGTGGATACTGACCAGAAAAGAATAACCCTGGACTCCTCAAGGTTTTATGAGGAACTGGGAGACTACGCGGTGAAAAGTGACGATGTAAACATATTCAAGCTGTCCCCCCTGTATTCCCTAGCCTTCGACGCCTTTATGGAAAGGGATTTGTCCGGGTATCACGCCATCCGGGGGCAGAGCATAGGGCCGGTCAGCTTCGGGCTGAAAATAGCTGATGAAAATCTAAAGCCAATTATTTATAATGACGACGTCAGGGAGTTTCTTTTTGAGTTTATTGCACAAAAGATAAATATACAGTACCGGCAGCTCAGGGAGAAGCACCCCAACACATTTGTATGGGTGGATGAGCCGGGGCTGGAGATAATATTCGGCTCCTTTACAGGATACCCCAGCTTGTTAAAAGACTTGGGCCGCCCGGGGGCGGCCTTTTTACATCTATATTATTTTCAGGGAAAAGTGATCTTTGACATTCTCCCGACATCAACCGGTTGTAGTATAAGAACATGGACGGCTGCACAGATGGTTTTGTTTATAAAATACTGCAAGGGGGGATTGAAGAAGTACAAATTCGTTCCTTTACGCCCCGAAATAATATAAAAGGAAGGTGTAATGATTAATGTTTCGCAAGCGGTACTTTACAGGCATTGTTGTGGCATCAATACTCCTGATTGTAGCAGTGGCGGGCGTTGCCTTCGCCGGCTCAAATTCCCAGATCAATAAACCGGACAGAGCAGCCTTACACCAGGATTTTATAGCCAAGTTTGCCAGTAATCTGGGTGTCGACCAGGCCAAGGTCACCGAGGCCCTTGAGGTTACGAAGAAGCAGATGTTGGACGAATCTGTAGAGAAGGGTTACCTCACCCGGGAACAGGCGGATAAAATGGCTGCCCGAAAGGATATAATGTTTGGGAACGGCGGCTTTCACAAAGATAAACAGGATTTTGGCGATCGCGGCCGCAAGTTTAACTCCATGGGGAATGACATGGAAAAAATACTGGGGATAACACCCGAACAATTTAAAGAAGAACTGAAGTCGGGTAAAAGCCTGCAGCAGATCGTTGCGGACCACGGGCTGACTATGGAACAGTTCAACCAGAAAATGCTGGAGATCAAAAAGGAAGCACTGGCCAAAGCAGTCGCCGACGGGAAGATGACCCAGGAGCAGTACGACAACATGATTAAAAAGATGGAGCAGCGCTTCAAGTAACTCCTTTTGCGGAGAAAGCAAAAATACCCTCTTTTTTCACCAACCCGTTTATCCTGATATAGGATAATAAGGGTTGCTTTTTTTTAATCGGGTTTGGCGATCCCTTTGAAAAGGATAAAGGTGTATACTGACATTTTCCCGACACAAAAGAACTTTAAGATAAAGTAAATATGCAAAAGGTTGAAATGCTGTTTGCAAATAACAGTTTGAACAGTCGCACGGGTAAATAATAGATTTACAGGAGGCATGATACCGTATGAAAAGTAAGATTATCCTGGTAATCCTGGCGGTAGGCCTGCTGGTTGGAGGAACGGCAGCCTCATTTGCCGAAAACCTGAAGAAGGGGATTTACAGGTATGCAGACCTGAAAATTACGGTGCAAATACATACTCCGGCGGTTATTAACGGCGATACCCTCAGGGTTAAACTGATGAATAAAGCTGCACAATATAACGTCCCGACCAAGGGGCGGACACTGCGGGAAATCGCCGGGGATGTAAAAAAAATAATACAGGCAAAACACGAGTCGGTTCTAAAATATAGAACAATAATCCAGTCTTTCAGCGGAGCCTTCGTTCAGTATCCGCAGCGGAGCCTCCCCGGCTCCTGGCATTTGGTATCAGTATTCTAAAAGGAGCTGAATCATGCAGACTATTCTGGTAGTGGAAGACGATGCCCCCATAGCTCTTTTGGTAAAGGTTTACCTGGAAAAAGCCGGCTACCGGGTTCAGATAGCCGCCGATGGGGAGGAAGCAGTGACAAGGTTTTCCGAATTTAAACCCGCACTGGTGCTCCTAGACCTGATGTTACCCGGAAAAGACGGCTGGGCGGTGCTGGATGAGATTCGCAGCCAGAGCAGCTGCCCGGTGATTATGATAACTGCCCGGGGCGCCGTTGAAGACCGCCTGAAGGGATTGAACCGGGGCGCTGACGACTATATCTCCAAGCCCTTTGACCCGGATGAAATGGTGGCCAGGGTGCAGGCGGTGCTGCGCAGGCCTGCCCGCCTGATTGAGCCGGAAGTGTTCAGGATTGGCAGCCTGGCGGTGGATTTTACATCCCGTAAAATATCCTTGCAGGGTATGCCGGTGCCTCTTGCCCCCCGAGACTGGGAGCTGCTTGCTTTCTTAGTGCGCCACCCGAATAAGGTTTTCACCCGCAACCAGCTGCTGGACTATATATGGGGAGCGGATTACAGCGGGGCGGACCGGGCCGTTGACACAGCCGTTAAGAGGATTAGGCAGTGCTTAAGGGACTGGCCCCCTGACGAAGGTGAAATAATTACAATTCGGGGAACGGGGTATTTATTGCGTGTTAAGGAAAAGTAGCCGGCACAGCGACAAAACAGTGCCCCTGCTGGCGTACTGGACCAGGATGTACGTGCTGGTCCTGCTGTTAAGCCTTTTCCTTCTGGCAGGCATCAGCGGCGTATGGATCGGGGTCAACACCTACAACCACCGCTATGATTTGCTTGAAATGAGAGCCGTGCAGATAGCGGAAAAATATGAGCAGATGCTGGAGGCCGGAATTCCTCCCGAACATCTGCAGCAGGTAACAGCGGTGCGTGCCGGAGGCTTTCCGGGGCCGGTTCTTTTTCAGGTGGCCGATCGTAATGGCCGGATTTACACCATCATGGGATTAAAAAATCCGGCTCCTGCCTCCCAGGCGCTGTATGAACTTTCAGACCTGCATGGCCAGGTGCTTTCCGGGCGGACTATACGGGAAAAGGTGGGCATAGACTCCCAGATTTGGCTGAGGGTGGGTGTTCCCGTCTATCACAAAGGAGTAGCCGGGATGGCTTTGTATGCCAGTTCCCCCACCAGGGGCATATTGGAACAGGTCTACCGCCTCTATGGCCTGCTGGCGCTGATAACCGGCATCATTGGCTTATCGGGGTGGATTGTGCTCTACTTCCTCTTCCGTAAATTGACCCGCCCCCTGCTTCAGGCCGCAGCTGCAGCACAGTCCATTTCCCAGGGAAAATACGACGTGGTGCTTCCCCAGAAGCTTAAGGAGCGGGAGCTGAAGCAGCTGGTAGAGTCTTTTAAAAACATGGCCATACAGCTGCAAAAGCTTGAGCAGCTCAGGGCAGGCCTACTGGCAGGGGTATCTCACGAGCTGCGTACCCCCATCACATCGATTCGCGGTATGATACAGGCAGTGCACGGCAAGGTGGTCACCGGCGCAGATGCGGAAGAGTTTCTTAAGATTTCGCTGGGTGAAGCCAAGAGGCTGCAGGGTATGGTGGAGGAGCTGCTGGACTTCACTTCACTGGAATCCGGCGTTGCCCCCATCGGGCATGAAGAAGTGGACCTCACCCGGCTGATAGAAGAGGTGTCCCAGCAGATGCTCATTCTTCCTGAATTCAAAGGTGTCCGGATCGACCGATTACTCCCCGTCGGGCATGTAAAAATCAGAGGTGACTCCGGGAGGCTCCGGCAAATAATACTCAACCTGATCGACAACAGCCGCAAGGCCCTTGCCGGAGAAATAAGCATAATACTGAAGCCGGACAAAGAACTAATCACTCTTGATGTAAAGGACAACGGAAAAGGAATTCCCCGGGAAGACCAGCCCTACATCTTCGAGCGGTTTTACCGCGGCGGGGACGGGAAAATAAAAAACCGCGGGCTTGGCCTGGGACTGACCATAAGCAGGTTGCTGGCCCGCGCCCACGGCGGCGATCTTGCCCTGCTGGAGACTTCACCGGAGGGAACAATCTTCAGGCTTTGCCTGCCGGCCCACAGCACGAAGGATGCATAATAAAAAAATTTTTTATCTTCCAGGAGGAAATGGCATAATGACACTCCCCGTTTCAGGCGGATCTAAAAGTATTAACTCCATCTTTAAGAACAGGAAGATATTGATTTTAATGGCTGCACTGATTCTGGCGCCGGTGATTTTCTGGCTGTGGAGCGCCAACCAGTCAAAAAGAGGAACATATTTAACCTCAAACGTGGTTAAGGGAGATGTGTTGAATACCATAACCGCCACTGGTATGGTGGAGGCCGAGAATTCGGTGCCGCTGATCTTTAAAAATTCCGCGGTTATTAAGGCCATATATGTAAAAGAAGGGCAGCGGGTGAAAAAAGGGGACCTGCTGGCCGAGCAGGACGACCGGGATCTGCTTGCCCAGTACCAGCAGCAGATGGCCAACCTTAAAGCGGCGGAGGCCAAGCTGAGCCTGGCCAGGGCCGGGGCAAGGCGGGAGGAGATAAGCCAGTCTGAAGAAAACGTAAATATAGCCCGTATTACCTATGAACAGGCCAAATCCAATTATGAACGCAGTGCGGCCCTTTACGAACAGGGAGCTCTGGCCCGGGTGGAAAAAGAAAAGGCGGAAAGCGATTACCGGTTGGCCGGGGCCAAATTAAACCAGGCCCGGGAGCAGCTAAACGTCCTTAAGGCGGGCAGCCGGCCCGAAGACATTTTATCGGCGGAGTCCCAGGTGGAATCCGCCCGGGCCCAGATCCAGACAGCCAAAAACAATCTTGACTCAGCCAAACTGGTGGCTCCGGACAACGGCTTCATAGGTCAGATAAGCGCGGTGGTGGGCCAGCGCACCAGCGGGGTGGGCAATAGCAGCGGCGAGGACGGGTTTATCACTCTCATTTCAGACAGGTTGTACGTCAAGGCACAGGTCAATGAGGCAGATATAGGCAGGGCGTCAGTGGGCCAAAAAGTCTTTTTCACGGTAAATTCCTTTCCCGGCAAAAAATTTGGGGGGGTGTTGGAAAGCATTTCCCCCAAGGCTGTAACTGTGTCCAATGTTCAGTTTTACCAGGTGAGAATATCCATCGAAAAGCAGGATGCGGCATTGAAAGTGGGCATGCCGGCCAATGTAAGCATCATCGTTGAGCAGCGGTCCGGTGTAACGCTTCTGCCTAAAATAGCGGCTTCTTTCACCGCGCAGGAATCTTCAAAAACAAACAGCCAGCCGGACGCTGCAGTGGCTCAGGGAGATAACCAAAACCAGCAGCGGGGAAGCGCGCGGAGGCAGGGTTCCGGAGGAGGCGATCCCCCCCAGAAGGCTGACGGCAGGAAAATTCCGGTGCTGGTGATGGAAAACGGTAAGCCGGCACTGCGCCAGGTCCAGGTGGGAATCAGCGATAATACCAATTACGAGGTGCTAAGCGGCCTTAACGAGGGGGAGCAGGTGGTTATAGGCAGCACCGCGCAGCCGGCGGCTGCCCCCAGGCAAAACACCGGACAGTCCATCCCCTTTGGCAATACGCCCAGGGGACTGCGCTGATGAGGGTGGTGCGCATGGAATCAAAGCCGGTTATTCAGTTGGAGAGTATTAAAAAGACTTACCCGATGGGGTCCTCTCACGTCAATGCCCTGAAGGAAGTTACAATTAGCATCAGCCGGGGAGAAATGGTGGCTGTAATGGGTCCCTCGGGATCCGGTAAGTCCACCCTGCTTAACATTGTGGGCTGTCTTGACAGGCCCAACGGGGGCCGGTACATACTTGACGGGATAGATGTTTCGGACATGTCCAAAGACGAACTGGCCAAAGTTAGAAATGAAAAAATAGGGTTTATTTTTCAGGGGTTTAACCTGTTGAGCCGCACCAGCGCCCTGGCCAACGTCAAGCTGCCGCTTTTATATTCTGAAAAGGGAATGACGGCGGATACCGACCAGAGGGCAATGGAGGCGCTGTCGTGGGTCGGCCTCAAAGAACACAGCCATCACCTTCCCAGCCAGCTCTCCGGCGGGCAGCAGCAGCGGGTGGCCATAGCCAGGGCATTGATTAACAATCCGTCCATTATACTGGCGGACGAGCCCACCGGGGCGCTGGACACCAGGACCAGCACCGAGGTGGTTGACATTATACAGAAACTGAATTTGGAAAAAAACATCACGGTGGTTATTGTTACCCATGAGCCGGTCATTGCCCAGTATTGCCGGAGGATAATCCGTTTCAGGGACGGCCGGGTGCAGGATGACCAGGAGGTAGTCGATCCCAGGGTGGCTGCCGAGGACCTGAAAAGTATGCCGGTGGAGGTGGAGGAATGAGGGCTGCCGGAAACTTAAGCATAGCCGTAAACGGCCTGCGGGCGAACAAGCTGCGGTCACTGCTCACCGTACTGGGCATAGTGATAGGTGTGGCTGCTGTAATCGTCATGATCGCCGTGGGACAGGGTGCCCAGGCCAGAATAACCTCCCAGATTGAAGGCATGGGTGCCAATTTATTAATGGTTTTTCCTGAATTCAACCGTGGCGCTGTCAGGGGGGCCGGGGGCAACGTAAATACCCTGACCAGGGAGGACGCCGATGCCATTGCCGGAATCCCGTACGTGGAAAGGGTGGCCCCCGAGCTCTCGGCCAACGCCACCCTCAGATTTGAAAGCCAGACCTGGACCGCGTCGGTTACAGGAACCACTCCCGAGATACAGCATATAAAAAACTGGTACCCCGGGAAGGGATCTTTTTTCGGTGAAAAAGAGATTAACGAGATTGCACTGGTGGCGGTAATCGGCAAGACAGTGGTGGACAACCTGTTTTCCCCGGGCGCCGATCCCGTCGGCAGGACCATCGGCATCAACAATCTCAGTTTCACAGTGGTGGGGGTTCTGCCCGAAAAGGGAGCTTCCATCGGGGGGCAGGAGCAGGATAACGTGGTATACATACCAATAAGCACAGCCCAGGTGAGAATGCTGGGGGTGACTAACGTCAGGCTCATCAACGTACAGGCCCGGAACCCCGAGAGTATGGCCTTTATCCAGGATGTGATCACCAACCTGCTCAGGGAAAGGCACCGTATCCCGCCGAACGGAAACAACGACTTTAGCATTCGCAACCTGGCGGCGGTGTTGGCCACCGCGGAAGACATGACCAGGATAATGACCCTGCTGTTGGCCAGTGTGGCCGGAGTGTCGCTACTGGTGGGCGGAATAGGCATCATGAATATAATGCTGGTGTCGGTCACCGAGAGGACCAGGGAAATAGGCATCCGCATGGCCGTGGGGGCAACCGAAAAAGCCATACTGACCCAGTTCCTGGTGGAGGCCGTGGGCTTAAGCCTGCTTGGAGGAGCCATCGGAATTGTGGCGGGTATTATGGGATCACGGTTGTTGTCCTATATCGCCGGCTGGCCAACTGTCGTCAGCTTTTACTCCGTACTGCTGGCGGCAGGCTTTTCGGCTGCTGTGGGTATATTCTTCGGCTACTATCCCGCCAGGAAGGCCTCTGGACTCAACCCTATTGACGCTTTGAGGTTTGAGTAGAATGTTCTAGCCGCCCACGGGCTTAAAGGTGCAGGCCCTCTTTTCCATAAACCCTATTTTATCCTTTACTGTTTTAATCCTGTGGTCCATGTCGCCGCTAACCACTGTATAAGGGACATTCATTATGTCAAGGAAGTTTCTTATCTTATTGTCCACCTGTATGGCCGTTTCCTCATTCTGATATATTACGCCGTCAGTATAAAAGGCGAATTCCCTGGGGATGTAGAAGATCTCATAACCGGCCACGTCTTTCATGGCCCACTCGTAGAGCTTCATGAGGGCGTACACTTCCTTGGGGTTGCCGAAGTCGCACAGTAACAGTCCGTACACATAGTTTAATATGGTGGCGTTGTCACCGAATATTATATCGCAGTGAGACAGCTCTTCCTCCAGTTGCTTTTGGCCCTCATAGAGCAGAAACTGCTCGAATATGGACGTGGGGGGGCCGTACCGGATTATGTAGGTGCGGGCGAACTCCAGGCATACCGAGGATACGTAGCCGGCCATGCTGTAATCCACGTCAAGCTGTTTTATCAGCGTGGTTTTTCCTGTGCCGGGCCCTCCCAGGAAGGCGCATTTTTTTGTGTCTTTTATTTTGCACTCCATTAGTTGCCGGTCCCTCCTCCAATTTCAGACGTGACAGGTATTACATAATTCGATGTATATATGCAGAAACCTTCACGCCGGGCAGTATTTTTTAGCCGTGAATCAGTGAAGGACTATTTTTATTCCAGTATCGCCTTTTTAAACTCCTCGATACCTATCCTGTCTATGAACCTTGCCGTTCTCTCCTTGGGTCTGGCGTTGGCGATGTAATAGTCAAAGCACTTCCGGGCCAGTTCCACCACCTGGTCGTCATTAAGCCCCTCTGTCAGGACATTGCCAATCCTTGGCCTGCCCCCTGAATTTCCGCCGAATATAACGGTCCAGCCGGTTTTTTTGCCGAAGGCGCCAAAATCACGTACGTAAGACTCGCCGCAGTTGTTGGGACAGCCGGAAATGCCGAACTTGGCCTTGGCGGGGGTATCCTTGCCCACGAACATTTTTTCCAGCTTTGCGGCAAGGCCCAGGGAGTCCTGCATCCCGAACCTGCAGACGGTGGTGCCCGGGCAGGCCTGCACGTAGTGTACGCAAAGCTCCACCGCCGGTCCCACATCCAACCCAAGATCGCTCCAGACTTCCTCCACCATTTCGGGCTTCATCCCCACCAGTGCGAACCGCTGGGCCGATGTTATTTTAATAATGGGAATCTCATATTTTTTACTAACCCTTGCGAGATTTTCGAGAAGTTCCGGGGTTACCAGCCCCATGGGGGTCCTGGGCACGATGGCGTAGGTTGCTTTGTCCCTTTGAATAAAAGCTCCTTTTGGCGCGTCTGACATTGTTCCTTTTCACTCCTTTTCTTGTATACCGTCCGAAGGGGCGCAGCCCCTTTATTTGTTTATCAGAAAAATAAATTCTTTCTTAAAAGCAATTTTCCTTTAGTGCAGGATTATGTTTTTCAAGCGCATTTTTTGTAACAGGGTATATAATAGTTAGGTAGTTGTAAAAAAAAGGCGGTGCTGCGGTTGAACAAATCAAAATTCACGGTTTACCTGCTGTCAGTTTCCCACATGCTAAACGACTGGTATATGAACTTTATACAGACCCTTTTGCCGTTTCTGGTGCTGGCCGGGCTGCCGGTAAGCAAGGGGGCGTTTCTGGTTTCGGCTTTTACCCTGACCTCCTCGGTCATACAGCCATTTTTCGGGGCTTTTGTGGACAGAAAAAATCAGCGCTGGCTGGTTTACGTGGGTACAGCCTGGATGGCGGTTCTTCTCGGGCTTTTGGGCGTCGTCAAAAACTACCCGCTTATGCTAGTCATAGTGTCCCTGGCCGGCCTGGGCACGGCGGCCTTCCACCCCCAGGCCTCGGCCATGGTCAGCGCCGCCAGCGGCAGCCGGAAGGGATTTTACCAGGCCATGTTCATCGCCTGGGGCAACGTGGGATGGGCGTTGACCCCGGTGATAGTGTCACCCCTGGTGTACAGCTTTGGCCTTGAAATTACGCCGTTTTTCATGCTTCCTGGCATTTTGGTGGCTGTAATTCTGCTGGCGGCTGCCCGGCAGGCCTCTGATCCGGCCGGCGGCAGGGCTCCGGCGGCAGCGCAGGCCGGAGACGCCCCCCGGGCTTATGGGATAAGCGGTGCTGCAGCCGTCGAGATATTTAAAATAATGTCCGTGGTTATGACCAGGTCAATGACCTATTTCGGAATGGTGTCCTTCCTGCCCCTTTACCTTCAGGCCATGAATTATCCGGTGCTTCTGGCCAGCAAGCTTCTTTTTGTTATGCTTTTCACCGGGGCGCTGGGGGGGATTGTGGGTGGGTATGTATCCGATTTGATTGGAAGAAAGGCGGTTATTTGCTCCTCCCTTTTGTCGGCAACGGTGTTCTTCTACCTTTTCACCCAGTCAGGAGGAGCCGTGGGTTATGTTCTGCTGGCCCTGGCCGGGGCCTCCCTGATGGCATCTTTCTCGGTCACCGTGGTGGCGGCCCAGGAAATACTGACCGGAAGCGCCGCAATGGCGGCAGGACTGATGCTGGGTTTCGGCATAGGCATGGGAGGGCTGGGAGTTGGTTTGATGGGATTGGTGGCGGAAAAATGGGGAATGGAGCGGGTCATTGAAATACTGGTTTTTCTGCCCGCTGTGGCCGGTATAATCGGGCTTTCCCTAAAGAAAAAAGTTGCCCAAAAAATGCCTGCAACTGGATCGAAATGAGTGTTATTATATCGATAAACATGCTATCATGTCTTATATAGAAAGAATGTTAGCGGGGTGCGATTATTATGCAGACAGGCACCGGAGCAAAAACCGCCGGGGATTGGGAGAGGATCGCCGACAGCCTTGAAACATGGTCCTGCGGCTGTACCGTAATTGGAAGCGTTTCCACCATCCACGCCAAGTGTATAAGTTGTGGAAGCACCTTTAAGAGAGTCTCCAGGAAAAAGGTGTCGGGCCAGAAAAAAGGTAAAGTTGAAAATCTCAAAATGGAACTGGTCAGCAAAACACAAACCCTGTTTGCGGACTTAGATATTGAAGAAAAGGCCTTGTGCCAGCGCTGTGACAATTTAAGAGAGGTAAAGGTTTTCACCCAGGAATGGGACAGGATTAAGAGCCATTTGGCCCCCTGCCCCCTGTGCTGTTCCCAGGAATGGCTCGACTGGTCGGCGGGAAAGAGAATAATGGTTGAAAGGTAGCAACTGAGAGTAAAATGCCGGCGCTTATGCCGGCATTTTGTTGGATGTGCGGCCGGAAACGGCCTGCTTAATACTCTTTATAAGGTGATGATTTTAAGTGTACTCCAGTGGTATTAATATCGGGGCCAAGATTAATTTCATAAAAAAATATTCATCTGTACCGGCTTACGCCGCAATGCACCACGAGCACCTGGACGGAAAGGGCTACCCGTCAGGACTGTCCGGGGAAGAAATCCCTCTTGAGGCCAGAATGCTGGCACTGGTTGACGTTTTCGACGCCCTCACCGCCGATGACCGCCCGTACAAGAGAGCAATGCCGGTGGAGGGTGCGCTGCGAATCCTCGGCTTTATGGTGGAAGAGGGTAAACTGGACCCCAGTCTTTTCAGATTGTTTAAGGAAAGCCGGGTATGGGAGAGGGTAAGCTGATAAAGAATAAAATATTGATATTAGAATTATTTTTGTGGAAAGCTAATGTGAAACGGTAAGCTGGGAAAATATCTTCTAACTGGGGGCATGGGATGGATGAACGACCTGAAGACGCTGGGGGCTAAGGTGCGGGAAGCCAGGGAAATCCGGAGCAGGAGAAGCGGCAGGGAGTTTACCCAGAAGATGCTGGCGGCAAAAATAGGTGAGACCGTCAAATGGGTAAAAAAACTGGAAAGGGGAGAATTCTATCCGGATTGGGACTCCCTTGTCCTCCTTGCCGATACCTGCGGCGTGGATGTTTCCTTTCTGCTGGGTGAGGAAATGGACAGGTTGGGCTACCAGGATGCTGTTTCCGGTGGGCAGGTGGCCAGGACCATTGATGAAGAGGAATTAAGAAGATACTAAATGATTTGCGATATCCCAAATGAATATGCCCGGTGACAATAGGCCGCTTCAAGGTTAGCCGGCCTATTTTGACTTGTTTATACCGTCCGAAGGGGCGCAGCCCTTATATTTTTATTGGGTTTTACGGTATTTATATATTACTGGAAAAAATATATAATAGCCGTAATATATCTATATCGGAGTGATTTTTTTGCATACAAGGCCGATGGTTCTGGTGCAGCCGCCGGTTAACGGCAGCGATGAATCCGAGGGGGCGTTAATAACCGTTATCGTGGTCTACAGCGGGGAGGCGCCCATATCAGTAACAACCCAAAGGGTATTTGACGGCGAATCAAGGTTTGGCTTTCCTTCGGAAATCACCAGGGGAGCCACCAAGACCAGGATTGTTTACAGCTATACCCCTTTACAGTGGGCTGAGCTTCTGGAAGCCTGCACGCTGCACGGGACACAGGGGGGAATAAAACAGATAATGATACCTCTTTTGAGATATTTCCAGGAGGTATACCCGGGCCGTTTTGGCGGAATACAATATGACAGCGGCTTCGACCCTGAACACTATGCGGAAATAGTAAAACTGAGATGAACAGCGGTAGGAAAAAGATGTTATTTGTTTTCCAGTTCCAGCATGTACCCCTCAAGGTATTCGGCGCAGTTCCAAAGATAAATCACTTCCATGGGGGGGAACTTGTATTTTGGCTTGGTGGCAGGGCTGGCTATAATTTCCTTCAGTTCATAGAAAAATTCGGAGGCAGGATATTTTGCTATCCGGGTAAAGTGGGCCAGGTCTTTGTCGGTCTTGCTGTTTAACAGGCAGTAGACCTTCATGGCCTCGGTTATGTCGTCGGAAACCATGCGTATCCAGCTTTTGCAATCTCCAAGGCAGTCTGACTGCATGCACAGTTTGGAAGCGGTGACTGCTATCAGTATCAGTATTTTTACAAAGGGGAAGCTCTGCAGGTCCTTCGGCCTGTCAAGATCTTTCAAGTATTTTGAAAAAATATCGTGATACCTGGTATAAAGCCTGGACAGGCCTTCGGTGGCCCGGCCCAGTTCCTCGGCTGTAAGTCCCCTCATGTGTATTGAGTCAATAGCCCCGGTGATTATTGACAGGTCTTCAGGCTTGATCTGAATGTTTTGGCTGTCAAGCTCCCTTTCCAGGTGCTCCAGTTGTTTTCTTATCTGGCCGGAAGTGAGGTATTTAAGAGTGCTGTCCATTATTTCCGGTATGGAAACACTCATGCTTGAACCTTCTCTTTCTTCGCTTAATCTATCAACCAAAAGGTAGGCAGTCTTGTCAGACGCCTTTTCCTTTATGACGCCCCCCACCCTTACGTATTCCCCGGAGAAGAGTTTCTGACGTATCTGTGGGGGTACTGCGAAGATAGTTTTGTTCAGGCTTAGCACGGAATTCAACCTCCCAGTTTTGGTTTTCGCCGGAGGAATTATACTATACACTATGTGGTTAACACAAGGGCTATAATTAAACTTTACATGACTTTATGAACATACGCAATTAAAATTATCAGCAATTTATAAAGGAGAAGCTTTTCTCTTAAACGAATTGAACAGGTGGAGTTGTTTTGTCATGATTATCGGTCTCACCGGCAATATAGGAAGCGGTAAAAGCACGGTCTCACGCAGGCTGGCCCAGCTTGGGGCCGAGGTTGTCGACACCGACCTGGTATCAAGGGATGCCGTGGCGCCCGGCACCTGGGGTCTGAAAAGGATAACAGACGAATTCGGCCCGGGAGTGCTGAACGAAAATGGAGAGCTGGACCGGGCAAAGATGGCAGCGATTGTTTTTGAGAATCCCGGGGCCAGGAAAACGCTTGAATCTATTATACACCCGGAGGTTATCAGGGTGGTGGGGCAGCGCATAGAGGAGTACCGCCGCGGGCTGGGGAGCGCTCCGGCGCTGGTGGTGGAGGTTCCGCTTCTGATAGAAGCCGGCATGGATAAAATGATGGATCAGATTTGGGTTGTAACGGTGGACCGGGAGGTCCAGGTGGAGAGGGTCATGTCCAGGAGCGGACTTTCCCGTGAAGACGTATTAGGACGCATAAACGCCCAGATGAGCCAGGAGGAAAAAAGAAAATACGCCCACAGGATAATAGACAACAGCGGCCACCTGGAAGATACCGTCAGGCAGGTTGACGCCATCTGGAGCGAAATAACCGCAAAAACGGAGTGAGTGATAGTATTGTTTTATAAACGCAAAAAAAGGAGATTTAGCTTAACAAAAACATTGTTGCTGGCTGTGCTGATACTCCTTTTAATAAATGCCGGAAATATCGGGAGGTTTTTATTGCCCATTCCCTACCGCAATACAATTTTCAGGGAGGCTGCAAATACGGGTATAGATGGATTTTTGCTGGCGGCCATGGTTAAAACTGAAAGCAATTTCGAACCCGGGGCGGTTTCGGTTAAGGGGGCCAGGGGGCTGATGCAGATTATGCCGGAAACCGGCAGGTGGGTGGCCGGCCGTAGGGGAATGCCCAATTACAGCCCCGACCTGCTGTTTAATCCGGAATATAACATAAAAATTGGATCTCTTTATGTGGCGGAGCTTTATAAAGAGTACAACGGGGATACCGTGCTGGTGCTGGCGGCTTACAACGCCGGCCACGGCAACGTAAACAAGTGGATAGAGGAAGATTACTGGACCGGAAAGCGCGGCAATATAGACCAGATTCCCTTTCCGGAGACCCGCCAGTTCATACGCAAAGTGCTTTTTTACCAGCAGGCGTATAGATATCTGTACAATACGGATACCGGAGAGAAAAATTAAAAAATTACTGTCGGGCAGGTGTTATGATTGGGGAATGTTATCAGGGGCGCCTTTTTCGGGGCTGCCGTGGGAGACGCCCTGGGCGGGCCTGTGGAAATGGTTGGGGCTGACCTTATAAGGGAAAAATACGGTGTATTGAAAGAAATGTACGGCGGAGGGTGGCTTAACCTGGAGCCGGGGGAATGGACCGACGATACCAGTATGACTCTTGACGTAGCCAGGGGGATACTTTCAAACCCCTCCTTTCCGCTGGAAGAAATAGGGCACAACTTCCTTCGCTGGTTCAAGTCCGGTCCCAAGGACATTGGCCGGACCACCAAAGAGTCAATACAAAATTACAAGAGGCTGGGCAACTGGAGGGAAGCTTCCCGCGCAACCGCCCAGAGCCTCAACAAGATGGATAGCAACGGCAGCCTGATGCGTACGCTTCCGGTGACCTTCGGGTACTGGAACGACATGCAAAAAATAGCCAAATGGTCGGCGGAAATCTGTATGATGACACATTATAGCCACGAAAGCGCAACCTGCTGCATTTTTTACAACATGCTGGTGCGCATTGCCCCTGAAGGAGGGTCCAGGCGGCAGATGGTCACCCGGGCGCTGGAACTTACCGATGGATTTTGCAGGGAGATGAAAATACAGCCTTCAAAATTTTTCTGGCACATGATAAAAACCGTTCAGAAAGGTGCGCCTCCAACCCCTCCCAGGGGCAACGCACTGGACACCCTGGCGGCCTGCATCCAGTCCTTCCTTTATGCCGAAAGCTTCGAGGACGTACTGGTGGAAGTGGTCAACAGGGGAGAGGACACCGACACCGCCGGGTGCATCACCGGGGGCCTGGCCGGTTCTTATTACGGCTACGGAGCCATTCCCTCCCGCTGGATTGAGGCCCTGAAAAGGAAGGACCGGATAGAAGACGTTGTCAGGGGGTTCGAGTCTTACTGGAGGCAAAAAGGGATAACGATCTGATCCGGGTAAGCTTATAGTACTTTAATTTTTTGACATCCGTATAAAACATTTCCTGGGTAAGTTGTAAAATTAATTGCCGCAACACAAAAAAATAGAGACCCATGGCAAAACCTCCGTTATGTTTAAGTGACCAAACCAAAACATTCGGAGGGGTTGCACATGAGTCATAACCATTCTACCATGAAGAACAGGGTCTTTAAACACCTGACGGAAAGGGAACGTTACCAAATCGAGATCCTTTTAAAAGAGAAGAAAGAGCCCAAAGAAATAGCCAGACTATTGGGGAAACACAAGCGAACCATTGAGCGGGAAATTGCCCGGGGGAACCGTGAGAATGCTGACCAGCGAATTAAAATATGAGAACCGATATTGTGCTGATACAGCACAGTCAAGATATCTGAGGAACGGGCAAAACAAAGGAGCAGGATTGAAAATTGGCAGGGACCACGAACTGGCCCGGCACATTGAGAAACGCATAATAATAGATCGGTATTCACCGGATGCGGTGATAGGGGAAATCCGGTCAAAGGGAATAATATTCGAGGCCAGCATTTGCACCAAGACACTTTATAATTACATAGACAAGGAAATATCTGCCAATATTACAAACAAAGACCTATTGGTAAAGCGGAAGCGTCAAGGGTAAAATGAACTCGCTGACGCTCGCCCTTGACAGGTTATATGAAACAGAGTTTGCCATAATATGGGAAGTAATTAAACTTGCAATCTGCTATAAAACATTTCCTGTATGGATTCCCTTGACGTATACCCCGTAACTATGATATCATCAATGTTGCGCGAAGATGCGTCGGAGTGGCGGAATAGGCAGACGCGTACGTTTGCGGGGACGTCACTACATGGTAAGTTTTGAGGAAGAAACTGTAAAAGGTTTCGACCGCGCAGGAAATGATTGGAAAAATAAATATGTCGGAGTGGCGGAATAGGCAGACGCGTACGTTTGCGGGGATGTCACTACGTGGTAACTTTTGATAGCTAAAATTTCACATGCGGTCGTGGCGGAATAGGCAGACGCGTACGTTTGAGGGGCGTATGGTTAACACCGTGCGGGTTCAAGTCCCGCCGACCGCACCAAAAAAGAACGTCATAATTGATACAATTATGATTTGCTGAAAAGTCCAGTAATACTGGGCTTTTTCGTTGTTTGGGGATAAAATTCATCCATTGCGAACGGCATTGTTCCCGAAATTCTGAACCCTTATCATGCAATTATGCACCCCCCTTCGAGAAATCCAAATGGGGGGTGCATTTTTTGTCAGGGGGTGCACTTTTGCACGTTTTGTCTGTTGGGCCTTTCTGGAGTGGACCCCCGTATTATCTCTTAGGCGAGAGGTTTAGGCCCGCATACCGCCAATGTGGAAAAGATCCTGGCATCCCACCCCCCATTCCGAGCAGGGCTACCGCTCCTGCCTCGGTTTACTGCGTCTGGACAAACGTTACCCCGGGGAGTGTGTGGAAGCGGCCTGCCAAAGGGCCATGGTCATCGGCTCTTGCTCTTACCGAAGTGTCAAGTCTGAGGCTTGGAATGATGGACATGTTCCCCAAGACCCGGCATGTTGAGACGGTAGTATTGATGTCACGTGTAACAAAAGGGTAAGGACGGGGAAGCCAGTAGTTAAGCCGTTTTCAGGTATTATGCGCAATTGCCAGCGGGGGCGAAAACGATTTTTATGCTTGTTTGCGGTGCTGCAGCTTGCTGCCGAGAAACAGGTCTACCGGTCTTAATAGGGGTAGGGTGTAGTTGACAGGATAGATATTATTTTCTTAATCGGTCGAACTAATGATTCCGGTATTTTGTCTGCTTGTAGAGAATTGAAATAGTCAAGAGCATTTTTAAGTTTGTTGTCTGAATTTCCAGACACCCCTATTTCTGCTTCAAAATCTGGATATAACCAGAACAAATAGCCGGGTTCTATACCCTCACTTAAAGCCTTATTCTTTGATTCGTGGTTCTTATTCGCTTCCTTTATTCTTAAAAGTTTATTGGGATCTGAAACCCCTTCCTCGGAAACGATATCATGGTCAGCTACAACAACGTAGGGAATACGGAATGCATCTGCAACTTGCGCAAACAAGAGCAGGTTGCCTTTCCCGCCACATTCAATGACTGATATACCATGTTGGTTTAAATTCAGCCCTAAAAGGCTTGACACAACAGGCATGGATATTTTTTCGGTTGCCCCTTCAACCAAGATGAGACCTTTAGCAAAAAACATTTCACTTCGTTGGGTATCAAAATAATTTTGCAGCTTTAACTCTTTTTTAACCGGTTCAGCAATTTGCTTTCTAGTGCATATAGTGGCTGTTGTACCATTCGTTCCATTTCGTCTTATAAGACAGACCTCTTCAGGCTGATAGATTCTGATAAAAACTGGAGAATGCGTGGTGATAAAGACCTGGTTATTATTGCTTATTGAATTTAATACGTCACTAAAGTATCGTTCTTTTTGGGGATGCAAAAATACCTCTGGTTCTTCAATCGCAAAGATTGCACCTTCCTTTTTTATTTCCTCATAGGTTCTGAAAATCGCAATGACAATTGCGCTCTGCAAGCCAGCACCAACCATATCCGCTGACGAAGAAATTCCCATTTGATCAACAAATAGCTGAAGGTTCCTAAACACATTCATCGGATCATAAGTATCAAAACGTATTGATACATCACCATGTTCCCTGCTAATTCCCATCTGCTCAAGTGTATTGTTACGAATTTTTTCCTCTAACTCTATGAAATCTGCGGTTTTAAGATAACCATATGCCTCATTTATTTTATACTCAAATGCTTGTTTGCGAGTCATTTTAACTTCGCCATTCGCAGTAAGCACATCAACCATATCTTTGCTATTGGCTATTTTTGTATTAATATCATTGAGCAATTTCCTAAGGACAGACCATCTATTACTTGGATCTTGGCGCTGATAGTCCCGAAAAACATCTACATAAATAAAAGGAATATTTTCTTTAATCTCTTTGGAAACCCGCAAAGCATACCAATCTTTGGCTTGCTTACCTGCCTGGAGTGGTTCAGATGGGTATTTTATCGCTTCGCCTTTAGCATTAATGCAGTTAAAATCAACGCTCAAGGTGCCTTTTGGCAAACCTTTATAAGCGCGTTTATAGGCTTTGCAGCGCAATTCCAGGCCATTGACCTCAATGCTTTTGTTCTTCCATGTCTTAATTGGTTCATTAAAATAAACCTGAATCACGATATCACGTTCCAGATCGTGCATATGGAAATCATCTTGTGTGAAGGTCCTGTCTGTCGGCCACGTTTCTCCTAAGACTAAGTTAATTGCCTTGAGAATATTGCTTTTTCCAGCATTGTTTTCGCCAATGAGAACACAATAATTATTGGGGTAAAAATCAAGTTCTTTTATGCTGCGATAGTTCTCAATATGTACTTTGGAAATCTTCACAAATAACCTCCTATGGAAAAAACAATATACCAAATATCACATGTCACTAATAATATTTACATACCACCATTTACCATTACCCTTCGCTTTCTAAGGCAGACAGTATCTCCTTGAAGCTGTTCATGGCGGTTTCGAGGTTTTCCAGTATCTCTGCAGCCAGCACATCCGGGTCAGGCAGGTTATCCAGATCAGCCAGCGACTTATCCTTGATCCAGAAAATATCGAGGCTGGTCTTGTCCCGCGCCATAATTTCTTCAACCGAGAATCTTCTGAACCGTCCGTCCGGGTTATCCTCCGAATAAGTCTCGTGCCGTTCGTGGCGGTTTTCAGGATGGTAGCAGTCGATAAAATCCTGCAGATCCGCTCTGGTCATGGGGTTTTTCTTTAAGGTAAAGTGCACATTGGTACGGAAATCGTAAATCCATATCTCCTTGGTCTGGATCTCCGGGCTGGCAGGACGCTTGTCAAAGAAGATCACATTCGCCTTGACCCCGGGTTTATAGAATATACCGGTGGGCAGCCGCAGGATGGTGTGCAGGTCACAGGTCTGCAGAAGCTTCTTGCGTACAGTTTCACCGGCGCCCCCTTCAAACAACACATTGTCAGGCACAACGACCGCTGCCTTGCCTGTCGATTTTAGTAATGTATTAATATGTTGCACAAAATTAAGTTGCTTATTGGAACCGGTTGCCCAAAAGTCCTGGCGGTTGTAGACCAGATCCTCTCTTTCCTGTTCGCCTTGCTCATTGGTGAAGGTCATGGATGATTTTTTGCCGAACGGCGGATTGGTCAATACATAGTCGAAGCGTTCGCCGGGGTCGGACAGCAGGGCGTCATTCCTGGTGACTGGCACGGTGCCATAAATATCGCCAATATTGTGCAAAAACAGGTTCATCAAACACAGGCGGTAGGTGTTGCGCACAATCTCCCAGCCGCGAAAAGTGCCGTTTTTCAAGAATTCCTTCTGATCGCGGTCCAGCGGATAGGACCGGGAGATATAATTATGCGCGGCCAGGAAGAAGCCGCCGGTCCCGCAGGCAGGATCAGCGATGGTTTTCATCGGTTCGGGACGCAGGCATTCTACCATGGCCTGAATCAACGCACGGGGGGTGAAATACTGCCCGGCTCCACTCTTGGTATCTTCGGCATTCTTTTCCAGTAGGCCCTCATAGATATCCCCTTTAACATCGGTGGACATGGAAACCCAGTTCTCGTCATCGATCATTTTGACGATACGGGCCAGCTTAGCCGCCTCGCTGATTTTATTCTGTGCTCCGGTAAAAATCTCGCCCAGGATACCGGGTTTCTCCGCCAGCTTCTCCAGCGTCCTTTTATATTGCTGTTCCAGGTCAACTCCTGAAAGGCTGTTCATATCCGCCCAGGTATAGCCCTGCGGGATGCCGAGATTGCGGTTATACGGGGGCCGGGAATACTCATCAGCCATTTTGAGAAAGATCATATAGGTAAGCTGCTCCAGATAATCGCCATAGGAAACGCCGTCGTCATAGAGCACGCCGCACATAGACCAGACCTTGGATATGATTGTTGATGTATTGTTTTCAGCCATTTATTGCCTCCTCATATGGTACCAGTTTTTCTTCAAAAGCCTTTTTCAAGATGCTTTGGCGCAGGCTTTCGGCCTTGAGCAAGGATTCGTCGACGATTTGCTCGATTTTATCGCAGATGGAGAGGCGGGATTCGATTGCTGAGATAATCTCCATTTGCGTTTCATAAGGAAATATTGGTAAGGGTAATTTTCCAATCTCTTGAGAGTTTATATTATTTACACCACTCGTTGATTTTGCCACATTTTCAATGTAAGTTCTGGCTTCATGTGAGCTAAGGAAATAGAGCAAATATTTGCTTTGAAGTTCCCGTTGATCTCTGATTCGTAGCCTCATCAGATATCCTGCAAATATACCATTTATATCAGTTTCCTTAATTAGAGCTGCCCTACCTACTATGGAGATACTTCCATTTGAACGAATAATCAAAAGGTCGTTTGAGTTGAGTCTCAAAGAATCTAATTCATTATCAAGAAATGTAGCATACTTAATATCGCTGTGATCAATTACACCTTGTTTATAATCAATATTAGGGATCCGATATACAGCAACTGAATTCTTTGAAAACTCATATGTGCATTTTTTTGATGTGCCATATCTTGGATTCTCAATATACTCATTTAGCAAACATTTTTTTGTTGGAGTGTCATTGGTAAGTTTTCCTTCAAACGCATCCTTCAGCACTGCCTGCCGATAAATCTTAAGCTGCGCCTTCGCTTTTTGCAGCGCTTCAACTCCCTTATCCAATTCGGAAAAGAGTTCCTCGATTTTGGCAACAATGCGCTTTTGCTCTGATATAGAAGGAAATGGAATAAGAATTTGGCCAAATTTCTTTACACTTACTCCACCAATAATTCCATTCATTTGAGCCTTAAATGACTCAAAAAAACGCCTATACCGTGTAAAATAGAAAACATATTTCCCGTCAAATAAACCTTTATGATTTGTGATAGCATATAATTTGTTTCCAAAGCACACATCTTGAGTAATATATGCGCTTTTTCTCCCAGCACTACCGCCTTCGGAGCATACCAAAACACTACCCTTTGGAGCAATTTTAAATCCAGTTTCAGAATACGGAATTCTAACCCCATTAGCATAGTCCACTGAGCAATCAAATCCAATATCCTTGGTTGCAATGTAATTCCATCCATCACAAGCGGACATATACTTTTCTTCTTTTAATTTTGCATTTATGCTATTTCCATTATAAATATTTGCAATCTCACCAAGATATTTGTAGCACCATTTTTCTGGTATATTACTATCCATCGTATGTCTCCTTACGCCACCAATGCTTCATTAATTTCTTTGAGCACATCCAGATACCCGTTGCCGAACAGCTGATAAAACCGTCCCAGACCGCCCTTTTCATCAAAGGGTGAGAGTTCCAAATCCTCTGGTTCAATGGAGAGTGAGGTTGCAATATGATCTTTAATCATGCGTAGCCAATTCATTTGCTCCTCGGTAAAGTGGATATTTCCCGCGTTCTTTGCCAGGGTCCAGCGCATGAAGTTATAATTCACCGTATCGGCATAGGGTGCCAGCTGACTGGCATATCCCAGTTCGAACCTTATGAGCGATACAATATCGGTCAACATCCGTACCGAGCCTCTGCCTTTGACCGCTCCGGGGTTCCTTACATAATAGCTCTCCCAGAGCCGTTCTGCCGTCAATCCATACGGGGATGCCATCAGTTTTTCATGGAGCTCCTTGATCATATCCAGGGTCAAAGCACGGTTCTGATAGCTTTGATTGTAGATGATGCGCAGGGCTAAAATCTCGTCTTTGTTTTCCTCGATAAACTGGCGGAAAGTATCAATGCTCCGGTCAGCCTTCTGCGCTTGCTCTGCGCCCCATCCGGCAAAATTCACAGTATCCAGGTTGACGTTGTCAATCACCTGCTCGTGGTTCTTGCGCACATTTTCAAGATAATCCCGCAACTCGGGGACATTGAAAGGCAGAGCGGCAGTATCGATTAATCTTCCCTGTACTTCATACATCTGTTCAGTTGTCAATATTGCTTCTGCAGGAATGCCGAATTGCTCACGCGCTTTCTGTTCGATAACATCGGTATCAAAGGCATCCAAAAGATTTTGTACAATAGCGCTGACCGAGATCCCACCTGAAATCTCAGAAAAATTTTCCCGCTCCCTGGGAGTCATGGCGCTGTTCAGGCGCGCCAAACGGTTGGCCAGCGAGGTAATCACATCTTCGTCACGACTGCCCATCGCCACGCTCAGCATGAGATCGCGCATGGATACGGCAGGTTTGCGCTCCAATGGGCGGGAATCGGTCTTTAAAGATTTGGTTACACCTACCGCGTCAATGATGACATAATGGGTTTTGTTGCTGGTTGCAGAAGGAGTTACTTTCTGCAGATCATCTTTGGAAAGGGTGCGCGTGCCGCGGCCTTTCATCTGTTCAAAGTAGTTCCTGCTCCGTACGTCACGCATAAAGATCAGGCATTCAACCGGCTTGATGTCTGTGCCGGTGGCAATCATGTCAACAGTTACCGCGATACGGGGGTAATAATCATTACGGAAAGCTGAAAGCAGGGACTTCGGGTTTTCTTTGGTCTGATAGGTTATCTGTTCGCGCTCACTTTAATCTGGACTAAAGCACCAGTTTTTCTCAAATTAAAATGGAATAAAAATCAACGAAAACCCCTCCAGTAAAAATTTAACTGGAAGGGTTTTTTAAATTTACGACAAATTT
>JBMOPC010000111.1:0-30441 GCA_049323915.1 Bacillota bacterium
TGATTGAATTTGAGGGTCAATTATTCTATCATAATACTGCCGGTATTATGGTCTGTTGCGGCGAAAACTATGATGGGCCTACGTCGCCAAGCGGCTTGCCTGAAGAGGGAGATGCTTTTCTCTCCGGGGATGTTCCTGCCTGTTAATAAAAAGGAGGCCGTATTTTGACAAAAGACCAGCTGCAAGATTTAAAGTCCTGGTTTGACTGTTATGTCAGGGGGTTTTACAGCGACGTTCCGGAAATCCAGGCTGCCGTTTCTTTCAAAGAAAAACACACCGGCAGGGTTTGCGGCAGCATAATCCGTATAGCCAGATCCCTGAAACTGCCGGAAGAGGACATACGCCTGGCCGAAGCCGTGGCCCTTCTGCACGATGTGGGGAGGTTCAGGCAGTACCATGTTTACCGCACGTTCAACGACCGCCGGTCGGAAAACCACGCCATTTTAGGGGTGAAGGAAATTGAAGAGTCCGGGGTGCTGGAAGGACTGAACAGCGGGGAACAGGGAATTATCACCACCGCCGTAAAATACCACGGCAGCTTCGGCCTGCCGGAGGACATGAGCGGCAGGACCCTTTTATTCACGAAGTTGATACGGGACGCCGACAAACTGGACATACTGGACACGTTCACAAACTATTACTCCCGGGAAAACCGGGAGCCAAACCCGGTGATAGAGTCCGGCCTTCCGGACACCCCCGGCTGCTCCCCGGCCCTGGTGAAAAACCTGCTGCGGGGAGAAGGGTGCAGCTACGGAGAGGTAAAAAATTTCAACGACAGGAAGCTATTACTCCTATCCTGGGTTTACGATATAAACTTTAACCACAGTCTTTCTGAAATAAAAAGAAGCGGCCACATAAAAAAATTAGTAAACCTGCTTCCTGACACCGAAGACATCCGGGCGGTGGACAGGCGCCTGCACGACTACACCGACCGGCGCCTGACGGGGTGATAGCTACCTGTCAAACAGCTTGAACAGCGCCTGGGTGCCGCTGTTTTCCTCCCCTTCCTCCGCAAGCTTCCGGTAAAGCGACATGGCCAGCTCCAGCCCGGGCGCCGCCAGCCCCATCTCCCCGGCCGACTGGAGGGCGATGTCCATGTCTTTGATTAAGTGCTTTACGTAAAATCCAGGCTCAAAATTTCCGGCCAGCATCCTGGGGGCCAGGTTGCTCAGGGACCAGCTGCCGGCCGCCCCTGTCTCAATGCTCTTAAGAACGGCTGATGGGTCAAGCCCGGCTTTTTTGGCGTAAACCATGGCCTCACAAACCCCTATCATACCGGAGGCAATGGCTATCTGGTTGCACATCTTGGCATGCTGTCCGGCCCCGGCCTTCCCCTGGAGGACGATGTTTTTGCCCATCAGGCCGAGGACGGGCAGCACCGCCTCAAAGTCCTCCCTGTCCCCGCCCGCCATGATAGCCAGCCTGGCCTCCCGGGCCCCCACGTCCCCCCCGGAGACCGGGGCGTCCAGCGCCCTCAACCCCCTTTTCCGGGCCTCGTGGTAAATCCTTTCGGCCAGGGCCGGAGTGGATGTGGTCATGTCAACAAGGTAAGTCCCGGGCCTTGTGCTGCCGATAATGCCCCCTTCGCCAAGGTAAACCTCCTCCACGTCAGCGGGGAAGCCCACCATGGTTATTATCACATTGCATTTGGCCGCCAGTCCGGCCACCGTGTCCTGGCGGGTGGCCCCCAGCTCGACCAGCTCTTCTGTTTTGGAGACCGTGCGGTTATACACCACAACCGGGTATCCCGCCCTGATCAGGTGTCCCGCCATGCTTTTCCCCATGACACCGGTGCCGATAAAGCCTATAACAGTGTTTTCACTGTTCAAAGTCATTCAATTACCCTCCTTTCCCAAGGGTCTCTTTTATCCACAGCACTCCTTTGACCGGCCAGCTTCCCGGCCAGATGGGCCACGGTGACGGTTTTCAGCTCCCCGTTTTCATAAAGGGGGACCTCCCCGGTATCCTTCAGCAGCCCGGGATAAAGGTCAAAGTCCGGTTTTTCACCCACAAACCGGAGGTATCTCAAGGTATACCCCCGCACCGCCGGGTCCGGGTCACCCAAAAAGCCCATGAGGCGGGGCACTTCCTCAAGGACCAGTTCGGGCCTGGCCTGGGCGATCCTCCCAGCCGCCCACACCACCCCTTTCTTCAGCATTTCCTCGTCGGTAAAGGAAAGCACTATGGAGGCGAATTCCCCGAACATATCCGGGCGGCGGTGGACAATTTCCCCTATGCACTGCGGAGAGCTCCAGCCAATGCCCCCGGACTCTTCGTTAATGGACCAGAGAAGGTTGCGGAGGATAATCCTGACCCCTTCCGGGTCATTGTCGGCCAGACTGTGGGCCACTTCCCCCATGGCCTCTATGGCCCGCCAGCGCACCAGTTCCTCCGGGTGGTACAAAAGCCTGTTAAGGTACCTGATGGACCCTCTTTTTTGGGCCACCAGACCGGCAACCCTTTCGATTTTCCCCTCTTTCAGAAGGGTCAGGAACTCCTCCTTTAAGGCGCTGGTCATTATACACTTCACTCCCCGGCTTTAATTATCCCAGCAGATGGCGCACGGCCTTTATATGTCTGCACTGGAAGCCGGGGTTGCGGTAGGACCGGAACCTGAATGTGCAGCAATCGCACTTCTCCGGTGTGGTTTTCAGCTCCCAGCGGCAGTCGTAATCGGTAACCAGGGCTTCTTTTTCGGAGACGAAATAAACAACCAGGTCGTCAACCATATAGGGCTCATTAACCTTGATTTCCACTTTCATTCAAATCACTTCCCGTCATGCTGCCTTTTAGTTATTTATTAATTGTACACCGGCCTGGCGGGAAAGGTCAAAAACATATCGTCAAGGCCTGTCAATTGTATCGATCTGGTTCACCTCGATACCGGGATAAAGCCTGGCGATTCCCACGCAATACGGCTTTTCGCACCCGGCCACCGTGAATTCACCGGCATGCTCCCACCAGTGAAAACACCTCTCCAGATGACAAGCACTTTTTCCACGCTTTCATCAATGCTTTCCCGGTCAGTCAGGCATTCCACATCAGGATAAAGTGGATGCTCATACGGTGAGTCTATGCCTGTAAATTCCCGGATTGCCCCTTTCCGGGCCATTTTATAGAGCCCCTTTACATCCCTTTTCTCACAGACCTCCAGTGGCGCGTTGACATACACCTCGATAAAATCGCCTATAGTATTCCGCACCTGATCCCGCACCTCCCGGAAAGGCGAAATGGCAGACACCAAAACTATTAACCCCCGAAGAGTGAGCCGCCAGGCCATGTACCCGATGCGGCGAATGTTCTCCTCCCTGTCCTCCCTGCTGAAGCCCAAACCCCTTGCAATTGTCCTGCGTATTTTGTCCCCGTCCAGAATGGCCACTTCACTCTTTCTTTCCCTGAGTTTGTTTTTCAGTTCCCGGGCAATGGTTGTTTTACCCGATCCGCTAAGCCCCGTGAGCCAGACTGTTACCCCATTGTGCTCTTTCAAATCAAACACCCCGGAATATAAACATTCCCGCGGAAACCCGCACCAACAAAATCATTATGGTATAATATGTAGCGGCTGGAAATTTTGCTTATAAACAAGGGGGAACCCCCCCTTTTACCCCCCTTGGAAATTATCAGGGCCCGGAAACAGCCAAAGCCGTATTTCCGGGCCCACACGCAGGAGATCACATTCTGTGACCGAGTTTAGAGACTGTTACAGCCGAAGATCCATGCAGCCGGGATTAAACCACTCACCCCGGCCCGTAAGCGACCCCGGAACGACCCAAAATATCCTTAGACGGTCTTCAGATAAACTAAAAAAAGTTATCCACATAGCATAATTTCCTAAGTCTTAAAAAAGCCGGCAAAATATGCCGGCATATAAGCCTGTAACATCCTGCTCTTTCATCGGATCATGTCTAATTCTTTCTTGAGCCGCGGTTCCTTGTTATTATATGGCAGAGATTAATGGTCGCAGGGGTTTGTCCCGGTTCTCAGGGATTCCCCCAAATAAATTTTGACTACGTCTTCCGGGCTGCGGCCGGCCGGATCAACACCCGTTATAACCTTTATCCCTTTCCGGCTGAAGAGTTCCTGCGCCCGGGCTCCCATTCCCCCGGCTATAACCACTTTTACTCCTTTTTCGCCCAGCAGCGCTGGAAGCAGCCCCGGCTACTCCTTTCTTATGACTTTCTTAATAGTCCACTAAGTTTTTCCCAGGCTTTACTGATATCCTCCACAGCCGGTGATTCTTTGAAAAGTATCACCGGGAGCCCTTTCATCTGCGCCCCGGTTACGGCCCGGTCGTAGCGAATTCTTCCCACCAGCCTTACTCCTGCGGCCCCGGCTTTCTCCTCTATTTTGCTGCTCATAGCTGCATTGAGGTCAAACTTATTGACGCAAAGATAGGCGGGAACTTTAAAATAATTGCACAGTTCAGCCACCCTTTCCATGTCGTGCTGGCCTGAAACCGTGGGCTCGGCAACGATAAGCGCGGCGTCGGCGCCCGTTATGGAAGCGATAACCGGACAGCCTATTCCCGGAGGGCCATCGGAAATGATATACGGCAGGTTTTCGTTTTCCGCAATCTTCCTGGCCTGGCCGCGCACCAGCGACACCAGCTTTCCGGAATTTTCGGCGGCTATTCCCAGCCTGGCGTGTACCATGGGCCCGCTGCGGGCCTGTGAAATAAACCACCGGCCATCGACCTGCGGCTTAAGCTCAATGGCTTTGTCCGGGCAAAAGTGGCTGCACACGCCGCACCCTTCGCAGGATACTTGGTCTATAAAGTAGCCCGGACTTTCACCTTCCTTCCTGACAACTGCCCCGAAGCGGCAGAGAACATGGCACTTTCCGCAGCCGGCACATTTATGGGGGATAATGTAGGCGCGCCTGCCCCCTGTAAAATCCTCTTCCCGGATGATTTTGGGATTCATCACCAGGTGAAGGTCGGCTGCGTCCACATCACAGTCCGCCACCACAGCCTTCCCGGCCAGTACGGCCAGCGAAGCCACAATGCTTGTCTTGCCGGTTCCCCCTTTGCCGCTTATAACCACTAACTCCTTCACCGTCCCGCCTCTTTCTCCACAGAAATAAGGAGATCCATGAAGCGATCCCGGAAACCCGGGACTGCCGAAAAGGCCAGGTCACCCCTGGAGTAAGCCTCGGCCACCCGCCGGTCCTCCGGAATCTCGGCCAGTATCCTTACCCGCTTTTCCCTGCAAAAATCCCTGGCCAGGCTGTTGCCCGGAAAAGCCCTGTTAACCACCACCCCGTGGGGTATACCCAGTTCCCTTACCATGTCAACGGCCAGGCCCAGGTCATTAATTCCAAAGGGAGTGGGTTCCGTGACCAGAATGACAAAGTCCGTACCCTTTATGGAAGCTATAACGGGGCAGGACGTGCCGGGGGGGGCGTCAAGTATGACTAGTGCCCCGCTCCCGGCCACCCCCCGCACCACTCTTATAAGGGGAGGGCTCATGGCTTCCCCGATATTCAGCCGGCCGTGAACAAAACCTGCCCGGCCGGCCTCCCCTTCCTCCACTGTACCTATTTCTCTTTCTTTTTCCGAGATTGCCCCCGCCGGGCAAACATAGGCGCAGCCCCCGCAGCCGTGGCACATCTGCTCAAAAGTCAGCACATTTTTATGTACGCATATAATTGCACTAAACCGGCAGATATCCCCGCATGCTCCGCAGGCGGTACATTTTTCGGCATCCACCGACGGCACCGGAACGGTAACCTGCCGGCGGCGTCTTAAGACCGGCTTTAGAAACAGGTGCCCGTCGGGCTCTTCCACGTCACAGTCCGAGTATAATACTTTTCTTCCCGCTTCTGCTGCAACCGAGGCCAGATTGACGGAAACAGTGGTCTTCCCGGTTCCCCCCTTTCCACTGGCCACAGCTATAGTTAATCCCGCCTGTATAAAACACACCCCCTTCCCCTCTATAAATGTGGCAATTCAGGCCTCAGGGGCTGCTTTTTACCTGTCCTTTACCCAGGCCATTCCCGCACCCGCGGCCCCGCCCCGCCCCCTTGCCCTGGCCCTGGCCGTTTCCGCCGCATCCCTGTCTCTTTCCCTGGCCGGTACACTGCCCGCGCATTCCTCCGCCACCGCACTTTCCCGTCCCTTTTCCCCTCGGCCCTGTTCCGTCCCTGCCCGGCATTTTAATCCCTCCTGTTTTTCACCGATTACATCCAGTGTCCCTCTACATCAGCTTCCTTCGCCTCTTCAAGCATTCCTTTTTTGAACCTGTTCAGAGTCTCACCCACCGTGTCTTCCGCACCGTAAAAAACCCTTATCCCTGCGGCCTTAAGCACCCTAAAGGCTTTGGGGCCGCAGTGCCCCGTAATCACCGCCTCAACTCCCAGGCGGCTGGCTTTCTCCGCAGCCTGGATTCCTGCTCCCTGCACAGAGTTTAGATTCTGATCGTTACTTACAGCGCGGTTCTCGCCGGTATCGATATCCGCAAGGATAAACCACTCGCACCGGCCAAACCTGGGATCCACAGCGCTTTCAAGTCCCTGTCCCCGGGAGGTTATGGCTATTTTCACTTTTTCTTACCACCTTCCGCTTAGGAATGTTTATGGACATATTATCATAACTATACTACACCTGGTTATGGACATATGTCAATATCCGCAATGTAAAAAAAAGCCGTTCCCTGGATGGAAATTCTTAAAAAGCCGCATAGCCGTTCCTCACCGGGGTTGCCAATTCCGTCCGGCCAATTATATAATTCAAGGAGTATATCAAGGAGGGTTGGACATGAGAGCGGTTATTAGCGTTATCGGCAAGGACCGGGTGGGAATCATCGCCGGAATCAGCACGGTGCTGGCCCAGTGCAATGTAAATATACTTGACCTGTCCCAGACAATAATGCAGGAAATATTCACCATGGTAATGCTGGTGGACGTTTCGAAGTGCGTGATAAGTTTTTCCGATCTTGCCCAAAGTCTTGAGGAAAAGGGCAGGGAACTGGGGCTGTCGGTGAAAATACAGCACGAGGACATCTTCAGCTCCATGCACAGGATATAAGGGGGATAACAATGATCAGCCCGTTTGAGGTTATAGAGACCATAAAAATGATCCAGGAAGAGAACCTGGACATAAGGACCATCACCATGGGCATATCCCTTAGGGACTGCTGCGACGCAGACGCCGGGGCTGCCTGCCGGAAGATGTACGACAAAATAACAAGTCTTGCCGCCGGCCTGGTTAAAGTGGGAGAAGACATTGAGAGGGAATACGGCATCCCGATAATCAACAAGAGAATCTCGGTTACCCCCATATCGCTGGTGGCCGAGAGCTGCGGGGAAGAGGACTACGTAAAATTCGCCCATACCATGGAGAGGGCGGCAAACACCGTAGGGGTCAATTTTATAGGGGGTTTTTCGGCACTGGTGCACAAGGGCTATACCAGAGGAGACCACCGGCTGATAAGGTCCATTCCCGAGGCGCTGTCCACCACGGAAAAGGTGTGCTCCTCGGTAAACGTGGCCACCACCAAGGCAGGGATAAACATGGACGCGGTAAGGGAAATGGGGCAGGTTATCAAGAAGGCCGCGGAACTCACCGCCGGCAGGGGCGGCCTGGCCTGCGCCAAGCTGGTGGTCTTCGCCAATGTGCCCGAGGACAACCCCTTCATGGCCGGGGCCTTTCACGGCGTCGGCGAGCCTGAGTGCGTTATAAACGTCGGGGTCAGCGGGCCGGGGGCGGTTAAAAGCGCGCTGGAGAAGGTAAAGGGCGCTGACCTGGGAATAGTCTCCGAAACAATAAAAAAGAAGGCGTTTAAAATAACCCGCATGGGGCAGCTGGTGGCCCAGGAGGCATCAAAAAGGCTGGGGGTGCCCTTCGGAATAGTGGACCTGTCACTGGCCCCCACACCGGCGGTTGGCGACAGCGTGGCCCACATACTGGAAGAAATGGGGCTGGAAAAATGCGGCACCCACGGAACCACTGCCGCTCTGGCCCTTTTGAACGACGCCGTCAAAAAAGGCGGCACAATGGCCTCGTCATACGTGGGGGGACTGAGCGGGGCTTTCATCCCGGTCAGCGAGGACGCCGGTATGATTGACGCGGTAAAATGCGGCGCCCTTTCCCTGGAAAAGCTGGAGGCCATGACCTGTGTCTGCTCGGTGGGGCTGGACATGATAGTGGTTCCGGGCAGCACCGGTGCGGAAACAATATCGGCCATAATCGCCGATGAAGTGGCCATAGGAGTCATAAACAACAAGACCACGGCGGTGCGGATAATTCCGGCCCCGGGCAAGGAAGTGGGGGACGTGGTGGAATTTGGAGGGCTGCTGGGGTCAGGGCCGGTAATGAAAGTCAATCCCTTCGGAAGCGGTGAATTTATAAAAAGGGGCGGAAGGATTCCAGCCCCCATTGGCAGCCTGACCAACTGAAACCGGAAAATCCTGGTTTATACCGTATCCGCCATCCTCAGCGCGGGCTCTGTTCAAGTGGTGGTTGAGATAAAAGAGTCTTAATATATTTGAATCTTATCTATTTCAAACTGAAATGATATAATTTAAGCGAACAATTGTTCTGCTTGAAAACATTTGTTCCGATGATAAAATTAGGTAAATTAAGGTGCGTTGTAAATAAGGGGGGAAGATATTTGATGCCAACACCGACCTTAATTTACCACATAACCCACCTGGATAATCTCCCCCAAATTATTCAATCAGGCGGGTTATATTCATGGACTATTCTACACCGGGACAATATCCAATATACAAATATAGCACACCAAACCATCCAGGACAGGAGATCCACAACTCCTGTTGTACTGCCACCTTTCGGCGTTCTTCACGATTATGTCCCATTTTATTTTGCTCCAAGATCACCAATGTTGTGTGCCATATATAATAATAAAGTCGACGACTATAAAGGTAAACAACATGAGATAATTCATCTGGTTTCAGATGCTCATGTCTTACAGCAAGCTGGTGTCCCTTTTGTTTTTACAGACGGGCATGGAATTATGTTCATTACCAATTTTTATAACAATCTTCAAGACTTAGATAAGATTGATTGGGGCATAATGAGAGCAAAGTATTGGGCTGATACGAACGAAGATGGTGATCGGCGTCGACGAAGATGGTCACTTATCATTGGAATCGGTGTAATGAATGAACAAACCCTAAATAGGGTAAATGAAATACTAAATACTAATCAACAGATAACTCATAAACCTTTTATAAAAATAAAAAGGGCATGGTATTATTAAGGAGGTGAAATTATTGTGATCCAATATAAAAAGGGAAACCTTTTTGAAATTGATGCCGAAGCTTTAGTTAATACCGTCAACTGTGTTGGGGTAATGGGTAAAGGTATTGCTCTACAATTCAAACAAGCTTTTCCCAACAATTTCACTGAATACCAAAAAGAATGTCGTGCCCAGAATATTAAGCCGGGCAAGATGTTTACAGTACCAACCGGGAAAATTATAAACCCTAAATACATTATCAATTTTCCTACAAAAAGACACTGGAAAGAGAAATCAAAATTAAGTGATATTGAAGCTGGGCTAAAGGACTTAATTAATGAGATTAAACGTTTAAACATCAAATCAATTGCCGTGCCCCCCCTGGGATGTGGTAATGGTGGTTTACAATGGAACGATGTACGTATACAAATTGAAAAAGCCTTTATCAGTCTCCCGGACGTCCATGTTTATCTATTTTCTCCTGCAGGAAGTCCTGAACCTGATGAAATTAAAACTGACACTAAAAAGCCAAGACTTACTAGAGCCCGGGCTTTATTTATAGCTTTGATGAATAATTATACTGACCCTGGTTATCGTTTATCATTACTTGAAATACAAAAGTTGGGTTATTTTTTGCAAGAAGCTGGTGAACAGCTTCGACTCAGGTTTGTAAAGCATATTTATGGCCCTTATGCTGATAATTTAAATCATGTTCTTCAGCATCTAGACGGGCATTATATTAGAGGATATGGGGACAGAAGTAAAGAAGCACAAATACATCTATTGCCGAATGCTGCGAAAGAAGCATTCGAATTGTTATCCGGAGAACATGAATCGCTTAAACGATTGGAAAAGGTTTCAAATACTATTAAAGGATTTGAAACTCCATATGGCCTTGAGCTTCTATCAACGGTGCATTGGGTAATTAAAGAAAACTCAAGCATAAATTCTCAACCGGATAAAATCGTCAAGGCTGTTCATGGATGGAGTGGCAGAAAACAAAAAATTTTTAAAAAAGAACACATATATATTGCATGGCAACATTTAAATAATTCAGGGGCGATCCATAATAACCTCAGGAAAGAACAATAATCACTTTAACGAACTGCCATTTCACAGCAGTACAATCCTGCCGTGCTTGATAGCTATATCCTTTCATTCCACAATGTCATTATTAATTCTGGCCTTTTTTAACCTCTCAAAGTCCTCCGGGGTGTCCACATCAAAAACCGCCGCCCCGTCCTGTACAGGGAGATAGCACACCCTGTCCCCCAGTTTTTCCAGCACCCCCCTGGCTCCCCGGTCCCCTTCCAGGGCCGCCAGTTCTGCCCGCAGAGAAGGGCTGAATATAACCGGGTGGCCCGGCAAGCCGCGGCAAACCGGGCGCAGGGCAAGGCACCGGCTTCTGTTGAAGCGGCCGATGACAGTATCTATCAATGCCGGGGAGATAAGGGGCTGATCTGCCATTAAGACCAGAAAGGCCGAAGAATTTACGCTTATTTCTTTCACCCCCAGCGCCAGAGAGGCGCCCTGGCCCTCCCGGTAGCGGGGATTGAAGACCGTTTTCACGGGCAGACCGTCTATGGCCGCCGTGACCTCCCGGGCCCTGTGGCCGGTGACCACAACCACCTCATCAGCCGATGAAGCCAGGGCGTTTTCGGCCACGATCCGGATAAATGCCCTGCCTTCAATCCGGAGAAGCTGTTTGGGCGTTCCCATCCTGGAGGACTGCCCCGCGGCCAGAATTATCGCTGATACCATATCATAGGCACCCCGGCATTCTATATTCGCTGTTTCCGATCCCTGATCAGGCCTGTTTTCTATACGCCGTTTCCGGCAGGGGAAGGGTCAGCCTTATTTTGCCGTCAAATTTGTGATATGCCGAGGCCACCGCAGGCGCCACGGGAATGGCGGCAATCTCGCCCACCCCTTTGGCCCCGTACGCCAGCGGGGACGGGTTTTTTTCCACCAGTATAACTTCTATTTCCGGCATGTCGGTGGAGCGGAAAAGGCCCAGGGTGCCGTATTTTGCCAGAGGCACCCCTTTTTTCAGGGGGAAGTCCTCCCGCAGAGCGTAGCCCAGCCCCATGGCCACCGCTCCCTCCACCTGTCCCTCGATGGCCCTGGGATTGATGGCCCGGCCCACGTCGTGCGCCGCCACCACCTTTTGAACCCTGCCCCGGTCGTCCAGCACCGCCACATGGGTGGCATAGCTGTAGGCCACGTGGCTTACCGGGTTTGGCTTGTCCGACCCCATGGGATCGGTGATTCCGAAATACTCGCCGTAATACTCGCTACCTTCCAGCTGCTCCAGCGTGGACTGCTCCAGGGCCTGCCCCAGTTTGACGGCCGCCTGGCGGGCAGCCTCTCCGGTAAACATGGTCTGCCTGGAAGCGGTGGTGGTCCCGGCGTCGGGGGTAAGGTACGTGTCAGGGGCCGCCACTTCCACCAGGTCCGCCGGCAGTCCCGTGGCCTGGCACACTATCTGGGTGGCTATGGTGGCCAGCCCCTGCCCTATGCAGGCCGCGCTGGTCAGGACACGGGCCCTGCCGTTTTCCACCCTTATTTTAACGCGGGAGATGTCGGGCAGCCCCACTCCAATGCCGGTGTTCTTCATGGCGCAGGCGATGCCGGCATACCGGCCGGACTGGTAAACATCCCGGACCGCCAGCAGCGTCTCCCTGATAGCCGTGCCTTCATCGGCAATCTGCCCGGTGGCGTTGGCCATACCCGGCTCCAGAGCGTTGCGGTAGCGGATCTCCCAGGGAGAAATGCCCACCTTGCCTGCCAGTATATCCAGGTTGGTTTCGCAGGCGAAGGCCGACTGCGGCACCCCAAAGCCCCTGAAGGCGCCCGCCGGGGGGTTGTTGGTATAAACGCAGAGTCCGGTTATATCAACGTTTGGGACATGGTAAGGCCCGCCTATATGGGTGCAGGCCCTCTGCAAAACCGGAGGCCCCAGTGAGGCGTAAGCCCCGGTGTCGGCCACAATCCTGGCCATAATGGCCGTTATTTTTCCCCTGGAGTCGCAGCCGGTGGTCAATTCAATCTCCATGGCGTGCCTCTTGGGATGTACAAGTATGCTTTCCCGCCTGGTCAGGGTAAGCTTCACCGGCTTCCTGGTTTTCACCGCCAAAAGGGCGGCATGGTGCTGAACGCTTAAATCCTCTTTGCCACCGAACCCCCCTCCCACCAGTTTGCTTATAACCCTGACCTTTTCGGCCGGCAGCCCCAGAATGGCCATTATCCCGTGCCGGTCTTCATATACGCTCTGGCTTCCCGTGTAAACGGTGACGCCCCCGTCCTCCCGGGGAACGGCCAGGGCGCTTTCAGGCTCCATAAAGGCGTGTTCGGTGGGCGGGGTGGAATACCTGTTGGTAACCACGAAAGCCGATCCGGCCAGGGCCTCTTCCGGGCTGCCCCTCCTTACCCGGGTGGTGCTTAAAAGATTTCCCTTGGGGTGAATTTGCGGGGCGCCTTCGGAAAGGGCGAAACCGGTGTCGGTTACCGGCTCAAGCTCCTCATAATCCACTTTTATCAATTCCAGGGCCTGGCGGGCTGTTTTCTTTGAGCGGGCCGCCACTAAAGCAATGGCGTCGCCTGTGTAGCGGGTCTCTTCTCCCACGGCCACCAGCGCCGGCCAGTCCTTTATGATCATCCCCCAGTGACGCACACCGGGCACATCTTCTGCCGTCAGCGCCGCCTCCACACCGGGATAAGACCTGGCCGCGGACACATCCACACCCTTTACCAGGGCCCGGGGAAATTTAGCCCGCAGCACGGCTCCGTACAGCATTTCTTCAACATGCATGTCGTCCACATACTGGCCTGTTCCCAGCACCTTTTCCCGGGCGTCAACCCTCTGCAGGCTGGACCCCACCCCCGGAAGCGCCGCTGACGCGGCCTTCAGCTCGCCCCGAAAAACCCTGGCCGCCAAATCAATGGCCTTTTCGATTTTAATATACCCGGTGCACCGGCAGATATTGCCGCGTATGGCCTCCTTGATCTCCCGGGCCGTGGGGCTGGGATTTACGTCCAGCAGCGCCTTGGCGCTTATAACCATACCGGGTATGCAGAACCCGCACTGCACCGCCCCCGCCTCGGCAAAGGCCCAGGCATAGACCTCTTTTTCACTTTCCGTCAGGCCCTCCACGGTAACAATCCTTTTCCCGCTTACTTTGGCCGTGGTCTGCAGGCAGGCCCTGACGGCCCTTCCGTCCACCAGCACCATGCAGGCGCCGCAGGCCCCTTCGCCGCAGCCGTTTTTAAGGGAAGTCACCCTTAATTCATCCCGAAGAAAGTCCAGCAGGCTCATGTCTTCCTTTACTGAATGGGCGCTGCCGTTTATATAGACCGTGAACATATATAAAACCTCACCTGAAAAAAGCTTAATAAAGAATGGGGACACACCTGCTGAAGTCTGGGTCATCCTCTTAAGACAGGAATGTCCCCGAATAGAGGTGTCCCCGATTATACAGCCGAAGATCCATGCAGCCGGGGTTAAACCACTCCCCCTGGCCCGTAAGCGACTTCTAAAGTATCCTCAGATGGTCTTAAGATAAACTAAAAAGTTATCCGCATAGCATAATTTCCCAAGTCTAAATAAAGGGGCTCCTGAAAAGATAAATTCCGCCCGCCATATCGTCAATTAGCCTCCCGTCACGCACCACCTGCCGCCCCCGCAAAAAGACGTGCACTGCCTTCCCGGCCTGGGCAAAGCCTTCGTAAGGGGTGTAGTCCACTCTCTGGTGCTGGGTGCGGGCGCTGATTACCGAAGATGCCCCGGGGTCCCACACCACAATATCCGCGTCGCTTCCCGCCGCTATTGTCCCCTTTCTGGGGAAAAGGCCGAAAAGCCTGGCCGCCCTGGTGGATGTGATGTCCACAAACCGGTTCAAACTTATCCTGCCCGGAACCACCCCATAGGTATAAAGAAGCCCCATACGTGTTTCCACACCGGGGATCCCGCCGGGTATACTGCTGAAATCCGCGCGGCCCAGATCCTTCTGGCCGTTAAAATTAAAGGAACAGTGATCGGTGGCCACCGTGTCCAGGGCGCCGGTTTGCAGGCCCCGCCACAGGGCCTGCTGGTTGTCCCTGTGGCGCAGGGGCGGCGACATCACATATTTTGCGCCTTCAAAACCCTCAGCCTGGTAGAGGCTGTCATCCAGCAGCAAATACTGGGGGCAGGTTTCGGCATAGACCTCCGCTCCCTCTCCCTTTGCCTCCTGCACCACCCGCAGCGCCCGGCGGCAGGAGAGGTGCACTATATACAGGGGAGCCCGGGCAACCCGGGCCAGGGTAACGGCCCGGAACACGGCCTCAACCTCGGCCTCTATGGGCCGGGTCAGGGGATGGCACTGCGGGGAGGCACCGCCCCGGGCCCGGGCGTCACTCACCAGTTGGTGAATAATATCCCCGTTTTCGCAGTGTACGCAAATAAGCGCCCCGGCTTCCCTTGCCCTGATCAGCGCCTGCAGTAAAGCGCCGTCGTCCACCTGCAGCACATTTTTATAGGCCATGTAAAACTTGAAAGAAGGTATCCCCTCTTCCCGCACCATCTTTTCCATTTCCCGGGAGACCTCCCGGTTCCAGCCGGTAATGCCGATGTGAAACCCGTAATCGGCGTGGCATCTGCCTTCGGCCCTGGCCCGCCACTTGGATAATGCATGGGACAGGGTCTCCCCCCCGAATTGGGTCACATAGTCTATGATGGTGGTGGTCCCGCCCAGCACCGCCGCCTTTGTGCCGCTGGCAAAGTCATCGGCCGTAACGGTATCCCCCGCAGGCATGTCAAAATGCGTGTGGGGGTCGATGCCGCCGGGAAAAAGGTAACAGCCGTCCACATTCAGCACATCGTCTTCAGGACGCCTTATATTGATGCCGATGGCGGCCACCTGTTCACCCTCGATGCGGACATCCGCTTGGCAGCAGTCGGCGGCGGTGACTACCGTTCCGCCGCTTAACACTATGCCCATTTTGTTTCTCCTCGCCTTAGGTAATAGTTAACAGGCTATCCCTAACCCAACTCACGGATAAATATGTGTTCCTGTTTTCCCGGCCACGGCCTCCTCAAGGGATTGGGGACTGGTGATAATGGCCTTGCTGCCGCCATTTTCAAGGAACTGTATCACGGCCTGTATTTTGGGCAGCATGCTGCCCGGGGCGAAGTGGCCTTGGGCGATGTACCCCTTTAAATCAGCCACGTTGGCCTTATCCAGCGGCTTTTCTCCGGGCTTTTTGTAATTCAGAAATACTTTGGGCACAGCCGTGGAGATTATCAGGATATCCGCCCCTGTTTCCGAGGCCAGCAGGCTGGAGGCCAGGTCCTTGTCTATCACCGCGTCCACGCCCATCAATGTCCCGTCGGGCTGCCTGCCCACCGGTATGCCCCCGCCGCCGGCGGCAATGACACAATAGCCTTCACGGACCAGTGTTTTAATCACTTCTTTTTCCACTATTTCTTTGGGGCAGGGGGAAGCCACCACCCGGCGGTAACCCCTCCCGGCGTCGTTGACCATTACCCAGCCCGGGTACTGCTTCTGGAAAGTCTCGGCCCGGGCCTCGTCGTAAAAGGACCCTATGGGCTTGCCGGGCTTTTCAAAGGCAGGGTCGTCCACCGCCACAACCACCTGTGTGACCACTGTGACGGCGGATTTGTCCAGCCCCCTTATTTTAAACTCGTTGTCCATGGCCTGCTGTATCTGGTAGCCGATGGCCCCCTGGGTGTCGGCCACGCAGCTCACCAGCGGAACATGGTGCATGCCCGCCACCTCGGCGGCTATTTCCGACCTCCTCAGTATAAAGCCCACCTGGGGGCCGTTGCCGTGGGTGATAATCACATCGTAGCCCTGGTCGATTATCCTGGCAATGTGCCCTGCCGTCTCACAGACGGCTTCGTTTTGGTCTTCAACCGTCTGGTGATCTTCATCCCGGATAAGTGAATTCCCGCCGATGGCCACAACAGCCAGCCTGCCCATATTTATCTTCCACCCATCAAAAGTGTCATTACCGCCTTGGCGGTATGCAGCCGGTTTTCGGCCTCGTCATATACGATGGAATGCGGTCCGTCAATTACTGAATCCTCAACCTCGTTGTTTCTGTCGGCGGGAAGCGCGTGCATATACATTACTTCCTTATCGGCAAGGGCCATCTTGGCTTCGGTGCATTTCCAGCTCCTCTGTGCCTTGAGATTATCGTCAATAACAACAGCAGCGCCAGAGGTGGTAGCCCCTGTCTGATCTTTAAACCAGTTGCCCCAATTCTTGGGAATAACAATATGAGCGTTTTCATATGCTTCTTCTTCGTTATTGGTAACGGTTACGGTGCCGCCGTATTTTGCAGCGCTGGCCCTGGCTTTTTCAATCACCCAGTCAGGCAACTCCCAGCCCTTCGGGTGAGCGAGAACCACATCCATGCCGTAGCGGGGGAAAAGCAGCACCTGGGACACGGGCACCGAAATGGGCTTCTTGTGGCTCTCGGCGTACGCCCAGATGATGGATACCTTGACCCGCTTCAAGTCGCCTATTTTTTCCTTCATGGTCATCAGGTCGGCCAGGGCCTGGAAGGGGTGGTAAAGATCGCACTGAAGGTTCATTATGGGAGCGGTGGACCACCTGGCCATTTCGTTGAGATAATTGTTTCCGATGCCCCAGTTGCAATAGCGGCAGGCAATGGCGTGTCCGAACCTGGACAGTATGATGGCGGTGTCCTTGGCGCTTTCGCCGTGGGAAATCTGCATTCCGCTGGAGTCCAGGTAGTTGGCGTGCCCGCCCAGCTGGGCGATCCCGGCTTCCATGGAGTTCCTGGTCCTGGTGGACTGCTCAAAGAATATCAGGAACATGGTCTGGTATTTGAGGTAGGGGGTGGGAACACCCATGGCGAATTTCTTTTTAAGGTCAAAGGACACCTCCAGCATGGTTTCGATCTCTTCTTTGTTGAAGTCCTCCAGGTCGATGAAGTGCCTTCCGCGAAAAATTGATTGCATTGCTTAAATCCTCCTTGTGATATGTATATTAAGTTAGACTGCAAATTACCTTGCCAGGTTGCTGGTGGCGGCCGGCATTTTGCCTGCGTACTTTCTGACGTAAATGCCCGGGATCACGGCGTACATAGCCGCCGCACCGGCCAGCTCCTTCTTCCAGGTCCTTTCGTTGGGAGCGTGGGCCTGATTTTCATGGCCGGGGCCGAATCCTATGCAGGGGATGCCGTAGCGGCCCATTATGGAAACTCCGTTGGTGGAGAAAGTCCACTTGTCCACCACCGGATCTTCACTGAAAAGCCCCCTGTATGCCTCCGCCAGTGTCTGGCAGACCGGGTGCTCCTCCTCTATGAGCCAGGTGGGGAAATAGGCCTCGGTGGGATAAACAAGGTTGGTATAGGAGGGCCTTTCATAGGTGTACATGGTTACTTCCGCTCCCGCCGCCTTTACGGACGGAAGGTTTTTAACCTGCTGGAGGGCCAGCTCCGCGTCCTCGCCGGCTGTGAGCCTCCTGTCGATGGAAATGGCACAGCTGTCGGCCACCGCGCAGCGGGAGGGAGAGGTATAAAATATTTCCGAGACCGCCAGGCTTCCTTTACCCAGGAAATCATGCCCTTTGAGGTTTTCATGCAAGGCCCGCAGCTCCAAAAGAATGGGGGCCATCTTGTAAATGGCGTTGTCTCCCCGCTCGGGTGCAGACCCGTGGCAGCTTACGCCCCTTACGGACAACCTTATCTCCATTCTGCCGCGCTGGCCGCGGTGTATCCTGCCGTCGGTGGGCTCAGTGATGACCACAAATTCGGGCCTGAGCCTGTCCTCGTTTATGATGTACTGCCAGCACAATCCGTCACAGTCCTCTTCCTGCACCGATCCCACCACCACCAGGGTATAGTCGCCCAGAAGGCCCAACTCCTTTATTATCTTTCCGGCATAGACCATGGAGGCCATTCCGCCCAGCTGGTCGCTGGCCCCGCGGCCGATGATTATCTCATCGTCCTCGTGGCCCTGGTACGGGTCATACTGCCAGTTTTCGGGGTTTCCGACTCCTACGGTGTCTATGTGGGCGTCCATGGCGATAAGGTGCTTGCCATTGCCTATGTAGCCCAAAATATTTCCCATGGGATCGATAACCACCCGGTCAAAGCCGACCTTTTCCATTTCTTCCTTGATCCTCAAGACTACCTTCTCTTCCTGGCTGCTCTCACCGGGGATAGCAATCAGGTCCCTTAAAAACCGGCTCATTTCCGGCTGGTATTTTTGCGCCAGCTCCAGTGCTCCGGCAAACATTTCATCCAACACTTTTTCCCTTCCTTTCAAAATTAGCTGTCAATGGTCAGCGCCTTTCTCGGGCAACGGGTTACGCAGAGGCCGCAGCCGAAGCACCTGGACGGGTCAACAAGAAGCTCCCCGGACCGCGAGATGGCGTCATAGACACAGCTGGTCTGACATATCCCGCAGAGGTTGCAGCGGTCTTTATCCAGCACCGGGACCACCGCCGTTGTGCGGAAGGCCCTTTCCGCCGCCTTCCGGCGGGCCAGCCCTTTTATTTCTGCTATATCTGTATAGCCGTGACTGTCAAGAAACTCCTCCAGCTCTTTTACAATCCTGCCGTACACTCCGGGCCCCTTCAGTATCCCCGCAGTGCAGACCTGAACCGCCGAGGCCCCGGCCATGAACATCTCGGCCGCGTCACGGCCGCTGGCGACGCCTCCTACGGCAAAAACAGGTATTTTAACCACCCCGGCGGCGTCATACACGCACCGGACGGCCAGAGGCTTCAGCGCCGCCCCGGACAGCCAACCGTAGCCCTCACGGCTTCCCATCAGCGGCAGCCCGGTTTCAATGTCTATGGCCATGCAGGGGCCAAAGGAGTTGATCATCACCAGCCCGTCAGCCCCCGCTTCCTCAACCGCCCCGGCAATCTCCTGAATATTGGGGTGGGGGCTCATCTTTACGAAGACCGGGACCTCCACCGCCTCCTTGGCCGCTTTCAGGGCATCCACGATAGGCGATATGTCATTGCCCACGTAGTGTGTGGACAGCTCCAGGGCGTCTGCGTATGGCTTCACCAGGGGCGCCAGCTCTGCTACCTGACCGGCGGTGTAGCCCAGGCTGACAATTACCGGAAGCCCTGTATCCCTGGCCATTTTGTACTCTTTCTCCAGCCACTGCTCCTTGGGCAGCTCAGACCACAGCTCGGTATTGAGAAAACCTCCTTTAATCTCGGCCATGCAGGGGCGGGGAACGTCGGCGGGATTTACCGATATGGTCTTGGTGACAATCCCCCCGGCGCCTCCCCGGGCGGCCGCCCGGCACATCTCCCCGTCCCTGGAGGTGGGGCCGGCCGCCGGCATGACGGGATTTGGAAAGTTAATGCCACAGATAGTTACGCTTAATTTTACCATATTTCATTCTCCTTAAAAATCCGCAAGCAACCCAGATTAGTCTCTTCTTAACCAGCAAAATGTTCTTCTTCAAAAGGATTTGCGCTTTCCTGACTTTCTTTATCGCCATAGTTTAAGAAAGCATTTAAAGTAACAGCAACAAAGGCTCCGGAAACGATTCCGCTGTGTCCAAAGATGGTTTTTATTATTTGAGGTGTCTTATCAAATAAACCAGGCACCATTGTCACACCAAGCCCAACACCGAGTGAACATGCTACAACCAACATATTTGAGGTTTTGGTGAAATCCACATTGTGCAGCATTTTGAGACCAGCAACTGCTACCATGGCGAACATAACTGTTGTAGCCCCGCCAAATACAGGCTTGGGAATAATCGTAGCCAGTGCAGCAAACTTAGGAATCAATCCTAAAAAGACCAGCATAATTCCAGAGACAATAACTACAAAGCGGCTAGTAACTTTACTCATTGCTAGAAGGCCCAAATTTTGATTGTAAGTTGTATATGGGAATGAGTTGAATATTCCTCCAATAGCAGTGGCTATTCCTTCAACTCTCATCCCTCTGACAATATCTTTTTCGGTAAGCTTTTTATCGCAGATTTTAGCTATTCCCAAGAAAGTACCTGTAGATTCAATCATAACAATAAGCATAACTATTGTCATCATTACGATTGCACCGGTTTCAAACTTGGGAACTCCAAAAGCAAAGGGGTGAATGATACTTAGCCACTTAGCTTTAACTACCGGCGTAAAATCAACCATACCCATAAATGCGCCAATAATCGTACCAGCTATTAATCCGATCAAGACGGAAATCGCCTGAAAGAATCCTTTGAAATATTTATTCATTACAACTATAACAACTATTACAAATCCTGCCAACAACAGATTTTTAGGATCTCCAAAAGTTGGGGTGCCGGGCGTACCCCCTCCCGCATTTCTAATACCGGCGCCTATTAAAGAAAGTCCGATAATCATGACGACGGTGCCTGTAACAACACTGGGGAAAAACCTCAAAATCTTGCCGTAAAATGGAGCAAGCAAAACAACTATAAGACCTGCCGTAATAATTGCGCCATAGGCAGTAGCCATGCCTGACTCTTTGCCGATGACAATCAGCGGACCTACAGCAGCAAATGTGCAGCCAAGGATTGCAGGCAGCCTTATACCTGCAAATTGTCCTATTCCAATAGCTTGAAGTAATGTGGCTATACCGCAGGTAAATAAATCTGCGGCGACCAGGAAAGCCAGTTGTTGTGGAGTTAACCCCACAGCTCCGCCTACAATAAGAGGCACTGCCACTGCGCCGGCGTACATGGCTAAAACGTGCTGAAGTCCGAGCGGTATTAACTGACCCATTGGCAACATTTGATTCACTTTATCAACAGTAGCGACTTTTTCCTCTGCCATGAAACTACCTCCCAATTAATTTATGTTTGCTTGAATGATCTCGGGATGCGGATAGCGCTCTACACTTATTCACCTCGCTCTTTCTTTGATTTTCCAACCCAGGACCTTTATCGTTCCAAACAAAGTTATACCCTGTGAATCAACCTCCTTATTTGCTGAGATAAGGCTGTTTGACTTCACGGGTGATAACTTTTCCATTGTCTGCCAGCAGCGTGAGCAACCCCTCATTCATTGATCTAATACTGTTTTGGGCTGACTTGTCCACTTGTAAAAATTAGAATTGCCCCTTTATCAGCTGTTACCGCTGTCTCAGCCTTCACACTTGCAATTCGGATACTTGCCGTCCCATATAATATTTCTGTATATCCCGGGGTCGGTGTCCCCCTCGGTGCTGAAGACCAGTATTTTAGAGTTCCTGTCAAGACCCAGCAAATCTTTGATTTCTTTCAAACAGTCATTTTTCAGTATCTCCATCAAAATACCCGTGGTCACGGCTCCCGACTCTCCCGAAACAACCCTGGGGTCCTCTCCCAGCGGGCACCCCAGAATCCGCATGCCCATGGCCGCTATATAATCAGGACAGGAAATAAACATGTCGCTGTAGTCCCACAGAATATTCCATCCTATGGGGTTGGGCTCCCCGCAGGCCAGGCCGGCCATAATAGTATTCATGTCTCCGGTGACAGCCCTTGGCCTTCCGTCTCCGGCCAGAGCGGATTTATAGAGGCAGTCGGCCTTGTTTGGCTCCACTATTGCCATAACGGGCCGGGACTCCCCGAAGATGGAGGCGAAATATCCCTGCATCGCGCCGGCAAGGGCACCCACCCCGGCCTGGACGAAAATATGGGTCGGCTTATCCACTCCCATCCCCTTCAACTGATCCAGTGCCTCGGCGGCCATTGTGGCGTAGCCCTGCATTATCCAGGTGGGGATATCATAGTAGCCCTCCCAGGCAGTGTCCTGGACGATTACCCAGCCGTATTTTTCAGCGTTTTCGGCCGCCAGCCTCACCGCGTCATCGTAATTTAAGTCCGTGATGTACCCTTCGGCCCCGGTGGCTTTTATATTCTCCAGTCTAACAAGGGCCGATCCTTTGGGCATATATATCACGGCCTTCTGGCCCAGTTGCTGCGCGGCCCAGGCCACTCCCCTGCCGTGGTTTCCATCGGTGGCTGAGATAAAGGTGATTTCCCCCAGTCTTTGCTTTATTTCCGGCGTTTTCAGTTTATCAAAAGAAATATCGGAGATGTCCTCGTTGAGCCTCCCCGCCAGGTATCTGCCGATGGCATAAGTCCCTCCCAATACCTTGAATGCGTTCAGTCCAAAGCGGGAAGATTCATCCTTTACATATATTCCTCCCACATCGGCGTATTTGGCCAGGTTGGACAGTGATCTCAAGGGGGTTGCCTGATATTGCGGAAAGCTTTTATGAAAGTTCACCACTTTTTTGATCTCGCCTGCACTTAGAAAATCCAGGGAGGACTTTAATCCCTTATTTCGTGCCCTTTGATTGAACACCCACTTAATCTGATCTTCCATTTTAAATTCTCCCTGATTTCATATTGTTGCGATGGCTTCAATTTCTATTTCCGCGTCAAGGGGCAGCCTGACCACCTGCACAGTACTCCTGGCGGGATGGTTTCCTGTAAAATAACTGCCGTATATCTCATTGACAGTCTTGAAATTATTCAAATCCTTAAGGAATATGGTGGTCTTCAGCACTTTTTCCAAACCCGTTCCGGCTTCAGCCAGTATCGCCGTCAAATTTTCGATGCACTGCCTTGCCTGAGATTCAATCCCCTCGGCCAGTTTCCCCGTAACGGGATCAATGGGCAGTTGCCCGGAAACGAAAACCAGGTCGTTGTATTTATTTGCCTGGGAATACGGGCCAATGGCCTTTGGCGCCTTATCCGTACCGATTATTTGTTTTAACATATTTGCCACCTTCTAGAACGTTTTTTCGAAGATAGTATTTCAGCAATTAGCGTGCCAACCTTTAATGACCGGTAAAAAGCCTGTTCCAGCCAGCTTCTTCCGGAGGTACAGATCATTGAATTATCAACATGATAACAAAACTGCCATAATACTAAAAAAAATGACATTATCATCTTGATAAATAATTACCACTATGATAAATGTATTTTGAGGCTTATTCGAAAGGCGGTAAAACCATGGATTTGCTTGACATCCAAAAACCGGTGCAACAGATAGCCACCACCATTTCCACCGTTCTCAACGTAGACGTGGAAGTCATCAACCTCAATTTTGTCTGTGTGGCCGGAACCGGCAAATACGCCAATAATATCGGAAAAAAGATAACACTCAATCATGTGTTTCAAAAAGTCATCGCCAACAAGCTGGATGTCCTTATCGCCAATCCCAGAGAGCATGAACTCTGCTCCCTCTGCCCGGACAAAAATTTTTGTGAAGAGTGCGCCGAACTGTGCGCACCCATAATTCTAAACGATTCGGTCATAGGTGTATTCGGCCTTATCGCCTTTGACGAAGCCCAGCGGAGGATACTCATTCACCACACCTCCGAGCTGCTGACCTTTATCAAACAGATGGGCGCCATGATTGTTTCCAAGATAAATGAAGAGGAATATATCAAGCAGCTGCAGGTGGCCAGGGAACAGCTGGTAGTCATAATGAACTCGGTAAACGAGGGAATACTGGCCATAGACAATATGGGCACAGTCACCCACGCCAACGACTCCGCGGCCGCGCTGATTGACCTCGGCTTTGAGAATATCATCAACCGGCCGGTTGGAGAGATATTTCCGGGAACACCCATGCTTGACGTCATTACCACCGGCGAGGGTTACACCAACAAAGAGGTTCACTACCCCGAACTGAACAAGCGGTTTTTAAGCACGGCCCGCCCCATCGTGTCCAACCACCGGATTATCGGCGCCGTGACCACATTTCGCCCAATTGAGGAAGTGAGGCAGCTTATACTGGATTATACCGAACAGCGCATGGATATTTCGGTAAACACCATTATAGGTAAAAACAAAACAATGGATGATTTGCGAAGGAAGGTTGTGCAATTCGCCAACAGCTCCTCCACTGTGCTTATCAGGGGGGAAAGCGGAACGGGAAAGGAATTGATAGCCAGGGCACTCCACAACGCCAGCAGCCGCAAGGACAAGCCCTTTATAGCCATCAACTGCAGCGCCATTCCCGACGCCCTGCTGGAAAGCGAGCTGTTCGGGTATGAAGAAGGCGCCTTTACCGGGGCAAACAGGAGAGGAAAGCCGGGGAAATTTGAGATTGCCGACAGCGGGACAATATTCCTGGACGAAATAGGCGATATGCCCATTCACTTACAGGCCAAAATACTTCGCACGCTGCAGGAAAAAATTGTGGAACGGCTGGGCGGCCACACAAGCCTCAGCATAGATGTGCGTATCATCGCCGCCACCAACCGCCCGCTGGAAAAGATGATTTCCCAGGGCGAATTCCGGGAGGATCTTTACTACCGGCTGAATGTAATCCCCCTGCAGATACCGCCCCTGCGGGAGAGAAAAGAAGATATTCTGCCCCTGCTGGACCACTTTTCCGGTAAATACAACCAGTTGTTCAACAAGTCAATCATGGGCTTTTCCAAGCAGGCTCTGGACGCCATGCTGAACTACCACTGGCCGGGAAACGTAAGGGAACTGGAAAACGCCGTGGAGTATGCCTTCAATATCGAAACATCAAATTACATTCTTAAAGAAAGCCTCCCGATAAAACTCCGGGAGTCGGAAAGCAAAACAGTCACCAATACCCTTGGCACCTTGAAAGATCTGGAAAAAAACCACATCAAATCTGCGCTGGACATCTTCGGCCACAGCACTGAAGGGAAAAAGCAGGCCGCCGACGCCCTGGGCATCGGAATAGCCACCATTTACCGGAAAATAAAGGAGTATTCTCTATAATAAGCCGCATACGCAGCCATATTGTATTCACCTGAAAACAACTTAAAAGCAGATGCCCGCTGCTAATCTTCCAACGCCTTTTCCGCCGCCTTTATTATGTTTTTATACCCGGTGCAGCGGCACATGTGGCCCGACAGTCCTTTCTTGATTTCTTCCCTGGTGAATCTCCCGCCGCTTTTCAGCATGGCAGTGGTGGACATCACAAATCCGGGGGTGCAGAATCCGCACTGTATGGCTCCTTCATCCACGAAGGCCTGCTGCACTTTGGACAGACTGCCGTCTTTGGCCTCGCCCTCGATGGTGCTTATTTCGCAGCCGTCGGCCCAGACAGCCAGGTAAATGCAGGAGTCAACGGCCTCCCCGTCGATTATGACGGTGCAGGCCCCGCACTCACCCACCGAGCAGCCTCTTTTGGCTCCGGTCAGGTGGAGCTTTTTACGCAGCACGTCCAGCAATGATTCACCGACGCCCACTTCCAGTGAAACCTCTTTACCGTTCACTTTAAGGTTGATTTTTTTGTACTTCACCGCATTTCACCCCCGGCATTGGCAAAGGCCTTTATAAACGCCCTTTTGCTCAGTTCTTCCACCAGTTGGAGCCTGTACTCCCTGGAAGCCCTCCAGGAAGTCCTGGGGCTGACCTCGGTGACGGCGGTTTTACCCGCCTCCAGCAGCAGCTCTTCACTGAAAATCTTTCCTTTAACCAATTCCTCGGTCCTGGGGCACCGCACCGGCGTGGGGGCGGCCACCCCCAGGGCCAGCCTGAAATCCTCGACAATTTTTTTATCCCTGAGCCTGCAGGTGACGGCGCAGCCAAGGGTGGCGATATCCATGGCGTTTCGCATGGCGAATTTGATATAGTGGCCGCCGAAGCCCCTGTAGTTTTCCGGGGTAATCACTATGGCCGTCAATATTTCATCGCGGGAAAGGCCCACCTTGCCCGGCCCCTTGTAGAAATCCCTAATGGAAGCCACCCGGAGGCCGTCCGCCCCCTGTATCCTTAGCATGGCATCAAGGGCGAGGAGAGTGGGGGCGCTGTCTGCCGAAGGGGCGCCGTTGCAGATATTGCCTCCTATGGTGCCCACATTTCTTATCTGCGGGCCCCCCACCTTTTCAACCGCCTCACCGAGAACGGGGACCTTTTCCTGTATAACCGGGTGACTGGTTATCTGGCTGAAAGTTGTACACGAACCGATAACAATTGAACCGTCCCCCTCCAGGGAGACTCCCTTCAGCCCGGGTATCCGGCGTATACTGATAAGAATGGCCTCCGGAATTTTTCCTTTTCGTATTTTGATCAGCAGGTCGCTTCCGCCGGCGATCAGGCGGGCTGCGGGATTAGCCCGCAAAAGATCTACAGCTTCCTCCACCGAACCGGCCTCAAAATATTCCGCTATATCGTACATACCTTGCCCACCCCCTATATTATTCCTGCCGCTTTGAATTTCTCAAACAAACGCTGTGGGTTCATGGGCAGTTCGTTTATTTTTACCCCCGTGGCATCAAGAATGGCGTTTCTGATGGCCGGGGCCGGGGAAATTGCGGGCGGCTCCCCCAGGGCTTTATTGCCGAAGGGCGCGGTGGGCTCCCAGGTCTCCACAAAACTTACCCCAATGTCGGGGGTGTCCATGACGGTCATCAGCTTGTAATCCAGCAGGTTGTTGTTCAGGGGTTTTCCCTTGCTGTCAAAAAGCATCTGCTCATACAGCGCGTACCCCAGCCCCATGCTCACCCCGCCGTGAACCTGGGCTTCGGCCAGCCGGGGGTTTATTATCTTTCCGGCGTCGTGGACGTTATAAATCTCCAGCACCTCCACCCTGCCGGTGGTGATGTCAACCTCCACCTCGGCAAAGGTGCAGCCGTAAGCAAGGGCGTTGACCCTGGCGTTGTTGGTAACGTCAGCCGTAATGGGAGCGGCTGTAACCTCGTTGTACCAGCTGTCAAGGGCCACTTTGGCAAGAGGCATTACTTTTCGGCCGTCATGTTTATATATAATCCACCCGTCCGCAATATCAAGGTCGCTGGCAGGGATACGGGTCATTCCCCGGGCATGGTCAAGCACCTTGGCCTTTATCTCTTCGGCGGCTTTCCTGATCGCCATCCCGGTGATATAGGTCTGCCGGGAAGCGTAGGAACCTGTGTCAAAGGGGGCGGTGTCGGTATCCTGGTCAGAAACCACATGCACCATTTCCACCGGGATGCCTATCACCTCCGCCGCCATTTGGGCAAATACAGTGTCGCTGCCCTGCCCTATCTCGGTGGCCCCTATCTGCAGCTGCACCGACCCGTCTTCGTTCATCACTATCCTGGCGCCGGCCATCTCCAGCCCCACCGGGTAAGTCCCGGTGGCGTAGCTGAAGCAGGCCATGCCCAGCCCCTTTCGCCTGGCCCCGGTTTGATCCTTGCGGGCCGCTTTCTTTTCGTCCCACCGGATCAGTTCCCTGCCCCTGGCCATACACTCCGGCAGCCCGTTGCTGCGGGATATGTTTCCGCTTATGGGATCCTCGTAACCTTCCCTGTTTATATTTTTCAAGCGGAATTCCACAGGGTCAAGGTTAAGCTCCCTTGCGATGTCCTCCATATGGCACTCCAGGGCGAATTTCACCTGCGGAATGCCGTAGCCCCTCATGGCCCCGGCCGCAGGCAGGTTGGTGTAAACGGTGGTGGCCTCGTATTTGATGGCTTTCTGGCTGTACAGCTGCCTGAACTTTGAACCGCAGTTTCCCAGTATGGCGTGGCCGTGGGAGGCATAGGCCCCGCTGTTGGACACAGCCTTAAGCTCCCTGGCCACTATTTCGCCGTCTTTATTAACCCCTGTTTTGAACCTGAAGTTGATGGCGTGGCGTACCCGGGTGGCTATAAATGTTTCTTCCCGTGTCAGCTCCAGCTTTACCGGCCTTCCCGCCACAACCGTCGCCAGAAAAGCCGCCAGGGGCTCCACCACCACATCCTGCTTGCTGCCGAACCCACCGCCCACGAAAGGCTTGATCACCCTGACCCGTCCCCAGGGAACGCCTAAGGCCTGGCCCACAATCCGCCGGCAGATATGGGGGATTTGCGTGGAAGTCACCACCACTATCCTGCCGCTGTCATCCACATAGGCGTAGGCGCTGTGGTTTTCCATGGCGCAGTGCTGCACGGTGCTGGTCCTGAACTCACCTTCGAAAATGTAATCCGCTTCTGAAAAGGCTTCAGCCAGGTCACCCAGCCGGTAGCCATCCTGCCCGATGATATTTCCAGTCCCCTGGTGAATCTCAACGGCCCCGTCCTTTAATGCATCTTCTGCCGTTAAAACCGGATCGTACTCTTCATATTCAACCTGAATAAGCTTCAGCGCTTTTTCCGCTGTCAGCTCGTCCACCGCTATTACAGCGGCGATTTCGTCGCCGTAATAGCGTACCCTGCGGGTCAGGAGATTGCGGTCCTCCACATCCCGGTGCGCCGGGTCCATGCTGTAAGGGTGCCCCGCTGTGGCAAAGGTGTGCCCGGGAACATCCTCGTACGTCACAACGGCCTCCACACCCGGCAACGCCCTGGCTTTAGTCACGTCGATGCTCTTTACCAGGCCGTTGGCGATGGAGCTCCGGAAAACCTTGGCATACAACATGTCCCTTTCAAACAGGTCGTCCACATACCGGGCCCTGCCGCATACCTTGGACACGGCGTCCACCCTCCGGACACTCTTTCCAACGCTTTGCATTTTTTCCTCCCCCCTTTGCCGCTTGTAAAAAAGGCCATCTGACAACACACCAGGAGGGTGTGTTGTCAGATGGGCCACTTTATCTTAAAAGGGGCTGAGCGCCCCTTCGGACGGTATAAACGTCCTCAACCCCCCACTGAAGCAAGGGGGACGCCCCCTTGGAACCCCCAAAGTGACCCAATTGTGTCATGCATGTACTTTCTTTTTGTTGTTTTTAGCTCACCGGGGTAATTTTATAAGCTTATTGACCAGCTTGTTGGCCCCGGCCGCCATTTGCCGCTCGTCAACCCCGCACAGCCGGCCATTTCTTACCACCACCCGGCCGTTTACTATGGTGTAGTCCACAGGCCCGGAAACACCCACGGTGGCCGGCATTGCCCCGGGGTCGAAAAGAGCCCCCACATATTCAATGCTGCCGGTGTCAATCATGAACAAGTCCGCCGCTTTACCCACCTCAATGCTGCCCGTGTCATCCCGTCCCAGAACGGCGGAACCTCCCTTTGCGGCCACTTTTAGCAGTTCATAGCCGCCCGGGGCCCTGTGGCTGGATGTCAGGCGGTGTATAAGATACGAGGCCCTTAATTCCGCCAGAAGATTTGAACAGTCGTTGCTGGCGCTGCCGTCAACGGCCAGCCCCACTGGAACCCCCAGTTCCAGCATCCGGGGTACAGCCGCCGTGCCCGAGGCCAGTTTCTGGTTGGAAACAGGGCAGTGGGCAACTCCCGTTTTAGTTTGGGCCAGCCTGCTCAATTCACTTTCGTTGAAATGAATGCCGTGGGCAAACCATACATCCCGGCCTAGCCAGCCAAGGCTCTCCATGTAATCCAGCGGGCGCATGCCGAATTTTTCCAGGCAATACCGCTCTTCATCCCTTGTCTCGGCCAGGTGGGTATGCAAGCGGACATTCTTTTCCCTGGCCATCTCCGCCGTTCTGACCATAAGGTCCCCGGTGACGCTGAAGGGAGAGCAGGGGGCCAGCACCACCCGGCGCATGGAAAACCGGCCGGGGTCGTGGTATTTTTCAATAAGGCGCAGGCTGTCCGACAATATGTCGTCCACACTCTGCACAAGGTCGTCGGGAGGGAGCCCACCATGGCTTTTTCCCCTGGACATGCTTCCCCTTGAGGCATGGAAGCGCATCCCCAGCTTTTCAGCAGCCAGAAACTGCATGTCTATGAATTCCCCGGAGTTATGGCGCGGAAAAACGTAGTGGTGGTCAAAACAGGTGGTGCATCCGTGTTTAAGCAGCTCGCCCATGCCTACAAGCGAGCTGTAATATATCATTTCAGGCGTCAGCCTTCTCCAGATCCCGTACAGGGCAGTCAGCCAGTCAAACAGCTCCAGATTCTGCACCCGGGGCAAATTGCGGGTAAAGGTCTGATACAGGTGATGATGGGTGTTTACCAGCCCGGGGTAGACAAACATCCCTGCGGCGTCGATTACCTCGTCGGCCTCGAAAAAGTCATTGCCTATATAGCTGAAGCAATTGTCCCGGATTAAAATGTTTTTGTTCTCCAGTATGCTGTCTGCAGCGTCCAGGGTAACGATGGCCCTGGCGTTTTTTATAAATATGCTTCCCATGTGTCACCCGCTTCCCCGCTTTTCATATCCTCCCGGCCCAATAAATTAATTCGCCGCCCGCCCGGCTAAAACCTTTCCCAGAGCCTTTGGCTTAACCGCCTTGCTTCGGCGCAGATTTTCTCCTCGTCGATTCCCAAAAGCCGCCTTTCCTTCATAACCACCTTCCCGTTAATAATGGTGGTGGACACCGACCTGCCCGACATGCCGAACAGTATGTGAGCGTCGGCGTTGCCCCCGTCCATC
>JBMOPC010000111.1:30451-42205 GCA_049323915.1 Bacillota bacterium
TACTATGATATCGGCGTAACAGCCGGGGACCAGCCGCCCCAGGGGCCGGGCAAAATAGCCGGCGGCTATCGAGGCGTTGTGCGCGAACAGCATGGCCGGCGCCTCGGCCCAGGCCACGCCGGGATTGGCATGGTGGTGCTTGTGCAGTATATTGGCCACTTTCAGGGATTCAAACATATCGGTGGTGTAACCGTCGGTGCCAAGGCCCACGGTCACTCCTTTTTGCAGCATGGCCAGCACCGGGGCGCAGCCCACGGCGTTGCCCATGTTGGACTCCGGGTTGTGTACGGCGTGTGCGCCGGTTTCATGCAAAATTTCAATTTCCCGGTCATTGACGTGCACACAGTGGGCCGCTATGGAGCCCTTGCCCAGTATGCCGAACCCGGCCAGCCTTTCCACCACCCGCTTTCCCGACCTGGACAGCGAGTCTTCAACATCGGCTGCCGCCTCGGCCACGTGGATGTGGAATCCGGCATCCGGCCCGGCATTGGCCCGGCGGCAGCGGTCCAGCGTACGGTCGCTCAAGGTCAGGGACGCGTGCAGGCCAAACATGCCTCTTACCAGTTCGTCCCTTTCTTTTCCGGCATGCCGGATAAATTCCATGTTTTCCTGGATTCCCCGCTCCATTACCTCCGGGCCGTCACGGTCGGACACCTCATAGCAGAGGCAGCTGCGCACCCCGGCATCCCTTGCCGCCCTGGCCAGCACAAACAGGCTTTCCCTCACCGCCCCGGGGCTGGCGTGGTGGTCAAATATTGTGGTGGCGCCGTTTTTAACGCAGTCAATCAGCGCCACCATGGCGCTGTAGTATATGTCTTCCAGTGTCAGCACCCTGTCCAGCCGCCACCACAGCCTCTTTAAAATTTCCGGAAAGTTTTGAGGAGGGTCGTCTTTAAGGGCCATACCGCGGGCGAAGGTGCTGTATAAATGCATGTGGGTATTAATCATTCCCGGCATTATTACCCTGCCCCCGGCGTCGATAAATTCGGCCCCGGGATATTTCTTTACGACCTCCGGAGTCCAGCCCACTTCAGCAATGATATTGTCCTTTACAGCCACACATCCGTCGTCCAGACAGGGATTATCAGCATCGCGGGTAATGACTTTTCCGTTGCCCACCAGCAGCATGAATAACACCCCTTTGCCACCTTCCAGATGATTTTTTACTGAAGGGACATTTGAGCAATTTGTGTGCCAGAGATTTATGATCGGCAAAAAGACCGTCCGGCCGGTTTTTGCAAAAATTTCCAGCCATTCAATTTATCAAAATGATAATAGATCTGCCAAAATAAAAAGAAAAACTCATTATCATCTTGATAATCAATTATCATTGTGACAAGTGTAGTCTAAGAAGGTGAAAAAACATGGATTTACTCAACATCAGGGAGCCGGTCCAGCATTAAAAGCCTTCATTTTTTTCTTCCCCCTTAAATGTTTTATCCATAGGATGCCACGGCGGGCGGCAAAAAAAATCATCCGGAGCCCGGCCCTATAGCAATAAGTTTTCATTATCACCCCTTGGTCATTCCCCCGGGAATACCGGCAGGCCTTCCCAGGTAATATCCCTGGCCATAGTCGATTTCCAGTTCATGCAATGTTTCCATTATGTCCGCATTCTCCACAAACTCGGCGATGGTCTTCTTGCCAAGGGTATGCGCCACAGTGTTAATGGCCTGGACTATGGCCCGGTGGGTTAGTTCTTTGTGCACCTCACGAACGAAGGATCCGTCTATTTTGAGATAATCCACCGGGAGGAATTGCAAGTAGGAAAAGGAGGAAAAGCCTCTCCCGAAATCATCCAGAGCAAACCGGCAGCCCAGGGTTTTCAGCCTGCGGATCCAGAGTTCGGCCCGCGCCAGGCTCTTTACAGCAGCGGTTTCGGTTATCTCGAAACCTATCCGGGAAGGATCAATGCCGCCCCCGGAGACGCTTTTTTCTATGAATTCCAGCAGGGTCTCATCTCCCAGTGTCACACCGGAAAGGTTCATAAAAAGCCTTATCTTGGGGTATTTTTGCAGGGCAATTAGGGACGATTGCACCACCCAGCGGTCAATCTGGGACATCAAGCCGAAGCGCTCGGCCACAGGGATGAATACATCGGGAGTTATCAGTTCGCCATCGTCACCCCTCATGCGAATAAGGGCTTCGAAATGAATTGTTCTCCCGTCTTTAAGCCCGACCACCGGCTGGAAGACAAGCGCCAACCGGTTCTCTTTAAGGGCGTGTTTAATCAGGGCGATTATGTGATTGACCTTGGAAAGTCCTGCCACCACATCATCATCCGGATGAAAGAAAACAACCCTGTTCCGCCCCCCTTCCTTGGCCAGGTATAGAGCACTATCAGCACGAGAGAGGAGTTTCTGGCAGTCTAAAACCCCGTCAATCATGATGATGCCAATGCTGATACTCAGATTAAAACATTGCATGTGCTTATTCAGACATACTTCGCTTTCATCCACTACCCGGCGCAGTTTCTCCGCTACAGTCCAAGCATCCTCGTAAGTTATCCCTTCCAGCAATACGGCGAACTCATCCCCTCCCAGCCGGGCGAGAATATCTCCATCACGCAGGTTGTTCTTCAAAATATTTGACAGAGTAATCAATAGATCATCGCCCGCAGCGTGCCCGAGGGTATCATTGACCAGTTTAAAGTTGTCGAGGTCAATAATGAGGAGGGCGCTCTTTTCTCCCCGCTTTGCTTTTGCCACCGTGCGCTTAAGGGCTTCCTCCAGGTAGTACCTGTTGGGAATTTTTGTCAAAACGTCGTGCGTGGCCAGGTATTGCAGCTGGTCCTCTGCTCTCTTGCGATCGGTAATGTCCTCCACGATTCCCATCACGTTCTGTTCCCGGGCCTCCCGGGAGTACCGGATCACGGCCGTCACCTGAGCCCAGAAAGTTTCACCGCTACGGCGCTTCATAAGTATTTCCAGGTTCTTGATATTGCCTTTATCCTTTATTGTACGATTAACATTCTCTCCTTCCACAGGGTTTACATAAAGGGAAAGCCATGAATACTTGTCCAGTTCCTGCCGGTCGTTAAAACCGAATATTCGTAAAAAAGCCGGGTTGACATCGAGAAACCGCCCGTCCAGGTTACTGATGTATATGCCTACGTCCAGGGTGCGCACCAGGTCCTGGTATCTCACTTCCGACTGATACCTTTCGGATCTTTCGATGGCCAGCAGCTTTTCGTGGTTCAGGCAGGACTGAATGGCGTTATCCAGCTTGGGGGCAACACCGGCGAGAATTCCTCCCAGCCCTTTATCACCGGCGCCTTTATAAGTAAAGGCCAGATGAATCAATGCCCGGTTTCCCACCGGAATCAGCAGGACTTCCTTTTCATTACCGGTGAACGGAGCACAAAAATATTTGAAATCATCATCGGTATCCGTTTTAACCAGCGGCTGCCCCGACTGGCAAACCATGGTCAGCCCTTTCGAGAGCATATCGTTAGAGGCCCGGCAATCCGGGCCCCTGGCGTGAAAACCCGCGCCTGTTATAAATTCCAGCCTCTCTTTGTCCCACAGCCAGATTATTCCCCTGTAGGCGCCCACTTTACGCACCACGGTCTTGATCACATGATCAAGCATATCCCTCAGGTTCAGGCTCCTGCCAATGGCCAGTGAAATCTCGTAAGAAAGAGAAAGGTTATTAATCAGGGTAACAACTTTATCATCCAATTAACCGACCCCCACTACGGTCGTCTTGTTGTAAAATTCCAGGTATTTATCCCCGGGGGAGGCTATTTCCCCTATGCTGAGGAAACCAAACATTTTCATGCCCGGCGGTAGGCTGCTGCGAATAGCGTTGAACTCCCGTGCAATATCATCACCGAGAAAGAGAACACGGGAGATACAGTCAATGACCAGGGCGCCCCGCCGGGGGCCGGCTGTTTGTTCTTTGAAACGGTCCAACGCTTTAATTGCGGCCTCCCTTCCGCTGTCTACAAGTTTTTTTGAATCTCCCCTTAAAACCATCACCACTGAGTTTTCAGGTATTTCACCGACCAGCACTATTCTGCTTTCATCCTCGAACCGGATTGGATCACGGACAACAATGCTTCCGTCAATTTTGACCATTCCAAAGGGATAGCGCTTTGCGATTTCAAAGAAATTTTCGGCATCTATACTTATCCCGTCCCTTTCCTCCAAAGTCTGACGGTAATTCAAAAAGGCCGGCTGCCAGTTAAGTTCGATCATCACATTTCCATCTGTGCGGTTGGCCACCAGGGGACCATACACTGGCTCCCAGCCATGACTCACTCCTACACCCATGGGGCCTTCAATTCCTATCAGCAGGGCACCGCTTGCAAAACATTCCTCCCCGGTAAACAGAACCGGTCTCCTTTCAGGCCCGAGGCTGCCGGCCCCACCCCCTATAAAACTGACCGGGCCGCTGCAAGTTTCAAAAACCACATCAAGAAAGGAAGCTATATTTTGTGCCAGCCCGTCAACCAATACAAGAAAAGTACTGTCTGAACCAGCCGCCATCCTGTCTTCCAGTAAACCCTCGAAGCCACCGAGATTTTTCACAACCTTCATGGAAACAGGACGCACAATGCCGCAGCCCAGTACTCCCTCCCTGTACCATGAATCCCCGTAAACCACGCCCGGAAAAACGCCGCCGAACACAGGCACGCCCATCTCTTTAAAAAGTGGACTGACCTCGTCGAAGACAAAGGCAGCCTTCTCGCCGACCATCAAAAAGATGCCGCACAAATCATCACTGTGCAGGCTTGTCAGGAATCGCCGCCAATCCGTCATGTCTCCGGGATGGAAGGAAGCCACCTGTCCAAACATAGTAACGCCCCCTGCCTGTTTCAACCCATATTTTCGTTTTTTCCTGGGAGATCGCTTTGTGCCCGACAGTCTTCAAAAAAGACATGCCGGCACATATTTACACATTTTTCGTTATATATAGCAAAATTTCCTGCCATGTTTTAAATTCATTATATTAGGTAATCTAAACTTTAGTTGGTTTTATCCGGTCCTCCTTCGCCAACGCTTCCTTTAACAGATCCCCCAGGCTGCTGCCGATAGACCCCTGATTACCGTATTTGGCGATCAGCCTCTGGTTTTCCCTGCTGGCCCGCTTAGAGCTGGCAAACCCAAAAGATTCATCCCTTTCCGGCTGCCGGTGCCCACAGTTGCGGTCCTGACATACCAGCATTTTACCCCGCTTACCCCTGACCAGGAGCATATATTTGCCGCAGGCCGGGCATTTGGTCTTTGAAATATTGTCCGCCTTATAGGAAGAGGTGTCAGCGGCAACACTGCGCACCAATTCCACGGTATTTTCCTTAATACCCTTTATAAACTCAGCCTTTCTTCCCTGGCCCCGGGCAATATCGGTAAGGCTTTGCTCCCACCTGGCGGTGAGTTCGGGGCTTCTTAATTCGGGGGCCACAAGGTTGATCAGCTGTATACCCTTGGAGGTGGGAACAAGTTCCTTGCCGCTTCGCTCTATATAGTTGGTGTGAAGCAGCTTTTCGATAATCTCGGCCCGGGTGGCCGGGGTGCCCAGGCCGCTGCCATAAGTTGGGGACATTCCTCCGTGTTTGGAGGTGTGTCCCCTTTCCTTAGTGATCTCCCGCAGTTCCTCGTCTTCTATAAATTTGCCCGGGCTTTCCATGGCCGAAAGCAGTGTGGCCTCGGTATACCGGGCCGGCGGCCTGGTTTTGGCCCTGTTGGCCTTTAAGCTTTTCACCGGCCTCTCCTCACCTTTGCCGAGGCTTACCAGGGTTTGGTCCGGAAGGGCCTCTCCCCCCCCCTCTTCCCGGTCACGGTCCGCCAGGTTATGGGCCACCGCCCGCCAGCCCTGGTCTATGACCACCTTGCCCCGGGAATAAAAACTCTCACCGCTCACAGTGGTTACCAGTGTAAGCTGCTCATACCGGAAGGGAGGGTGAAGGACCGCCAGAAAGCGCCGGACAATGAGGTCGTAAAGGCTCTTTTCATCGGAGCCGAGCCCCGCCAGGCTGACAGGCTGCTCGGTGGGAATAATGGCATGGTGGTCGGTAACCTTGTTGTCGTCCACAAACCGTTTTGACGGGGCCAGCGGCTTCTGCAAAAGCTGCCTTGCCGGGCCGGCGTAGGGACCGGCCGCAATACCCTTAAGCCTGTCAGGTAGAGTGGGCACAATATCTGAGGAAATATAGCGGGAATCGGTTCGCGGATAGGTAACCAGCTTGTGCCTCTCATACAAATCCTGCAGTATCCCCAGTGTTTTCTGGGCGGAATAGCCGAGGCGCCTATTGCCGTCACGCTGCAGCTCAGTCAGGTCATAGGCCAGCGGCGGCGGCTCACTCTTTTTTTCCCGGCGCAGATCGGTTATTTTTCCGGGATGCCCCTTTAATTTGCTTAAGAGCCCCTCCACCCTGGAATAATCGAAAATACGGCTCCCGTCTTTTCCCCGCCAGTCTCCGAAATAATCCCCGAAATCCGCCCGTATGGTCCAGTAGTCCGCCGGCACGAACTTTTTAATCTCCTCTTCCCTTTGCACAATCATGGCCAGGGTAGGGGTCTGAACACGGCCGGCAGTAAGCTGGGCATTGAATTTGCAGGTCAGCGCCCGGGTAACGTTAAGCCCTATCAGCCAGTCGGCCTCGGCCCTGCAGACCGCCGCATCAAAAAGGCTGTTAAACTCGGCCCCGGGCCTTAGTCTGGCAAAGCCCTCCCTGATGGCGGCATCTGTCTGGGAGGAAATCCACAGCCTCCTGAAGGGCTTGTTCCAGCCGGCCAACTTCATTATCCAGCGGGCCACCAGCTCACCCTCCCTCCCGGCGTCGGTGGCAATCACCAGTTCCCCGATGTCCGGCCTCTTCATCAAGTTCCGGACCACCTGAAACTGGTGTGAAGTCTGGCGGATTACCTTCAGCTTCATATGCTCCGGCACCATGGGCAGGTCTTCCAGGCGCCACTCTTTGTATTTCTTATCATAGTCCTCGGGCTCGGCCAGGGCGACCAGGTGCCCCAGAGCCCAGGTCACCACGTACCTGGAGCCTTCCAGATACCCTTTGCCTTTGGCCGTACAGTTGAGAACCCTGGCAATTTCCCGGGCCACACTCGGCTTTTCAGCCAACACCAGTGATTTCATGAGATCCCCCGATTCGGTCCTGTTTATCATTTCCATGAATTATGGCATCTTTTTCTTGTTATTATTGTACCAGCCATTACGGTGCACCTTCAAATCTGTTTTAGTCCATTGCGCCGGCCGCAAATAAAAAAACCGCCCTCCGGGCTGGCTGTAAACAGGAATTCGGCTGGTATTCATTATGCCTAATACTTGGCAAGACAATCATATTGTATGTCCGTAATTCTCACCTTGATGCAGGGAAAATCCCTGTCTTCGAAATTCCACTCCGCCGTCCCCCTCATGGGGATCTTAACGCCGCTTACCTTTTGATAGTCGCTGTAACGGGTAGTGTATTTCATCTTTTTCTTTTCGCTGGAGTTATATCTGTCCATGGCTTCCATCCTGGTTATCTCCCCTTGATCGTTGAAATAAAACACCGCAGAAACCGAAAGCCCGCCGTCCTCGAAGGTGACCCCGGCCTTGTCCGCGTCCACCGGATACCATTTTATTTTGCCGGCTGTGGGTAGGAGGGCCGTGGGAAACCAGGGAGTCTCGGACAGGTATCTTAGCAGCGCGGCCTCGTCCATTTCCCTGCCAGTGGAATTTACCAGGGTTATGGCGGAAAAAAGTTTTACAAACATGCTGCCCTTACCGTGGTAATACATGTCCCGGGCCTCAAACCATAAAACCGCCGCCGGCTTCACCTTGGCGTGCCACACAAAGCCGGGTTTATCCACGTTAAAATACTGCTCGGCCTCCACAGGCGCCCATTTATGACCTTCAGCTGTTTTCATCTCCGCTTTTTGTTTCAAACGTACAAATCTGGTGTAATACTGGCCCTCCTGCAGCACATTGCGGAAATAGACCTGAACCGGCTCGGGCAAACCTTCCAAATCGGCATAGGAAAATTTCCTGCAGGGCTCGCCGGCGTTCACATCGGCCAGCAGCCCGCTCACCGACCGGGACACCATCCTGTTGAAAAAGATCCCGCTGATTACAACAAATAATACCGCCGCCGCCAGTAAACCAGCTAAAATATTGAAAAGTATTTTCAAGGCTATACCCCCCTAGCCCCTTTGGCCCTTTCATAGTGAACAAGCTGGTATATTACCTATATGCTATACCCCTTCATATGGTGGTGTAAAGTAAAAACGAAAAAATTCTCAATTAAAATTGAAAAGGACAGAGACTATTTCCCGGCAGCGATCGAAAAAAATACCGGGGAAAATTATCTGATTAGATTGAAGGATTTATCACTGAAAATGAGAAATAAAATACAAAACAGAAAGAGGGGGGATCGAAAATGTCTTTTAAACCAACCGAAGCAGAAGAGGAATATTTTGCGCGGCTAGAGTTTGAGAAAAAGAAAAAGCTTGCTGAAGAGCAAATGAAGTCACTCTCGGAAAATGAGAAAGAAAACCTGAAAAACATTCACTACATGCACTGCCCAAAATGCGGAATGGATCTCATTGTTGTCAAATACAAAGACGTAGAGGTTGACGAGTGCCCAAGCTGCAAGGGATTCTGGCTGGATGCCGGTGAAGTGGAGAAAATCATATCAGAAAAAGACACCTTTTTGTCCAACGTACTTAAAATCTTTAAATAGATGCTTTAATACACCCCCGGACGGGCACAGTGCCCCTGCCGGGGGTGTATATTTCCCATTACCGTATATGACTATGGCATAGAAGACATATACTGAACGTGAAAAAAAAAGATGGTATAATAAACAGAGTATATAAAACAGGAACCTCCCGGGAATGTCCGATAGATGCACCAAAAGGGAAGTGCCGCCAATATGCTTACTTCTGAACAGCTATCCAAATACCGGGCCGGCTGGCGGGAACATCAAAAACAAAAAGAACAACAACTGGCCCGGCGACACAGTCAAGCCATGGAGCGGGTCAGGCGGGCAGCCGGGCACCTGAAAAAAAACTACGGCTGTAAAGTCATACTCTTCGGCTCACTGATCAGGGAAGACAGGTTTATGGAACACTCCGATATAGATATTGCCGTTTCCGGCTTAAGCGACAAGGTCGGTTTCTGGAAACTGTATTCCGAAGTGATGGACATCCTGGCACCCTTTGACTTTGATCTGGTGGAACTGGAAAGGATAGAGCCGGATGTGCGGGAATACATCCTCAAAGGAGGGGTGGAATTATGACCCCGAACCTAATCCTACTGGAAGTACGGTTGCGAAAGGAACTTGTAAACCTGGAAAAACTTGTGGAAGAACTAAAAACAGTAACCAGAATGCGGGAACTTAAAGTCGACAGTGTACGGATAAGGGCTTGCGCCTCTATTTTGCATGATTTTTACTCCGGCATTGAGAAAATGTTTATCATTATAGCCCGGGAAACCGACCAGACAGTGCCCAGAAACGAAGGCTGGCACAGGGAGGTCCTGGAACAAATGACCCTGGACATACCGGTTAGAAGACCGGCGGTTATCGGCCCTGAATTGGCGGCCCAACTTCAGCAGTATCTGAGCTTCAGACATCGTTTTCGCAATCTTTACGGGTACGAGCTGGAATGGAGCAAAATGGAAGAACTGACCAACAATATGGACTCCACTTTAAAACGATTGAAGGCCAGTATGGAAATATTTCTGGAAAAAATGGCTCAAATTGTGGAATAGGAATTTGGGTGTCAGGCAATTAACCCGGGAGGATAGGGCAATGTTGGAGAACAACCCTAGCGCCCGGTACGGTAGGGTTCTGCCGGAAATAGCAGGGATGAACGGAAAGTTGCCCTGCTTTTTTTATGCTTTCGATAAACTCATATGTTTATATTGCCATTTCTGGGCAACAGCGGCGGGTTCACCGACAGTTTCTTCGGCCTTGGCCTTTTCACCGGAATGGCCGGGGCCGCCCTGGCAGGCCATTCCATCGCGGAAAGGCTGGATTTCGAAAAAATGGTATCCCCTATAATGCGCCAGATGGAACGCCTGCAGACGCTCAGGAAAGTGTTCAACCACCTGGACAACGGCGGGATCGACCGGCTGGCGCAGTTAATCCCAAAGACCATGTATTCCTTGGTGGTGTTGTTAATCTCTTGAGGCTTGTCATTAATTATAAAATCCCTGCCGGTCTTAAATATTTTGACCAAACAGGGATTCAGTCCATTTTAAAGTGCATACTGCTATTCCAGAATATTTTGCCTGGAGATCGCTCCACAGTCCAGATTAGAGTGAACGGGAACAGCTATATGGGAGAACAATAGCTTTTCAGCATGTGACTTATTACGACCTTCCTAATCATTAAAGTCAAATGTGAAGATGTTGGATGTTATATCGTCTGTGGCTCCGGCAATCTTATCCTCCCTTCAACTAACTTCTTTACTCTTTCTGACTATAGTTCTTTCTCCTTCAGGAATAGGAGGCGGAACAGGCCCGCCGGAAATCTTCGTCACCGCACCAAATCGAGAGGGGCAAGCTTCAAAGCAAGTTCCGCATTTTATGCATTTCTCCTGGTCAATTACATGGATCTGGTTCTTGACACTTATAATCGCCTCTACAGGGCATCTCTTAGCGCAAGTCATACAGGCCTGGCACTTACCCGGATCAATATAGTACGAGATTACTTCACGAAATAACCTGTCTATCTCGTCACTCGTGAAAAATTCGTTATATTCTTCTATATTCTCAAGGCGTGCCGCCAGTTTCTCCTTTTTCACCAACTTAATGTAGGGGACCAACTTTGTAACTTTTTCGAGTTTGGACTTTAATTCATTTTTGTCTATTCCTTCGCCTTTGCCAAGAGGTCCTAACTTCTTCACCGTTTTGCCAAAGTCATTCATAACTTCGGCGAAACGGATTCCTTCACCGGCAGATAACCATTCAAGCCTTAACCTTTCGGGGTTCACCCCAATGTGCTCCATTAATTTCTTACATAGAAGCACCATGTTTAATGCATGGTAATTTCCATCAGTAATATAATGGCATTCGTTAAGATGACAACCGCCGATAAACACCCCGTCCGTTCCATTTGAGAAAGCCCGGAGTACAAATGACAGGTCGACTCTGCCGCTGCACATCACGCGTATAAGCTTAGTGTAGGTTGCATATTGTTGTCTGGAAACTCCAGCCAAATCAGCAGCGCCGTATGCTCACCAATTACACACAAAGCCTAAGATCCTTGGTTTGAACTTAAGGTCTGTACTCATTCTTATCTCACCTCCTTTGTTAATTGGGGACATTCCTCTATTCGGGGACATTCGCCCTGCAATTGGGGACATTCCTGTCTACAAAGGAATACCTAGGCTTCAGCAGGTGTGTCCCCGTTCTGCTGTCGGTGTGTCCCCTTTCCTTATACCGCCGCGTCAATTTGGCTTAAGAGCTCTTCATCGGTGTAGTGCTTTAGTGAAATAGCCCCTGTTGGACACTTTGCGTTACAGAGCCCATCTCCTTTACAAAGAACAGGATTAATCCCGGCCTTTTTTCCTTGCCGTGTATCATGAAACTCTATGGCGCCATACGTACAAGCCGAGATACATGCCCCACACCCCATGCACTTACTCTCATTCACCTCACAAACAGAGCCGGAGGCTATGACTGTATCATGTGAGAGAAGCGTTAAGGCCCGGCCGGCAGCCCCGTAAGCCTGGCTGACCGTTTCCGATATAAGCTTGGGATAGTGAGCTGTCCCACACAGGTAAATGCCTTCCGCCCCAAAGTCAACAG
>JBMOPC010000112.1:0-41912 GCA_049323915.1 Bacillota bacterium
AATACCAGTAAAATAATGGCCGAGTTCTTCGGCCAGGATGCAACGGGCTAACCTGTATAATTTGGGGTTATGCTTCAGTTCCCTGTCCAGGTAGATGGCAGGGTTTATCCCATGCTTTCCGGGAATAAACAGGCCCCAGAGGCTTTGTCTGTATTCCCGCAGCGGTAGATAAGAGAGCATAATTTTTTCTTTCTCTACCAGTTCCAACAGGTATTTCATTTCAAAAACCCCTTTTGGTACCAAGTAACCGGGAAAGGGTTGCCGAATAAAAAACGGATTTTTGAAATGCATAAAATTTAAAGAATGTTTACCTATTTTGCAACATTATATAAAGATATTCTATATATGACAATATCTGGTGTCTATTTGCCTTATTTTAATGTTTAAATGGCGAAATATTAGGTTCGTAAATGACAAAAAAGGCATGATATGGCATGCCCTGGCGATTTCCCTGGATTATTGTCCAAAAGAACAACCACTCATAAAGTTAATCAGGCTTTTTCACTTTTATTTTCAGTATCAAGGTATTTTTGCAGCATAACATTAATTTTTTGGGACGCCTTTATAAGTTCAGCCAGGTCAGGTTTAAGTATCAATATTTCCTCCCCGTCATCATGTGCGGCGAAATGGTTGCCTTCGCTATCCGTATAGCCTTCTCCTTTGTAGTCATTCCTTGCCTTAATATATTTTATAAGGCCTTCCTTCTGTTGCTGCGTGATAGGGCGGCCATATACGGTAAGTTCTATGGTATCATTATCTATTAAATCCGTCAGATCTAAATTTTTCTTGTGTGTATTCATTTCCTTTTCAGTTACTATGTGGCCGGCGGCAGTCATTAAATCTTCATAAGTTACGTTATTATGAGCGGCGTCCGCAAGCTTCTTTATAGTACCCGGGTTGGGCGGCGTGTCTATTTTTTCCCGTAATAGTCTCGATATGTGAGCCGCTGTCACATCAGATTCACTGGCGTATTTATTTATCGAGCGGCTTCCCCTTGCTTTTTTCAGCAGTTTGGCAAAAAGGCTTTTATCAAAGTTCACCAGACATCACCTCCAGCAATAATATACCAGCAATATTGATTACAGTCAATATTTTAAATTATTTTTATTTTAGTATTGACTGAACTAAATGCTGGTGGTATATTAATTCCATCACCATTGTTTGCGCTAAACACTTATTGGGTGGTGTTGACTGGTGTTAATAAGAAAGGATAGATTAAGGGATCTCATGAGGGAACACGGAAACAACAGTTATCACTATTTTGCAAGAATACTGGGCGTAGAGGTGGCCCAGTTGCACCGGATTCTAAATCACAACAGTGAAGCTGGGGCAAAGTTTCTCGGCTGTCTGATGCGCTTCTGTAAAAAAAGGGGATTGAATTTTGAGGAGTATGTAACCATCCCTGACGAGTTGGCCGCTTCCAATAGCAAGATGTAGTATTTTAGTTGATTGATAATCAGATGAGGTCATGAAGGAACGAGGAATATATATTTACCCGGGGGGTGACTGCCTTGAGTGAAGGTGAGCAGTCCCTATGGTTCCCCTTTTGTACAAATGAAATAGAGCAAAATGGCCAGGACGCGGGAAATAAATATGGTAATAAATGTAATAACAGGAGACTTAAAAACGGGGAACTGATTTTGGCCGTTGCCAGGCACATAATCAGGGATTATTCTTCTTCGGCAAAAAGTATGGCTTGCGAGCTTTTGGTCACGGCCCGTTCGGTAAATGAAGCTTTAAGGAAGATCAGGGATAAGATCGCCGCTGATCTATTCATACCCGGTCTCAGTGATCTTGAGATGGCTAATCTTTGTGATGCACTGATAAACCGGGAAAGGTTCAGAAAACAGATAAAAGACGAAACAAAAGAAAAGGAGATTAAGAACGGATTAATTGACATAATGAGGGATCATGTAATCAAGCGGATGCATAAGGAAGGCAACGGGGTTGCTGACATTGCCAGAGTGGTAGGAATCAGTAGAAGGGCTGTCAGACAGGTGATAGCAGAAGCAGAACACGGAATACCAGACCTGATTAGAGAAATGTTCTGGGCTGGCAGGAATATTTCGCAGATCGCGGAATTGATTGGATTGCCAAAAAGGGAGATAAAAAAGATTCTCGGAGAGCTGGGGTATAATCTTAGAATCAGGAAATACCTTCCATCCCGAGAGGTGGAAAGGCGAACTATAAGCACAATCAAGCCGTGCAAACCAAGAAATAGCCGAACGGTTGTAAGGCGGGCCACGACAGTGAGCAGGGAAGGTCTCGCTGACTGGAATAAAATGCATTATGACAGTTCCGGTCACTTAAGATTACCTTATGGCTGTGTTCCACCAGCAGACCTTCCCAGGAAGTTTCCCTCTCAAAGGGCCATGATGGCTTCTCCTGCAGAACCCAGGTTGTCTTTCTATCCGGCGCCGCCACCATCAAGAGCGGATTGCTCCAGGCAGGGAAGAATCAGGATAGGATATATGAGATTTTATTAGAAAGCTTACAGAAGTGGTATGCACTGGGTATTTCCCATCTGCAATGCGTAGTTGGAGTCAAAGCATATAGAAAATTACCTTAACGGAGATTATGTAACATCACGATAAGTTAGTTGTAAAAGATGATGGTCTGCACAGATTGGGCTACCTGAAAAATCAAGGAAGTTTGGATTCAGGCGGAAAGCCTTAGTGGAAAAATTACTATCTGGATGACTGGATGTAATATTGTAAAATAAGTATAGCTTTCGTATTTACTTTAACCCTGTAAGCAGGGTTTTTCTTTTTTCTCGCTATAAATCAGGAGCTATAAACCCCATAAAGTAGCACTTAGATGTAAAAATATGGTACATGTCCTTTTGGGGAATAGGGACAATCCTCCTTTTCATAGTTTATGGGTAAAAGGTCTCTGAGGTAGGTGAAAACTATGGCTCAAATTAAGTTAGACGAATTTCAACCAATCGATACCGCAGAGGAACGTGAAAATGGGGATGAAATCAGTCAGGCCTGTAAATGCATGATGGATCATATTCACATTAGGGCAAATCTACCAATGCTTTTAGCCAAAATAGCGTTGGCAGGGTATACCGACAAGGCTCTTGATGCCCTCATAGCCTGGGGAACGGGCCGGTGTCCATTATTAGATTTATGGAAGGAAATTGCTCCCCTTGCAGAGAATTTGAACCAGCATGGGGGTGATTTGACTTGACAATATATAGAGTAATTTGCGCCATTTACGTCAGGATAAGCACCGATGAGGATTTGCAAAAGTGGAGTATTCCCGCCCAAACCAAAGAATTGATTGAGTTGGCTGAACGGCGGGGCTGGACGGTTTTTAAGATATATACGGACACTATAAGTGGTTCCTGCAGCAAACGACCCGGACTGGATGAGCTTAGGGATGATATGGCTGCAGGTAATTTTTCGGTAATTTTGGTTGTAGACCAGGACAGGCTTAGCCGTATGGAATCCATCGACTGGGAACTTTTAAAACAGGAAATTCGTGAGGCCGGTGTGAAGCTGGTGACACCTGTTCAGGAAGTAGATTTTTCTGACGAGGATAGTGAGTTGGTAAGTGATGTTTTTAATCTTTTTGCCAGGCACCAGCGGAGAAAATTAAAGAAGGCTATGCGTCGCGGAAGAGCTGAGGCAGTACGCAGCGGCAAATGGTTTGGTAAAGCTCCATTTGGTCGGTTGAAGAGGGATGACGGTAGCTTGGATCTGGATCCCGAGACGGCACCTGTGGTGCATAAAATATTTACATTATATGCTCAGGGATATGGAGCAAAAAGAATATCTGATATTCTTAAGCACCTGCCGGGTCCGAATGGGGGTACTTGGAATAATACGGCTGTAATAAGAATTATAACAAATTGGGTTCACAGAGGAGATATTGTCAGAACTGAGAACGGTCAGAATATTCACCTCAAGGGGGTTTTCACACCGACTGTTCCGGTGGAGCTGTTTGACCTATGTAATGAGATTAATCGGAAAAGACGTGAGGAATGTTTATGGTATAAAACCCAACAAGTTACCAACTTAGCTTCAGGGGTGGTTACCTGCGGCGAATGTGGCAAAATATTTAACATAGTAGCTATACACAGTAAATTTCGCGATAAGAGTTATACTTATTATTACTACAGACACAGAGGAAGGAAAGGCGGAAAAGTAATTAAGAATACCTGTAACTCTTTTCACAGGGCAGACGTTATTGATGCAAAACTTATTGAATGCATAAAAGTAGTTGGTTCCAGCCCCGAAGCTGCCAGACGACTGATAAAACTAAGCAATAAAACATCGGAAATAACAGCTTTAAAAAAGAAATTTAGTTTGCTTGAAAAAGCCATGAAATCACTGGAGGGCAAGAAAAAAAAGCTGCTCAAACTATATCTTGACGAAGATTGGGATAAGGCATCATTGGATGAACAAAAGAGAATACTGACAACCCAGATAAATAATAACCTAAAGGAGCAGGAAGAAATTTCAGGGCGCTTAGTTTTCTTAGAAGAACAGAAGATAAATCTGGATTTAATTGTTGAATACTTTGCTGCACTTTCCAATATTGATACCGAAATGACTCGTGAGCAGCAAAGAACCATGATTCAGGCCCTTTTTCCTAAAATTGTCATATATAAAAGCGGCAATATAAGTATTACGGCCAGGATGCCTATAGGTGAAAATATTTTTTTTCCCGACCTTACAGGAGGCTTGAATCAGGTGGTTGGATTTCATCTCCCAAGTAGCGTGCAAGGAGTATGACGAGCTGGCCAAGAAGGAGATACAGAAGGCCTTTGTATACTCATACGAGGAATCGGCCAAGGTGCTTTTCGACAACTACCTGGATAACGTGGAGGCCTACTGCAACGGGGTGAAATTAAAAGACCCCATCACCGACGAGGAACTGGACCCGGACGAGAAGCTGATGCGGTCCATAGAGGAGCAGATAGGCATATCGGAAAACGCCAAGAAAAGCTTCCGTGAGGAAATATTGATACGTCTTTCCTCTTACGCCCGCAAGAACAGGAAATTTGACTACAGGTCGCACGAGCGGCTGCGGGAGGCCGTGGAAAAGAAACTTTTCGCGGATTTGAAGGACGTGGTGAAGATAACCACCTCCACCAAAACTCCGGACGCTGAGCAGCTGAAGCGCATAAACGAGGTCACCGCCAAGCTTGTAGACGAGTACGACTACTGCCCCATATGCGCCAACGAGCTTTTAAAGTACGTGGGAAGCCTGCTCAACAGGTGAAAACTGAAGCAAAATGCAACTTAATTGAGTGCCTGTTTGAACAGGCATTTTCCTTTAAAGACGGGAAAAATTGCTCCTGTGGATAACTGTGGATATTTTCATATGCAGGGGGGTTCCTAGGGGGAGCGCCCCCTTGTTTTAATTGGGGGTAGGACGTTTATACCGTCCGAAGGGGCGCAGCCCCTTTATTTTAAAGGATTTCAGAAAGCATTACATTTTTTTTACAGCCGCACATATAATGTAATACTCAAAAAGGTGTCACAACAAAGTCTCTTGGAGGGGTTTTGCCATGAGCGGACAAAGTTTCATAGTTTCCCGGGAAGACTGGTCCCTGCACCGCAAGGGGGAGTTGGACCGCCAGCGCCACCGGGAAAAGGTTAAAGAAGCCATAAAGAAAAACCTTGCCGATATCGTAAGTGAAGAAAGCATCATAATGTCAGACGGAAATCGTATTTTGAGGGTGCCCATCCGGTCCCTTGACGAATACCACTTTCGCTTTGATACCGGTAAAAAGAAACATGCAGGCCAGGGCAGCGGCAAAAGCAAAGTGGGGGATGTGCTGGGGTCCGACCCTCAGGGCGCCGGGCCGGGCAAGGGGAAGGGAGCCGGGGAAGAGCCGGGCGTGGATTATTATGAGACCGATATGACGGTGGAGGAACTGGCCGAGCTGATTTTTGAAGACCTGGGGCTGCCCAACCTTGAAAAAAAGAAAAAACCCGAGCTTTCCTCGGAGTCCGTTGAGTTCAAAGACGTAAGGAAAACTGGGATTTCAAGCAATATTGACAGGAAGAGAACAATCTACGAAGTTTTGAAGCGCAATGCCTTGCAGGGAAAACCCGGGCTGCACGGTATCAAAAAGGACGACCTTCGCTACAAAACCTGGGAAAGGGTATATAAATATGAATCCAATGCAGTTGTTCTGGCCATGATGGATACGTCGGGCTCCATGGGTACATACGAAAAATACATTGCCCGGAGCTTTTTCTTTTGGATGGTGAAATTCCTGCGCACAAAGTACCAGAACGTCCACATTTTGTTCCTGGCGCACCACGTGGAGGCCAAGGAGACCACCGAGGAGGAATTTTTTACCAAGGGCGCCAGCGGCGGCACCCGGTGTTCATCAGTATACCGCCTGGCACTGGAAATAATTGAAAAAAGGTATCATCCCCAGGACTACAATATTTACGCATTTCATTTCTCCGACGGGGATAACCTGGCATCCGACAATGACCAGTGCGTGAAGCTGGTTGAGGAACTGCTTTCCAAATGCAATCTCGTGGGTTACGGGGAAATTGAAGGGCCTTATTACTACACCAGCACACTGAGGTCGGCTTATAAAAAAATTAACGACTCAAAATTTACCGCTGTCACCATTAAGGATAAAACCGGGGTTTACCCGGCGCTGAAGAAATTCTTTTCTCCCGGCCCCGAAAACATCAGGGCCTGACACTCTGCAGGGAACGGATGGTTTTTATCCGTTCCTTTTTGCAGTTTAATCAGAAAATTTAAACTTTTACCCGTTCTACGGAATTGAGATAAAGGCAGTAATGAACCGAATAACTGTCAAAATCGTCTGCAGGGCATTTATTGGTGACAATACAGGCCTTGACGAAATAGGGGTTTTGACGCAAAGTTTTAGTAACTGCAACATTTAATGGGGCATAGAACGGGGAGTGTTTATCGATGGAGGTTATCAGCTTAACGCCCAGTTCACCGCTGTGCCGGGATTTTGAAAATGACGATATGCTGACCTATGCCTGGATTTCTGACTTGACCGGCTGCAGCTTCAATGGAATTGTTATAAACGGCGAATTGGCGGCCAGGGTTGCCTGGCAGAATGACCCTTCCTGGTGCCCGGAAAAAGGTGTTGTTGGCATCGTCACTCTTGAGACACTGCACAGGTATCGCAGGCAGGGCATTGCCCAAAAGCTGGTGAGCTTTATAAGGAGCAAATTCCCGGACAAGCCGGTGGTTTTTGAGGTCAACACACCGTGGGCCTACCATTTCTGGCAGAGGTACAACCCTGTATCCATGGGAAGGGGCAGAGGCCATTCCTCGCTTTATAAGCTTATGCCCCCGGGCCGGAGCAGAGAAGCGATATAGTAAATCACTCCAGCATAAACTAGGATAGGAAAGGAAATTAAAAGGCAGGCTTTCAGGCCGGTCTTTTTTGCGAGAAATTACCGGCATCTAACCTCCATTTTGGGCGGCAGCCCCTTTATTATAATGAATAATAATTCAATACCTTTGTCACGGCGGCAATAACATCATCGGTGTCCTGTTTGCTCATGGAGGGGTAAATAGGGAGGCAGATCAGGTTTTTGTACGCCTCCTCGGCTTCGGGGCAAAGGCTGCCCTCCAGCGTGCACACGTCAGGGTGTCCTATCCAGAGGTAGTAGGGCTGTACGTGAACAGGAAGGTAAAGTATATCAACGCCTATATTTTCTTTCAGAATGGCCTCAAAAATTACCCTGTGCCCTGCTGAAAGCCGGTCCGGCCTTATCCGGACCGGGTAAATGTCCCAGGAGGGGGACGCACCTTCAACCGGACGGGGGGCTATAACACAGTCAAGGTTTTGAAAGGCGCTGTTGTATTTTTCTGCAATCCCGGCCCTGCGTTTAAGGAAGGCATTTGCTTTTCCCATCTGGGACAGCCCCAGGGCTGCCTGCATCTCGGTTATGCGGTAATTATGGCCCAGGTCCTGCATTTCCGCCCGGTGCCACGGCCCCGGCTGTTTTGTAAGCCTGTCCCTTTCACGGACCATACCGTTATCCCGGAACATCGTAAGCCACTGGCAGGTTTCTTCACTGTCGGTAACCACCATGCCTCCCTCGCCGGTGGTTACCCCGTTGGGGGAAGAAAAGCTGAAAACCCCCATGTCTCCAAAACTGCCCACCATTTTCCCCCGGTATCTGGCGCCAAGGGCACGAGTGGCGTCCTCAATTACCAGCAACCCGGCCTTTTCGGCTATTTCGGCCAGTGGGCCCAGTTCGCAGGGGAAGCCCCCGTAGTGAGATATAATTATGGCCCTGGTCCTCCCGGTCATTCTGTGGCGTACCTTTTCCGGGTCCAGGGTCAGTGTGGCCGGGGATATGTCGGTAAAAATTGGTACAGCCTTCTGATACAGTATGCAGTTTGTTGATGCCGGATGGGTAAGGGGAGAGGCGATGACCTCTTCCTGGGGGCCGATCCCTCCTGCCATCAGCGCAATATGCATCCCCGCCGCCCCGCTGGAAACGGCCACGGCATATTTTGACCCGGTAGAGGAGGCGAAGGCGCGCTCAAATTCTCTAACCCTCCCGCCCATGGACAATACGTCTCCTCTCAGCGACCCGGCCACCGACTTTATGTCATCCTGATCAATAAAAGGCAAGGCAAAGGGCAGCATTTCGCCCCTTGCCGGTTTTCCTCCCACTATTGCCGGAACTGTCATGATTCCAATTCCCCGCTAAACTCCTCTATTCTGTTCTTGCCGTTTTTCTTGGCCGCGTACAGGGCAATATCAGCCTTTTTGATAATTGTTTCATGATTGTCTCTGCCTTTGTGGTAGAATGCCACCCCGATGCTCACTGTGACCGACAGGCTGTTTCCGTTGTGATCAAATACGCAGTCCTGAATGGCTTCCCGTATCTGGTTTAGCCTTTCGTGAGCCTTTTCCATTGAGATATTCTGCATCACCAGTATGAACTCCTCACCGCCGTATCTGGCGAAAACGTCGTCCTTCCGGATCATGTTTTTTACTGTCCTGGCCAGGTCCACCAGCACCACATCACCGAAGTCATGCCCGTACCTGTCATTTACTATCTTGAAATTGTCTATATCGAACATCGATACGGCCAGCAGTTTGTCTTCAGGCAGGTTTGCCAGTATCTTTTCAAAATAGTTAAAGAAATAAGTCCTGTTATACAGCCCGGTGAGGAAGTCGGTATTGGCCATAGTATTTACTTTCTCGTAAAGCTTGGCGTTTTCAATGGCCATGCTTATCTGATTGCATATTATCTCCATGAAGCGTATGTCTTCGGTGTCAAACAGGTTGTCTTCAGTATGCCCTGTAATTATTGCACCCATGAGAACCTTATTTTTGGTAACAGGTGTAAAAGATATCCTGGTGACCGGGTCAAATCCGCTTACCTCATTTACCAGTATCTTTTCATCGAGCCTTTCCTTGTTTTCCAGGTAGTAAAGGGCCCGGATCCTTATACTTTCCAGCAGGTCCTTCCTTTTTTCGTTGGTGACAAGATAGCGGACGCCTTTTTGGTTTTCTTCAAAAATACATATTGTGCACGTGTTGACGCCCATTATGCCGATAATTATGTCGTTTACGGTATTTAACAGCCTGTCCAGTTCAAGGGTGGAATTTATGGTGTCGCTGACCACCTTCAGGGTGAAAAGCTCGGCAACATTTTTAGATATCCTGTCGTGGTTAACCTTGAAGGCCTGAAATTCTTTTTCCAACTCTTTTTTTTCAGTTTCCAGGCGCCAGTTTGCCTCTCTCAGATCCTCTGCCAGCTTCCGGTCTTCTTCCCCCGGGGCGCCGGGAGAACTAAACAGCTTGCGGGTCAGAGCCAGCCTCGCAGCTAAAACGGCGGCTGTACCGCCAAGAAGGATCATGTATGCGTACATGGACGATGCAGCGTCCATGTATTTAATGCTCCTCGGTTCGACCAATAGGAAAAAAGCAGCGAGGAGGGTAATCTCCGCCACTGTTAACGCGGTCTGAGCCTTTTTACTGAAATCAGACATTTATCTCTCCACGCCCCAGACTGGGTTATTTGGCTTGAAAGTTTTACGCCGGAACTTGTTTTAAGTCATACATCAAATATATCAACACTGCAGTCAACCAAACAAGGTTTTTTTGGAAATATGATAATTTTTTTTGGATATTGTCAGAGTCAGGCTGTACTAAAAATGAGAAAAAAATATTTTAAAGGCCGGGAAAGGTGGTAGAATATACTCATCTATGATGAGGAGTGACGGGTAGATGGTGGATCCTTATAAAGCCGGACTTTTCAGCGCAAACCCATACGCCTCAAAGAGGGAGATCAGGGGCAGGCTGGTGGTGATACTGAGTGGAAAGCTGGAAAACCGCGCCTTAAGCTTGGTGGCGCCCATCTCCAGGGCCGTGCTGAAAAATGAGATTCATGAGCTTATAATAACCGACGAGCGAGGTGCCGCTCCGGGAAAGGCAGTTAACAGAATTTCCTACGCCGGGTTCGTGGAGATAACCGAAGGCGGGGTGCTGGTGGCCGGAGATGAGGTGATTTGCGGCGGAATTGTTTTGGGGAGTATTGCGGGTTTTGACGAGACTCACCTCCCCAATCATCTAAACATCGTAATATACTCCGGATCCAGGAGTGACGGGGTGGAGATGGGCCTGGCCCTGGAGTCGGAAATTATTTTCAGATTAATAAAGAATGGAGATGATAAATGATGTATGAAGCCAAGCTTAAAGAAATGGGAATAACCCTGCCGGCGGTCCCGAAACCTCTTGCCTCGTACGTTCCAGCCGTTATGGCCGACAGGTGCGTGTACACCTCGGGGCAGATCCCGCTGGTTGACGGGGAACTGAAGTTCAGGGGAAAGGTGGGGGGCGACCTTACGGAAGAACAGGGGTATGAGGCTGCCAGAATTTGCGCCTTAAACTGTTTAAGCGTGGTAAGAGAGCAGATCGGCAGTCTTGACAATATTGAAAGGATAGTGAAGGTTACCGGCTTTGTGAACAGTGCCCCCGGTTTTGCCAATCAGCCAAAGGTTGTAAACGGGGCATCGGACCTGTTGGGAGAAGTATTTGGCGAAGCCGGCCGTCACGCCAGGTCAGCGGTGGGGGTCAGCGATCTGCCCATACATGCCGCCGTAGAGGTGGAAATGATAGTAAAAATCAAATAAGGTAGAGGCCACCGGGGTCACCCCTCGGTTATTACATTCGCGCTCTGGAAAAAGAGCCCGCCCGCTCCGCCCTGGTTCAGGCCATGCACGCCCTGGCCCGGACCCTCGGCATGGAAACCGTGGCTGAATTCGTGGAGAATGAGGCCATAATGCAGATTATCAGGAAGATAGGCATTACCTGCGGCTAGGGCTACCACATCGACAATCCCGGCCCGGCGTTTACCGAAGGGAAATAATTGGCATTTCCCCAGGAGAAGTCTGTTTATTTTTACATAATCTTAAATTTGTACAACCCTCCCGGCATATTGTAAAAGTGGGAGGGATTTTTTGTGAAGCAAAAGGATGAAATAAAACTTCTGGAAGGGGCCATTGAGAAGATCACCAGCAAGGCAAAAGAGTTTGGCCTGGACTTTTACAGGATGTACTTTGAAATCTGTCCCGCCGAGATAATTTACACCTTTGGGGCCTACGGCATGCCCACCAGGTTTTCGCACTGGACTTTCGGCAAGGCTTATCAGAAGATGAAAACCCAGTACGATTACAATCTCAGCAGAATATACGAGATGGTGATAAACAGCGACCCGTGCTACGCCTTTCTGCTGGAGGGCAATTCGCTCATTCAGAACAAGCTTGTGGTGGCCCATGTGCTGGCTCACTGTGATTTCTTCAAAAACAACGCCTTTTTCCGGCACACCTCCAGAGATATGGTGGAGACAATGGCTACCTCGGCCAACCGCTTCCGGGATTACGAGTTCAGGTTTGGCAAGCAGAAGGTGGAGGCTTTTCTGGACTCGGTTATTTCTGTCCAGGAGCAGGTGGACCCGTACCGGTATATAAGGGTCAAGGAAGGCGTCAAGGGCGCTGAAGAAGGATGCCGTCATGGCGGGAAGTGCGGCGGAGGGGGAGGTTGCGGCTGCGGGGAAAGCGCCTGTGGGGAAAAAAAGCACAGTGGTCACGGACAAAAAAGGGAGACCCCCTATGACGACCTGTGGGACCTGGACAAAAAGGAGTCCCGGGAATCCCAGGCCGCGGAAAAAACTAAAAAATTCCCTGAGAATCCCGAAAAGGACATTCTTCTTTTCATCATGACCCATTCCAGGGACCTGGAGGACTGGCAGAGGGACATAATCTCGGTGGCCCGTGAGGAGATGCTTTATTTCTGGCCTCAGATGGAGACCAAGATAATGAACGAGGGATGGGCCTCATACTGGCACATGAGGATAATGAGGGATATAGACCTGGACGAGGATGAAACGGTGGAATTCGCCAAAATGCATGCAGGCGTGGTCCAGCCGTCCAAGATGAGGCTCAACCCCTACCTTCTCGGACTAAAGATATTCGAGGACATAGAGAAAAGGTGGGATAATCCCACCGGGGAGGAAAGGGAAAGGTACGGGCGGACGGGGGGCCAGGGAAGGAAAAAGATCTTCGAGGTAAGGGAAACCGAAAATGACACGTCTTTCTTAAGAAACTACCTGACCAAGGAAATAATCGAGGACATGGACCTGTATCTTTTTAAGAAGGTGGGCTACGACTGGAAAATCACCGACAAAGAATGGGAAGCGGTGCGGGACAACATTGTATCAAGCATGACTTACTGTGGCTTCCCCTACCTGATGGTGGAGGACGGGGACTTCAACAAGAGAGGCGAGCTTTACTTAAAGCACAGGTATGAGGGAGTGGAGATGGATGTTTTTTACCTGGAGCGGACACTGCCCCACGTATTTAAGCTCTGGGGACGCCCGGTCCATCTGGAAACCATACTGGACAATAAAAAGGTGCTGTTTACCTACAATGGCGAAAAGTGTTCCAAGAAGTTCGTGTAAGCAGTGAAATAAAAAATCACAAGGCGTCCACCGGATGCCTTGTGATTTTCTGGAGAGTTAGTCTTCTCCAACCTCACTTCTGAGTTCTGAGTCCTGTGTTCTCAATGCCAGACCGCCCGCAGGGCGACTTTGTTCAGTTTACAAGTCGTCTTCGTCCCACATAATCCTTATGTAGTCCTGGGCCGCCTCTTCATTGGCCTCCCTGTTGACTATATCCATTTCCAGGTGTCTGCCTTCGTTGCTGTATTTGTCCTTGTCCTTTTCCAATCAATTCACCTCCCGTTTCAAGCGTAATAACTATAAATTGTCCAAATTACGGGAAACAATTCGGGGTTTTAATAGTGTATAATATGTTATATCACTTCAGGGAATGGCAGGGAAATAATTTGGAGCTTAAGCCGGTAAAGACAAAAAAAATATACGAAGAAATAATAGACCAGGTAAAGGCACTGATTGCAGACGGTACCCTTTCTCCCGGCGACAGGCTAATCCCTGAACGGGAACTGGCCGAAAAGCTGAAGGTGGGGCGGTCTGCGGTGCGGGAGGCCATCCGGGCACTGGGAGCCATGGGGATTGTTGAGATAAAGCCCGGCGAGGGAACTTTCATCACCGAAAGCAACACAAATCCCTTTATGGATATGCTGGCATATTTGCTTGTTGCCGAAAGGGACTCGGTGAGGGAGCTATTGGAGCTGAGAAAAATACTTGAGGTTGAGGCGGCCGGGCTGGCGGCCATAAGGCATACCGCCGAGGGGCTTAAAAGCATGGAGGCTCACCTCGAACAGATGAAGATTGATATTATAAACGGAGAACTGGGTGAGCAGGCGGACATGAATTTTCATTTCGCCGTAGCCGAGGCCACGCAGAATTCCCTTCTTGTAAAGTTGATGAACACCATAGCCGACACCATGAGGAGCGGGCTGAGAACGGCCAGGGAGCAGATCTACAGGACACCGGGGAATCCTGAGCGGCTACTAAGGGAGCACTATGAAATATTTGACCAGATTAAAAATTCAAATCCGGAGGCAGCCCGCAGGACGATGTTCGAGCATTTGGAGAAGGTCGAGAAAGCAGTTTTGAGATAGGTTGATTTAAGCCACAGAGGAAACAGAGATTAAAGAGTTTAATGGTGGCTTAATAAAAGGGGATTATATCTCAATGATCTCTGTGTTTTCTGTGGCTAATATCTTTGAGGAGGGTGCTAGTTGAACTGGAAAGAAGTAAGACAGAAGGCCAAAGAGCAAATGGAGGGCTATTGCCGGGTGTGCCCGGTTTGTGACGGAAGAGCCTGCGCCGGGGAGGTTCCCGGAATGGGCGGGATTGGAACCGGGGCATCATTCAAAGCTAATCTCAAGGCCCTGGAAAAGTACAGGGTCAACCTCAGGACACTGCATGGCGCTGCCAGTCCCGACACCGGGACGCGGATTTTTGGGCGGGAGGTTTCATTCCCCATACTGGCCGCCCCCTTGACGGGGGCCTCCTATAATATGGGCGGAAAGCTTACCGAGAGGGAATTCATTGGCGCTGTGATGAAGGGAAGCAGTCTGGCCGGAACCATCGGCATGTGCGGGGACGGGGGAGACCCCGGTTTCTTTGACTCCGGACTTGAGGCCGTACAGGAAGAGGGCGGAAGGGGCATAGCCGTTATCAAGCCCAGGGCCAATCAGGCCATAATTGAAAGAATGGCCAGGGCTGAAAAGGCCGGCTCGCTGGCAGTAGGCGTCGATGTGGACGGCGCCGGGCTCATTATTATGGCCGCCCACGGACAACCTGTGGGCCCCAAAAGTGAGTCCGAACTCAGGGAGCTGGCGGCCTCAACCCGCCTTCCCTTTATAGTGAAAGGCGTAATGACTGTGGACGAGGCCGTTGCGGCGGCCCGGGCGGGGGCGGCCGCCATTGTTGTCTCCAACCACGGGGGCAGAATTCTGGACCACACACCGGGGGCGGCAGAGGTGCTGCCCGGCATTGCCGCCGAGGTCGGGGGATCGGTGACCATTCTGGCGGACGGAGGGGTCCGGTCCGGGATTGATGTTTTAAAGCTGCTGGCACTGGGGGCTGATGCTGTGCTGGTGGGCCGCCCCGTAATAGTGGGGGCCTTTGGCGGAGGCGCCGAAGGGGTCAGGCTGGTACTGGAAAAAATGGCCGGGGAGCTGAAGCAGGCCATGATACTGACGGGATGCGCCAGTGTTGAGGATATAGATTCCAAGGTGATTTTCAGTTAATAAAAGAGTAAAAGTATAGATTTGATAACCGGTGGGCACCGGTTATTTTTTTCTTTTCAATAGTCGGAAAAGAAGGAATTTTTGTAATAACGCAGAATTTTAGGGGAAACCAAGTTGATGGCCTGACCATTAGAGTGTTTAGTCCACTATTGTTGTATTAAACTGACTATCTAGCAGACCGGATTTCACTCCATAATCTGTGACCGCAACGGGACAATAATTGCCGACTCGGCCCGGACCCGCCCCGGCAAGGTTCACAATGGCGCCAGGACAATTCTTACCTCGGGGATGGACGTGTACGCTGTAACCAGGGAGGAGTCCGAGGCTTCGGGAGGGAGCATGAAGATTTTTTAATTTTTAATTCAGAAAAAAAGGAATTTTTAAAAACAGGAAGAATATATTTCTACATGTTGATGGCCTTACCATCTGATGGCATAAATATCAGCATGTTTCGGGTGGGGGGATTGGATAAAGCAAAAGAAAGGGGGTGCCGGGGTCCTTTTCGGAATAATAAGCTAATTATAATTAAAAGGGAGGTAAATTGTTCATGACCTGGACTCAGGTAATAAACCCGCTTGACAACATCGGGGTGTCCGCCCTGGTGGCCGCCATCCCCATATTTTTCCTGTTTATAGCTCTGGCCGGCTTGCGCATGAAAGGGCACATTGCAGGACTGATTACAGTGGCGCTGGCGGTGCTGGTTGCTGTAACGGCCTTTGGAATGCCGGTACAGTACGCGCTGCTTTCCACCCTGTTCGGCGCAATGTTCGGACTGTGGCCCATTGGCTGGATTATCGTGACCGCTGTTTTTCTATATAACATAACGGTCAAGACCGGCCAGTTTGAAATAATTAAGGATTCTATCGCATCCATAACCGATGACCGCCGGCTGCAGGCCCTTCTGATCGGCTTTTCCTTCGGCGCCTTCCTGGAGGGTGCGGCAGGATTCGGAACGCCTGTGGCCATCACTGCGGCCATGCTGGTGGGCCTGGGCTTCAACCCCCTTTACGCAGCAGGCATTTGCCTCATCGCCAACACCGCGCCGGTGGCCTGGGGCGCCATAGGTATTCCCATCATAACCGCCGGGGCGGTTACCGGCCTAGACGCCATGGCCATAAGCCAGATGACCGGAAGGCAGCTGCCCATACTCTCAGTTTTTGTTCCATTCTGGCTGGTGCTTATAATGGCCGGGTGGAAAGGCGCCAAAGAAGTTATGCCGGCCATACTGGTGAGCGGAGTATCCTTCGCCGTCATGCAATGGTTTTCTTCCAACTACTTAAGCCCCATGCTGCCCGACATAATGTCCTCCCTGACTTCCATAATCTGCCTGGTTCTTTTCCTGCGGATCTGGAAGCCGCAGAACACCTGGCGCTTTGCGGACGAGCCCCCGGCCACCCTGACCATCAGGCGCCACAGCCCGGGCATGATATTAAAGGCATGGTCCCCCTTCATTGTTCTCACCATATTGATCGGAGATTGGGGATTGAAACCTGTCAAGGCGCTCCTTGACACCGTCAACATAAAAATTGTAATTGCCGGCCTGGACAAAATGATACTGATTGGCGGCAAGCCCTTGTCCGTGGTCTACAACTTCAACTGGCTTTCGGCCGCTGGCACATCAATCCTTCTGGCAGCAATAATCAGTGCCTTTATCCTTCGGGTTGGTCCGGGCCAATTTATCAGGATATTCGGTGAAACCTTGAAGAACCTGCGCTTTGCCCTTCTCACCGTCGCCTGCGTGCTGGGCTTCGCCTATGTGGCCAACTGGTCGGGAATGACTCCCACCCTTGGTAAAGCCTTCACCGTAACGGGATTGCTCTTCCCCTTCATGTCGGCCTTTCTGGGCTGGCTGGGTGTATTCATCACTGGCAGCGACACCTCTTCCAACGCTCTGTTCGGAAACATGCAGAAGGTAACGGCGGAGTCCATGGGCATAAACCCGGTGCTGTCGGTGGCCACCAATGCCTCCGGAGGAGTTGCCGGCAAGATGATCTCGCCGCAAAGCATCGTGGTGGGCTGCTCATCCACAGGACTAATTGGCCGTGAGGGTGACCTGTTCCGGTTCACCCTGCCGCACAGTCTCTTTTTTACATCCCTGGTCGGTCTCATCGCCCTTTTGCAGGCCTATGTCTTCCCGTGGATGATACCGCCCGCGCTTAAAGCTGCAGCCGCAACGGCCGGAGCAGCCAAAGGCGGTATGGAGATACTTATCGGCACGGGTATAGTTGTAGCTATCCTGGCGATATACGCTTCCATGCAGGGCGGCAAAAATGGAAAAATTAGTGCATAAAGTATGTGTTTAAAGCATGGAGGGATGTGTATGTCCGGGCTGAACGCAACACAAGAATTGGTAAACCTGCTGGGCAGGGATAGGGTGAAGGCCCGGCCGGAGGAGTTGATCTGCTATTCATATGATGCCACCCCGGACCTTCCCCCCGGTCAGCCCCTGGCCGTGGTGTTCCCGGAAACAGTGGAGCAGGTCCGGGGGGTGGTGGGCATTGCCCGGCGACATGCGGTCCCTGTGTACCCCCGGGGTTCCGGTACAAACCTAAGCGGGGGATCGGTTCCCCTGGAAAAAGGGATTGTGCTGTCCACCGTGAAAATGAATAAAATTCTGGAGATAGACGCCGATAACCTGACGGCTGTGGTGCAGCCGGGGGTGATAATTCAGTCTCTGAACGACGCTGTGGCCCCCTACGGGCTGATTTATCCACCCGACCCTGGCACGGTGGCCACCGCCACCATGGGAGGGAGCGTGGCCGAGTGCTCCGGCGGATTAAGAGGACTCAAATACGGGGTCACCAAGCACTATGTGATGGGAATGCAGGTGGTGCTGGCTGACGGACAGGCGGCCCGCTTCGGGGGAAAGACGGTGAAAAATGTAACGGGCTATGACCTGGTGAAGCTGTTTACCGGTTCCGAGGGGACCCTGGGGATTATTACCGAAATAACGGTGCGGCTGATACCCGCCCCACAGGCCAGGCGTACAATGCTGGCCGTGTTCGGAAGGCTGGAGGACGCCGGTGAGGCCGTTACCGACATAGTAAGGCGGAAAGTCATACCGGCTACACTGGAGATTATGGACAGGGTTACGGTGCAGACGGTGGAAAATTTCTCAAAGGCCGGGCTGCCCACCGACGCCGAGGCAATACTGCTGATTGAAGTGGACGGTATACCGGCGGTGGTTGAGGAGGAGGCCGGAACAGTAATTGAGGTGGTGGAAAAACACCAGGGCCGGGCGAGGATGGCCCGGGACGACAGGGAAAGGGATGAGCTTTGGCAGGCCAGAAGGGCCGCGCTGCCTGCCCTGGCCCAGCTAAAGCCGACCACGGTACTGGAGGACGCCACCGTTCCCCGCAGCAAAATAACCGAAATGCTCAAGGCCCTCCAGGAAATAGCCCGGAAATACCGGCTCACAATAGGCACCTTCGGTCATGCCGGTGACGGCAACCTTCATCCCACCATACTGACCGATGCCCGGGACGGGGAGGAAATGAAAAGGGTTCACCTGGCGGTGGACGAGATTTTCAAAAAGGCCCTGGAACTGGGAGGCACTTTAAGCGGGGAGCACGGCATCGGACTGGCGAAGAAGAATTTTTTGCAGTGGGAAATGGGGGATTCCGGCCTGGATGTGATGAGAAGGATTAAAAAAGCCCTTGATCCCGAAAATCTGTTGAATCCCGGGAAGGTAATCCCCGGCGGGGAGGGATAGCGGTGACATTGTTTGGCGGTTTGCCGGGACTGGAAGAAGAACTGATAAAGTGCATGAAATGCGGCAACTGCCAGGCTGTCTGCCCGCTGTACAGGGAAACCTCGGCGGAAGTCAGCGTGGCCAGGGGAAAAATAAGGCTGGCCCAGGCAGTGCTGAGGGGTGAGCTGAAGCCCACCCCGGAAATGGCAAAGCTTTTTGAGTTTTGCCTGACCTGCTTGGCCTGCTCGGCCAACTGCCCCTGCGGGGTCCGGGTTGACCGTATTATACTGGCTGCCAGGAATGTGATGGTGAAAAACACCGGCCTTTCTTCGCTGAAAAAAGCTGCTGTGGCCAGCCTTTCCAGCCCTGCAATGCTGAGGTCGGGGCTGGGGGCGGCACGGGTGGCCCAGGGAATCCTGTTTAAAAGGCATGGTGAAAACATGACCCCCCGCTTTCCGGTGGGGCTGGAAATGAGGAGGGTGCTACCGCCCCTGGCGGACAGGTTTCTGCGTGACAGCCTGCCCGAGGTCGTTAAGCCGGATCAGGCAGGGCGAAGGGTTGTTTTTTTCACCGGCTGTATGATTAACTATGTATATCCCTTTGCCGGCAGGGCAGTGGTGAACGTGCTGCAGAGTAACGGCTTCGAGGTGGTTATACCCTCCGGGCAGCACTGCTGCGGCTCGCCCGTCACCATAATGGGGGACCACGATACCGCCGGGAGGATGGCCCTGTCCCATGTGGAGATGTTTTCGTCTATAAATTGCGATGCGGTAATAACTGCCTGCGGCACCTGCGGGGAGAGCTTCAGAGAGTTTTACCCCGCCTTTATGGAGGGCGGCCGTTGGGGATCCAAAGCAAGGGAACTGGCGGGCAAGACTTTCGATGTATACCAGTTTTTGACAGAAAGGGCTGGCGTTAACACCCGGCATCTGGGGCCGGTGGAGACCACTTTTACCTATCATCAGCCCTGTCACCTGGCCAGAGGGCTGGGGGTCAAGGATCAGCCGGTGGAGCTTTTGAGAAGGATACCGGGCCTGATCTATTCCCCCCTCAAAGATCCGGGGAGGTGTTGCGGCGGCTCAGGCAGTTTCAGCCTTACGGACTATGATGCCTCCTGCGGTGTCCGGATGCACAAATTAAAGGACATTGAAAGGTCCGGGGCTGATCTTGTGGCCACCGGGTGCGGTTCCTGCAGGATGCATATTCAGGACGGGCTGGTTCAAAACGGCATGGCGGCTACGGTGCGACACGCGGTGGAACTGCTGGACCAGTCGTACCGGAACAGCGGGAAGAGGTGAACGGCTTAAATGGAAAAAAGCGAGCCAGATCTGTACAATTTTTTTAAAGAGAGGGCCGAGGCCGTTTCGGCCAGGGTGATAAAGGTTGTTGGCTATGAAGGGGCGGCCGGAGCCCTGGCTCAAATTATCCGTGAGGAAAAGGCGGCGAAAATAGTGGCCGATCCCACCGGAATGGTGAAAAAATGTGTGGAACGGCTGGAGGGGGAGTCCGCCCTGAAGGGTGTTAGCATGTGCTTTGACGATTTGAGAAGACAGTCGGAGGACGCCGACATCGGCCTGTCCGAGATGCTTGCGGCGGTGGCGGAAACAGGTTCTCTGGCCGGTGACTGCACATCCCTGGGAAGCAGGCTGGTCTCCACCCTACCCCCCGTTCATGTGGCGCTGGTGCCGGCCGGCAATATAGCGGCCACTCCCGGAGATGCAATAAAAATGATCTGCGCCGGCGGCCGCCCGCCCGGATACCTTTCCTTCATAACCGGCCCCAGCAGAACGGCGGACATTGAGCGGGTGCTGACCATTGGTGTTCACGGGCCGGAAAAACTATACGTGATTCTTGTGGATGAAACCGGGGGTGGCAGCGAGTGAGCAAACGTTTGAAAATGCAGATTGACTCCGCCCTTGGCAATCCAAACCTGCGCAGGGCTCTTGGCAATTTTGCCGACGCCTACCTTGTTTCACGGCAGACTGCCTACCGGGGCAAGGATTTTGAGGGGATCAGGGAGAACATTTCCCGGATAAAGAAAAACTCGGTCCAGCACATGGAAGAACTGGTGGAGAGGTTTGCCGCGGCTGCCAGAAAAATGGGGGTTGTGGTGCACAGGGCTTCAACGCCCCGCGAGGCCAGGGACTATATAATCAAGCTGGCCTTGGCCAGGGGAGTAAAGTCCATTGTCAAGTCAAAATCGATGACCACCGAGGAGATACACCTCAACCAGTACATTAAAGAGGCCGGCATAGGGGTGATGGAAACCGACCTCGGGGAGTGGATACTGCAGCTGTCCGGGCAGAAGCCGTCCCACATGGTAATGCCGGCCATACATATGACCAGGGATGAGGTGGCCGGTGTATTCTCGGCAGAGACAGGAATGGACTTAAGCCCGGACATTCCGGTGCTGGTCAATGTGGCTAGGAAGGAGCTGCGGCAGAAGTTCCTGGAGGCAGACATGGGAATATCCGGGGCCAATATAGCCGTGGCCGATACCGGAACAATAGTGATGGTGACCAACGAGGGAAACGGCAGGCTGACCACCACGCTGCCGCCTTTGCACGTGGCGGTGATGGGCGTGGACAAAATAGTGCCAACCATGGATGCCGTGGCGCCTATACTGGAGGCCCTGCCCAGGAGCGCCACGGCCCAGCACCTGACCAGCTACGTTACAATGATTACCGGACCGGTGCCGGCCTGCGGCCGCGACGGCAACCCGGTTAAAAAGGAGATGCACATTGTCATACTGGACAACGGCCGGACAAGGATGGCCGCGGACCCGGTTTTCACCAGGGCGCTGCACTGTATAAGGTGCGCCTCCTGCCTTAATGTCTGCCCGGTGTTTCAGTTGGTGGGAGGGCATGTATACGGCCATGTGTACACCGGAGGGATTGGCACAATCCTTACGGCCTTTCTGCACGGCTTTGAGAAAGCCAGGGATATTCAGTCGCTGTGCCTGGGATGCGAGCGCTGTAAGGTTTTTTGCCCGGCGGGCATAGATATTCCGGACCTTATCAGGGAACTCCGGAACAGGCTGGCTAAGGAGCAGGGCTTGGGCGGAGGGCTTAAATTCCTGCTGGAGACGGTGCTTCCCAGCCGGATCCTTTTCCACGGCCTGATAAAGGCGGCGTCATTGGCCCAAAAGCCCTTTCTGGGAGAAGGGGCCCGGGTACGGCACTTGCCCATGTTCCTGGCGGGGATGACTGAGGGCAGGACCCTTCCGGCCATTGCCTCAAGGCCTTTCAGATCGACGGCCGGTGATCTTCCGCAGCCGGTATCCGCCAAGGGAAAGGCCGCTTTTTTTGCTGGATGCCTGGTTGATTTCGTTTACCCGGGGATAGGTGAAGCGGTATGTAAAGGAATTGCCGGGTCCGGCCACAGTGTGGAGTTTCCCCCGGGGCAGTCATGCTGCGGGCTGCCGGCCTCATACCTGGGCTCCCGGGAGGCCGCCGCCGCAATGGCGAAGCAGAATATAGAGGCCTTTGGGGATGACTGCCGGTATATCGTTACTGCCTGCCCCACCTGCGCCTCGTTCCTTAAACACCAGTACCCGAAGCTGCTGGAGAGCGACCCGAGATGGGCGGAAAGGGCCCGGAAATTTGCAGGTAAGGTAATTGATTTCTCTTCTTTTATGGTGGATGCCGGACTCAAGCCGGGGGGTGAGGCCGGCGTAAAGGAGAAAATAACCTACCACGACTCCTGCCACCTGAAGCGCAACCTTGGGGTCCATGCCGGCCCCAGGGAACTGCTGTCGGGAATGGGCCATAGTATTGCCGAAATGAAATGGCCCGACCGCTGCTGCGGATTCGGAGGTTCTTACTCAGCCCGCTTCCCCGAGATATCAGGCCCCATACTGGAGGCCAAGGTGAAGGACATACTGGAAACCGGAGCCAAAATAGTGGCCACCGACTGCCCGGGATGCCTGCTGCAGATAGCAGGGGGCCTGGACGCCAGGGGCCATAAGGACATCAGGGTGGTGCACACCGCCGAGCTTATTGCCGAACATGAGAAATCATAAAGAAAAAACAGGCAGGGCCGGGAAATCAATCCCCGGCCTTTTCACTCCTGTCCCTTAGCAGCCGGCCTATGGGCCCCTGTTCATCAATGTAGTTGATTATCTTCCAGTATGATATTTCAAATTCCGGTATGCCCACATAGTAAGGCGTATACTCATATATCTGGAAATAGATGACAAGGTTGTTCGGGGTGAGATAAAAATCCTGGTTGGAGGTGATGCCCCTGAATTCATTGATCATGGGAATGTCTTTTTCCTTGAACTGCTGTGCGATTATTTTGTTGAGCGCCATTATCCAGCCGGTCCCACGCTGGAAAAAATCACTTAGTTTATACACCTTTCCGGTTTCCAGGTCCACTGTGACTGAATCCACCATGGTCATGCCGTGGACGGCCATCTCCGGGAAAATGTAGTTTTCAAACCTCACGCTCAGTATTCCGCTTTTGTTCACCCCGATCCTGTATGTTCCGGTCATTTCACTTATTTTGAGCCCGGCCTCATCCGGCCAGACGCGCTGCCGGGCCATCAGCGCCATTACGCGCTCTTCGATGGCGCGGTTCACCTTTTCCTGCACTTCCATGTCCGGCAGCCCCGTTACCTGGGGATATACAACGTTTATCCCGTCCTGCTCGATTTTCTTTTCCACTATCTGAGCCCGGATGCCTTTATTTCCCATTGTTGCAACCTCCCGGTAATTTCCGAATGTTCTTATTTGGTAACATGTTATTCTCCCGGCGCCTGGATTGTACTTAGTTTTTATCGGCTAAAAAAAGGTTATTGTGTTGATTTAGCGAATTTTTCAGCGTAATACTAATTTATTACGGGGAGTGTTTCCATGTTTGCCGGAGAGTTTGAAGGTCTTGCCGCAAACCCCTTCAGGGAGGAAAACACTATTTTCGCGCTGGACATAGGCACCAGGTCGGTAATAGGCATTGTAACAGGGGTTGAGGGAACCCGGCTGAAGATACTGGCCCAGAGCGTGACTGAGCATGAAAGCAGGGCGGTCTTTGACGGCCAGATTCATGATATATTCAAAGTTACCCAGGCGGTTAAAAGAGTGAAAACCGATCTGGAGGAGAAACTGGGCTTCAGGCTGAAGAAAGTTGCCATAGCCGCCGCCGGAAGGTCGCTCATGACCCGCTTCGCACACGTGGACCAGGAAATAGGGGAGGACATAGAGATAGACCCGATGATCTGCCGGGGCCTGGAAATGGATGCGGTAAAAGAGGCCCACAACAAGCTGCGGGAGGAAACGAGGGAAACCGGGGATGAGGATTTTTACTGCGTCGGGTATACAGTGGTCAACTACTACCTTAACAATTACACCATCACCAATCTGATCAGCCATTTTGGAAAGAAAATAGGCGTGGACGTGCTGGCCACTTTTCTGCCTAACTCAGTGGTGAACAGCCTATACGCGGTACTGGGAAGGCTCAACCTGGAGCCCATCAGCCTTACGCTGGAGCCCATTGCGGCGTCCAGCGCCATCATCCCCGAATCCTACAGGCTTCTTAACCTGGCGCTTCTGGACATCGGGGCGGGTACTTCGGATATAGCCATTACCATGGACGGTTCAATAGTGGCCTACGGGATGGTGCCCATGGCCGGGGACGAGATTACCGAGGCGCTTTCCCAGGGGCTGCTGGTGGATTTTAACACAGCCGAGATTATTAAAAGAGAGATCATGAAGGGACAGGATATAACCTTCCGGGATATAATGGGGATTGATCAGACCGTGAGCAGCTCAGAGGCGCTGGAAATTCTCGACCCGGTGCTGGAAAGCATAACCTCCGGGATAACCGGGGAGATTTTAAAGCTAAACGGCAACAAACCCCCCAAGTCGGTATTTTGTGTGGGTGGCGGCGGACAAGTACCCACTTTTACAGACAGGGTGGCCCAAAAGCTGGGGCTTCCCCCGGAAAGGGTGGGGCTTAAGGGGCGGAAGTTCATACCCGACCTTCTGGTGAATGAGGAGGAGATCAGCGGGCCGGAAGGGGTTACGGTGGTTGGTATTGCCAAGGTGGCCCTTGAAAGCGTGGGGCATAATTTTATCACCATAAATGTAAACAACGGGGATTACAGGCTTTTTCACTCAAGGGAGCTGACCGTGTTTGACGCCCTGGGACTTATTGAGTACAATCTGGGGGACTTGGTTGGCAAAAACGGGAAAGACCTGCGCTTTGTTTTGAATGGTGAGAAAAAAATAATATACGGCGGCCTCTGCAAGCCCGCCGAAGTGTATATAAACGGAGAGCCCGGCACTCTTAAGACTGGGCTTAACGAGGGAGACTGCATTATTATAGAAAAGGCTGTCAGGGGTGAGGACGCCCGGGCCGCTCTGGGCGACTTCACCGGTGAATACACCGTGGTCACCGTTTACGTGGACGGAAGGCCGGAGGAATTGAGGCCCCAGTGTTATATAAACGGGAGGCAAGTGTCCGGGGACCAGGAAATAGTGGACGGGGACAGGGTTGAAATAAAGGAAACAAGAAGCGTTTCCAGCCTGGCCCGGTACAAGGGCGTGGACCTTCAGCAGATTGAGGTGTTTGTCAACGGTGAGGAGTCTACCGGTGAAAGAATGCTTTTTAACGGGGACAGGGTGGAGTTCCGCAGGAAGGTAAACTCCCCGCCGGCCGCCTCGCCTGTGGTGATGCCCTCTCCCGGTTTTTCCGCCAGGAGGATCGAGGTTGCGGTTAATAAGGATAGAATAGTGCTAAACGACAAGTCATCCTACATATTTGTGGATATTTTCAACCATATAAACATTGACCTGGCAGGATTGGCGCCGGGGGGCAGAATAAGGCTGACGCTGAACGGCCGCGAGGCAAAGTATACAGACGCCATTGAGGACGGTGACGTAATCGAGGTGGCAGTGGACCACAGCTGACGAGGTTTAATACACTTATGTATTCCAGCCGCCCGCAGGGCGGCTTTTTATTAGCCCACCACATCAATAAAAAGCCGGTGGATATATTTTTTCTGCAGTGTGAGGGCAATATAAAACAAACTGAAACTGAGGAGGTCTCAACCCTCATGCGTCCTTTGTGGAAGGGTGCGGTAAGCTTCGGCCTCATTTACGTTCCGGTAAAAATGTATGCGGCAACTGAAAAGAAGGATATAAAATTCAATTACCTGCATGAAAAGTGCAATACCCCCGTACAATACCGCAAGTACTGTCCCCGCTGCGAAACCGAGGTGGCCCAGGAAGAGATAGTGAGGGGGTACGAGTACGAGAAGGGCAGGTATGTGGTCATGAGGGAGGAGGACTTTGAGCGACTGCCCGGTGAAAAAACACGCAGTGTTGATATACTGGATTTTGTGAGCCTTTCCGAAATAGATCCGGTATATTATGACAAGGCCTATTACCTTGCGCCGGGAGAGGGTGGGCAAAAGGTTTACGAACTGCTGAAAAGGGCTATGAGCCAGTCCGGCAGGGTGGCGGTGGCCAGGGTGGTGATAAGGAGCAAGGAGGCCCTTGCCGTTTTGAGGGCGGCCGATGATGTGCTGATGATGAGCACTATGTTTTATCCCGACGAGGTAAGAAAGCCGGCCATGATAGACCAGCTGGAATACCGGGTTGAACTTCACGAAAATGAGGTTAAAATGGCCGTAAATCTTATTGACAACCTTTCTTCCAGCTTTGATCCCGGGAAGTATACCAACCGCTACCGCGAAGATCTGCTGGAGGCCATTCAGGGAAAAATAGCCGGTGAGCAGGTTGAAGCCCCGGTGGCCCGGGAGGCGGCCAATGTGGTCGACCTCATGTCAGCCCTTAAGGCAAGCATAGATTTGGCTAAAAAAGAGCGCCAACCCCAGAAGAAAGTAAAGGCCGGGCCGGAGAGAGAGGTCAAAAGAAGGAAGACAGGCACGTAAATTCGAAGTTCGAAGTTCGATAGGGGTATAAGAAGTTCTTTACGACCCCAGTAGGGCTGTCAAAAGCGAGTATGACGCGAAAGCACCGGCAGTGCGAAGCGGAGCGTATATAAACATACGTGAGCATCGCACTGCCGGTGCTGACAAAGTCAGACGAAGCTTTTCACAGCCCGTGCAATTAAAACAGGCTGTAGATTTCCAATAATATCGCCGTCACCGCCGCCGCCATGACCGGTCCGCAGGGAATCCCCTTGAGAAATACGGTTCCCAGTATGGTCCCTATGGTCATGCCGAAAATTATCTCGGGCATCACCTTCATCAGCTTGAGGCCCTGATTGTTGAGGTGTGTGGCCAGCGCGCCCCCCAGAAGCGCTATCATGCCCGGCACGGTTGAAAAGCTGTACTTGACTTCCCGGATATTTACCTCTCCCCTGGCCAGAGGCATCAGTATATATACCATTAACACCAGCAATCCGAACTTTAACCCTTTTTTTTCCAGGGCCGGCAGAATAATGTCCTCCAGTCCCGAGAACTTTATGGCCATCAGTATACAGCTGGCCATCGCCACCAGGTTTGACCTGCCAATGATGGCGATTATCAACAGTGTGAGAAGTACCATAACTGAAGTGTCCATAATACTCTCCAAATCAAACCAATAGTCATACTTTAATTTATTGGACAAACAACCATAATATACCAATAGTTCTATGGGCGTGATTTAATTGAAGCACACAACCTCCATTCCGCTGCTGAAACCCATGCTGGCGGTTTCCTCGCAGCCCTTTGACAGCCGGGAGTACATTTTCGAGGTGAAATGGGACGGGTACCGGGCCATGGCTTATCTGGACAAGGGGGTCACAGAGCTGCGGTCCCGGAATTTGCTGGATATTTCAGGGATGTTTCCAGATCTTGTCGGTATTCACCGGCATGTAAAATCACTGCCGGCTTTGCTGGACGGGGAGGTGGTGGTTTTTTCCGGAGGAAGGCCTTCCTTTGGGGCTATACAGTCCAGAGGCAGGCTTACCAATGCTGTAAAGATAAAAAGGTATTCCGAGATGATGCCGGCAACTTACGTTGCCTTTGACATACTGTATGTTTCAGGAAGGGCTGTAATGGATGAACCCCTTTTGCGAAGAAAAGAAATGCTTGCCGCAGAGGTAAAGGGCGGGGGTTCACTGGCGGTCTCCGAATACGTGGCTGAAAACGGAGTGCTGTTGGCAGAGGCGGCCCGTGATCAGGGACTGGAGGGCATAATGGCCAAGTCCTTGAACAGCCCGTACCTGCCGGGAAGAAGATCTCCCTACTGGAAAAAGGTAAGGCATACCAGGGAGGCCGACCTGGGCATCTGCGGCTACAGGGTGGGCAAAGGCGGGAGAAGGCTGGGAGCCCTGTTGCTATGCGGCAGCATTAAGGGAAAAACCGTCTATGTGGGGAAAGTTGGCACCGGTTTCAGCAGAGAGATCGAGGAGGATCTTATTTCCAGGCTGCAAAAAATAAAGACAGCGGAGCCACAGGTGGCCGTTCCCCGGAAAGATGCGGCGGGCGTGACATGGGTGAGGCCCCATCTTGTCTGTACCGTGGAATACCTTGAAACTACCGGGGGGGGTTACCTGCGGCACCCCAGTTTCAAGGGGCTGAGGTTTGACAAGGAGTTCATGGAATGCGGCTTTCCTGAAGATTCCAGCCAGATGTTTTTATGAATCGGGGAGCATAAGGTACCCCTTTTACATTTAAGGCATAGTATGGAAGTAAGGCTTAGACACAGAATATTTGTGTCAGGGGAGGGAAAAGCTTATGTCTTACGGGATCAACCAGTATATTTTATTTCTTATACTCATATTACTGCTGGAGGGACTTGATCCGGAAGCCGGTAAAAAAGTGGAAGTAGTAAAGAATGTTATGGACAGAGTTACCAGCGCCATGAACAACTTCAGAGCGGGCATAAACACCATGGCTTTGGACTTCCAGGAGATCGATGTGATGCTCCGGGACTTGAATAAGTCCGGTGGAGGACAAAATTAAATACTGTTGAACACATTTGAACAGGCTGGCTATGAATCCTGTTTCTTTTCTATTACCTGTACAAATGCTGCAACAAGGTGGGGGTCAAGGCGAATTCGTCTCCTTCATGGGATAGATCCCCCAGTTGACAGAATTATTTTACTGCTGACTCATGGCCAAAAGCCGCAAATATATAGGTAAACTGTTTTAGTTATCCGGCAGCGGAATCTATTCGCTCAGGCATGTAATTTTATGCTAAAGATGAGGAAAAATAACCAAAAAGTCGGGGGAATATGCATGGACAAGACTGTTACCCTGGTGAATGGGCGCGAGGTTAAGATGACCAACATGGGCAAGGTCTTCTGGCCGGAAGGTTACACCAAGGCACACCTGGTAAAGTATTACATGGATATGGCTCCGGTCATGATTCCGCACCTGCGCAACAGGCCCATTGTCATGAAAAGATACCCGGACGGAATAGGCGGACAGTCCTTTTATCAGAAGGAGTGCCCGGAATACGCCCCGGACTGGGTTGAAACCTTTCCTATCTGCCATACCGAAAAAGTGGTAAACTATATCGTATGCAATGACGCGGCCACCCTGGCCTGGCTGGCCAATCAGGCCTGCATTGAAATACACGCCTGGCTTTCGGTGCTTGACAACATTGACTGCCCTGATATTGCCGTAATGGACCTGGACCCCGCCGAGGGGGCCACCTTTGCCGATGTCATGGATATAGCCCTATTATGCAGGCGCGCACTGGAGGAATACGGACTGGTGCCCTTCGTGAAGACTTCGGGGGCCAGCGGCCTGCACCTTTTTGTGCCCATAAATAACGAGTTCCCTTTTCATGTGGTTACTCTGGCCATGCAGTATATAGCCGGGCTGATTACCAGTGTCTATCCCCGGAAGGCCACGGCGGAAAGGGTGGTGGCCAAAAGGGCCGGCAAGGTGTATCTTGACTACCTGCAGAACGGCAGGGGCAAAACAATGGCCTTTCAGTACAGTCTCCGGCCGCTTCCGGGAGCTCCGGTATCCACTCCCCTTTTGTGGGAAGAAGTGGAGAAAAAACATGCCGTCCCCCATTGGTTTAATATGGTTACCGTTTTCCGGCGCCTGGAAAAATACGGTGACCTTCTGAAGGACATGCACTTGTACAGGCGGTCCATTTCGGGAATACTGTCGGCTGCCGGCTATAAGTCAAATAAAATTTTTTCGCCAGTGCAGGAAAACCGCCGCCAGCCCCCGAATGTCCATGGTGTACAGATGGAAGATGTTGCCGGGAAGTGATCTGGTGGAAGAAAAGGAGTCTTTTCTCGGCTGGCAGATGCTGATGCCGGGGGCAGCCAAAAGGATATGGCATATAATAGATCGTTTTGGCTCACCGGCTGACGCCTGGAGGTCTACTGAAAAACAGCTGGCGGCAGTAGGCGGTTTTACAGCAGAGGGCGCCCGTGAACTGGTTTTAAGGCGCAGGGGTATAAATCCCGAGGCCGAGCTTTTGTTGATGGAAAAAAAAGGTGTCAGGTACATCCATTACGGAGACCCGGCTTACCCCGGGGCTTTGAAAAATATATTCGACCCTCCCCTTGGGCTTTTTGTCAGGGGGAAAATTTTTTGCAGCGAACATGCCGTGGCCCTGGTTGGATCACGGAAACCCACCAGATACGGGCTGGCGGTGGCTGAAAAATTTGCAGGAGACCTGTCATTGACAGGGGTGACGGTGGTTAGCGGCATGGCCAGGGGGATTGACACCGCCGCCCACAGGGGGGCACTGGCCGCCGGAGGGCGGACGGTGGCGGTTCTGGGATGCGGCGTGGATATAGTATATCCCAGTGAGAATTCCCGGCTGATGCAGGATATAGCTGACACCGGGGCTGTAGTCAGCGAATTTCCTTTGGGCATGAGGCCGCAGCCGTGGCACTTTCCAGTCAGGAACCGCATTATAAGCGGCTTGTCCGGCGGTGTGGTGATTGTGGAGGCCGCCGAAAGGAGCGGGGCGCTTATCACCGCCGATTTCGCCCTTGACCAGGGCCGCGAGGTTTTTGCCGTGCCGGGAAACATTACGTCGGAAATGAGCCGTGGGCCAAACCGGCTTATCAGGCAGGGGGCCGTCCCGGTGGAAACCGCCGGTGATATACTGGAGGCAATGGGGCTGGAGAGGCTTTTCAAGGAGGAGGAACCCCGGAGGGTGGATTCCCGGGCGGCGCCCGGTGTAAAGCTCACTACCGAAGAGGATATCATCAGGAAACTGCTCTCGGCCGAACCCAGCACCCTGGACGGGCTGGTGGACGGCTCCGGTCTGTCCGCCCAAAAGGTGCTGGCGGCCCTGACTTTTCTGGAAATGAAAGGTTTGGCAAGGCAGTTGCCCGGTAAAATATATATACTGGCGGGATAAAATAAGGTTTTATAAATACCAAGACGGCGTTATATTTAAAATAGATGGTACGGATAATAATACCGGTTACAGCCGAATGTAAAATTGGGGTGTCTTTTTTGGAAAAAACTTTGGTAATTGTGGAGTCCCCGGCCAAGGCCAAGAGCATAGGGAAATTCCTCGGGAGCAAATATTTCGTAAAGGCTTCCATGGGACATTTGAGGGATTTACCGAAAAGCCAGTTCGGGGTGGACCCGGATAAAGGCTTTGAACCAAAATATATAGCCATCAGGGGTAAGGGAGATATAATAAAGGAACTTAAGTCCGCGGCCAAAAAAGCCGGCAGGGTATTCCTGGCCTCCGACCCCGACCGTGAGGGTGAGGCCATCGCCTGGCACCTGCAGCACCTTCTGGATTTGGACCCGGGTGAAAAGTGCCGCATCGAGTTTAATGAAATAACCAAAAACGCCATACAGAGCGCGGTTAAAAACCCCCGCGCCATTGATCTCAACAGGGTGAATGCACAGCAGGCGAGGCGTATACTGGACCGGCTGGTGGGCTATAACCTGAGCCCGCTTCTCTGGAAAAAGGTGAAAAAGGGGCTGAGCGCAGGCAGGGTCCAGTCAGTGGCCGTGCGCCTCATCTGTGACCGTGAGGAAGAGATACAGTCCTTTGTTCCGGAGGAATACTGGACTCTTACAGCCAGGCTGGCGAAAAACGGCCACGAAACCTTTGGCGCCAGGCTGCACAGGATAGGGGACAAAAAGGCCGATATTCCCGATGAGGCCAGGGTAAAAGAAATAATCAACGACCTCAAGGGAAAGGAATACTCTGTTGCCAGGGTTGTCCGCAAGGAAAAGCTGCGCCAGCCCCCCTCGCCTTTCATCACCAGCACCCTGCAGCAGGATGCGTACCGCAAGCTTAATTTCACGGCCAGAAAAACAATGTCGGTGGCGCAGCAGCTTTATGAGGGAATCGATCTGGGGAAGGACGGCCCCTCCGGGCTGGTGACGTATATAAGGACTGATTCCACAAGGGTGTCGGACACCGCCCGGCAGGAAACACAGGAATACATCCTGGCCAGGTTTGGAAAACAGTTTGCCGGAGGCGCCACAAAGCATTCCGCCGGAAAGGCAAAGGTGCAGGACGCACACGAAGCCATCAGGCCCACCTATGTAAGCAAGGAGCCCGACCAAATAAAAGCGTTCCTGTCAGGCGACCAGTATAAGCTATATAAACTGATCTGGGACCGTTTCGTGGCCAGTCAGATGAGCGCCGCTATAATTGACACCACCAGTGTGGATATCAGGGCGGGGGATTACACTTTCCGCGTTGTCGGTTCCATAGTAAAATTCCAGGGGTATATGAAGGTATACACCGAGGCTAAGGACGAAGGGCAGGACGAGGACGATAACAGGGCCCTTCCCGTAATGACGGAAGGAGACCGGCTTGAGAAAAAATCACTGACCCCCAAACAGCATTTTACACAGCCTCCGCCCCGGTATACAGACGCCACGCTGATCAGGGCGCTGGAGGAAAAAGGGATTGGCAGGCCCAGCACATATGCCCCCATAGTGGAGACCATTCAGAAGCGCGGTTACGTGGTAAAGGAGAAAAAGCAGTTTGTACCCACCGAACTGGGCATGGTGGTGGTTAGTCTCCTCAAGGATTATTTCCAGGACATAATAGACGTGGAATTTACCGCTGCCATGGAGGAAAAACTGGACAACGTGGAGGAGGGCGATGTTGACTGGACCGGGGTTTTAAAGGACTTTTACGCCCCCTTCAAGACAACCCTGTCCACGGCTGAAAAAGAGATAGGGCATGTAGACCTTGCAGATGAGGTTACCGATGAGCTATGCCCCAACTGCCAGAAAAATCTCGTGATCAAAATGGGCCGCTACGGAAAGTTCCTGGCCTGCCCGGGCTTTCCCCAGTGCCGCTATACCAGGCCCCTTCTGGAGCCCACCGGGGTAAAGTGCCCGGAGTGCTTGGGCGAGCTTGTATTAAGGAGAAGCAAAAAGGGGCGCGTCTTCTATGGGTGCGACAAGTACCCCGAATGCCAGTTTTCTGTGTGGGACCGCCCCAGCCAGGAAAAATGCCCCGAATGCGGGGGCCTTATGGTTATAAAAAAATACGGGGGGAGAGAAACACTCAAATGTGTGTTAGAACGGTGCTCCTCCCAGGAAAAAAGACGGCCGGCGGCCGGCCCGGCAAAGGATAAGAAGCCCGGGAAGGCCGGGGGAAAGACCGGCGCCAAGCCGGGCGCCAAGGCTGCAGCCAAGACCGGGGGGAAGAATAAGGCCAAGGGAGTGTCTGTTCCGGTAGACGGGGAAAAAGGCGGCAAAATAGCCTCGGGAAGGTAGTGGGTTTTTTAAACCACAGAGGCCACAGAGGACTCAGAGAGAAAAGGGACTCAGCTATTGGCTATAAGCCATAAGCTTTTAGTATTGGATATAAGGCAATAGGTTATTGGTTATAGGCATTGAGCGTTAAGTATAAGAATCTTTAATAGGTAATTGCTTATAGCATGGCAGCATATGACATATAGTTTACAGCTTATTGCTTATTGCTAACAGCTAATAACCAACAACCAATAACCAATCTAATTTTCGTCATATCCTCTTTGTCCTCTGTGCTCTCTGTGGTTAATAAATGCTTATAAAAGGGCGGTTTAGTCGGTATTGGATTATGTGACTGTAATAGGGGCCGGGCTGGCCGGGTCCGAGGCGGCCTGGCAGATAGCCCGGATGGGCGTCAGGGTAAAACTCTTCGAGATGAGGCCGGAAAAGACAACTCCTGCCCATAACACAGCTTTGTTTGCAGAGCTTGTCTGCAGCAACTCACTTAGGGCCGCATCCCTGGAAAATGCGGTGGGGCTCCTGAAGGAGGAGATGCGCAGGATGGGTTCACTTATAATGTCCTGCGCCGACCGTTACAGGGTGCCGGCGGGCGGGGCGCTGGCGGTGGACAGGGAGCTTTTCTCATCCTCGGTTACCGGGGCGCTGCAGGATAACCCTCTGGTCGAGGTGGTCAGGCGTGAAGTGGCGTTCATACCGTCAGAAGGCCTTGTGGTCATCGCCACAGGGCCGCTGACATCGGACTCCATGGCGCGGTCCGTCAGAGAGCTTACCGGCCAGGAATATCTTTACTTTTATGATGCCGTGGCCCCAATAGTGGCCCTGGAATCGGTCAACATGGAGAAGGCCTTTTTTTCTTCCAGGTACGGCAAGGGAGAGGCAGATTATATAAACTGCCCCATGGATAAGGAGGAGTACGAAAAGTTCCGTGAGGAGCTGGCCGGAGCGCAGAGATCCCCCCGGAAGGAATTTGAAAAGGAAGTCAATTTTGAAGGCTGCATGCCTATAGAGGTTCTGGCTGCCCGTGGAATGGACACCATGCGCTACGGACCCCTAAAGCCGGTGGGGCTCACCGACCCCCGCACCGGCAGGAGGCCCTATGCCGTGGTTCAGCTTAGACAGGACAATGCCGCCGGAACTTTGTATAATATGGTGGGGTTTCAGACACACCTGAAGTGGCCGGAGCAGCAGAGGGTATTCAGTATGATCCCCGGTCTGGAAAAGGCGGAATTTGCCCGGTACGGCGTAATGCACAGGAATACTTATATCAACTCCCCGGTGCTCCTGGAGGCCACCTGCCATTGCAGGAAAAGGCCCGGGCTGTTTTTTGCCGGGCAGATAACCGGTGTTGAGGGTTATGTGGAGTCGGCTTCTTCGGGACTGACGGCCGGAATAAATGCGGCCCGCCTTTTCCGGGGTGAGGCGCCGATGGCTTTTCCGCCTGAAACCGCTCACGGGTCCCTGGCCAGGTACATCACTTCCGCCGACCCCGGTGGCTTTCAGCCTATGAACGTTACCTTCGGCCTTTTTCCGCCGCTGGAAAACCCACCCCGGGACCGCAAGCTGAGGAACTTGCAGTACTCCAAAAGAGCGCTGGAGGCCCTGGAGGAGTTTGTTAAGAAAGGACCCGGGTTATGTATTCCTACATAGACAGCTTCATCTATTACCTTGAAACTGAAAAAAACTATTCACCCCATACGGTGGCCAATTACCGCCGGGATCTTTTTCACGGGGTGGATTTCTTTGCCGGCGCATTGGGAAAGGATGATTCGGAACTGCTGCCGTCGGACCTGGACTTCAGACTTGTCAGGGCCTACCTGGGAGATCTTTACTACAGCGGCCTTGCTAAAACGTCCATTTCCAGACGGCTGGCCGCATGGAGGTCCTTTTTCGGATATCTGGGGCGGGAGGGGCTGGCTGACCGGAACCCCCTTAAAAAGATTTCCTCCCCGAAGCAGGATAAAAAACTGCCGCTTTTTCTTTTCAGAGAGGAGTGCGCGGCCCTGTTGGAGGCGTCCAGGGGGAACAATGCGGCGGGATTGAGGGACAGGGCGATGATAGAAGTTCTTTATGCTTCCGGAATACGTGTGGGAGAACTGGTGAGCCTCGACCTGAAAGGCGTTGATTTGGCCGGCGGCGAGCTTTTGGTAATGGGAAAGGGATCCAGGGAGAGGGTGGCGCCGCTTGGAAAATTCGCCGTTGAAGCTCTCAGCCGGTATCTGGAATCGGGAAGGCCGCGGCTGGTGCGCAGTGCCGGGGAAATGGCGCTGTTCGTCAACCTTATGGGCGCCAGGCTCACCGATAGGGGAGTAAGAAAAATTTTTAAAAAATATATTAATCTGATTGGGATAAATAGTGCTGCCAGCCCCCACACCATGCGGCACACCTTTGCTACACACATGCTGGACAACGGGGCCGATCTGAGGTCGGTACAGGAATTGCTGGGCCATAAAAACCTGTCCACAACCCAGATATATACTCATATGACCAGAGAGCGACTAAAGCAGGTATACTTAAAATCCCACCCAAGGGTTAAAATGGATGACAGTGAATGAAAGCAAGGCTCTTACGCGGAATACAGGAGTCAGGAGTCAGAATACAGAATAATTTATCTGGATTCTGGGTTCTGGATTCTGACCATATATTTATACCCGAAAGGAAGAGATGGATGTTTCATTCCACAACCATAGTGGCGGTGAAAAAGGGAGGAAAGGTGGCCATGGCGGGGGACGGCCAGGTTACCTTCGGACAGAACACCGTTCTTAAGCACAGGGCGAAAAAACTGCGCAGGCTGCATGACAACAGGGTGCTGGCCGGCTTTGCGGGATCTGTTGCCGATGCCTTTACCCTTTTTGAAAAATTCGAGGGAAAACTGGAATCATACAGGGGAAATTTACAGAGGGCGGCGGTGGAGCTGGCCAAGGACTGGCGCATGGACAGGGTGTTGAGGCGGCTTGAGGCGCTGCTGGTGGTGGCCGACCGGGAGAACCTTCTGGTAATATCCGGCGGAGGGGAAGTTATTGAGCCAGATGACGGTATTGTGGCCATAGGCTCCGGGGGATCTTACGCTCTGGCCGCAGCCCGGGCACTTTCCAGACACACCGATATGACGGCGGCCGAGATAGCCTCAAAATCCCTTGGCATCGCAGCGGAAATCTGCGTGTACACCAACACCGAAATAACGGTGGAAGAGCTATAAATTCAGAGCTGAGAAGTGGGAGGTTTTACCGATGGAATCCCTTACACCACGGGAAATAGTGGAAGAGCTCGACAAATATATAGTGGGACAGAAAAAAGCCAAAAAGGCGGTGTCCATAGCGCTGAGAAACCGCTTCAGGAGGTCCAGGCTTCCCCAGGACCTTAAGGATGAAGTTATGCCTAAGAATATTCTCATGATTGGGCCCACCGGCGTAGGCAAAACCGAGATTGCCCGCAGGCTTGCCAGGCTGGTCAAGGCCCCCTTTGTAAAGGTCGAGGCCACCAAGTTCACCGAAGTGGGGTATGTGGGCCGGGACGTTGAGAGCATGGTGCGGGATCTGGTGGAGACCTCCATCAGAATGGTCAAGTCTGAAAAAATGGCCATGGTGGAGGAAAAGGCCAGGCGGATGACCGACGAAAGAATAGTGGAGCTGCTTGCCCCGCTCCCCCGACAGGAAAGTTCACTGAAGAACCCGCTGGAGCTGATATTCGGAGGGGCAAAACAGCAGGAGGGCGGCGCAACAAGGGATCAAGACCAGCTAATACGGCGTATCGAGTTCGAAAGGGACAGCCTGCGCGAAAAACTCCGCAGGGGGGAACTGGAAAACGAATATGTGGAGATTGAGGTTGAGGAAAGCTCAACTCCGATGATGGAAGTGTTCACCGGGGCCGGGGTGGAGGAAATGGGGATAAATATACAGGATATGCTGGGCAATTTTTTCCCCAAAAAAAAGAAAAAGAGAAGGGTCACCGTTTCCGAGGCCAGAAAAATACTGCTGCAGCAGGAAGCACAGAAGCTTATCGACATGGACGAGGTAACGTCGGAGGCGGTGAGAAGGGCTGAAGAAAGCGGCATAATATTCCTGGACGAAATAGACAAGATTGCGGTAAGGGACGGGGGAGCCGGCCCGGACGTTTCCAGGGGCGGGGTCCAGCGTGACATACTGCCCATAGTGGAGGGGTCCACCGTGGTAACCAAGTACGGTCCGGTAAAAACAGATCATGTTTTATTCATAGCGGCTGGAGCGTTTCACATGTCCAAACCCTCCGACCTTATTCCCGAACTGCAGGGGCGTTTTCCCATAAGGGTGGAACTTGACAGCCTTAGTGAGGATGATTTTCTGCAAATACTGACAGAACCGAAAAATTCATTAATTAAACAGTATACAGCATTACTTGCAACTGAGGGGCTTAATGTGGAATTTTCTCAAAATTCGCTTGTCGAAATTGCAAAAATCGCTTATACTGTTAATGGGCAAACCGAGAATATAGGGGCCAGACGGCTCCACACTATAATGGAAAGGCTTTTGGAAGATTTATCTTTTGATGCGCCCTTGATGAAAGGTCAGTCTTTTGCCATCGACCAGTCCTATGTAAGGGAAAAGCTCAGCGATGTGGCCAGGAGTGAGGACTTGAGTCGGTATATACTTTAGGGAGGGAGCTGTAAATTAAGTTGAGGGCTTTGTTGGAAAAGACCCGTTCTATTAACAAATTACTCCAGAAATCGGCCGGGTATCCTGTGGATTACAAGGAAATCGCGGCTATTTTGAGCGATAATATCGGGTGCAGTGTATATATTATCGATCGGCGGGGGAAAACCCTTGGCCACCAATACCTCAAGGGGTTCATGTGCGAAATAATGAGGGATATTGTTGAATCCCCCGAGGGTTTCCCGGAGGATTACAATGAAGCATTGCTTCGCATGAACGAGACTCATGCCAATTTCTGTCAGACTGTCAATGTTTGTGTCTTCAGTCACGAAAAGAAATGCAAATTCAGCAACAAGATAACCACGGTGGTTCCCATAGTTGGCGCGGGTTCGCGACTGGGAACGCTGGTGCTGGCCAAATTCGACGAACATTTTACCGATGAGGACCTTATTCTGGCGGAGTATGGCGCCACCGTCGTAGGCATGGAGATACTCAGGGCCAGGGCGGGCCGTATGGAAGAAGAGGCCCGCAAGCGGGCCGCAGTGCAAATCGCGCTGGGGACACTGTCTTACTCCGAGCTTGACGCGGTGCATCATATTTTCAGCCAGCTGGAAGGCGACGAGGGGCTCTTGGTGGCCAGCAAAATCGCCGACCGGGTGGGCATAACGCGGAGCGTAATAGTAAATGCCCTCCGCAAATTTGAAAGCGCGGGAGTTATTGAGTCGAAATCACTGGGCATGAAGGGCACATATATCAGGGTCCTTAATGACAGGCTGCTGGAGGAACTTGAGAGAATGAAACAGCATTGAAAAATTGATATACAGCGCACCGTCGCAAATAAGGTTTGCCGAGGCCGCAGCTTAAGTCTGTGGCCTTTTTAATTGGACAATTAGGGGTCAGGCTTGAATTATTCACTTACTTGTTCCCACCTTTGCACTACATCTTCTACGTACTACGTAAACTGTACCCTTACACGCCCCGACTTTATTTTTGATATCATTATATTGACTCTAATCATTACATAATATAAGGCTTCAATAGTCTTATGTATTTCATCAAGCAACAATTTTTCTCGTTATATGATGCCCCCGCCTCCACCATACTTAATGAAGAATAAGCGTTCCTGAGTGGTTCAATTTACTGAATTTTTCAGTGTTCAATTGACTTCAGGGCCGGAATTTAAGTTATTCGAACACCCAAAAAATTTACTTTTTAAGGGGTGTTCTTTTTATTATGGTAGCTAAAAGGCTACCAAAAATTTGTGACCATCAGGAACAGAACATGCATTCGTGAAATCTTTAAGTCATTCCAATGACCATTTGCGGATGAAATTCAAAAATGATAGCATTGTTGGGTAATAGTGCTGATCCTTTGCCAGAATAACAGAGAAATACATAGGAATTTGCAGTTCATTGCTATCAATTACTCTAAGAATGCCTGCAGAGAGTTCCAATGATATTGAAGACCTTGAGACAAAAGCTATTCCCACCCCCGCAGCAACCAAACGCTTTATAGCTTCGGTACACCCGATCTCAATTTTCTTTTCAAATACAATATTATTATTGCTAAAAAAATCTTCCATCAAAGAACGTGTTATAGAGCCTTTTTCCCTCCAAATAAGTGGCATACTGGAAATATCTTTATCACTATCATCTTTTTCGCCGTTCAAATAAAGTTCCGGTGAGATAATAACCACAAGTTCGTCTTTCACATACGGTTCGGAGTGGATACTGATATTTTTAGCTTGCCCTCCTATAAAACCGATATCAATATCCCTTTCAACAACTAATTGTTCAACCTCGTCGCTGTTTCCCATCCTTAAAGTAATGTCAATATTGGGATATCTTTCCTGAAAAGCCCTCAGCACCGGCGGGAGTATATAACTGCCTACAGTTTTACTGGCCCCGATTAAAACCTTGCCCCGCTCCAAATCTTTAAACTGAGACACCGCCCGTTCGGCCTGTTCCGAAAGCTCGAAAATGCGGTCGGCATAATCTAACAGACTCCTACCGGCATCGGTAAGCTCAATCTTTCGCCCTCTTTGAATAAAAAGTTCAAGGCCGAGGTTCTTTTCCAAAGCTGCCACCTGCCTTGAAACTGCTGGCTGACTTAATAACATTTCTTCGGCAGCTCTTGAGAAGTTTAGATGTTTGGCAACCTTATAAAAAGCCTTTAATTGGTAAAAATTTAACTCTGACAACGTTGTCTTGTCCCTTCATTATCTATAATTAATATGCATAATACATATGCATATTATTCATTTGTATTATATATCTTTCCATGATAGCCTGTAAACATAGAGAATGTAAAAGGAGTGTTACCTTGAAAAACCAATTTCCCAATATTAATCTAACTTCGTTTTCTCCTGGGTCTGGGTGAGCCTGTAAAATAGGTCCGTCGGACCTTACTCAAATTCTGCGTTGCCTGCCTCCAGTCAAAGACTTGAATGTCCTGGCAGGCCGTGACGATAACGCCGCAGTCTATAAACTTAATGATGAAACAGCCCTTGTTCAAACCGTGGACTATATAACTCCCGTTGTGGACGATCCCTATCATTTCGGAATGATTTCCGCTGCCAACGCTCTAAGTGACATTTACGCAATGGGTGGAAAACCGGTAATGGCCTTGAATTTAATAGGTTTTCCTAACCAAAGCCTCCCTCTTTCCATCATGGAAGACATTATGAAAGGTGGTGCTGATAAAGCTGCCGAGGCTGGTGTAGCTATCTTGGGAGGTCATTCGATTACCGATAATTCCCCCAAGTACGGACTTGTAGTAACCGGCTTTTTAAATGTCCGAAGCATGATCACAAAACGCGGTGCAAGGCCGGGAGACTCCTTAATCCTTACAAAGCCGCTGGGCATCGGTGTGATTACAACAGGAATTGACCACAAAATGGTGAGCGAAGACACTGTTAACCGGGTGGTAAAGATTATGACCTCTTTAAACAAAAGGGCGTCGGAAATTATGCTTGCCGTTGGGGTGAATGCCTGTACCGACGTAACAGGATTCGGGCTTTTGGGACACCTGAGAGAAGTACTTATAGCCAGCAGTGTCGGTGTCCGCATAACGGCCTCCAAGATTCCTGTTATTCCAGAAACAGTAGAATTGGTACAGGCAGGAGCGGTAGCCGGAGGGACTCATAATAATTACCGCTACCTCCGGGATATGGTTAATTGGGAACCTTCTTTGTCCAAAGAAATGAGACTCATTCTATGCGATCCTCAAACATCAGGCGGTCTACTAATAGCAGTATCGCCTCAAAATAAGGAACGTTTAATTACTGAACTTAAAAAAGACAAAGAAATCCTAGAGGCAGCAGAAATAGGGGTAATAACTGAAAATCCCGAAGAAATAAGTGTGGTACCTTAATACTATGAAATCTGTTGAGCTTGAAAGAAAAGCCAAGAGAATATTAGGTGTTCCCGATGACGCTAATAAAGACCAGATACGGCATGCATTCAGGCAGTTGGCTAAAAAATACCATCCTGATATTAACGGTGATGATAAAGGTGCAATCGAAAAATTCAAATCGGTTTCAGAAGCCTATGAAATACTTACCAGTGAGAAAAATAGAGGCCTGTATTCTCTGGTTAACAATGACACCTTCACTTCATCTGACACCAAATTTGATGGCGATAAATATTGGAAGTGGTGGAAAGAAAGATTTGGGTGCGTATTCCGATGAAAACCAACACCTGTTCCGATTTTTTCCGGACAGTTATTCCAATTTTATTCGGACAGCGATTCCGATTTAATCCGGACAGTACCGGAGCGAAGCGACGCTGGTAAACTCTT
>JBMOPC010000113.1:0-3231 GCA_049323915.1 Bacillota bacterium
TCGGGAGAGTAGATCGCCGCCGGAATTAATTTTAAAAGTCCCTGCAGTTTTATAAACTGCAGGGACTTTGTTTTATGCTGGATTCTGAATTCTGTATTCCAGCCTGCCCGAAGGGCGGCTAATATATCAGTTCCTTTGCCAGTTCTGTGAAGGCCGGGAGAGAGTTTAATATCATTTGTTTATCTACACAGTAAGCGATCCGGAAATATCCAGGCATTCCGAAGCCCGATCCGGGAACCAGAAGCAGGTTATATTTCTGGGCCCTGCTGATAAACTCAACATCGTCGGGCAGGGGAGATTTGGGGAACAGATAGAATGCACCCTGGGGCTTGACCATTTCAAATCCCAGTGATGTAAGGTGGTTGTATAGAATGTCCCTTTTTTCCCGGTATTCTTCAACGTCCACGGACTCTCTCTGCAGTGAGGCCACTATCCTCTGCATAAGGGCCGGGGCGTTTACAAAGCCCAGTGTCCTGTTGGCGAACACCATCCCGTCCAAAAGCACCCCAAGAGGTTCTATCTCCGGATTTACGGCTATGTATCCGATCCGCTCCCCGGGCAGCGCCAGGTCCTTGCTGTGGGATGTTACTTTTATGCTGTTCCGGTAGTATTTAAAGACACTGGGCACTTTCACTCCGTCGTACGCTATCTTTGAATAAGGCTCGTCGGATATAAGATATATGGACTTGCCCAGTTCGGCTTCCTTTTGAGACAACACCTTCCCAAGGCCCTCCAGAATTTCTTCACTGTATATCACCCCGGTGGGGTTGTTGGGAGAATTTATAAGCACCGCCTTGGTGGACGGGCTGATTACACTGGCCAGAGCGTTAAGGTCGGGAATGAAATTATCGTCTGTAAGGACTTCCACTGTTTTCCCGGAGTGGTTGTCAACATAGAACCTGTACTCGACGAAATAGGGCTTAAATACGATAACCTCTTCCCCTTCGTCAAGTATTGTCTTGAGAACCACATTGAGGGCCCCGCCTGCGCCGGTGGTCATAATAACATGATCTGCCTTTACCGGCAGCCCCGATTCCTCGGCCAGCACTTCGGCCACAGCTGCCCGGGTTTCCGGATAGCCGGCGTTGTTCATGTACCTGTGCATACCCGGTATAGGGTCCAAAGCCAGCCTTTTAAACTCCTCTCTGAATCTCTCAGGCGGCTCAACGTTTGGATTTCCCAGGGTGAAGTCATAGACCTTGTCAGGCCCGTGAATTTTTCTCAGCCTTTCCCCTTCCTCAAACATCTTCCTTATGAAGGATGCGCTGCTTAAGAAACCCTCGATTTTTTTGCTTATAGCCATATCTTTCGGACACTCCTTTTATATCTTTCTCGCATATCAGTCAATTCTATGAAGGATTAAAAAAACCTCCATCTTTTTAAACTCCAATTATATTTTGGCTGATGTGGTAAAATTGATTTGTTCATATTATTATATATCTTTCACTGATAAGGCACACTTATTTTAAGGTTTTTTAAGGAAATGGGAATCGCAAGAAAGGAATGAATTGATTTTGAGGGCAGTTTTGATTCAAAACGAGGCCGGGGTTCCGGCTGGAAGGCTGCTGGAGGTGCTGGATCACCTGAATTGGGGCGCGGAAATTATCTGCATGGATGAGGGCGGGCAGGTCCCCCTGTCGCTGGGTGGATTTGACTGTCTGGTGATACTGGGTGGGACTATGAATGTGGACGACACGCAGGGACACCCATACCTGGAAAGTCTCCGCAGGCTGGCCGCCTCGGCACTTAGCACAGGATTCCCGGTTTTGGGGCTATGCCTTGGGGCTCAAGTAATGGCCAGGGCTGCCGGGGCGGCGGTGCATCGAAACAAGTGCGGTGAGACAGGCTGGTACAATGTCGGTTTCACCGGGGAAGGGTTGCGTGACCCGGTGCTGGATGGCCTTACAAGTCCCCTGGAGGTATTTCACTGGCACGACGATATGTTTGAACTTCCGGAAAATGCCGCTCTGCTGGCTGAATCCGTTCAGTGTCCCCACCAGATAATGAGGATTGACCGGTATTACTATGGCTTTCAGTTTCACCCGGAGGTAACAACTGATACTATCATGGAATGGATAGAAAACAGCCATGACGAGGTGGAGGGGAAGCTGGGACCGGGAGGGGCCGGGCGGCTGGCCAGACTGACCCGGCAAAAGATGCCTCTTTATCATGATAACTGCAGGAGGTTATTTATAAACTTTTTCAACGGTATAAACAAAATATATTTTTGATTAATAGTCTAAATGTTTTAATGCTTGAAGGATAATATGAATGAATATAGAAAATATTTTTAAATCAAACTGAGAATCGGAGGGATTAAGGTGGATATAGTAAATGCCACAGCTATTGTCACCGGAGGCGCCTCGGGTCTCGGCGAGGCAACTGCCGTAAGGCTTCATGCCGCCGGGGCAAACGTTGTAATCGCCGACTTCAACGAGGAAAATGGCAAGGCCTTGGCTGCCAGGCTGGGAGAAAGGGCGACGTTTTCCTTGACCGATGTAACCATCACCGCCCAGGTGCAGGGGGCGGTGGATACTGCCGTAGAAAAATTCGGACGGGTTGACATTCTTGTCAACTGTGCGGGAACCGGTATTGCCATGAGGACTCTGTCCAAGTCGGGGCCCCACAATATTGACCTGTTCAGGAAAGTGATAGAGATCAATCTTATAGGCACATTCGACATGATCAGGCTGTCTGCCGAGAAAATGGCGCAAAATGAGCCAAACCAGTGGGGAGAGCGGGGAGTTATAATTAACACCGCCTCGGTTGCGGCCTATGACGGGCAGATAGGACAGGCGGCCTATTCGGCCTCAAAGGCCGGTGTGGTGGGTTTGACACTGACTGTCGCCAGGGACCTGTCCAGCCTTGGCATAAGGGTGTGCACCATTGCCCCGGGGCTGTTCGACACCCCCCTTCTGGCAGCGCTTCCCGAGGAGGCAAAGATTTCCCTGGGCAAACAGGTCCCTTTCCCGCCCAGGCTGGGCAGGCCCGATGAATATGCTTTGCTGGCCCAGCAGATAGTTGAAAATGTTATGCTCAACGGTGAGACCATCAGGCTGGATGGGGCCATCCGCATGGCGCCGAAATAGAAAGCAAGACCCCGGCGTTGCCGGGGTCTGTTTTGAGAATACGTGCATGTCGGTTATGAATCGCTTTTTCTTTCAGGCTTTTTTCTCTTTGCCGCTCCTTCTTTCTGAGGAGCCCTGGAGGCGTTTTTATTGACCTTGGCCA
>JBMOPC010000114.1:0-41792 GCA_049323915.1 Bacillota bacterium
AATACATCAGGTTCCTGTACTCCTTTTCCGGAGCCGGGTCCACTATCGCCACCCTCACGTCTTTGGGGCCCGATTGGGTGATAATGGGAGTCACCAGCAGCCTTGCCACCATCAACTTGATTAAAAAGCTCTTTCCAAAGCCCGACCTGCCGAAGATAACTATATTGTAATTACCGTTGCCGTAGTGCCAGGGGTTGAAGAAAACCAGCTTGCCAAGGTTGTCCTCCCCAATCACGATCCCGTTTTTATGCCTTATCCCCCCCGAACCGAATGGGAACCAGTCAGCCAGGTTGGAGGCCTCGGCATTCCGGAACGGGTAGCAGATTCTTCCTGGATCCAGAGGGGTCATGTTCAACAGCGCCCTCAGCTGATTGCCGTCGGCAGGCCGCAACACAATACCCTTTCCGGCGAAGTTTTTAACCAGCATGTTGCAGAAACGCCTGAAAACGTCAAGTTCGGTGGCCGATGACAGCACCTGTATGGCGGTATTCATTATGGTTTCATCACCGGACACCAGATTTGAGTGCTGCCGCTGCAGGTCCTGTATCTCACGTATTATTCTCTGCTTTCTGGCCGGGTTGGGCTCATCCTTGTAAGCCACTTCCTTCTGGGCGATTTTTTGCTCCAGGCTCCACATGGTCCTCTCCGGGTCGGTGGGGGTGACATGAACCGCCACATCGCAGTCGGCCTCACCAAAATCTCCGGCAAAAAGCCCGTTCAGCATCCCGGCCTGGGTATAGCTGGAGGTAAGGGCGGCGTAAAAACTGCGAAAATACCTGACCATCCCGGAAGTGCCCCCTATTTCCACGTAGTAATCCCCTGATCTCTGCCGGAGGCCGTTTTTGTCCCCGGGAATAACCTCCCTTACTATGGAAGGAGCTAAAAAATCCCTGAAGTTGGCAGCTCCCAGCACAACATCAGGCTGTTCCTTGCCCGGAGGCCGGCTCCCGGACGGACTCTTCCCTTCTTTTTTCTTTTTCCTCCAGAAGCTCATATTCCATTCCCTCCAAGAATATTTCCGGTGTTTTCGAGGTCATGAAAAGAGAAAACATCTCCTCCCTGTCGGCATCGCTAATCCGGCAGTAGGGGGCCAGGTCCCGGTTGAAAGTGCCGTATATCATGTCCAGAACCTCTTGCTTGTTCAACTGCCGGGAGATGATATCCATACCCTCCAGGGCCGACACCACCAGCCCCCCCATAACCCTGAGCTCATCCACCGCCATCCTTCTGATTTCTTTTTCCGGGACTGATGATTTCTGAAGGGCAGTCAGGGAGGAAAGGGCATTGTTTAAAAAGGGGTTGCCGGTCTTTACCCCGCTTTCGATGCCGTTTGAGGCCGAATCAATTTTGAGTATTATGTAGCAGCGGCGGTCCCTGTTCTGCTTGTTTTCGGATTTCTTATCAAGCCAATGAAAAAGCTCATAACCGTAATCCCTCAGCAGCGGCGGCTTCCGGTCAGAGCACTCCCTTATTCCTTCCAGGTAGTCCTTTAGGTCAAGAAAACGGGTCTCTATCTTTAATGTATAAGGAATGTTTATGGTCTGCACCAGATTTCTGAATCCCAGCCACAGGCTTTGCCTCTCCTTGAAGGATTTTAAGCTTTCATTTACCGGCTCCACCTCCAGCACCACTCTGAACCGAAATCCGGGCAGCTCGATAACCCCGTCCTGGTATATATCCCGGTAATCCAGCAAATCCTGGCAGGTAACGGCCTTTTTTTCTTTTTTCAGTCCAAAAAGAAGGAAGTATAAACAGGCTACCACCGCCGAAAAGAACAACAGGTCAGTCATCCCCATCACCCCTCCCGGCCGTAAACGAAGACTCTTCTTTTAAACCTGGAGGAAACCCTGTCATAAAGGCTTGCGGCCATAACCCTCCCGGTGACGTTATCCTCCAGAAAAACCAGGGCCGCAATGATATAGAGGGGTATCCCCTGGTGAAAATGACTGAGGATAAAATTTTCAACTGGCAGGGGCGGAACGGCGCCGGCCAGCTCATAGCTTATTTTGCCGCCGGCCAGCACTGCCAGGAGCTGTGACAGCGTCATGCCGAAAATGAATCTGTCAGGGGTGGTTTTCCGTATAAGGGGATGCCTTTCACCGTACAATTAAACACCTCCTAATATAAAAGGGGCAGCCGCCCCTCGGACGTATCGCGTCCTCACCCCGCACAGACCTACTTTATATAATCACCTACCTGGACATTCAGCATCTTTAAGACAAAGGCCACTATCTCCTCGGCTTTATACACCAGTACCGCAGAAACGGTGGCGGTAATCCCACCGCCCTTGACAAGCTCCACCTTCCTGGGGTCCTTCAACCCGCCCCCGGCGGCCTGCAGCCCCATAAACAGCACAGCCACCGCAAAAAAGGTTATAAATATGGTCCTGACCGCATTGACTATACTTCCGCCTATTTTGCCCACTTCGGATTTTAAGGCGTTCTCATCACTTTTCTGGGCCACGGCCTTTGACAGGTCAAAATCGCTGCCTCCGGCAAATACAGGAACTATTGTAATAGAGAATATTAAAATCAAAATTAACAACCGAAGCATATACTTGAATTTTAGCTTCAAGCCCACACCCCCACTGATAAAACGTAACCACCCTGTGATTAAGGTGCGAAAAAAAGAGCATGCTTTATGGCAGTCATCTGGAATTTGTTCACAAGATAAATGGACCTTCCGTTTTCTTGCAAAAGATCATTCTTTAAATAAGCTGTATTATTTTCTTCCAGGCTCTTTATTTCCTGATCCAGCCCGCTGTGCCTGTATGTAAAAACGGGCTTTAACATCAGCCTCTTTAAAAGCCACCTGCACCGGGACTGCTGTTCCCTGGTCAGAGTCAGCGGGAAAAAACCATTGCGGCCGTATTCAATGAGGGGCCTTTCCCGGTCGCAGCCATTGTATCGATAGCAAGCCGTTGCATAATACATCACCCGGTTGCGGTACCTCGCCTTCTCCCTGCCGTTTCTTCCGGATACGCACTTTCGGTGGCCGTCAGGGGCTTTTCCGGTCCTGACCGCGTTTATCCAGCCCGGGTCAGCCAGTTTCTGGGCAAGGAGGTCCTTTTCCGAAGGTCCATACGGGTTAAATCCCAAAGTATTAATCAGCGCAAAAAGTTCATCATAATTTAGTATCCCATCTTTTTCTATCTCCTCAATCCTTTCAATGGGGATGCCGGTGCTGCTGGACAGCTGATCCCGGTCAAGATTCAACCTTGCCGCTGCTTGTTTCAACAGACCCAAATTAATCTTTACAAGCGTTTTCCCGGTATCGATTTTTGTGATACAATTATCCTCGAAAAGCCCATTTTTTTTAGATATTTTCTTTTTCAGCCTTTGATGGGTTTTTCTTGTGGCCACAACTGTTTTACCGGTTAACCGCGAGATTTCCCTGATGGAAATACCTTTCCGTACCTGTTCAAGCACAAAAAGCTCAGACGCGGTAAGATTCAGGTAACCGTTATTTTCCATCAGATCAGTGTAGAAATCACTGCTTCGAGAAAGAGCTTCATACGTTAATGGGTAAAAATGATCAGACTCATCCCCATTCCCCGGAGGGACATATTTATTGGCGTATTCTCTTGATTTATGCCTTATAGCCGTATAAACCTGCCTTACCTGCTTTTCGGGTAGGGAGAGTATTTCGGCTATTTCCCCTGTGCTGTGGTTTTCGGCAAGGTTATAAACCTTTCGCTGCTGTTCACTCAGTATAAACAACGGCACCGGGGGCAAAACCTGCCTTTGCCTGCCCAATATATACCCCCTTCCAAAATGTTTCACGATTAAGAAACATTTTATATTGACACATAATTACAGTCAATACATATTTTAAATATTTTTTAGCATTAATAACAATAATATTACTTAATTTGTTTCATGGCGGAGAAACAAACAGGCGGGGATGGTGGCAGCAATGGATTTTACAGGACGGCAAATTGCCTCAAGGCGAAAAATAATGCTTTTGTCCCAAAGGAAAGCCGCCTCTTTGATAGAAAAGAAATATGGGGTAAAGCTTTCCCATTCGTATCTCTCCCTTATCGAAAGCGGAAGCGCCAAAACAATTGGCAGGGAATTAAAAAACGCGCTGGCAGATTTCTTCGGGCTTACTTCCTCTGATCACGACAAGGAAAAGGAGTACGGTCAGGAAAAAAAAGTATTCACTTTTCAGCGCATTCCCCTTTATGAAGGACGGACGTCAAAGAGCTTCCTGGACCTGCCCGGACCTGAGCTGGCCGATTTTGCAGTAAAGGCGGCTGAAGACTTTCCGGAAATAGGAATTTTTAGCGGAGACATAATTGTATGCAGAAAAGAAAAAGCCGCCGAAGGCGACCTTATAGCCATAAAGGGCGGCAGGGGGTTTGATTTTGTTTTCGCCAGGGGGCGGGAGCCGCAGGAAGCAATTGAAAAGGTGATACTGATACTTAAAAAGTCCGTCAATGTAAAATATTATGAAACTCTTCTGGCTGCGGCGGCATCTAATATGGAAGAGGGACTTCTGGCAAGGCAGCTGGCTGAAAGGGCCGGCATAAGGAAAGTTGACCTTCTGCGTTCACTGGAGGTTTTAAAACTATGCAAATCAAAAAGCGGGAGTACGGATTCAAATGATGATAAAGATCAGTGAAAAAAAACGGAAAGATAAAATACTGGAAATCTTAAAAATACGCAACATGACACTGGGAAGCCTTCGCAGATCTGCGGGACTGTCCAGGGCCACCATGAGCCGCCTTATGAACAGCCCCGGGGGCTACACCCCGTCAAAGGAGACACTGGAAAAGATCGCTGCAGTGCTGGAGGTAAATCCTCTGTACCTGAAGGATGAAGATGTAGTGGGACCCGCAGAGATTTTCCCTTACCTGACTGAAGACGACATTAAATTTTTTATGGACCTGAAAAATCTGCCCTTTATAAAACTTTCCCGTGAAATGGCCCTAAAGGGGCTTAGCCCTGAAGATATGCGCAAGCTGGCGGAAATACTGCTGTCCACACGGACTGAATAGCCCGGCCGTTTTCCCTGAACAAGGACCGGGCCTTTTCCTAAAATGGTTTATGTCCTCGGTTATGACACGGTAGCTGGAGGGCAGCCGGTCCATGCTGACCGGAAAATGTGCGCCGTCCATTTGCTCGAAAAGTGAATTAAACATAGTCTGGCCCTGCCGGTAAGAAAAAACATGAATCACCCTGTGTTTTTGAAATATGGGGGCAAAAAAAGGAAAGCCCCCCGGTGAGTGTTCCACTGAATACGGAATACCCAAAATCTGTTATTTTATTTCCACAAATAATTCCAGTATTCCTCCAGCGCTTAAATTAATCGGCCTTTGTTTTCAGCAGACTGGCACGAATTTTTTTATCGCTCCGGGGCCATGTCCGGTGAAACTTGATCCGCCGGGCTTTCTTCTTTAACGCAGCTGTCCGGGTCATGATCGCTGCAGCATTTTAATGCTTTCCGGTAATCCGCTTCATTTATATTTTTGTTTATAATAAAATCGGCGCCATTAAATACATAGTACACCTGAGAGGCCAGCTCCCGGGATTTTACCGACAATGAAACCCCTCCAAACAAGTTTGTTGCTATTTGCTATTATTTGAGTATACCAATTATTTTTTGGAATTAAAGCCCTTTTTCCCCAAAAACCCCTAACGATGTCTATATTGTACCAATCAGCGCCCGAACCGGGACAGGCCTGCTTTTAGCATTAAAAAAGAACCCCTGACAGGGTTCTTTTTTAATAACGCTTAGTTTAATGTGTTAAAGCTTCTCCATAATGCTATCCGGCTGATACCCCCTGATAACAACGCCGTTTATAACGGTAACGGGGAAGTTCCTGCTCCCCGTCAGGCTCATAACTTCTCTAAGGGCGTTCTCCTGGTCTTCACCCGAAATGGTGTCAACTTCGATACACTGGTAAGTCACATTTTTTCATCAAGAAACTTCTTCACCTTTTTACACCACGGGCAGGTACTTAAAGCATATACCCTGACCACGACAACCCCCCTATCTTGAATAACTTTGCTTTTTTAAGCAACTGATTTAATTTTAACGCAAAATTCGGTGCATTACCATTTAATCTTGTTCAGGCGGGCAAGCATTCCTATATGCTTTTTCTCCTGCTCGATCAGCTCTTTAACTATCTCCCGGCCGGAATCGTCCACCACATTTAAAAACTCCTGAAAGATGAGAATGGAGTCCTTTTCAAACCTCAGCGCCACCGCCAGGGCCTCTCTGGCCACCTCAACATTCCTGACCAGTGTTTCGACATTGTTGACGTTAAAAACATGGTTGTCTATTATAGCTTTTATGTAGTCACCGTATTCCCCCACATAACTCTCGTTGGGGGCGAAATCCTTGGACAGTTTTTGCCCCAGGGCCTGAAAATCGTCGATGTGCTTTTCCTCTTCCCTCCCCAGTCTTTTAAACAAAGCGCTTATCTCAGGATCCTCCACCTTCTTTGATGCCGCATCGTAAAAGGCCTTACCAGCCCTTTCCATTTCGATGGCCAGATCGACTATTTCCTCACCGCTGAATTTTAAAATGCTCCACGCCATAAGATTCAAACCTCCTTTATTCTTTTAAACCTTCCCTGCTGATTTAAAATTATAGAATCTGCAATTTACGAAATATTTAACAGATTATTAAACATTTCTTAATTAAATTCCTGCAGCCTGGTTATTTTAACCCGGCAACTATTTATACTGTATACATTGCCGGCAACCAATTGTTTTTTTCTGTTCATAATAGTATGATTATACTGTCGGGTGATGGCAATGGGGCCTTATCTCGTTAGGGATACGGCCCTGTTTTTAGTTTATCAATCTATTTTTAAGGAAGTGGTGTTGGTGTTTTTAGACAGTGATTTCAATGAAATCAGACAACTCCTGCAGAGAGCATGCGACCAGTGCCTTCTGACCAGAAGCCACTGCGGCAGCTGCAACGTGGAAAGACTGCTGGGGTCAATGGAGAGCATCGAGCTTGGGAGCCGCAAGCCCAGCTATCTGGTGGCCGCCGGGGAACTGGATGTGCTGACCGACCCGGCCTCCCCCGCATACGCCGAAGTGGCCCAAAAATGGAGAAACATGGTCAAAAGAAACTAATGGGATCGAAATTTTAACATGATTGACACTGTAGTTGAAAAAATGAAGGACCTCTTCGGGGATGACCGCAGGAGGATTAAACACGCCCTGGACGTGCTTGAATACGCCACTTTCATCTGTGACAGGGAATATCCCGGCGACAGCAGCCTGAAAAAGCTGGTGGAACTGGCGGCCGTACTGCACGATATAGGCATAAAACGGGCCGAAGCACTGTACAATTCTTCGGCACCCGCATACCAGCACCTGGAAGGCCCGCCCCTGGCCCAGGATATACTGGAAAAAACCGGCGCTGAGGAAAAAACCATTCAGAGGGTATGCCACATCGTGGGCAACCACCACCACAAGTCAAGAATAGACGGGCCCGACTTTCAGATACTGTGGGAAGCCGACCTGCTGGTGAACATGCCGGGATTACCCGTTATAAAAAAAGATACCGAGACCTTCACCAAAATGGTTTTGAGTAATTTTAAAACGGCCGCGGGAAAAAAACTGGCCCTGGAATTATATCATAGAACAAAAGGGGCAGCGCCCCTTCGGACGGTATAGACGTCCTACCCCCACTAAGCATAATTTCTTAGATAACAAGAAAAAGCAACAGCCCCCGAAGGGGCTGTCTTTTCTGAATTCTGACTGCTTGCTTCCATATTCCGTTATATCGCTGCCTCGCCGGTCTCACCGGTCCTTATGCGGATGGCGTTGTCCACGGTGCTTACAAATATTTTTCCGTCGCCTATTTCTCCGGTCATGGCAGTTTTCCTAATCAGGTTCACCACCTCATCCACCACGTTATCCTTTACTATTACCTCCAGCTTTACCTTGGGCAGAAGATTGATGGTAAGCTCGGTGCCGCGGTAGACCTCCTTGCGCCCTTTCTGCAGCCCGCAGCCCATCACCTGCATAACGGTCATTCCCTGCACGCCGAATTTATTCAGCGCATCCTTTACATCCTCCAGTTTACCCGGACGGAGTATGCACTCTATTTTTTTCATATACAAGATCCTCCTCTACTTAAGATCCATGCCCGGGGCCATGACTGTGTTTAAAGGGGTGCCTGAAACCAAATCCTTGCGGAATATGGAGCCGGCCACAATATCCGGGTAGGCGTCCTCTCCGTGCAGCGAAAGGTCGAGGCCCACTTCCTCTTCCTCGGGGGTAGCCCTGAGGGTGGTCACAAGACCAACTAATTTCAGTATCACAAAGGTGGCGGCTCCGGCGAAGGCCACTGTTGCCAGCACACTCACCGCCTGAATGCCCAGCTGGGCGGAATTTCCGAACAGCAGTCCGTCGGCTCCGGCCTCGTTTATTGCCTTGGAGGCGAATATACCGGTGGCCAGGGCCCCCCATATGCCGCCAAATCCATGGACGCCGAAGGCGTCGAGGGAGTCGTCATAACCAAGCTTCCTTTTTACCACGCTGACTCCCAGGTAGCAGACAACTCCGGCCACCAGACCTATTGCCAGGGCGGAAAGGGGCGATACGAAGCCCGCCGCCGGTGTTATGGCCACCAGTCCTGCCACCGCGCCGCTGGCTGCCCCCAGAAGGGTGGGCCTGCCGTGGTGCAGCCACTCGGCAAACACCCAGGACAGTGCGGCCATGGCCGCCGAAGTGTTGGTCACCACGAAGGCGCTGGCTGCAAGGCCGTTTGCCGACAGGGCGCTGCCGGCGTTGAAGCCGAACCAGCCGAACCAGAGCAGGGCCGCGCCCAGCACGGTAAAGGGAAGTTGGTGGGGAATCATGGGCTCACTGCCGTATCCCTTGCGCCTGCCCAGCACCAGTGCGGCCACCAGTCCGGACACCCCGGAGCTTATGTGCACCACCGTGCCGCCGGCAAAGTCAAGTGCGCCCATTTCCCTGAGCCATCCCCCCACACCCCAGACCCAGTGAGCCAGGGGGTCGTAAACAAAGGTGGTCCACAGCAGCATGAATCCCAGAAAAGCCGGAAAGCGCATTCTCTCAGCGATGGATCCGGTTATAATGGCCGCCGTTATTATGGCGAACATTAACTGAAACGCCATAAACACAAGGTGAGGTATGGTGCCGGCATAGTCTGCGTTGGGTTCCTGCCCCACTCCATTGAGCCCCAGCCAGTCAAGGGCGCCCACCAGGTGGTTCTGGTCGGGCCCGAAGGCCAGAGAGTATCCGAACAGCACCCACTGTACAGAAATAAGGCACATAACTATAAAACTCTGCATTATTGTGCTCAGCACATTCTTTTTCCGCACCATGCCGCCGTAGAAAAGCGCCAGTCCAGGGGTCATAAGCATCACCAGGGCCGCTGAAATCATTACAAAGGTGGTGTCACCGGTATCAACCTTGGGCGCTTCTTCTGCGGCCCAGGCCAACCCGGGTATGCTTACGAACAAAAGTAGAAATAAGTATCTGATTTTCCTTGCTAAATCATACATGATACAACCTCCCAGCACACTTTTGTTTTAATAATTTCCTATTAAATCCGGCGCCTGAATTTAAAAAGGAAAATAATGAACTGTTTTATCATAATAAAACATAAAAGGCGCTATTAATCCTGTAATAGCGCCGTTGCATCAATACGTCTTCGTATTTACATATGCATTTGTATTTATGGACAATTTGGTGTATTTATAGGGAAATAGCAAAACAAATACAAAGCCCGGCACCTTTCCTATATCCCAGGTGCCGGGCTACAATGCCCTAATAACTCAACAATGAGTATTATTATGTTCTATAAAAGTAATATACTATATATCCTCCTACTGATCAAGTACTTTTTTGATTTTTTCAACCGACTTTTCAATCCAGTCAAGGTTGGTCTTCAACAAGGATATTCCCAGGTCAAGGGTAAGCTCCCAGTAAAGCCTGTCCCTCGGCCCTCCCGCCTTTTTTGAAAAATCCTCTATAACCTTGTAGAGGGATTCAAAATGCGTTAACTTTCCCTCTATCTCCTTTTTGTAGGAGGTTATCTGATAAATTATTTCGTCCCTGCTTATTCTGCCGCCGAAGTAAAGCCGGAGAAGAAATTCATCATTGTACCTCAATGCCAGGTTTCGCGGAAAAGACACCAGCCATGACTGAAATTTTTCCTCTCCACGGGATGTAATGCGGTAAACCTTTCTGTCCGGCCTTCCCTCCTGCCGCTGTATTTCGGAGGCAACCAGCCCCCCTTCCTCCATCTTGGACAGCTCACGGTAAATCTGGCTCAGGTGGGCATGCCAGAAATGGCTGATGGAGTTGTCAAATACCTCCTTTAAATTGTACCCTGTCATCGGGCGATAGCTTAAAAGCCCCAGAATGGCGTAAGACAGAGACATAGCATCACCAGCGCATAAGTATTCTAAACTAATTCTGATAGAAATTACTGTCAGACTCCCATGCCGCAAAGCGCGGCGCCACTGGGCAATGAAAATCTGGGGCCGCATATAAGCCAAGCCAGGATATGCTTCCATGTCGGGTGCGGTTTTCAGTCCGGGCTCACAGTCCTCCGGCCTGAAAGATCCTCCCCTCTGCGTACACTTCAGCAAGGAATCCGGCATCCTTATTCTGGATTCTGAGTCCTGAGTTCTGAGTTCTGTATTCTTTTTTATATTTTCCTTCCCACTTCGAATCCTTCGCGGATAGCCTCGGTAACTTTCCTCGGTCCGGCGGCATCGCCTATAACGTACAGCTCGGGAACCTTTCCGTCCAGCGCCGCCCCCAGTTCGCTCACAGGCCTGGCGCCCACCGCCAGCACCACGGTGTCGGCGGGTATAAGGGTTTCCCGGCCGTCCCTTTCAACAACCACCCCTTCTATATTAACCTCTTTCACCCTGGCCTGGTCAATAACATTTACACCCAGCCGCTTGATTTCCTTCATTATCACCCATTTGGTGCTTATGCCTATGTCCCTGCCTATTCCCCTTAAAAGCTCCACCACGGTCACATTCCTGGTGCCTTTGTTGAGGAGCCCCACCAGTGTCTCGTATGACTCGGCCCCGTTTTCCATTAAAAACTTCAGGTTTTCGGCATCGAGAGTACCCATCCGGGCCAGGGCCAGGGCCGTTTCGCAGCCCACGGCGCCCCCCCCTATGACAGCCACATTCCTGCCTATGACCGCGCTGCCTTCCAGCACCTCCTGGGCTGTCACCACCTTTTCCCCGGCGCTTACCGGAAATGGGGCCCCGGCGGGCCGCGCGCCGGTGGCAACTATCACCACGCCGGCCTTTTCCCCGGTAATATTTTCAACACTGGCCTCCTGATTTAACCTTATCTCGACTCCCTTATCCTGCAGCTGTCCTGCATAATAATCCACCAGCGTCAAGAATTCCTGCTTTCCCGGGGGCTTGCCGGCAAAATGCAACTGCCCTCCAAGGCGGCCGCTTTTCTCCCACAGGGCGACACTGTGCCCCCTGGATGCCGCCACCAGCGCAGCTTCCAGACCGGCCGGCCCGCCGCCGATTACCAGAACCTTTCTGGGAGCGGAGGCAGGTTCCACCGTGATCTCGTATTCCCTCCCTGCCAGCGGGTTTACCGCGCAATGGACGTCCTGAAGTGTGAAAACCATGTCCATGCAGCCCTGGTTGCAGGCAAGGCACTTCCTGATGGACCCCGTGTCTCCTCTCATGGCCTTATTGGGGAACTCCGGGTCGGCAATCAGGGGCCTCCCGATATTAACCATATCCGCCTGGCCGTTTCTCAAAATCTCTTCGGCCACCCAGGGGTCGTTGATCCTGTTGCTGGCTATGACAGGAACGCTGACCGCCTCTTTCACGCCCCTGGCCAGGTAGGCATAGCCTCCCCTGGGAAGATCCCCGGTAATCTGGGGAACTCTTGTCTCATGCCACCCCCCGGTTACGTTGAAGCAGTCAACGCCGGCCTTTTCCAGCTCGCTGGCAAACATGGCCGCCACTTTGTTTGTATTGCTTCCCGGCATGAAGTCATTGCCCGAAAGCCTTGCCAGTATGGTGAAGTCATGGCCCACCTTTTCCCTTACCCTCCTTACAACCCCCACTCCGAAGCGGCAGCGGTTTTCCCAGGACCCTCCGTACTGGTCGGTCCTCTGGTTTGTAATGGGAGAGAGAAACTGGCAGATAAGATATCCCGCGCTGGCTATAATTTCCACCGCGTCAAAGCCGGCCTTTTTAGCCCTCAGAGCAGCGTCGGCGAAGCTCTCAGTTACCGTTTCAATATCCTCAAGGGTCATCTCCCTGGGCACTTCGCGGGTAAGCCTGGAAGCCACCGGCGAAGGGGCGACGGGCTGCTGCCCGATTAAAAATGAGTGGGTGTACCTTCCCGCCTGGTAAAGCTGGGCCGCTATTTTTGCCCCGGCAGATTTTACAGCCCCGGTAAGCATTTTCAGCCCGTCGATGTAGCAGTCATCATGCAGGCCTATCATCTTGGGGCCTATTCCCAGCCTGTCAATGGTGCACCCGCCTACGATGATGAGTCCGGCGCCGCCCCGGGCCCTTGTTTCATAATACCTGACCAGCCTGTCGTTGACGAATCCGTCCGGTGTGTAGGCGTGGTGTATTGCCGGCATCGAAATCCGGTTTTTCAGTTCAATGCCGCCTATTTTAACGGGTTGGAAAAGAAGCCTCAATATTCTCCCTCCTGTATTAGTACATTGTTATATATAACTAAACATATATGGTTGCACAAGTCAACACGGGAAAATAATTAAAAAAACCAGCCTTGGCTGGTTTTGATGCTTTTTTGCCATTTTTTTACCTAAACCTTAATAAAAAGGGGCTGCGCCCCTTCGGACGGTATAGACATCCTACCCCCACTAAAACAAGGGGGCACTCCCCCTTGGAACCCCCGGGTATGGGAAATTATCATCAGAATTCTTTCAGGGTTAATTTCCCATATCAATTAAAAAGTTTTAAAACCCTGTCATAACCGGAATTCCCTCCGGTAAACTCTCCCTGACCGAAAATTGCGGTGGAAATATACTGAATGATACAAACCGCCAGAAAAGCTACAACAGCCAGCAAAAGCATTCCGCTGTATTCAGCCAGCAGACCGGTTAAAAAAAGTCCCAGTTGTTTTATCCCGTTCACCAGCTACCCCCCTTATGGCGTTTTCCATATATTACCATACTAAAGGGGTTTCCGGGATCCATTTTTTCCACTTTATCACGACAGCGATTGTCGCCTATATTTTAACATCTCACCGTACAGTTTTCGTCGCCAGCTTAATTATCCCATATCACCTCTTTTTGCTACAAGGCATGAGTGATTCTGCCCTTTTTAAGCCTGTCCACCAGATAGCGGTACTTTTCCTCGTAGCCCTGCAGGAACCACCCATGGTCATCCAGGGGATAATATCTTATTATAAGGTAACTTATCAGGTTTAGAATGGCGCACACCGGGAATATAAGGTATATTCCCCAGGGGCTGCTGGCGCTGTAGCCGAAATAAGCGAAAAGCAGCGCCATTATGGCATTGTTTGGAGAGTCCACAATCCGGAAAATAAGCCCGTGGGTACCTATAAACAGGGCCTCCTTGCGCTCCCCCGAAAGCTGGCTGTCAAACAGTATTATATCGGCAAGCATCGGATTTTTCACGGTATTGGTAAACATGAAGAAAAAGGCGTATACAAAGGCAAAAACCAGTAAGACCGTGAAAACCGCCTTTTGGGGCACCAGCATAAGGAAGGTCATCATCCCGAAAAGTATGGCCCCCACGAGAACACTCCAGGCAAACAGGTCTTTCTTGCAAAACTTTTTGGTGGAGATATTGGCCACCGGTATGCCTATCAGCATTCCAATGAAAAAACTGAAGCCCAATATTGCGGTGTCGGAAGGCGTTTTGCCGGCTATCTCGGTCAGTATATAGGGAACCGCGGCCGTGAGGGTTATAAACGAAAGCATCTGTATGCTGTTGGCCAGTGCAAATAAAATAAATATCCGGTTTAGAAGTATGCCCCTTATTCCCTGAATAAAACCCACTTTTATTCCGTTTAGCTCAACATTGTCCCGCTTGACAGCATCCCTTTTCTCGTTTATCGAAATTACCGGCCCCATTGCCAGTATGAATACCATCAGCCCGAATATCATGGTCATGTTGGCAAAGCCCAGCTTTTCAAAGGCAGGTCCCTGGGTAAGGTTGATAAGGCCTATGATTACACCCATAAAAAGAGCTATGCTGGTGATCTTCACCCTTTCGTTGCTGTCTGCGGTTATCTCCGGTGCCAGCGCCAGCACCGGCTGGAACATCACCAGTGCGAAAATGGTCATAAGCAAATAAAAGAAAGAAAAGTAAGCGGTGTTGATCATGCTCATTCCGGTCTCCACCGGAGGTCTCGATATCATTATGGTGGCAAATGTGGTGATAACGGCGCCCAGAAATATGAAGGGAATTCTCCTTCCCCACCGCGTCCTGGTGTTGTCGCTTATAAAACCTACCACCGGGTTCAATACAGCCTCGGCAATCCGGGCCAAGGTTGTGATTGCGGAAAAAGTGGCCAGTGAAACAAGAGTCACCCCTTTACCCTCCGGCGGGCAGTAGCCGTACATAATCCAGGTGGTTAAAGCGAAAACCACCATGTAGGATTCCCCGCCCATGCTGTACATAATTATCTGCCAGTTTTTAAGATTGCCTTTCAATGGTGCCTCCGCCGTCTTTTGTTTTAGTCTGCCAGGTATTTACAAAAATAAAGCCGGACAAATAAATCGCCGGAATCTTTACGGGCTAGCGAAAACAAAAAATAGTCACCTTAATTACTGCATTATGTATTTTAACATATAACTGTTTTTTCCGGCAATAAGATTTATTTTCAGCAACTAATTGCTGTGATGCACCATTCTAAACACACATTTCCAGGAGAAACCAGGCAGTTGTCTCATTATCTCTTCGACAATAATTTTACTTTATCCACCACTGAACGACAATTCACTTTATATATCGACACAAATTATTTTTTCAACCTTTCATGAAGGATTTTACCTTAAATTTGGAGAATAGAAGCATGTTGATTCTACGATAAATGGTTCTCACAATGACTTAGATATTAAATTGGAGCAAGGCATTTAGCAGCAGCGAAAACCGGCAGAATGCCAATGGTGTTATATTGCCCGTGTTTCGCAGGCGAAATAATTAGTCAAAAACAGTATTGTTATTTATGTAATCAGTTTTATAAAAGTTTGAACCAAACCTCCGGGAGGATGGAAGGGAGAATCGGCGGAAGGAAACCCGTTAAAGAGGCCGTTTGGCGACAAGAATCCATATCATGCCATCGGGGAGGGGTGCCTAAACAAAGGATAAGAAAGCAATGAGGGGGCAGGGTTCAGGCTTTGCCTCCGAAAAATATTTTACCATCAACTCAGACTTTAACTTCAAGGGAGGATACTAAGTTGTTACTGCTGTTTTTTATTTACTTTTCAATACTTTCTTTCATTGGGCTTTCCGCCTATAAGTTTTACCAGTATGCCAGGATGCCCATGCACGGCCGCTGGGAGTTGTACCCGGTGCCAAAAGAGCCGGGGGAAAAAGGCCACTACGGCGGTTCCTACTATGAGGACCTGGAGTGGTGGAACAAGCCCAGGAAGGTCTCTCATCTCGGAGAGATGAGAGAAATGCTGAAGGAAATGCTGTTTATCAAGAACTTGTTTGTAAACCAGAAGCGCCACTGGTGGGTCTCCTACTCCATGCATATGGGAATATATTTATTGGGTTTATGGACTTTTCTACTGCTGGCCGGCGCAGTTTTGGAACTGGCCTGGCTGCCCATTGTCTCCGCCGGGGTGGTAAACACCAATCCCCTGGCAGGGCTGGTTTATTACGCCACCTTGATATCCGGAGCAGCCGGGGCGCTGCTGCTAACCATTGGATCTGCGGGCCTCTTCTTAAGAAGGGTTTTTAACAACACCCTGAGCAAGTACACAACCCCGCAGGAGTATTTCAACCTGTTCTTCCTCTTTGCCGTGGCGGTATCCGGGCTGGTTGTGTGGAGCGGCGACCCGGCCTTTCAATACGGCCGCGAGATTATGAAAGGGCTGATTACCGTTTCACCCATAAATGCAAACACAGCCCTGACCATTCATATCCTGCTGCTGGGATCTGTAATGATTTATATCCCGCAGACCAAAATGAGCCACTATGTCGCCAAGTACTTTGCTTTCCACAAAGTGCTTTGGGAAAATGAGCCCAACCTGAGGGATTCCAAGATGGAGGAAATAGTGAAAAAGGCTATGAGCTACAAGCCAAAGGCAACCTGGTCTGCCCCCCATATCAATCCAGGCAAACCTTCGCCCAAATAGAGCTAACCGGACCAATAAAGCTTAAGTGAGTGTGCAACTCCGAGCATGCTACGCCCTTTACAGGGCATCTGCCTGCAACACAGCAAAAACACTTGGGAGGGACATATAACCTAATGGAAAACATAAGACCACGGGATATGGGGATACCGTCTGAACAGCTGGCCAAACCGGATGAATATCAATTGATGACTCTGCCGGCTCCTTACGACAAGCCGGATATGGAGCCCGGTTTCAAGTTGCCGGAAAAGTCCTGGAACAATAACTACTGCACCAGCCTGGACGGGTTCATAGGGAATGACACTTTAATCAGGCCGAAAACCAAAGAAGAAGAGCAGGAAATGATTAAAAAATTCCTGAGCGGCCTGGATAAATTATTCTCCGAGGAAACCAACAGGAACTATTTACAGCCGCTGATGCTTACCTTTGAAAACTGCGCCAAGTGCAACACCTGCTCTGAAGCCTGCCACACCTTTAAATCCAGCGGCGGGGCTGAAATTTACAGGCCCATTTTCCGTTCTGAAGTGCTGCGCAAGCTTTATAAAAAGCACAAGCAGGGAGGCGGGCTGCTGAACCGGTTTACCGGCGGGGATATCGACATCAACATTGAAACCATAATGAGGCTTGGAGAGCTGGCCTACCGCTGCAATCTCTGCCGGCGCTGCGCCCAGACCTGCCCCCTGGGCCTGGACAACGGGCTTCTGGCCAGGGAAATAAGAAAACTATTCAGCATGGAAATGGGGATTGCGCCAAAGCCGCTCCACGAAAACGGCACCATGAACCAGCTGAGGACCGGATCCAGCACCGGGCTTGGCAAAGCGGCTTTTTTGGACACAATTGAATTTCTGGAAGACGACCTTTACGAAAGAACCGGCAAGAAATATAAAATACCCATCGACAAAAAGGGCGCCGACATACTTTTAACCCATAACGCCGGCGAGTATCTGGCCTGGCCGGAAAACCCCTCGGCCTTTGTGGTGATTTTCGAGGAGGCCGGACTGAACTGGACCCTGTGCAGCAGTGATTTTATCGGCTACGACAATGTCAACTACGGTCTTTTTTACGACGACGCCCAGGCCCGGAAAATAGGCCTTGCCCAGATGAAGGCGGCCAAAGAGCTGGGGGTCAGAAGAATCATCGTAGGCGAGTGCGGTCACGCCCATAAAGCCATAGCCCTGGCCATCGACCGGGCCATAACCGGCGATGACAACATCCCCAGGGAGAGTTTCCTGCCCCTGCTGTGGGATTTGATTGAAAAGAACGCCTTTAAGCTGGATCCTATGAGGAACAACTTTCCGGTCACCCTCCATGACCCCTGCAACATGGGCAGGATGATGGGAATCATCAAGCCCCAGCGCAAGATTATAAAGGCCATTTGCCCCCAGTTCAGGGAAATGACTCCCAACGGGGCTACCAACTACTGCTGTGGAGGCGGCAGCGGCTTTGCCATTATAAAGTCCCATAATTTCCCCGAATTCAGAAACAAGATCGCCAGCAGGATGAAAATGAAGCAGATACTGGAGGCTTTCCAGGACACCATTGAAAACGCTGAAACTCCCAAGTACGTGGCTGCTCCCTGCTCAAACTGCAAAGGCGCCATCAGGGATATACTGGAGTACTACGGGGTGACCGAAAGGTTTAATGTGCACTACGGCGGGCTGGTGGAACTGGTGGTCAACGCCATGGTGGAATTTGACAGGCCATTCCTTGAGTTTTTGAATGAAGACACCTTCAGGCAAATGCAATAATGTGAAAGCAAAAGCCGCCTTCCGGCAAAACACGGAAGGCGGCTTTTATCATGCCGTTATTACGAAGTTGTGCCGGTGTTTTCGCGGCCGCGCACACGAATGCGCTGGCTAATGTAGGCCACAGCCAGCAGCCCAAGCCCGGTCAGGTCGGTCATCATGTTGGGATCGATCAGAAGAAGGCCGCCGGCAAAGAAAATTATCCTTTCAAACCACAGAGCCCGGGTAATCAGATAACCGGACACTGCCGCCCCTATGCCTATCATGCCGGTCACCGAGGTGATCAGCATTAGCAGTATTCCCGTCAAAGTCGAATTGATCATGAGAAGTGAGGGCGAAAGCACGAATATATATGGCACTATGAACGCGGCTATGGCCAGCTTTGAGGCGTTCACCCCGGTCAGTATGGGGTTCCCCCTGGCTATTCCCGACCCCGCGTAGGCTGCCAGCGCCACAGGCGGCGTGACGTCGGCGATAATACCGAAATAAAAGGCGAACATGTGGGCCGCCATTACCGGTACACCCATCTGTATTACAGCGGGGGCTGTAATGGTGGAGGTAATAACGTAGTTGGCGGTGGTGGGAACCCCCATCCCCAGCAGTATAGAGGTAATCATGGTGAAGAACAGTGTAGGCAGCAGGTATCCGCGGGCCAGGTCTATCATCACCGAGGCCAGCTTGAGGCCCACCCCGGTCTTGGTTACCACCCCAATGATTATGCCGGCGGTGGCACAGGCGATTATTACTCCCAGCGCCCCCCGGGCGCCTTTTTCCAGTCCGTTTACCACGTCCCCCGCCGAAATGCGTGTGGAGCGGCGCAGCATCGAGGCCCCTATGGCCAGGAAGATGGCCCACAGCGCCGCCTTCATAGGGGTGTACCCCGACACCAGCAGGTATACTATGGCTATTAAGGGGATGGCCAGGTGCCCCCGCTCCATAACCAGCCTTCCTATCTTCGGCAGCTCGCTTAGGGGGATTCCCCGCAGTCCTTGTTTTCTCGCCTCCAGGTGCACTCCTATCCAGATACCGGTAAAATAAAGCAAAGCCGGTATTACTGCCGCCTTTACCACTTCGATGTACGGCACGCCTATGAACTCTGCCATTAAAAAGGCCGCCGCTCCCATGATGGGCGGCATCAGCTGGCCTCCGGTGGATGCTGCGGCCTCAACCGCCCCGGCAAACTCCGGCTTGTAGCCCAGGTTTTTCATCATGGGGATGGTGAAGCTGCCTGTGCCCGCGACGTTGGCCACTGAACTGCCGGAAACCGTCCCCATAAGTCCGCTGGAAAGGACCGCCACCTTGGCCGGCCCGCCGCTTGCCCAGCCGGCAACCGCCTTGGCCAGGTCTATGAAAAAGCTGCCCAGGCCTGTCTTTTCCAGGTAAGCGCCAAATAGTATGAACAGAAAAATGAATGTGGAGGACACTCCCAGGGGTATGCCGAAAATGCCTTCCGTGGTGAAATACAGGTGCCCCACCAGGTGTTCCAGGTCAACACCCTGGTGGGCGAGGGTTCCGGGCATTACCGGGCCGGCAAAGGCATATACCAGGAAAATGCCTGCCACTATGACTATGGGCCAGCCCACCACCCTTCGTGCGGCCTCCATAACCAGAAACACACCAAGGGCTCCCACCGCCATATCCTGATCGGTGATATCCCCGGCCCTTGAAACCAGCTCCTGGTAGAAAAGCACAATATATAACGGCGCGGCTGACGCGGCCGCGGCCAGCAGCACGTCGAACCAGTGCAGCCGCCTTCGGTCCCATCGGCGCCTGGTGGGATACAAAAGGAATACCAGCGCCATGGCGAAGGACAGGTGCACCGCCCTCTGGAGATGGGCGTCCAGCACTCCGAAATTGGCGGTGTAGAGCTGAAAAACAGAAAAGGTTATGGCGATGGCCGCCACAACCCTGGCCCCCAGCCCCGCCAGACGCCGGAAGTCCGATTCACGGTCGTACTTTGCCATAAATTCTTCAACATTTATTTTTTCTGCCTGGACTTTATGGTTAGTCAATCAATTCCCCCCCAGTGATAATCCGCTGCCACAGCACTTTTCCGGGACTGCTGCGGACCGCCCGTATCCGGATTAAATCCCCGGGCCCGAAATAATCGTTAAGATAATAGCTTTTGTTCCGGCGCAGCAGCGCCTGTTCAGCCACCGGCGTCAGCATTAGATTAATCTCGCTGAAACTGCGGTCAAGACCCTTTAAGATTATTTTTCCATTTTCAAATACCAGTTCGCCTTCCCCCGGAAGAAAAGGAACCCCCACCCCCAGTGACTGGAACCGGGTTGAGGTCAGTACCAGCCTGTTTCCCTGATCCACAAAAAAATTTTCCCATACCGGGGTTTTATGGACCGAATGCATGTAATAAAGGCTGAAATCTTTTTTCCATGCAAGAGGCAGTGTGATCACTGTTTTGCCGTGACCATCGGCCAGAATTAAAAAAGGCAACTTTACCAGGAACAGTAGTGCCGTGATTAAAAGCAGCAATATGAGAACTCCTGTCCGGGGCCGTTGCCGAAATACGTTTATCATAAGAAGCCGGACCCCGGTATCGCGGGGCCCGGCCACCTCCTGGGATTTCCTTTTTTACTCTTTAAAGAACTTATCAGCCCCGGGGTGAAGCGGGATGGACATGCCTTCCTTGCCTGACTGCTTGGTGATCAGCTTGCCGACCGCGTGGGCCGTCTTAAGCCTTTCAAGGTTGCCGTAGATGGCCTTGTTGAGATCGTAAGCCATCTGGGCGTCCATCTTGTCTGTTACCACCAGCATGGCCTTAACAGCAAGAGCGGCAACGTCCTTGTCCTGATTCGGATAGGTGTTGGCGGGTATTGTCACTTTGGTGTAGAAGGGGTACTGTTTTATTACCTTGTCAACAGCCTCTCCTCCAACCGGGAGCAGTACAACCTTGTGCTGGGCCGCGATATCCTGTATCGCCGCAGTGGGGAAGCCGGCTGTTACAAAGGCGGCGTCTATGTTTCCGTCTTTCAGGTTGTTGGCGGCCTCTCCAAAGGACAGGTACTGGGCTTTAATGTCCTTGTAGGTTATGCCGTAGGCCTCAAGCATCTGCCGGGCGTTGGCCTCGGTGCCGCTGCCCGCGGCCCCCACCGCCACCCGCTTGCCCTTCAGGTCGGCTATGTTCTTGATGCTGGTCTTTTCCAGGGTAACTATCTGCACCGTCTCGGGATAAAGTGTGGCCAGGCCCTTCAGGCCCTCAACTTTCTTGTCCTTGAACATCTCTGTGCCGTTAACCGCATAGTAGGCTATGTCGTTCTGGATGAAAGCAATCTGCACGCTGCCGTCCTTAAGCGCGTTCACGTTGGCCACCGAGGCTCCGGTGCTCTGAGCGGAGGCGTTTACACCGGTAATACTCTTGTTGAAAATCTCCGCCATGGCTCCGCCCAGCGGATAATACACACCCGATGTTCCACCGGTGGCTATGTTCAGGAATTTCTTTTCCGGAGGCTTTTGTTCAGCCTTTTTGTCTCCGGAACCGCACCCGGCCACCAGGGCCACCACCAGCGCCAGCGCCAACAGGATCACCAAACCGCGCCGTACTTTTTTTGACAATACCATCCCTCCCATTTGTATTCAAAATATTGAATTATGGATGCAGACACCTGGATAATACCAAAGTTTTTTACTAGCGTCAAGACAGAATTTCCCTGGCCCTGTCCGTCAAACAATTGTATTATAATGTGAATGACGGTAAGCATTTTCGCCTGGAAATATCCCATTACCGCTGTCAAGTGCCATTTACCGTGTTAATCATCAGTTACATTTATTCCCGGGCCGTTTGCTTAAAAACAAGGAATCAGATATTTAGAATAGTGCCATGGTTTTTGCATGCAAATCTATTTTGAAAGGAGGAATGTGTTTTGAGGTACACTCCCATAAAAGAACTGAGCCGGCGAACAGAAAGACTGCAGGTTTTGATGAAACGGGAAGGCTTGGAAGGAGCCATAATTATCCAAAACGCCGATCTGTTTTATTTTGCGGGAACGGTTCAGCGGGCCCACCTTTATATACCGTCCGAGGGAAAGCCTGTTTTAATGGTTAAAAAGAATTTCCACAGAGCCCGTGAAGAATCCTCCCTGGAAAATGTGGTTCCACTGGAAAATGTCAAAGACATGCCCGGGGTGCTGGGCGCTTACGGCTTTAAAGGCATTGGCTCCCTAGGCTTTGAGATGGATGTCCTGCCCGCTGCGCTGTATTTGAAATACCAGAAGATTTTTCCTTCTTCCAAAATTATGGATGTCAGCCACCTGATACGATGGGTGCGTATGGTCAAATCACAGTACGAATTAGCCATTATGCAGGATGCCGCTAAATTGAACCATACCATGTTCTCCCGGGTAAAGAGCTTTCTTTATGAAGGCATCACCGAGGTGGAGCTGGCGGGCAAGCTGGAAGCGGTCTACCGGGGGGCCGGCCACCAGGGTTATGTTAGGATGCGGGGATTCAACCAGGAAATAGTGTACGGCCACCTTATGTCGGGATACAACATGGGTGTCCCCAGTTTCCTTGACAGCCCCACCGGAGGGTCAGGGCTGAACCCCTCCTTCCCGCAGGGGGCCGGCCTCAAAAAAATAGGCAGGAACGAGCCCTTGATGGTGGACTACGTAGGGGTTTTAGACGGTTACATGGTGGACCAGGCCAGGATTTTCTGCCTTGGCCGCCTCCCCGACAGTTTTTTGAAGGCCTACGCTGCGGCCATCAGTATTCAGGAGGAGTTGAAAAGAAAAGCCATACCCGGGGCTTCCTGCGAAGACCTTTATAGCCTTGCCGTGGACATGGCTTCCGATTACGGGCTGAAAGACCATTTCATGGGATACCCCGACCCCGCCCCCTTTGTCGGACACGGGCTGGGAATAGAGCTGGACGAACTGCCGGTGCTGGCCCGGGGGTTCAAAACCCCCCTGGAAAGAGGAATGGTGCTGGCCCTGGAGCCAAAATTCGTTTTCCCCGACGGTGCGGTGGGCATAGAAAACACCTTTGTGGTGGGTGAAAAAGGGCTGGAAAATCTGACGGTGTTTGACGAGGGAATAATATACATGCAGAACGGCACCCCTTAAACGAAAAAAAGCCCATACCCGAAGGATAAACACCTCCCCTTTGGCCTTGCGGGAGGTGTTTCCATTTCTGCCACCCCACTATTTGCCGGTGGTTTTCGCGATGTATAACCGATATTATTTTAATGACAAGTTGTCGGCTTTTATAGGGAGTGGGGCTGATCGTGGAAATCGCAAGAGCAGCAGAGGTTCCGGCAAAAAAAACAAGGGGCCTGGCCCTTTATATTTCCGCCATTCTAGGGGCACTGATTTTTTTAAGCATACTGGGGCAGCAGTCTTTCCGGGTTGAGGCCCTTAAGGTACAGCTCAACATCGAGCCTGCCCTTCACGGGCACACCGTGGTGGACATACCTCCGCTGGCGGCCGTAATGGCCGGGACCCACTCCACCCCGCTGAAAATAACCGTCAGGCTGGAGAGAATAGACCTGCAGTCGGCGCAAAAAATGTTAAAGGGCGGCAAGGACCCCGCCGGCGTGGTCAACAGCCTTACCGGGGGGCTTAAGACGGCGGCAGTACTCTTTATGCTGAAAGTGATGGCCCTTTCTGCAGCCGGCGGGGCTTTCGGAGTATTTGTGTGGAAGCGCGGGCCCGGCCCCGATCACCTTTATGGCGCCGCGGCGGCCGTAATGTCGGTGGGATTGCTTTTCCTCATAACCTTGGCCACATACGACGTCAATAAATTTAAAAACCCCGAATTCGACGGGGCTTTAAAGGTGGCGCCCTGGGTTGTCTCCATGGCCGGCCAGTCCCTTGACAAAATTGACACGCTTAACAATAAAATGGGGATGATCGCTGACAATGTTCACCAACTGTTTAACCAGATAGATGAACTTCAGGCCTACGAGGACTCCCGGGAGGGAACCGTCAGGGTGCTGCACGTGTCCGATATACACAACAACCCGGCCGCGCTGGGGTATATGCAGCGAGTCGCTGAACTTTTCAGGGTTGATATGGTCATCGATACAGGGGACATCACCGACTACGGAACGCCCTTGGAAAGCATGATGCTGGAAAAATTGTCAGCAATTAAAATTCCTTATCTTTTTGTGCCCGGGAATCACGACTCCCCTGAAACAGTAAAAAAAATGCGGTCCATACGAAACGTAACCGTACTTGACGGGAAGACTGTCACAGTAAAAGGGCTGCGCATAACGGGTATACCCGACCCATCGTCTTCCAGCGGCGATATTCAGCCGCCGCCCCTTGAGATGATACCGGTTCACGCGGGGGAGGCAGAAAAAATGCTGCAGGCGCAGCCTGAACAGCCGGATATACTGGCGCTGCACAACCACCGCATCGCCCGGCGGCTGGCGGGGAAAGCCCCGGTGATAATCTACGGGCACGACCACAAGCTTTCGGTGGAGGAAAAAGAGGGAAGCATAATGATAGACGCCGGCAGTTCCGGCGCAGCCGGCCTGCGCCGGCTGCAGGGGGACAGGACTCCGTACTCGGTTGTTATACAGTACTACTCGCCGGCGGGCGGAAAAATGAAACTGCTGGCGGCGGACACCATAACCATCAAGAACCTGTCCAGCGGATTCCACCTGGAGAGGCACATTTTTAACAAAGAAGCGCCCGCTGCCGGAAATCATCCATCTTCGAAATTACCAAATACCAATTACTAATTACTGTTCACTGATTACCAGCTGCCTTAAAGGTCTTACCGCAATGCGGGCAGTTAGTGGCGTCCTTTTTTACCCTGCGGCTGCAGCCCGGACAGATTTTACCTGATTGTCTCAGTGTCTCAATAATAAAAATGTTAACCACTGCGGGGGTATAAAACAGAAGGGCGTCGGGAATGGAATAATCCGAAAAAAGCACCAGCAAGACATAGGTAATGGCCAGTGAAATCCTGGACGCCTTGACCACCTCAAGCTTGTTGAACACAAACCTGCTCAAAATATAGTAAACAAAAAAAGAGGCAATAAACCCTCCAATCAGGCCCTTGATAATATAAACCGTTGGGTTGAGTTCCAACTGACATTCCTCCCGTTAAATACTTTTTTGCTCCGGTTTCTTTTCAACAAGCATTCTGAATATTCCTTCTTTACAGGGCAAGGCCTTTTTGTTTAACAGTCACCGGCCCGGGCAGCCGGGACGCTCTTTTTATTTTCAGCCAAAAAGGAAATAGCCCTCCGGCAGCGAAAATAGAATAGATATAGAATAACACAGGGGGTTGTATTTGTGAAATATCAAAATATTCTGTTTTATACCGAGGGCAAGGTTGGATACATAACCCTGAACCGGCCGGAAAAGCGCAACGCAATGTCCAGGGAGTTGCTTGAAGAAACCACCGGCCTGTTAAGGGAAATAGGCAGTGAGAAAAAGGTTAACGCAGTGATAATAAAGGCGGCCGGAAAGGCTTTCTCCGCCGGCCATGACCTGAAGGAAGTCTCCGGGGGCACCCCCCGGGACGTACTGCAGGTTTTCCGGGCCTGCTACGATACCATGAAGGCCATACGGGATATCCCCCAGCCGGTGATAGCCCAGGTGCACGGCATAGCAACAGCGGGGGGCTGCCAGCTGGTGGCGGCCTGCGACCTGGCCGTGGCAGCCGATGACGCCCTCTTCGCCACCCCCGGCGCCAAGATAGGCCTTTTCTGCACCACTCCGTCGGTGTTCCTGAGCCGCAACGTGGGAAGAAAAAAAGCGCTGGAAATGCTTTTCACCGCAGATTTCATCACCGCCGCCGAGGCCCTGATGCACGGGCTTGTCAACAAAGTGGTGCCCCCCGGGGAACTGGAGGATGCCACAAAACAGCTGGCGGAAAAGATCGCCGGCTACAGCCTGTCCTGCCTGGGCACAGGAAAAAGGGCGTTCTACCAGCATATCAACATGGAGGACTTCATGGCCCTCAATTATGCCACCGAGGTGATAGCGCTGAACACCACCACCGAGGACGCCAGGGAGGGCATTAAAGCGTTCCTGGAGAAAAGGGAGCCTAAGTGGACTAATGAATAAGCGCCCTGAAGGGCGCTTAAGAATACAGACTACCGGACCGTACAAATAAGGCACCCCAGGCAATGAAAATTTGGGGCCGCATATAAGTCAGGATATACTTCCGGCATCCTCCACCGAACCTGAAAGGTGCAGAATTGATTTTCTGCCTATCTCATAGCCCTGCTCCACGCTTATGTCGATGCTGTCATTTCCAAAATAACGGTATTTTAGCAGGTATCCCGCCAGGCAGCCGTTTGCGCTGCCGGTGGCCGGGTCCTCGGGAATGCCGAAATAGTGGCCAGCTTCTGCATTTCCTCATCGGAATGAAGACGCCCGTCCATGAACACAGCCAGCTGGTTGCCCTGATACTTTTGTTCCGCAAACACGTCAACAATATGAAACACACTGCCGCTCACCGGCTATCACCCTTTCCCGTAGTAGGTACAGACAGTAGGTACTTCTGGCTGTTGGCTATTCGCTATTGGTTATAGGTTATTGGTTAAACGGCTACCTGTTACCAATTTACCTATTACCATTTACTGCCTAAGCAAATAGCTCAAAGCATTATCAATCAATACCGCGCTTTCTGCCCTGGTGGCGCTGTCCCCTGCCCTGAAATTGTTTTCGTTGTCTCCCCTCATCACCCCGGCGGCCACAACCGCCGACACCGGCTTTACCGCCCACGGGGGAATGCTTTCCCCGTCGGTAAACACCAGTTCCATCCCGGCCCCTTCGGCCGGCTGGACAGAAAGCACCCTGGCCATCACCGCCGCCATTTCGGCCCTGGTCACATGTCTGGCGGGGCGGAATGTCCCATCCTCTTTATAGCCGGATATCACACCCTTATTAACCGCAGCCATGATATACCCCCGGGCCCATTCAGGGATCTCGCCCTGGTCCCCGAACTCAGGACGGCCCTGTGCCGGCTGCCACCCCGCCATCTTGCAGACCAGCACCGCAAATTCAGCCCGTGTTATTTTTCTTGAAGGGTCAAAAACATTGCCCGGGTAGCCGCTGACTATTCCGGACGCCGCCAGCCTGGAGACGGCCCCTGCCGCCCAGTGCCCCTGCATGTCTGAAAAAGCCGGCCACTGGCTTTCGTCACGGACAAGAGCCACGGGGCCAAGACGCCATGTCCGGCAGACAACGGCGCTCTCACTTTCAATCACCCTTGATGGCAGCTCCTGCCAAGCACCTCCTGAAAACTGTATAACAGTTATCCTCCCGGGCTTTTCACTCTGGTATTTCCATGTCAGGATAGCCGGCTCGCCAAGGGAGGCCGGGCCCTCCACAGACTGCAGCGTGATGGCCGCCAGCGACCTGTACCTGCCCGGGATGGGGCCGGAAAGCTCCCCGCCGTACTGGGCCGTCACCGTGGCCGGCGAGCTGAAGGAACCGGCGCCGAACCTGACAGTGAGCCCCCCCAGTGTCAGTGACCCCTGCCGGCCGGGAGCATGCCTGTATGTGGACTGGTCCTCCCTGCCCACCTTCACCGGAACCTTGACGGTATGCCCGCTGAAAGTTATCTTCACTTCACCCGATGAAGGAGCGTCAGCTGCTACGAATTTTCCACTTTCAAACCGCCCAATCCCTGAATCCACACTGACATTATAACGGTTCGGGGAAAGGTCGTAAACGGCGCCGTCCGTACCAACGGCCTTTATTTTTATTTCCGAGGTATTTCCCGGAAGTATCACAATGGACGAAGGCTCTGCCACAATACGGCTGAAATCCTCCCTTCCGAGGACCTTGACGGTTTTTGTGGCCTGGCTGCCCCCGTACCCGGCCGAAATTACGGCTGTTCCCCCCTCGCCCGAAGTAAACACATTCTTCTCAAACCGTCCGGGACCTGATATTACCGACCAGATCACCTTCTCCTGTTCAACGGAGATCGGGTTATAATAACTGTCATACCCGTACAAACGGAATGACGCCAAGTCCCCCGGCAGGATGGCTTCAGGCCCCTTCAGCAGAATCCCCGCAAGGCTTCCTCCGGGGGCGCTGGAGAAAAACCCCAGGGCAGTGGGCACAAACCTCTGGGTATCCCTCTGGGGCTTGTTTACCAGCACAGGCCTTTCCTCACCCAGGGGCCTGACGGCCAGTGTTGTGGACCCACCCCCGTCCAGGTTTAAAGCCCTGTCAATACCCAGATACACTATGTATTCGGCCAGCTCGTCCAGGGTAAGCCCCCGGCTGACGGAGCTCTTTTCAACTGTTATCACGGACAGCGTCTTTTTGTCCCTGGAATGTCCGAAGGCAGTCCTGGCATTGGGGCCGTTTATGTCGGAGGGGAAATTGCCCATGGCGCGGCCCTTGTCCGCCAGTAAAGACCATCCACCGGTGCCCGCCCATATTTTATCCCCTCCCGGAATCACCGAGTGGTTTATGGTGATGTTGTCTCCCTGTTTAATGTTGTTTTTTATAAAATCAGCAGCCTTACCTCTTCCTGCCAGCACATAGCCGCTTTCAGGAATGGGGGCGCCGGGCTGGTTGGTTCGTATCTGCACTACCGACCCGCCGCTGACAAATACCTCGGTGACGTTGTCACCGTCACCCAGCCTGCCCCTGCTGGCCGTCCCCCATAAGCGGTCATACATTAACAGCGCATCCTGGTGGGAACTGGCTCCCCCGGCCACCAGATACTGCGGCTTGTTCACACCCGACAGGGGAAACCTGGCCCCGTTCCTGGCTGTGACCTGGCCGCTGAAGGAAAACAGGTCGATGACCGGAGTGCCGTCCCGGTTAATTGCCCAGCCGAACATGTTGCCGGTTAGGGGGGGGCTGGTTATCATGCGCCCGTCCTTGTAAGTCATTCCTATTGGTCTTCCGCTTTCCCCCATCTGGAAGAAATCGGCGTTAACGGCGGCCACCGCGCCGGAAGCTGCGGCCATGTCGGTGACCCTTGCGTTTCTGGCGAGGGTGCCGTCAGACCCCACCATTGTGTTTACCTTGAGATACTGGTTTGTCAGGTCAGCCCTTAGTATATATACCAGGACCGGGCCCGCGCCGAAGTTTACCGACCGTTTTTCATACGTCAGGCCATACGCCACAGGCCGGCTTTCCAAAACAATGTCATTCTTCAGCGCCGCCGGAGCCGCCTGGGGCAGGCACAGAAACAACAACAGCATAACCAGGGTGGAAAAAAGCGTTCTCACCGGTGCGGTAATCCATTTCAGGCTGTACAAAGTTTCCCCTCCGCAAATTATGTCTATAAAACATAGACGTCAGAAAACCTTAAAAAGTAACAAAAAAAGCAACGATATACATAAAATGCATTCGCTGCTTTTTAACCTTCGACATTTTTCAGGCTAATACCTTTATTTTGTTTAAGGTCAGTCACTCCAGGGTCGTTATGGATATGCCCCTGGTATGCAGGGTGTGCGCCCACTCAGACTGGTTGCCGTGCTTGAAAAGACCCACAATTGTTACCGGGAACCAGGTCAGCCCGTATATCGGGTAAGTTATGTAATAGTAGTACGCTTCTTTCGGCGCTTTTTCGAGGTAGAGCCCCAGCATGGGGTAACTGTAGCCCACCACACCGAAAAGCACCCAGAACCATCCCGGCATCATTGAAGCAATGGGGGAAGCGTAGATTGGCTCGGGGAAGAACATGGCAATTGCTGTGATTAGAATGTTTATGAGCATTGTCATGATTAAGAAAGGCTGGAAGAGGTATATTGCGCCGTCGATGGGATACCACTTTCTTTCCCTGATACCCTTTTTAAGAAGCGGTACCATGTACCGGAGAGCCACGTCCCAGTGGCCCTGCAGCCAGCGTGTGCGCTGCCTCCAGGTCTGGGAGAAATAAACCGGCTTTTCGTCATAAACCTTGCAGTCATGGGCCCAGGCCGTTTTTATGCCGTTAAGCAAAAGTTTCATGGTGAATTCCAGGTCTTCGGTCAGACAGGTGGCGCCCCATCCGTACTTTTTAATAAGTCCGTACTCCAGGCAGAGGCCTGTTCCGCCAAGTGCGTTGGAGAGACCCAAATTATATCGGGCAAGCTGCCACATCCTGTTCATCGACCAGTAAGCGGTGGCATAGCAGGCTGTAACCCAGGAGTCGTTGGGGTTCTTGGTGTCGAGATAACCCTGTATGGACCGGTAGCCCTGCTTTAATTTTGCGTTCATCTCCATAAGGAAATTGGAAGAAACCACGTTGTCGGCGTCAAACAGGCAGATGGCATCATAATTCCTGTCTTCCATCTTACTTAATTCGTTGAACATCCATTCCAGAGCGTATCCTTTGCCCCGCAGCTTGGAAAAACGCTCAAAAACGTTTACCCCTTCCTGGCGGGCCACTTCTGCGGTGTTATCAGTGCAGTTGTCGGCTATTATGTATATATCAAAAAGCTCCTGTGGATAATTCAGTTTCTTAAGGCTTTCAATGTGATAGCGGATAACTGCCTCTTCGTTATGTGCTGCGGTTATCAGTGCAAAACGTTTCTGCGGAGTGTAGTCTTTTTCTTCTTCGTGCTTTTTCCAGCCAAAAATTGATACGAAGTAGTAGTACATCAAAACGAACAGGATTACCGCTTCGGATAAGGTAACAATAGCCGTAAGCGTATAAAACAACCAACCGTCCAAAGCATAACCCCTTTCTCACCAAGTTTATTTAACAATAGTTTGTCCTTTTTCTAGAAGCTTATTCCATGAAGCTTTCCAACATTCCTCGTGTATTCACATATATTTTTATGGAAGTTACTCAACCTCAACAATTCTACCAGAAAAAATCACTCAAATCAACTTTTTAAATCCCTCCCCCTTTGTTTTTTCAATCTATATTTTCATAAAAAACCCCGGGATGGTTTAAATCCCATATAATAATTGAACCTTACCCAATTTCAAAATATACAAAATATATATTACCACTTGATTACCGCTGTCGTCCAGAACTTTTTTTGCCCGTTTTTGCCTGCAACCCTATATTACTGGTTTGCCTGATAAGATGTCTAACACATTAACTTAACATCATAAGTTGTCGGCTTATATTTAACCTCGCCAGTGCTCCACACCTCTTTTGAACTATACTCAATTATTGCCCCGAATATCTATCATATTATAACGCATTACTTTCATGTTTAAATCGACATGAAATTCAAATAACAGCGAAAACCAGGCTAATCTGCAGCATCAAGGCTTGTCACTGCTGCATTCCCGGATATATACTTATTATTGTTACATTTAATTTGTCCTGAAACAGGGGAGCATAATCATGATCAGGAGGCTTTTTCTTTACGTTTTTCAGAATGGAACAAGCATTCTCCGGAGCAAGAGATGCGCGCACTGCAAAGGAGATTCACGTTCAGGGGAATTGTACAAGAGGAGAGCTGCTTGCACAAAAAAACACCCGGCAGCAAGGCACGGGTGATTTTTGAGTCTTATTCTGGATCCTGGATTCCGACCCTCGATTCCGGCTCCCTGGGGTTAGTCACCCGGTAACCGGCAGATCCTGTATCCCCCGGCTCCGGGACAGCAATGTCCTTATAACTTCCTTGTCGTCAAAGGGTATTAATTTATCATAATAGAGTTGGGCGGTTTCATGTCCCTTGCCCGCCACGAAAACCTCATCGCCGTCGCCGGCCATCTCCAGGGCGGTTTTTATTGCCTGATAGCGGTCTGTTATGATGAAATAATCCCTGTCTTCAATTTTTCCATACTTTTTAAGTCCTTCAGCGATATCCCCGGCAACCTTCTCGGGGCTCTCGCTAAACATGTTGTCGGTGGTTATTATGCTGATATCGGCATGAAGCGCCGCCGCTTCCCCCATAAGCGCCCTCTTTGTGGCGTCTTTCCCCCCCTCGCAGCCAAAGACCACTATCCTTTTTGAGCCGTCCCTCTTTTCACAATAAGTCAGCAGATTGGCCAGTCCATCAGGATTGTGGGCGAAATCCACCAGCACGTCGAAGGGCTGCCCGCAGTTCACCCTTTCAAACCTTCCCGGAACATTGGAAAGGGCCGCCAGTCCCCTTTTTATTATCTCAACGTCCAGCCCCCGCTCAAAAGAGCAGGCTATGGCGCCAAGGGCATTGTATATGTTGACCTTGCCCGGCATGTTGAGGTTAATCCTGGTTATATAGCTGTTTTTTACGTAAATGTCGAAAGAAGACCCGCCGGGGCCCAGGGTGATATTATACGCCCGGTAGTCCGCCGGGGAGTCAATGCCGAATGTAACGACGGCATAGGGTATTTTCTCCGCAAATGTCTGTCCGTACGGGTCGTCGGCGTTGATGACGGCCACCTTTTTACTGTTTTTTGCTCCCCTTTTGGCCGCAATCTCAAACAGCTTATACTTGGAATTCAAATAGCTGTTGAAATCCTTGTGAAAGTCAAAGTGGTCATGGGTTATATTAGTCAGTATCACGGTGTCAAACTGGCACCCGTCCACACGGTTCAGTTCCAGGGCATGGGAAGAAACCTCCATAACCACGGAATTCACCCCGCCGTCCAGCATGTCCCTGAATATCTTCTGCAGCTGCACCGAGTCGGGGGTGGTTCTCTCCGACGGGATTATATTATCCTTGTACCTGTAATTAATTGTTCCTATAACCCCGGTATTGACCCTGGCGGCCTTCAGTATGGACTCTATCATGTAAGTGGTGGTGGTTTTGCCGTTGGTCCCTGTGACACCGATAAGCTCCATCCGGGAGGTGGGGTCCCCGTACAGGCAGCTGCCCGCCACGGCCTGGGCCACCCTCGAGTTTGGCACAAAGAGCTTGGGGCACCGGCAGGGGACATCCTTTTCCACAATCAGGGCCGCCGCCCCCTTTTTCAAAGCCTCGGCGGCATAATTATGGCCGTCGGTTTTAAGTCCTGGAATACAGACAAAAAGCGAGCCCTCCCGGACTTCCTTCGAGTTGTTTGTTATATGGGTGACTTCCACTGTCATGTCGCCGGAAGGGCTGGCGCCTATGGCGTCGCACAGAGCGGACAATTGCATGCAATACTCCTCCATCTTTCTTGCAATCCTACTATTATTTCAACATTTTCTGATGTATTCCTGCCGCTGCTATCCGGTGAATACTTACCAACACTAATAGATATTGTGAATTTAAGAACTTTATGATAAAATTTACTCACATCTATATGCATGATGCATATAGGTGAAGATGAATAGGGGGGAGATAAATGTTTTTTCCCGTATCGGGTGTTGAGGTCAACCCACTCATCCCGCCGCTGGTGGCCTTTCTGGTATCCACCATGACGGCCCCCGCAGGGGTGTCCGGGGCTTTCCTGCTGCTTCCATTTCAAATGAGCGTGCTTAACTATACCAGCCCCTCGGTCAGCCCCACAAACCTCATTTACAACATAGTGGCCATCCCGGGAGGGCTGTACAGGTTTATCAAGGAGGGCCGCATGGCTTGGCCCCTTACCTGGGTGGTGGTGGCGGGAACTCTTCCGGGGGTTTTCTTCGGGTCGTGGGTAAGAATACAATATCTGCCCGACCCTAAGGCCTTCAAGCTGTTTGTGGGGACCGTTCTTTTATACCTGGGCGTGAGGCTTCTTTTGGAGTTCACCAGCGGGTCAAAAGACAAAAAAGCCCGGAACAAGGCACTGGAGAAAAAATTTAAGGAGAGGGTTGACCAGATAAAGAGTGAAACAAACCAGAAAATCGCAGCCGGATTACCGGCGGACGCAGTGGTGAAAACCAGGATTTTTTCCCTGAAAAAAATAGAATATGAATTCTGGGGAGAGACATACTCTTTCGGAACAATAGCCATCTTTATACTGGCCCTTGTGGTGGGGCTTATCGGAGGCATTTACGGAATAGGCGGCGGCGCCATTATCGCTCCTTTCTGCGTTTCCATACTGAGCCTTCCGGTATACACAGTGGCAGGGGCCGCCCTTGCCGGCACTTTCATTACCTCCATAGCCGGGGTTGTTTTTTACTCGGTTCTGGCCATAACCCCCGTCGGCTCGACGGCCAACGTCTCCCCGGACTGGGCGCTGGGGGCGCTGTTCGGACTGGGGGGTCTTCTTGGGACATATACCGGGGCGTATTTTCAGAAGTACCTGAAGGAAGGAATAGTTAAGGGCATAATGGCTACCCTGATAATATTCCTGGCACTACGTTACATAACCCAGTTCTTTTTTTAATGAGGTGGTCTGATGTGCCCTGAAAAAGGGGATAGGCTGGCCGGAGATTATTCCGCCCTGCAACTGGAAAAGCTTGTCCAGCCCGCTATTTTGCTTCTCCTGGCCCAAAGCCCCTCCCACGGCTATGAATTGATTCAAAAGCTGAGCCGTATGGACTGCGTGGAGGGAGAGCCGGATACCGCAACAGTTTACAGAACCTTAAGGCGCATGGAGCAGGACGGACTGGTGGCTTCCGGCTGGGAGCACGGCGAATACGGGCCGGCCAGGAGACAGTACCGTCTCACAGGTGAAGGCATCAGCCTTCTGGACCGGTGGGCGGAAATACTGGAAACCCGGATGAAGCAGATAGGGAATTTTATTTCCCTCTATAAACGCCTTAATAATGATAACAGTCCGGAAACAAATAGGCAACCGGGAGGTGATCCCAGTTAACACCGCTGACAAGACCCTGAAAATACTGCACGCCGGGGCTCTGAGGAAGCCAATGAAGGAAACTGTGCACCTGTTCAGGGAAAGATACCCTGACGTCAGGGTAAGCCTCGATTACGCAGGCTCAAGGGCCTGCGCCCACGCCGTTCTGGAGGGCCTTGACGCCGACGTGATAGCCCTGGCCGACCCCCACGTTTTTGAGGACCTGCTGGTGCCGGAACATGTCGACATTTTCTTTGTTTTTGCCACCGACCGCATAGTATTGGCCTATGACGAATTCTCCCGGTACAGCGGCATAATCAGCCGCGATAACTGGTTTGATATACTGGCCAGGGACGGGGTGCTTTTCGCCAGGTCTGATCACAACCTTGACCCCTGCGGATACCGGACGCTTATGGTGTGGCAGATGGCCGAAAAATACTACGGCAGGCCGGGCCTTTTCAACATGTTGAACCAAAAATGCGGGCACAACGTGATTTACCCCAAGTCCATCGACTCCAGCGAAGCCCTTCTGGAAGGAAGGGTGGACTATGTGTTCGCCTATTCCTCGGTGGCCGAGCAGTTCAGCTTTTTTTACGTGAACCTTCCCGACAGTATCAACCTTTCCAACCCGGCATACGCCGATGAGTACGCCCGGGTGTCGGTGACCGTTTCCGGAAAAGGGGGAGGGGTCACCCTGGTCAGGGGTACGCCAATAGAGTTTGCCGTGGCCGTACCCAAAAAAAGCTCAAACAGGGAGCTGGCAGGCCAGTTCATAAAAACCCTCACCAGCCCGGAGGGCGAGAAAATACTGGAAAGCTGCGGCCTGGTCCCCTGCTAGGGGTCACGGTCTGAAATCCGGCTGTTTTTCTAGAATGCGGCGGTTCTTGAGGCTGAAGCGCTGAATTCACCCGCCTTTCCGCTTTCCAGCAGTATTATTTTGTCTCCCAGGAACCTGGCGTCTTCCTCGTCGTGTGTAACCAGTATAAAGGGGGTCTTCCAGTTCTGGTGAATTCTTTTCAGCTCATTTCTGAGTGAGATTTTGGTTTTCCGGTCCAGGGCGCTGAAGGGCTCGTCAAGCAGCAGAAGCTGCGGCCTTGCGGCCAGCGCCCTGGCCAGGGCCACCCTCTGTTTTTCCCCACCGGAGAGCTGGCGGGGATACCGGTCGGTCAGGTGGCCCACCCCGAAAGAGTTTAAAAGCTCTGTAAGCCCCTTTGTTGTTCCCCAGTCGCTTTGTCTCCCGCACTTAATACCGTACAATACGTTTCCCCTCACGGTCATGTGGGGGAAAAGGGCGTAATCCTGAAAAAGGTAGCCCACGTTTCTCAGCCTTGTGGGGACATCGGTTTTTGACCCGCTTGAATACAGGACCCTGCCGTTCAGTTTTATAAAGCCCGAAGAGGGGGCCTGCAAACCGGCAAGGCACTGCAAAACGGTTGTCTTGCCCGCCCCGGAAGGACCCCATAATACCATAATCTCTTTACCCGCCCTGAACCGGGCCTCCAGGGTGAAATGAGGGAGCTTCTTTTCGAAATACGCCTCCAGCAATTGTAATCACCACACAATCAGTTTTTTTGCCCTTTTGCCCGGCGGTTTGCCATCAGTATCACAAGGAAGCTGAATACGGTTATAATAGTCACCAGCGTCCCGGCGGTGGCATTGTCGCCGGATTCAACGGCGAAATAGATGGCCAGGGGGATGGTCTGGGTCTGCCCCGGTATGTTCCCGGCCACCATCAGTGTGGCCCCGAACTCACCCAGCGCCCTGGCAAAGGACAGCACCAGCCCGGCTAAAATCCCCGGCCGCGCCAGTGGAAGGGTTACTGTAAAAAAAATTCTCAGCTCGCTGGCCCCGAGAGTCCTGGCGGCTCCCTCGTAATTGGCGTCAACGCTGCCGAAGGCTGCCTTGGCGCTCTGGAACATCAGGGGAAAGGCCACAACGGTGGACGCCAGTACCGCGGCCCACCAGGTGAATATAATAGTCAAACCCATTTCTGAAAGGGTACTGCCTAAGAGCCCGTTTTTGCCGATAAGCATCAAAAGGCCATAGCCGATTACCGACGGTGGAAGCACAAGGGGCAGTGTCACAGCCCCCTCAAGCACCTCTCTGCCGAAAAAATCCCGGCGCGCCATCAGGCGGGCCAGCGGCACGGCGGTGATAGTCACGGTTATAACCGCAATCAATGCCACCCTGAGGGAAAGGGTGACCGGGCTCCAGTCAAAGTCCGATGCAAACATAATAAAACACCACTCTAAAATTGATCATCCTGAAGAGCTTCCGGGTCAGAAGACAGGAGACAGGAGACAGAATACAGACTGCCGGGCCATAAAAAAGGCGGCCATCTTATTCTGAGTTCTGAGTTCTGGGTTCTGAGTTCTTATTTCTTTATAGGCTCGAAGCCGTATTTTTCGAACACCTTTGCGGCTTCTTCCCCCGCCAAAAAAGAGGCAAAGTCTGAAGCGGCTTTTTTGTTACGGGAGTTCTTAATGACCGCCATTGGATAAACAACCGGCTTATGGGAACCCGCCGGGGCGGCCTCCACTATCCGTACACCCTTGCGGGACAAGGCATCCGATTTATAAACAATGCCCGCCTCCACATTTCCGATTTCAACGTAGGCCAGCACCTGGCGGACATCCTTGGCCAGAATAATCTTTGGCCGTAGTTTCTCCCATAGATTGAGGCTTATCAATGCATCTTTGGCGTAGCTTCCGGCGGGGACCGTTTCCGGCGTCCCAATGCTGATCCTGGACACCTCCGGGCCTTCAAGGTCCTTAAACCCGGTGATCCCGCTGGCATTCCCGGCCACAAGCACCAGCTGGTTTCCCAGCAGGCCGGCACGGGTATTTTCTTCTATCAGTCCCCTGGCAGACAGGTTATCCATCTGTGTAATCCCGGCAGATAGGAATACATCGACCGGCGCACCCTCCTCGATCTGCTTTTGCAGTGTTCCGGAAGAAGCGAAATTGTAAGTGATTTTAACTCCGGGATGTTTAGCTTCATAAAGGGCTCCTAGTTCCCCAGCCACCTCTGAAAGGCTTGCCGCTGCAGAAACGGTAAGGTTCACCGGTTGAGATCCTTCCTGTGGAGCTTTATTGCCGCCCGCACACCCGGTAATTATTAACGAAAATAATAATACTATTGATTTAAAGATTAGCTGCCCTTTCAATCTTTTACCCCCTTTCATTGAAGGTAAGCAATTTAAATCGTTATATTTATATAAGTATAACGATTTCATGGTTTATCCTAGACCGAAATGCTTCTGGAAAAGCATTTCCAGATTCTCCTTTACCTCCTCCCTGAAAAAGCTGTATTTTTCCATAAGAATGCGGCCCTGGGGAGTTACTTCCGACCCCCCGCCGGCCGCGCCCCCGACCCTGCTTTGAATCAAGGGGTAGCCGAGCCTGCCTTCGATGGATTTTATCAGGCGCCAAGCCTGGTTGTAAGACATTCCAATCCTGGAAGCCGCCTTGTTCAAAGAACCTGTATCCACAACACCTTTAAGCAGCGCATACGGCCCTTCCCCGAAGGCCTTTCCATTATGTTCTATCCAAACTTTAAAGACAAGCCGCATTCCGCCACGCCTCCGTTATACTTATTGAAGTATAATTATATCATAAATTTTTGCAGAACAGCTGGCCGGGCGCCAGGGTTTTTTATATAAAAACCCAACGGCCAGCCGCCTGCAATTACCTTCATATAATCACCCGCAGCACTTTCTGGTTATTGTAACTGTTATTTCATTGCGGCCAGAGGTCCTGACCTCCCAGGAATAACCGCCTCCGGTCATCTCAGCTTCCAACCAGGGGAGGATGTGGTTGCAAACCACCTCCAGGGAGTAAAAACCGCCCTTGCGCAAGAAAGGAAGAAGCGCCTGCTTGGAGGTGAATCCGGTGTTTTTCTCCTGTATCTCTTTTATCGAAATACTGTAGCACCCGCTGGAAATTTCAACCGGAAACGGGTTAAAGCCGCTTTTTTCCCTGCTTTGTTTGTCTTCTTCCTCTTTTTCCAGTATGTAGTCCAGAAACTGGCGGGGTTTGCCTTCGAATTCCCATATGCTCACACCGGACTTTTCCAGCTCAAAGTATGGTATTCCAACCACGTTCAGAGCCACAAAAACCTTGCATTCCGCCAGGAACCCGGGGATCTCCGCCACCCTGCCGCGCAGGTCCCTTACACCAAGGTCCTTGCTGATGTAAAAGTCCTTTTCCCTGGACACATCCCACTTGCTCCGGAATTTTCTGTAAACCCTTATTTTCCCTTTCTGGTACAGGGAAGCGGTTTCACCGTTTTCCCCCATGTGTACCGCGATTTCCGCAGGCATAGTCAGCATCTCCTTTTTGCCGGTTTATATTCTGAATTCGACTTCTGGATTCCGACCCGGAATTCCGGCCCCCTTGGCAGATATTATACCGCCCTGGCCTGCGGCCCGGCTTCCTGTAAACCGGTCATTTCCGTACCGGAAACCGCAGTCCTGAACTCCGAAGACCTGTCATTGTCCAGAAGCCCTATGGCGTCGGCCCTGCACTGCCTGCAGTGGTACATCTGCCTTAAGTGGGCCTGGCATATGCCTCTCATTTTATTCAGCTCTCCCTGTCCTGTTTGGGGGTAGTTCTCAAACAGGCTTCCCCTGGCGGGTATGAGGGGCATTATGTTGGTTATGAACACTCCCAGCCCCTTTAATTTTGTTACTATTTCCGGGATGTGAAAGTCGTTGATACCCTTTATCATCACAATGTTTACCTTGACCACCGCTCCGTAGCGCACCAGGTCCTTTATACCGGCCATCTGGTTTTCTATCAGCAGCCCGGCCCCCCCGGCCCCCTCGTATTTCCTGCCCTGGTAGCGCACATGCCCGTATATTTTCTGCCCGACGGCGGGGTCGGTGCAGTTGACGGTAACTGTCACGTGCCTTACCCCCAGTTCAACAATTTCCCTGGCGCGGTGGGGCAGCATCAGCCCGTTTGTTGACAGGCAGAAAATCACCCCGGGATCGGCCTGCCGTATCAGCTTCAGGGTCTGCCCGGTGCTTTCCCAGTTGGCCAGCGCGTCCCCCGGTCCGGCTATGCCCACCACGCTTAAACGCTCAATCTTTTGCCTGACCTGCTTGAATTTTTCAAGGGCCAGATCCGGGGTCAGCACCTCACTGGTAACACCGGGCCTGCTTTCATGCAGGCAGTCATACTGCCTGTTGCAGTAATTGCAGCTTATATTGCACAGGGGGGCCACCGGGAGGTGCATTCTGGCGTACCTGTGGTGCGCCCCGTATGAATAACAGGGATGCCTGCCGGTCTCTTCCAGCGCTTCGTTCATAAGCCTCACCTTAACCTTCCGTAAAGCTCCGTTCATCCAGTCCGGCCCCCTTGAAAAACCTCCGGTAAATGGAAGCCCGGTAGTGTTTATACTTGTGTTCAAGCAAAGTGTTGGTTACCCGGTCCAGGAACATGGCGGTCCCGGTGTATCCCACCGACAAAAGCCTCTGGCCGCCGATCCGGTCGTGTATGGGGAAACCCACCCTTACCAGGGGTATGCCCTCCCTCTCGGTCAGGTATCTGCCGTCCGAATGTCCGATGGCGATATTGGCCCCCATCTTGACGCTTTCTTTCCTTACATTAAAAAAATCTGTTTCGTCCAGGATACTGCATTTTCCCGGGAGGTCTGAAATACGGTCCCGCAGCAGATCCACAAGCCCCGGGGCCTTGCCGCCTGCGGCCACAACCACCGGGTATATTCCGTTCTCCATGCACGTGCTGAATACAGCGTAGACCTGTTCCGGATCGCCGAATATCACACTCTTTCCCTGGGAGTTGTGCTTGTGAGAATCGATCATGCAGTCCAGGAGCCTCCCTCTCTCCTGAACCAGGCTTTCAGGCATGGCGCGGCCGGTAATCCGCCCCAGAATGTCCAAAAAAAGGTCTGTGTTTTCTATGCCCATGGGTATGGGGATATTGAACAGGGGCACGCCGTATTCTTTCTCCAGGTATTTTCCCGGCGACATGCCCTCGTCTACGGTCATCCCCATCTGTATGGTGGCCGCAGCCCCCGGCATGCGGGAGATATCCTCCAGCGACGTCCCGCCGTCCGGTATTTTTTTATAGGGCCTTACAAAGGGGCGGTCCAGAGTGTCGGAAAAATCCGGCAGCAGGGTGAAGCCCACGCCCGTCAGATGAAGTATCCTTTTAATCTCCCGGATGTCGGCGGGGCTTATATTGGGCACGATAACGTTTATCCCGGAGTGTTCCGGGGTTTTCCGGGCCAGCCCGGCTATTATTTTTTTAACGGTGAGCCAGTACCCTTCGCTGTGGGTGCCGCCGTAGCCCGGAGTTGGCACCGTAATCATGGGGATGTCGGTAATTCCCCTTTCCAGCAGGTACTCAGCCGCGATTCTCTCGATGTCCTCGCCTATGGTTTCGGCCAGGCAGGTGGTGAGAACCCCGATCACCCGCGGGCTGTATGCCTTTATCAGGTTATCCAGTCCCTGTTTTAAATTTTTTTCCCCGCCGTAAATGGTCCCCTTCTCGTTCAGTGAGGATGAGGCCACGTCTATGGGCTCATTAAAGTGCTCGGCGATATGCCGGCGCATGTATGTGCTGCAGCCCTGGGAGCCGTGGATTATCACCATGGATTTTTCCACCCCCTTGAAGGGTATGATGCCTCCCATGGGCATGCACATGTTGCAGGGGTTTTCAATTACATTACGGCAGCTGGGGTTATTTGCCTTCATAAGCTCCTCCCGGCAGCGGGCGGTTTAATGCGCGGCTGCCTTACACGTACTTCCATACAGGGGAACAGATGGTTGAGTGTACTTCCCTGGCGAAATTCATCGCCCCCACAAAACCGCTCAAGGGGTGTTTCCGGTCATGGTTGTGGTCTATGAAGGCAACTCCCAGCTTGTAGGCCAGGGGCCTTTCCTTTACCCCTCCCACCAGCAGGTGGGCTCCCTTTTCCACCATGAACTTTTCCAGCTCCGAGGGGTTGGCGTCGTCAAGCACAACGGTCCCCTCGTCCACCAGCTCGCTGATGGTTTCATACTCTTCCTTCCTGCCGGTCTGGGTGCCGATCATCACCACTTCGATGCCTATTTCCCTGAACTGCTTGATCAGAGAAATGGCCTTGAAACCGCCGCCCACGTACACAGCGGCCTTCCTGCCCTGCAGCCTTTCCCTGTACCACTGTATGGCCTCCCTGACCCCGGCCGTTTCTTTTTTTATAAGCTCCCCGGCCCATTCCATAA
>JBMOPC010000115.1:0-41596 GCA_049323915.1 Bacillota bacterium
GGATCATTTCATGCACCGTGGACTGGGATCAATAATGGGGCAGGACTGAAAATGACTGTTCATAAAAAGGAAAGGGCCGGTTGTCAGGGGTGTCCGACAGTTGCTTAAATTACTGGGGATATTCATAATAATTCCCCTTATAGAGCTTTTAATCATTATCAAAATCGGGGCCGGGATTGGATTTTGGCCTACCCTGGCCCTGATTGCCGTTCCGGGGCTTTTGGGGGCGGCCATGGCCCGGTCCCAGGGCATTGCGGTGCTGGCTGAGATAAAAAGGGAAATTGCCATGGGCAGGCTTCCGGGGAACAAAATATTCGACGGTGTTCTTATTTTCTGCGGGGGGCTTTTGTTAATCACGCCCGGTATAATCACCGATATTATAGGCCTTTCGGTGCTTTTTCCCGGTGTCCGCAAAATATATCGCGGGCTGATTCTGCACAGGCTCTGGAATGTAGTGGCGGTTAAGGGGCTAAGGCTCTATATAAAACGGTAGAAGGGTAAAAATTACTGGCTAGTTTCACTGCCGTTGTGCTATAATAGTCCAATAAAAAAAGGGGCTTAGAGTACGCCTTTTAAAAATACCGGTGATACTGGAGCTTAACCGGTATTATTTATTAAAAGCATTGGTAAGGTGGAGGTTGGTGCAGATGTTTCCGGAAAGATTTACCAAAGTAGGCCTGACGTTTGACGATGTGTTACTGGTTCCTGCAGCTTCGGAAATTCTTCCCAGGGATGTGGATACATCCACAAGGCTGACAAGGAGAATCAGATTGAATATCCCCCTTATGAGCGCGGGCATGGACACCGTTACAGAGTCAAGGATGGCTGTGGCCATGGCCAGGGAAGGGGGCATCGGGGTAATTCACAAGAACATGACAATAGAGAAACAGTCCATGGAAGTTGACAGGGTAAAAAGGTCAGAGCACGGAGTAATATCCGACCCCATCTATTTGTCACCGGAAAGCCCCATCAGCGAGGCACTGCTGCTTATGGAAAGATACCGCATCTCCGGCGTGCCTATCACGGAAAACGGCAGACTGGTTGGTATCCTAACTAACAGGGATCTCCGGTTTGAAAAGGACTTCAGCAAACCGGTGGCGGCGGCCATGACCAGGGAGAATCTGATCACGGCCCCGGTTGGAACCACACTGGACCAGGCCAAGGAGATACTGCAGAACTACAAGGTGGAGAAATTGCCCATAGTGGATGATGACTTCAACCTGTGCGGGCTCATTACCATCAAGGATATTGAAAAGGCCAGGCAGTACCCCAATTCCGCCAAGGACCGCAAGGGCAGGCTCCTGGTGGCCGCGGCCGTGGGTGTCAGCTCAGACACCATGGAAAGGGTGGACGCCCTGGTAGGGTCCAGTGTTGACGTAATAGTTGTGGACACTGCCCACGGACACAGCAGGGGGGTGCTGGATACGGTATATGCGGTTAAATCCAGGTATGCCGATGTTGACATCGTAGCCGGCAATGTCGGCACCCCGGATGGAGTAAGGGATCTTGTAGCGGCCGGGGCGGACTGTGTCAAGATTGGAATAGGCCCGGGGTCTATTTGTACCACCAGGGTTGTGGCGGGGGCCGGCGTTCCTCAGGTCACCGCCATTTATGAGTGCGCTGAAGAGGCGGCAAAACACGATATACCAATTATTGGGGACGGAGGAATAAAATACTCGGGCGATATAACCAAGGCAATCGCCGCAGGCGCTGATGTGGTGATGATCGGAAGCCTCTTCGCCGGGACCGAGGAAAGCCCCGGCGATATAGAGATATATCAGGGCAGGAGCTACAAGGTGTACCGGGGTATGGGCTCCCTGGGGGCCATGAAAGAAGGGAGCAGGGACAGGTACTTCCAGGAGGATCAGAAAAAGCTGGTTCCGGAAGGAGTAGAGGGGAGGGTTCCGTATAAAGGTCCCCTGGCCGATACCGTCTACCAGCTGATGGGTGGCGTAAGGGCTGGCATGGGGTACTGCGGGACCGGAAGTATCCAGGAGCTGAAAACAAAGACCAAATTTATGAGAATAACCCCGGCAGGTCTCAGGGAAAGCCACCCGCACGATGTGGTCATTACAAAGGAGGCGCCGAACTACAGCCTAAAATAGCAAATATTAAAAAGCATCCATACCGGATGCTTTTTTTTTGTGATATAGGAAATTATGCTCCAAAGGAATTCTGTGGATAATTACCCTATACACGGGGGTTCCAAGGGGGAGTGCCCATGTATCTCATCTTTTCGAACAATTCGACGTATTCCGAAGGCACGTTTTCTCCGATCCGAACCATTAGAACATTGGCTGGATGCTCCAGTATTTCGGGATCGTCAGTGTCAACTTTCCGCAGTCCCACAGACCCGAAAAGCCTTGTCAGCATCAGCTGGTACTGCCAAAGGCTCATCTTGTTGTTTTCCAGGTCCCAGTGCCAGCAGTATTCCATTGTTAATACAATGCGTTCCTTCATTAAGGGGTTATTGAATGCGCTTTGCAGCAAAAGGCCGCCTACTTTGTAATTTCTCCACCGGGGGCTTACTTCAATGGCTCCCAGTTCCAGGGCCAGAGGATGTTTATGCCATCGGGTGTAGGGGTCGGGGGAGTGGAAGGTGACATAACCCACAACGGTATCCCGGTGTTTTGCTATATATAGAAAACCGTCCGGTGAACATGCCAGCTCGCACAGGCATTGCTTTTGCTTTCCGGGAGCACGGAAGTTGCATAAGCCATCGTCAAAGTTCAGGCTGAGGAGGTAATCGGCCGCCACAGGGCCCTCAATGCTTATCACGCCTCTGTCACAATCAATAACGTTGATAACAGGTTCCTGGCAGTCTGTATTCAAAGGCATCACCCCTGTTTTTTGCGCTGGATCCGTTTGGCCGCATATATTGCCGGTCAGCTTAGAAAAACAACCGTTTACTTGTATTATAAACCACAAGTGCCGTCACCTCAATATTCACGGGCAATAATATTAAGTTTTTAATAAAACAGTCAGTATATATAATACGTTGTATTTTGGTGTAGGAATATTTTACCAAATTACTTGGCCATATCGGGAGGGAAATGGTAATATGTGGGGAATCATAAACTTGGGTAATTTACGTAAACAGTGGTAAAAGGATGGTGTGGACAATTTGGGTGGTAAACTTCATTCTCTGACAGACGTCCTGAAAAAAACCCTTTTTTTCTTTGAAGAACTGTCCGTGGCAGAAATGGTCCCTCATGTTCACAGAAAGATGCTAAGGGATTACACCCAGGAGCAGGTTGAGGAAAAGGTGCTTTTATGCCTGCGCCAGAACCAGTGTTTTATTTATAATCAAAAGGGAACCTGGAGTTTGAATTTGGAAGGGAACAGGGATAACGATCAGTTCTATTCTGTTTTGCTTAAAAAGCAGCAGCCGATAAGTGTAAGGGAAATAATAAGGGCGGGGCTGAACTCGAAAAACAAGAAAAAGACCAAGCCGCTGGTTTCAGGAGAGGCCGGATTGATTACCGACGGAAGGTTCATTCAGCTTGAAAACGGTCATTGGGGGCTTACCGAGTGGGAGGTTGAGGCCGAGCAGTATTCACTGAAGGAACTGGTGATCAAGGTTCATAAGACACATCCCGGCGGGTTGTCCTTGCAGCAGATTCATGAAATAGTCAACTCGTGGAAAAGCGTCGGTATGAAGGCCGTGGAGGGGATATTAAAAAAGTTTGCCTTTTTTGAGGAAATAGGCGACGGTGTCTGGGTATACAGCCCTTCGGTTCATGTTGCCTATGAAGAGATGATGAAAAAATTCATGTCGGCGCTAAACAGGCAAAAAAACAGGTGGTACAGTGACCGCGGCAGGATGCAAAAAAAGATAGAGAATCTTGATAGGCAGCTTCATGAGGTGAACTGCGCCCACAGGGAAGTGGCGGCCGCTCTGGCGGCCAGAATAGAGGAGGCGGGTCATCACGACCAGCTTATAACCCAGATGGCCGAAAAGGACCTCCTTCTTTCGCTCAGGAAAAAGGAGATCTACAGATACAGGGAGCATGTGACAAAGCTGGAGGCAAAGTCAAACAGCATACTGCACCAGTGCCGCCTCTGGGTCAAAAGGGCCAGAGACGCGGAAGATGAAAAAAACAGGCTCAGGGAGGCGTTAAGCAAGAACCAGTCCAGCCTTGAGGCACTTTTTTCCAAGCTCCAGCAGTATAAGGAAAAGGACAGGGAAAACAAAATCAGGCTGGCCGAGCTAAAGGAAAGGAATGCGGTGAAAACCGCCGAACTGCACTCCGAGATAGTTGAATTAAAGCAAAAGATGGAAAAAATAATTGAAAGCCATGCCCAGGAGGACAAGAGGTACAGGGAAGAAATAAGCATATTGAGCAATGATCTAAAAGAGGCCCTTGAAAGCAGCGGGGAAGCCAAAAGGTCAATGAGGTTTTTACAGCAGGAACTGTCCAGGTCCCGTGCCGAGTTGCACAAGATTGAGGAAAGCATAAGGAGTCCACTGGTAAGGGCATTGATAAAAATATTGAATTTCTTGTTCGGAAGCAAAAAACAGGCGGCGTCTTAGGACGCTTTTTTTTATCATTTTTCGGCGCAGGGGCTTTTTTAGTCTAAATGTGTTATTATTTTGAATATGAGATCAGGGGTGGAGGGGCAATGAAAAGTATAAACCTGCTGGTAGTGGATGATGAGGTTAAAATAAGGGAGTTAGTGGGGACTTACTTTCAAAGGGAGGGTTTTAACGTCGATGAGGCCGGTGACGGCCGGGAGGCCCTCGATAAACTGAAAGTTCAGGAATATGACGCTGTTGTACTGGATGTTATGATGCCCGGCATAGATGGACTGGAGGTCTGCAGGGAGATAAGAAAGTCATCTGATGTGCCGGTGATCATGCTGACAGCAAGGGGTGAGGAGATAGACCGGATACTGGGGCTGGAGCTGGGGGCGGACGATTATGTGGTAAAGCCGTTCAGCCCAAGGGAACTGGTGGCCAGGGTAAAGGCCATTCTCAGAAGAGTCAAAAAAGGTGATCCGGCCGGGAAAGAGGAGCTTGTTTTTGATGGGGGCGATCTGGTAATAAATGATTTTTCAAGGCAGGTAACGGTCTGCGGACAGCCGGTAAATCTCACGCCAAAGGAGTATGATCTCCTTTTCAGCCTGGCCAGGCATCCGGGAAGGGTGTTTACCAGGGAGCAGCTGCTGAAGCAGGTATGGGGTTATGATTTCTATGGCGAGGCGCGCACGGTGGATACCCATATAACAAGGCTGAGGGAGAAAATTGCCAGGGTGCGGGAGGACAGGCAATATATAGCCACTGTATGGGGAATGGGATATAAATTCGAGGTGAAGAGTTGATAAAATTCGGGCTGACATTTAAAATATGGATGGCCATGTTTGCCCTTGTGGCATTGGTCCTCGGTCTGTCAGCTTTGTTCCAGTCAGGAATGATAGAGAGGATATATATCAACCAGCAGGCAGACCGGATACTTGAAACAGGCAGGGATTTTGCCCGGGAGATAGAGGTCCGGGGTGATACCGCTGAAATCGACCGCAGCGTATATGCCCTGGCTGGGGCCCTGAACGCCAGCGTACTGGTGATTGACTCCGGGGGTAATGTTGTCAGCTGGGCCAACAGGGGTATGGGCGGCGGAATGGGCGGAGGCGGCATGGGTGGCGGCGGAATGGGCCGGAGAGGCATGATGGGGGGGAGGATGCACGGCTTAAACTTTCTATTTAGCGAGAATGATTTAAAGGAAGTTTTTAGCGGACAGGCCGTGGTCAGGAAAGGAAACAACCAGTTTTTCGGATTTGACGTGATACTGGTGGCTATACCCGTCATGGCCGGGGAAAAGATCGGCGGAGCGGTGCTGATACATTCTCCGCTGGCCCCGATACAGGCCAATGTAAGGGCAATCCACCAGGCGATAGTATATACCTTTTTGCTAGGAGCTGCTGCGGCAACTCTTTTGGCTCTTGTTTTCTCCAGAAAGGTCTCAGGCCCCATACTGAAAATGAATTCGGCGGCAAAGGCCATGGCGCAAGGGGATTTCAGCCTTAAAATACCGGTCAGGTCCGGGGATGAGCTGGGGCTGCTGGCCGAATCAATAAATACATTATCGCGTCAGTTAAAAGAAAAAATCGAGACATTGAAAAAAACAGACGATGCCCGCAGGAGCTTTGTGGCAAGCATATCCCATGAGTTGCGTACTCCCCTGACCATAATGCAGGGGTATACCGAGGCTCTTATGGACGGCATTGCCAGGGATGACCGGCAGAGGGAAAAGTATCTGTTTAATATATACGAGGAGACCTTGCGGCTCAGAAGGCTGGTTGATGACCTCCTGGACCTGAGAAAACTGGAGACGGGAACAGTAAGCATCAGTATGGAAAGGGTGGACCTTTCGGAGGTAATACGCTCTGTGTCGGAACAGTTCAGCGAAACACTGAACAATAAGGACGTAAGAATAAAAGTGGAGGTTTCCCCGGGGGGGCTGACTGCCAGAGGTGACAGTGACAGGCTGAAACAGGTTGTAATAAACCTTGTTGATAATGCGGTAAGGTTCAGCCCCGCAGGAGGAACCGTGGAAATAAGGGGAGAGAGGGTGGGCGGCCTGGTAAAAGTGTCGGTAAGCGACCAGGGCCCGGGAATAAACCCAGAGGACAGGCAGCTTATCTGGGAGAGGTTTTACAAGGTGGACACCTCCAGGTCGCAAAGAAATACCGGAAGCGGGCTGGGGCTTGCCATAGCCAGGCAGATAGTGGAGCTGCACGGGGGCAACATCGACATAGAAAGCAAACCGGGTGAGGGTTCCACCTTCTGGTTTACAATAAATACTCAGGCAGGAGTGGAAAATGGCTGGGACAAAAAATAATACTGCTTTGATACTGAGAGATAGAGTAGTAAATGAAATAGAACCGGACCCCATAACAAAAAAAGTATATCTCTCACTGTCGGAGCCGGGGCTTTCGGATAACAGGGCCGATGTGGACAGACTCCGGCAGGAGCTGGATAAAATCATTGGCCCGGTAAACATTGAACTGGATTTGATGAACAGGGTTTCGATGGTTCTTAGGGAGTCAGGCTGGCATGCCACTGCCACGATAGGTGTCTCTGACAGTGGCTGGAGCCTTGTTCACATTGAAGAGGGAGACACAACCGGAATACATTTCGGGATTGCCGTAGACATCGGCACCACAACGGTGGTGGCCTATCTGGTGGATATGAACACCGGGGATGTTGTTGACGTTGACGCCGGGTACAACGGCCAGATAGAATACGGCGACGACATACTGACCAGGATATTCCGGGCGCAGGAGCCCGGAGGCGCGGATTTGCTGAAAATGGCGGTAGTTGACACCCTGAATGTTCTCGTCAAAAACCTCACGGAAAGAAACGGCCTTACGGCCGCCAGGGATATATCCGCCGTTACGGTGGGAGCCAATACCACAATGGTGCACCTGTTTCTGGGCCTGGATCCCGGAAACATCTGCGTGGCCCCTTACATACCCGTGGTAAACGCCCCGGGAATAATGCCGGCGGAAAAGCTGGGGCTTTCCGTAAACAAAAAATCCCCGGTCTATATATTCCCCAGTGTAGGGAGCTATCTGGGAGGGGATGTCGTAGCCGGGGTGCTGGCCAGCGGAATGTATAAAAGGGATGAGCTGGCGCTTCTGGTTGATATAGGCACCAACGGTGAGATTGTAATGGGAAACGCCCATTGGCTGGTTGCCTGCGCCGGCGCAGCCGGACCCGCGCTGGAGGGCGGAGTGGCGGCCAGCGGGATGAGGGCCGAGCCCGGAGCTATATATAAAATAAGAATTGAAAGCGGCGGAAAGGTGGAATACCTGACCATCGGCGGGGAGGCCCCTCTGGGCATCTGCGGCTCCGGACTGGTGGACGGAATTGCGGAGATGTTTCTGTCGGGGATGATTGACAGGAGTGGAAGGTTCCGGGAGGGAAAGGGCCCTCTGGTGGTGGCGCCGGGTCATCTCTCGGGCACTGGCCGGGAAATAGTGATAAGCCAGATGGACATAAACAATTTCATGCGCACCAAGGGTGCGGTGAACGCCGCCCTTGAGCTTCTGCTGGAAAGCGTGGGCTGCGGCCTTGGCGATATTGAAAAATTCTATGCCGCCGGCGCCTTCGGCCACCACCTGGATGTGGAGTCCTCTGTCACTCTGGGATTATACCCTGACCTTGCCAGGGACCGGATCATAAAGCTGGGCAACAGCTCCGGTGAAGGGGCAAGGCTGGCGCTGATGTCCCGTAAATGCATCAAAGAGGCAGTGGAGATATCAAAAAACATAACCTATTTCGAACTCAACGCCAGCCAGGAGTTCATGAACAAATTTGTAAGCAGCAAATTTATTCCCCATACCAACATGGACTATTTCCCCACAGTTAAAAGGAGGCTTAAGGATCGCGGTATTGGAGAGTATTGACCGCTATTCCGGGGCCAGAGGGTCCTGCCGCAGCAGCAGCGCCTCAAAATGGCCGTAGTTTTCCTCCAGCAGCTTCACCAGATGACGGTCCAGCCCTCCGTCAGTCATATTATTAAGTATGCCGACAACCTTTTCCCTGGGCATTCCCAGCCGGTACGGCCTGTCTTCGGCAAGGGCGGCAAACACGTCGCTGACCGCCATTATCCTTGATCCGGTTGGTATGCTGTCTTCTGACAGCCTGAAAGGGTATCCGGTGCCGTCAAGTTTTTCATGGTGGAATGAGGCCCAGCGGTTGATCTCTTCAAATCCGGAAATGAAGTCCAGTATTCTGTGGGTGTAATAAACATGCCTTTTAATTATTCTGTATTCCGCCGGGTTTAGTTTGCCCGGCCTTTCCAGTATTTCGTCCGGTACGCTGAGTTTGCCTAGGTCGTGCAGCAGCCCGGCCACAACCATTTTTTGAGTATCATCCGGGCCAAATCCGGATATACGGGCCAGTTCAGAGGCAACCGCCGCCACCATCCGGGAGTGCCTGTGTGTGAATCTGCTTTTGCTGTCTATTACCCTGGCAAAAAGCGCGGATATGTCAGACACCAGATTGCTGTCGATATAAAATTCATAGCCGGCCAGCTGCCTGTCAAGCAATTCGGGCAGAAACTCGTAATCAAGGTCAAGCCAGAAGCCCTCGGAGGAAGCAATGTCCCGAAGCTCGGCGAAAATATGGGGGTCTATTATCCTCCCTGACAATCCTTTAAGCCTTTCAAGCACCACGTCGGACTGCTCAAGAACGTAATAGGTGTTTCTGTCCAAAAGAACGTCAAGCCGGTCCACCGCGTTTATAATACGGCTTTCGAGGGGTATTTCATTTCCTGTCAAACCGCTGGGGTTGTTTCCTTTCCAGGAATCGTGGTGACATTTTATAATAAAGCCCACCGGTTCCAGCAGCTTTATGCTGTTCAGCATCCGGCACCCGGTTTCCGAATGGGTATACGGGTCCCCAACTTCCAGATTTGCCAGCAGCTCTTTCTCACGAAGCGATATTGCCCCTATGTCGTGAATGATTGAAGATATGTACAGATTTTTTATTACATCATCCGACAGCCTCATTTTTTTTGCCAGCCTTACAGCCATGTAGGCCACTCGTTTATGGTGCCCGGACAGCCCGGAATACGTAAAGTCAAGGGCTATTGAAAGCGAATTGAAAATGTCCTTGAGGTTGATTGCATCAATATTCAAGATCACACCTCCGATTACTTCTAATTCAATTATTAAATTGAATATACCTCCGAGGTCTGACAAAAAAATGTAAAATATTACAGATGAAGAAACAGAAATAAACCGCCCCTTTTATATGGCGGCGGTTTATTCCATGCTACTTATGTTTAAACTTGGCGGCAATCTGTTCCATTGTTTCCGCCATACAGGCCAGTTCCTCCGCCAGGGCGGAGACCTCCTGAATGGCGCCGGACTGTTCCCTGGAAATTTCGGTGACGTTTTGGACACTGGAGGCCATCTGCTGTGACGCGGCCGCCACGTCTTGTATCTGGCCGCTCAGGTTATGGACCTTTTCAATTATATTCTTGAAATAGTCGCCAACTTGGTATACCATGTTCAATCCACTTAGAAATTCATCTTTGCTTCGTCCCATTACGGACACTGCCTTGCCCGATTCCGACTGGACCTCCTGAATAAGCCGGTGTATTTCCTTGGCCGAAGATGCCGACTGCTCCGCCAGCAATCTTACCTCTTCGGCAACCACTGCGAAGCCCCTGCCTGAGTCGCCTGCCCGGGCCGCTTCAATGGCGGCGTTGAGGGCAAGAAGATTTGTCTGGTCGGCGATATTACTTATAATATCCACGATCCGGGTTATTTCTCCCGTGGAATTATTTAGCCCTAAAATTACCCCGGAGACTTCCCCGGTTATCCTCCCCAGTTTGTCCATCTGACTGGTAAGCGTGCTAATCCCCACGTTCCCACGCTCGGCCAGTTCGGAGGCGTCTTTTGAAGCAGCCGCCACTTTTTGGGCGCTCTGGGCCACCTGATCAACAGCCATTGACATATGCGCCGCCGTGCCGGATGCCGCCTCGGCCTTAACACTGGTCATTTGGGCGGATGACGACAGCCCCTGGACCGCCGAGGAAAGATTGGAGGCCATGGAGGCAACCTCCGACACCAGAGAGTTGAGACTGCCGCGCATGTAATTAAATGCCCCGGTCAGCCTGCCAACCTCGTCATGGGCCCGGGTCTTTAAATCTTCCCCTGTCAGGTCGCCTGTGGCTATTTTTTCAGATTCTGCGGCCAAAACCCTTAATGGGCGGGAGATGGCATTTGCCTCAAATAGCGCGAAGAGGATGCTTAAAACGATGACGGATATAATGGAGATTATAACAGTCCTTATTATACTCCCCACTTTCTCGGTGTTTTTTATCTTCTCCTCTTTCATCTTTGAATGCTGATAATCGGCCAGTGCGTTGCCGGTCTGTATAAAACTGTTGATGGTTCCTCTTTTGCTGACGGTGTAATCTATTACGTCCTGAATGTCAGGGGATTTCTGCTTGATGGCGATAACTTCCCTGGAATAGGAAACATAGCTGTCAATATCTTTTAGCATGTTGTCAACCAGTTTGATATCTTCCGGATCTTTGACAAGCCCCTTTAATTCGATAATGCTAGACCTTGTCTTGTCAAGGGAGTCCTGGTATCTTTGCAGGTATTCGGTGAGGTTGATCAGAAGGTAACTCCTCAGATAGAGAGCGCTGTACTCAAAATCAGCCACTATCAGTCTGGAGCGGTTAGATATTTCCGCCCTGGTATTTACCAGGTGCTGATAGGATTTGTCGACCTGGTGTATCTCATATAGAGCGAATAAGGCTGTAGAGGATGTGAAGACAAGTACGAACAAGAACATTAACAACAGTCTTGTTCTGATGCTGGTAATCATACGAACACCTCAATAAACATAGAATAGGAGTGTTATGTTAAGGCTATTGTATGTTAATTTATTCACAAAGTAAAGCAAAAATTGACACTTTTTTTATGATTGACAACCGGAATGGAGGAGGCTAATATACCATTAAAGGAATATTTTAAAGGCAATGACGGGGAAAAGTAGGCTGGAAGACCACCTTCCAGGGAGTAGGCGCCGGTGACTGGAAGCGCCTTAAGAGCAGGACCGGTTGAAGTTCACCCCGGAGCTTTGAGGCTGAAACTCCCGGCTGGAGAAAGTAGGCCGAAACGGGTTTCTCCCGTTACAGGGAAGGGGTATAAGGAATAAAATTCCCGTGCCTTTTAACAAGCTGGGCCTTAAAAGCCAAGTAGGGTGGTACCGCGAGCCGTTCGTCCCTATGGGATTTAACGGCTTTTTTATTTTTAGGGCCGGTTTGAAGGTGGGAAAGAACAGTCCTTACACCCTAAAGAGAGGGTTAATAAAGGCCAACTAGGGTGGTACCGCGGAAAAAATTCCGTCCCTTCCCGGGGCCTTTTTTTGTTTGGGAATAATAAGGCAGAATGGGTACAAAGGAGGAATTTTCATGCCCAGGAAACTGGTTAAAATCCATCTTGACGGAAGCCACCTCGTATTTGAGCCTGTCTGCCGGGGTGTCGGTATAGGCCGGGACTTCTGCCTGTCCTTGGAGGCATGGAAGCAGTTAAACGTAAAAGAAGGCAGGGCCATCGCCCGGAACAACAACAGCTTTGCTGACTTTCAGGTGATCAGCGCCCTGGATTTGCTCAGGGTGGACCTTTTCTGGCTTAATTCCATTGACGGTGATGTCCGTGGCCGCCAGGAAACAGTCTACCTGACATTTTCCCAGGTCAGGTCGTGGGTTTGGGCCGGCGCACCGGGAACCTACCGGCAGATATCCATAAACCCATGCACCCCCAATCAAATAATACTGATTGACAAATAGAGTAACAGCGCGGACCGGCAGCTTCAGGGCCGGACACCGCCCCTTACAGTGGTCAAAAAGCCAGTAGCCCGGGGGTTGGGCAGCCCGGGCTACTGACACTGAAGCATTTTGACAGGTCTTTGGCGTGGACGGCTATTTTTTCTCTGCACCATAAGGGTGGCCAAAGCCCGGATATGAGAAGACAAGCAGAATCAGGATAAGGAAAAGAATGAAGCTGCCGTCAAAGTAAGGAGGGTAGTATCCTCCGCCGCCGCCGCATCCGCCACCGTAGCCGCCGCCAAATCCGAAACCCATATTTATCCCCCTTTACATTTAAATGTTTGCAACATACTTTAATATATTTAACAGACTTCCAGGAGGTTACAGGCCTTTTAAGCAAAAAAGAAAAGACACCGCAAATCCGTGCAGCGTCTTGTTTTTTAACTGGCAGGGGAGACAGGACTCGAACCCGCAGCCTACGGTTTTGGAGACCGTTGCTCTACCATTGAGCTACTCCCCTGTATTTCTAAACAACAGGCGCACTAATTATTATAGCAGAATGCGCCTGGTTGTCAAGGCGCAATTGCCCGCCGTAAGGGTTGGGGAACACTCTAAATTTTGTCAGCGGGAGTGCAACAAAGTATAAAAATGAATTATAATTATTATGTATTGGGGGAAGACCGCAATCAAAGCTGAAACGGAGGCCGTTTATGATAAACTTTATAAAAAAGGTCAATAAAACAAGGTATTATGACCCCACAAAAAACTTTGAGCTTAACGAAGTAGACAGTGAAAAGAGATATGACCCCCTTACCGGTAAAATGGTCCGCATTTTCCCATTTCGTAAAATCGGCTTTCCCAAACATGACTGGACCCCCTTCGTAGAGGAGTCCAGGAAAAGATTCTGCCCATTCTGCCCGGATGTTATTGAAAAGACAACGCCCCGCTTTCCCGAGGATCTGATTCCGGAGGGAAGGCTGAGGGTTGGAGATGCAGTGCTGGTGCCAAATCTTCACCCCTTTGAGACTCATACCGGTGTGGTTGTTATGACTTCAAGGCATTATCTTGCAATGGACGATATAACACCGGAGATTATGGCCTGCAGCATAGAGGCCGGGCTGCAATACCTAAAGAGAATAGAGGATAAAGATCCGGAAAACGCCGGATTCTCATCTGTTAACTGGAACTATATGCCCTATGCCGGAGGTTCTCTCATCCACCCCCATATGCAGGTGATAGCGGGGGCCGACCCGGCATGCCTCGATGGGGAAATGGCCCGCTGCGCCGCAGCTTATTTTGATAATCACGGGAGCAACTACTGGCACGACCTTGTGGAGGCGGAAAAGAAGGAGGGGCAGAGGTATATAGGCTCAACGGGAGGGATTGAGTGGCTGGCCACATTCGCCCCTCTGGGAATGGCTGATGTGACGGCAGTGCTGGTTAACTGCCGGTCTTTCCGGGATGTCAGCGGGGAACGCCTCGTACAATTGACCCGCGGCTTAAAAAATGTAATAAGCTACTATAATTCCGTAAACATACCCGCATTCAACATGGCCACGTACTTTGCCGGAAACGGTGAAAAGGGATTTTGCTGCACCATGAGGGTTGTGGGCAGATATACTCTGTTCCCCCTGGTGGGCAGCGATGTGAGCCACATGCAGATGCTTCACCTCGATCCCTGGACACTGCATCTTCCCGAGGTAATGGCCGAGGATCTCAGAAACTATTTTAAATAATTGCTTAATGGACAATTACTTTTATTGACAATAAATGATCATTAATGCAAAGCATATTAAAACAACCACCCGCAATCCGGTGCAGGAAAACCCGGTATTATTGACGAATAAAGCAATAAGACGGTTTTGGGGGAGGAAGTTTATCATGAAATTAAACTGCATGATGTGCGGCAGGACAGTGGAAATGGAAGAATTCAGGGCTGATCCTTACGATGATGAGGACGATGTTCCGGTTAAAAAGCCGATTGTTTTTTGCCAGCTTTGTGAGGCCAAAATAAGAAATGAGTCGGATCAGTCCCAGAAAGTACCGAAGCCTATTTAGTAAAACCTTAAATACTATGGAGGTCATTTAATGAAACAAAGGTTTCTTACAGTTGTTATTGTAGCATTTGTGGCAGTACTCTCCCTGGCACGCTGGGGCGCCAACTTATACACCGACTGGCTGTGGTTCGGCTCCCTTCAGTATCAGAGCACATTTTTAACAATCATATTATCGGAAATAGGCCTTAAACTGGCAGTGGGAACAGCCTTTTTCATCCTTTTGTTTGTAAACCTGATCCCCACAAAGTCAAAAATAGTTAAAGCTGCTAACCAGAACAGGTTTATAGAGGACGAGAATAATGTAATAACCCTGTACAAAACGCCGCTGGGCAATTACGCCAAGTCAGGGCCCATTATTGCCGTCTATGTTCTAATCAGCCTGGCCATGGCATTCTTTGTGGGGACCGCCGTTACCGGGGACTGGGTGATTTTGCAGAAATTCCTTCATCCCACCCCCTTTGGCGTGGCCGACCCCATCTTCGGCAATGACATTGGGTTTTACGTCTTTCAACTGCCCTTTTATGAGTTTATATACAAGCTTTTTATCTGGTCACTGTTCCTTATAGCCTTCTGGGTGGGAGCGGCATATTTTGTGGCCGACAGCCTGGGAGGGCAGCAGAGCAAGGGCTTCCTGAAATCTGACGCCGCGAGGTTTCACCTTTCGGCACTGGCCGCGGTTTTCTTTCTGGCCAGGGCCTTCGGGTACAGGCTGGAACAGTACGCGTTGCTGAATGCACCGGGCGGAATAGTGCACGGCCCCGGCTATACAGATGTTCACGCCAACCTCCTGGCCTACAAGATACTGTTTTATGTCTCAATTATCATAGCACTGGTCATTCTTATAAACATTTTTATGAGAAGGTTCAGGCTGGTAATGTATTCGATAGCCGCCCTGGTAATGGTTTCAGTTTTGGTGGGAGGGATATATCCGGTACTGGTGCAGAAATTCTTTGTGGTGCCCAACGAGCTGAACAAAGAAAGGCCATATATTGAAAACAGCGTCAAATATACAAGAATGGCCTACAACCTTGATTCGGTGGAAAGAAAGTCTTTCACGGCGGGCAAAACACTGACTGCCGAGGATATTATTCAGAACAGGGACACCATTGAGAACATCCGTCTGTGGGACTACCGCCCGCTGCAGCAGACCTACGCACAGATACAGGAGATGAGGACCTATTACGAGCTGAAAAGCATAGATGTGGACCGGTATATCATAAACGGGGAATACCGGCAGCTGATGATCTCCCCCCGGGAGATGAACCAGCAGCAGCTTCCCGAAAACGCCAAGACCTGGGTGAACCAGAAGCTGAAGTACACCCATGGATACGGTGTTGTGGCCAGTCCGGTCAACCAGGTTACATCCGAGGGAATGCCGCAGCTGATGATTAAGGATATCCCCCCGGTGTCCAGCATAGACATTAAAGTGGATAGGCCAGAAATATACTTCGGCGAGCTGACCGACAATTATGTGATAGTAAATACCAAGGCCGAGGAGTTTGATTATCCCCAGGGTGAGGACAACGCCTATACCACCTATGAGGGGAGAAACGGGGTAAAGGTGGGTTCGGTATTTAAGAGGGCAATTTTCGCCCTGGCGCTGGGTGACTACAAGCTTCTTCTCTCCAGCGAAATAACTCCGGACAGCCAGGTTTTGTTCAACCGCAGCCTTACCCAGAGAGTTCCCAAAATAGCTCCCTTTTTGAGGTACGACAGCGACCCCTACATGGTGATAGAGGGCGGAAAGCTGTACTGGATCTGGGACGCATACACAGTCACCGACATGTACCCGTATTCCGAGCCCTTTGACCGGAGCGTAAATTATATAAGGAACTCGGTTAAAGTGGTGGTTGACGCCTATACCGGAATGGTTAGTTATTATATTGCAGATGAAAGTGATCCTATCATAAAAACCTATGATAAAATATTCCCGGGGATGTTCAGGCCCTTCAAAGATATGCCCGAGGAACTGCGCAGGCATACCAGGTATCCTGAAGACATGTTTATGGTACAGGCTGTAAAATACCTTATCTATCACATGGAAGACCCCGAGGTGTTCTACAACAAGGAAGACAAGTGGAGCCTGCCCAACGAGCTCTTCGGCCAGAAGGAGCAGCAGATGGAGCCATACTACACCATCGTAAAGCTGCCCGGGGAGAAAAAGCCGGAGTTTATACAGATAATGCCCTTTACCCCGCATAAAAAGATAAACATGATTTCCTGGCTGGCCGGCCGCTCAGACGGGGAAAATTACGGCAAGCTGCTGCTGTACGAGTTCCCCAAGCAGGAGCTGGTGTACGGCCCGGCGCAGGTGGAGGCTAGAATAAACCAGGATTCCTATATCTCACAGCAGCTGACACTGTGGAGCCAGAGAGGCACATCCGTGATCAGAGGCAATCTCCTGGTGATACCGGTTAAGGATGCGCTCCTATACGTTGAGCCTCTGTACCTGCAGTCTGAGCAGAGCAAGATGCCCGAACTGAGGCGTGTAATAGTGGCCCACGGAGACAAGATTGTTATGGAGCCCACGCTCAACGAAGCGCTGCAAAAGCTGTTCGGAAAAGAAATAGCCAGGGAGCCTGCGAAGCCCGATTCGCAGAAGCCTGAGGTGGCCGGAGCCCAGAAATCGGTAAAAGAATTGGCCCAGGAGGCAAACAAGGTATACGAGGAGGGTCTGTCCAGGCTTAAATCGGGTGACTGGGCCGGCTACGGGGAATCCAACAAGAAACTTAAAGGCATACTTGAGGAATTGGCCCGCAGGGCCGGACAATAAACGCATATGACCTTATGTCTTGCGCCAGGAGACACGGGGATTCTGGGAGGAGAGATTATGTTTTTTGAAACTGCATGGCAGGGAATAGTTTTCGGAGTGGTTACCACCGTGGGAATGCTGGCATTTGCTTATGCTCTGGCGTCAATGTGGAAAAAATATGAGGATGTCAAAGAGGAAAAGGGCCACGGCTGCGACGCGCACTCACATCACTGATTGCGGATAAAAGTTGATATTAAAAAACCGGACCTGGCGCCGGTTTTTTTTGCCATACAGCCAGGAGAAGTATTTCCCTGGCAGTATATATAAGGAAAGGGGACACACCTCATTTGGAGGAATGTCCCCGATTATAATAGAATTATTTTAACTATTAACAAGGTTACATGTTAAATATGGATAACGGGGGAGTGATTGCAGTGCCGTATGTGACCATGAACGGTGTGAAATATCATTATTCGGCAAAAATGCCGTCAGGCATGGACCCGGGGCAGGCAGTCGTTTTTATACACGGGGCGGGAGGAAACCATGCAAAATGGCACCACCAGCTTTCATATCTGGGCCGGGATTTTCTTGCCATAGCCGTAGACCTGCCGGGACACGGGCTTTCCGGGGGGAGCCCCTTCGACAGCATCGAAGCATACAGTGAGTTTATAAACTCATTCTCCCAGCGTTTGCTGGCAAGTCCCTTTTTTCTTGCCGGGCATTCAATGGGGGGCGCCATCGCCCTGGACTTCGCGCTAAATTATCCTGAAAGGCTGGCCGGACTGATACTGGTGGGCACCGGTTCCAGGCTGAGGGTCCTTCCCGCCATACTGGAGAGCTTTAAAAACGGAAATGCGCCGGAGAACATGGCCCCGGCGCTATACGCCCCCGGAACGCAGGAGGCCGTTATACAGGCGGCGGCCCAGGAGATTGAAAACACGGACCCTTCGGTTTTTTATTCGGATTTCACTGCCTGCAACCAATTTGACGTAAGCGGGAGGCTGGGTGAAATCGATTTGCCGGCCCTTGTGGTTACCGGGGACAGGGATGTAATGACCCCGGTTAAATACGGTCAGTTCCTGGCAGACAAACTAAGAAAAGCCCGCCTGGAGGTTGTGGAAAACTCCGGGCATATTACAATGCTTGAGCAGCCTGAAAAACTTAATGTATTGATTCATGATTTCTTAATGGAGCACAGCTGATAAAATCTTTCTGGGAGGTTAGCTTGATGAATTCCGGAAGCAGAATAAAGAGGATAGGCGTTCTGACCGGCGGGGGTGACGCCCCGGGGCTGAATGCCGTCATAAGATCGGTTGTGAAATGCGCCGTAAGGGAATACAATTTATCGGTGGTGGGTTTTTTAAACGGATTCGGTGGGCTGATAAAAAACCAGGCCAGGGAGCTTACGGAAAACGAGGTGGCCGGAATACTCCCCAGGGGCGGTACAATTCTGGGAACCACCAACAGGGACAACCCCTTTCATTACCCAATAATCAAGGGAGGGGAAAGGGTCTTCGTGGATGTGTCGGACAGGGTTGTAGAGAATACCAGTATCCACGAGGTTGACGCCCTTGTTGTCATCGGGGGGGACGGAAGCCTGTCCATAGCCAAGGAACTGTACGGCAAGGGGATTAACCTGATCGGGGTTCCCAAAACAATAGACAACGACCTATACGCCACTGATCAGACATTCGGCTTCGATACCGCGCTGACCACGGCCACAGAGGCGCTGGACAAGCTTCACACCACTGCTGAATCCCACCACAGGGCTATGGTCCTTGAGGTAATGGGGAGGAACGCCGGGTGGATAGCCCTGCACGCCGGCATAGCCGGGGGCGCCGATGTGATTCTCATTCCGGAGATCCCCTATAATATAGAATATGTGGCCAAAAAAATAATTCACAGAAGCAGCCAGAACAAAAAATTTAGTATAATTGTTGTGGCCGAGGGGGCAAAGCCGGCCGGAGGCGATGTGGTAATACAAAAGAGGGTGGAGGACAGCTTTGACCCCATAAGGCTGGGAGGCATAGGCCAGGTTGTGGCCCGTGAGATCGAGTCCCTCACCGGCAAGGAATCAAGGGTAACCGTTCTTGGCCACCTGCAAAGGGGAGGATCTCCCACAGCCTTTGACAGGATACTGTCCACCAGGTACGGCACCGCCGCGGTAAACTACCTGATGGAGGGCAGATACGGCCAAATGGTGTGCCTGAAAGGATCGGATATTGATACGGTCCCCCTTGAAGAGGCGGTGCAAGGCCAGAGGAAGGTCCCCCTTGATAATGAACTGCTCAGAGCGGCCAGACAGCTGGGGATATCCTTTGGCGACGAGGATTAGGATCAAAGAAAGGGGACACACCAAACAAGGTATGGGGACACACCTGCTGAAGATTGAGTCATCCTCTTAAGACAGGAATGTCCCCGATGGAGGAATGTCCCCAATTAAGGAGGGTATTTTTAACATGTGTATGGAAAAGACTCCATGGGAAAAGGTGCAGGAGTTTCACGGGCATGTGTGCCCGGGACTGGCCATTGGTTTCAGGGCCACCACGCTGGCGCTGGAAAAACTGGGCTATTCAAGATCGGTTGACGAAGAGATGGTGGCTATAGTGGAAAATGACGCCTGCGGGGTGGACGCTGTGCAGGTCCTGGCAGGATGCACTTTTGGAAAGGGAAACTTGTTTTTCCGGGATTACGGCAAACAGGTGTACACCTTTGCCAGGAGGGCCTTCGGGAAAGCCGTGAGGGTGGCTGTAAGATACGGGGCCTTTAACAATCCGGAGTTAAGCAGCATGAGGGTGAAAGTACATTCCGGAGAGGCGTCAGGGGAGGAAAAAAGAGTATTTTTTGAGTTGCAGCAAAGACATATACAGAATATACTGGATTCCGGGGAAAATTGCTTCGAGGTCGGATTTGTGGACATTGAAATTCCGCCCAAAGCAAAAATACAAAAATCGGTTCAGTGCGAAAAATGCGGCGAAGCCGCTATGGAAACAAGGACAGTGGCTGTGCAGGGAAAGACCGTGTGCATTCCCTGCTCAAAGGGTGAGATTTAAGCAGAGTGCACAGAAGCGGTAATTCTCTGTGTCCTCTGTGGCCGAAAAAAGTTCTTTAAGGTACGGAGGTGATGTTGGCGTGAAATACGACATGCCGTTGTTCAGGCCGCCCAGTGAGGCTTTCAGCCTGATACTGCAGGTGGCCATAGGCTGCTCTCATAACGCCTGTACCTTTTGCGGAATGTACAAGATGAAAAAGTTCCGCATCAGAGAATGGCGCGAGATAGAAACCGATATAATGGACGCCTCCAGTTATTCCAGCGATGTGGAAAGAATATTTCTGGCTGACGGAAACGCCCTGGCAATGGAAGCGGCAATGATGGTTTCCCTTCTGGAAAGGCTCTACAAAACCTTCCCCCGCCTGAAGAGAGTGTCTTGCTATGCGGGGCCCAAGGACTTGCTGGATAAAGGCGCCGATGAATTAAAACTAATTAGAGAATCCGGGCTGCAGCTGCTTTATCTGGGGGTGGAGTCAGGGAGCGGAAACATACTTAAAGAAGTAAACAAGGGGGTTGGCCCCGATGAAATGGTGCAGGCGGGGAGAAAGGCAAAGGATTCGGGATTTGAGCTGTCGGTCACAGTTTTAACCGGCCTGGGAGGAAAAGACAAGTCTTATGAAAACGCCGTGGAGACCGCCGCCGTGCTGAACAGTATACAGCCGGACTATGTGGGGGCCCTTACATTGACTCCCACGCCAAACACGGCTTTATACAAAAAGTTAAAAAAAGGTGAGTTTATCCTGCCGGACCCTCTTGAAAGCCTGCAGGAGATTAAGTGGCTGCTGGAAAACCTCAACCTGGACAAATGCCTTTTCCGGTGCAACCATGCTTCAAACTATCTGCCGCTGAAAGGGAGTTTCCCCGGCGACAAGGAAAGGCTTACCAGCCTGCTGGATGATGTTGTGTCAAATCCGGGAAAGTACAGATTAAAGCCCGAACATTTAAGGGGACTGTAGCCGCCTTGATCTAAAGGCGGTTCTTTGTTTTATTTGCAGGATACGGTATTAAAAACAGTTATTAAAAAAAAAGCCATGTACATATAATGCCAAAAAATGGCAAGGATTAAAGCCCCCGGTGGTTGAAAACTTATGCCAGGGGGGTGTTGGTTTGAACTGGCTGAAGGTAATAATAATTCCGCTTGCTTTTTTTGTAATCATGAATATAAAAGTGGTGGAAGGAATCGAAGTAAACGGAGGGGCAACGCGGGATCATCCGGTAAATCAGAGCGATATTTACGAAATTGTGAGAGGTGCAGTGGAGGACAGCGGATGGATGAGCTGCCGGAGTAAAAATGAGGTCAGGCAATTCCTCGGCAGGTATTTTGAGGGGGTTCTTCTGGACGACCTGACTGAAAGGACCTGGGAGTTTATAAGGGAGCCAACGGACTGGTACAGCGTGTACAAGGTGGCTGACCTGAAAATAATGTGCAGCGACGGGAAGAGGGCTTTGGCCGAGGCGCTTATAAGAATAGAGGATGTTAATACTGGTCATAATGATTTTGGCAAGGGATTATTTGCCATGACGCACGGCAGCGGCGGCTGGAGAATAAATTATGTCTGTTTTAATTGGGGCAGGCAGGCTGAAGAAAGGTAGTATATGTTATAATATTGTTGCATTTGACAAATGGTGGAGGATTTCAATGAAAATAGGTATTTTTACCGACAGCTACAGGCCGTATACCAGTGGAGTGGTCAACTCCATCGACCTGTTTACCAGGGATCTCACGGGCCTGGGCCATGAAGTAAAGATTTTTGCCCCAAACTACAAACACTGTGAGGAAGACAGCAGGGTTTTCAGATTCGCCTCGGTGCCGGCCCCGACCAACACCTCTTTTTCCCTGGCCATACCCTTTTCCATAAGACTAAAGCCGGCCATGGCATCCTTCGCCCCTGATATAATCCATGTTCACTCGCCATTTTTACTGGGCAGGCTGGGGGCAAAATATGCCAGGGCACTGGGCATACCTCTGGTTTTTACATTTCATACTCTTTATGATCTTTACGTTCATTATGTGCCATTCGGACAGCAAATTGCCAGGGAGATCACCAGGAAGTATTACAGGGAGTTCTGCAACGGATGCGACCTTGTCATCACCCCCACTGCTGTAATAGCAGGCCACCTGAAAAAAAACGGGGTCATGACCAATATAGTAAATATTCCCACGGGAATTGACACGGAAAAATTCAAGGGACAGAATGACAGTTGGATTCACAGCAATTACGGCCTTCCCGGGAATACAAGGGTGCTGCTGTGTGTCGGCAGGCTGGGCAAGGAGAAAAATCTCGGCTTTATTATTGATGTTTTTGCCAGGGTGTTTCCCAGGCACCCCGATACCGTACTTGTAATAGTGGGCGGGGGGCCGGAGGAGTCCAATTTGAAAAATCAGGCCAAAGATCTGGGGGTGCATGAAAAAGTTATTTTTACCGGTCTGGTCCAGAGTGACCAGATACACAGGTATTACTGCAGTTCGTATGCATTTGTGTTCGCCTCGGTGACCGAAACCCAGGGGCTTGTTCTGGGCGAGGCCAAGGCGGCCGGCGTTCCCTCGGTGGCCGTGAGCGCATTTGGCGTCAGCGAGATGGTAAAGGACGGAGAGGACGGCTTTTTAACTTCAAACAACTTGGATGAATTCGAAGAAAAACTTGACCTGATACTCGGAGATAAAGATCTGAGAAACAGGATGGGAGAAGCGGCAATGCGCAACTCAGCCGACCTTTCCTCAAGAAAAAGCGCCGAGAGGCTGGCCGGCTGTTACATGGAATTACTGGACCGGAAGGCCGGGAAAGGACAAATGCCGGGAATAACAGTTTAACTCAACAGACGACAAAAGGATTAAAGCCATTTTTGAAAAGCTCTCCAGGGAGGAGCAGGAGCATAAAGCAGCCTTTGAAAAGCTCTTGCGGTACGAAATAGAGAACAATAGCGAAGAGATGCCGGAAAAAGAGGCAAAGCTGCTGGAGGCCCTCGTAAGGAAGGGGGTGTTTCACCAGATGGCCGGCGGTGATCAGGCCGGGGTGAAAACCCCCGCGGAAGCCCTGGCCCTCGGCATATTGGCTGAGAAGGACTCAATACTCCTGTGCCAGGGCATATATAACCAGGCCAATTCCCAGGTGGTCCGGGAGATGATGAGCAGGCTGCTGGAAGAAGAAAAGATGCATCTGGTTGAATTAAGAGATCAGATGGAAGAAATATCGGCGGGGAAAGATTAATTCTTTTATTAATTACGGGGGGAGAAAATGGAAAACGTATTGCCCCTGGTGGGCGGGTATTTGTTTATATTCTTCGCCAGGGTTGTTGACATGTCCCTGGATGTAATAAGGATTCTAATGCTGACCAGGGATAAGAGATTTATGGCCGCTTTTATAGGCTTCATCGAAGTGGTTATTTTCCTGGTGGCTATAAGTCAGGTCCTTGCCGGGGGACTGACCGATCCCTTCAAGGTTATTGCCTACGCAGGCGGTTTTGCCACCGGCAACTACGTGGGCAGCCTGATAGACTCCAGGCTGGCGCTTGGTTATATATCACTGCAGGTCTTTTGCGATAAATGCAACCACGATCAGATGAGCGGCAAGCTGCGGAACGAGGGCTTCGGGGTCACATCGGTATCCGGGCGCGGCAGGGACGGCGAGAGGACAATACTTTTTGTGACACTGAAAAAGAAGGACCTTAACAAGGCAATAAGTTTGCTGGAAAAAGTTTACCCGGATGCTTTTTACAGCATTTATGACGCCAGGTATATTCACGGAGGATTTTTCCCTGGCAAAAAGAAAGGAATATAAAGACTAAAGAATATAGGGGAGGACTGTAGAGTGAGCCTGTGGAAAGATTTAGAGGAGAGGATTATTTGGGACTTTAAAGTTGGGGACGAGTTCAAACTAAACAGGGAGGGCTATGCCTTCGTTATAGACGTATATGAAGGGGTTCCCAAGCTGGCGTTTTATAAGATAAAGAAATACAGCGCAGAGTGCAATCTGATTAAAAAGCAGCCTGATCCGGAAATGCTTCTTTCAGCCATAAAAAAGCAGGGGGGAGAGATAAAGAGGCACGGGCTCTTCAGTATTGACGATGAGATTATGAGTTGGGTACGTAATGAGCTGTTTAACGATGCCGGGTGCAGTTAGGGAGCACTGCCGTAAAAGTCATTGTGCCAGGATAAGGGTCATATAATGAGGAAGCTGATTAATAAGAAGTCAATTGATCAGCTTTTTTTTATCAGGGGGGGGAGGGGTCCTTTCTCCCAATGGTTTACATAACATATCTTATCGGAACTAATAAAGCCATAAAAAAAACTACTTTTCCCTATCCTCAGCATTACCAACCCTTTCAGGTTTTTCAGCATTTCTTTGGACGGTGGGCTTAGTAGCTTTCTTTCTGTCGTTCTTGCCGTACTCAAATATTTTTTCGTTATATAACAGGATGTCACTGATTTCTATTGCGTTAAAATCAGCCAGCTCAAGGCATTTGGCGCAATTGTCACAGGACTTTGTCGGGTCCAGGTCGCAGACAAAACATTCGCAGCAGTTGTCACATACTTTATCTTCCTCAAGGATGCACTTTTTTGGAATTTTTTTGAGTTTATTAGAATCAAACTTTACCAAAATATACCATCCTAATTGAAAAAATTAGTTTAATGTATAAACATATTTTATTTTATAGCACCGGAAAAATCATTATTTTGTCCTTAAATGGACGGAACGAAGTGCCGAAAGGGTGATTTAAGTGCTTTAATGTACATATACTATGTACATTAAAATTATAGGAAAATTCAAAACATTAACAAATTTGTCTAGTGGGATATTCTAACAAAGTAATCAAACAAGTATGCTGTCGTTTTTTGTGAAAGGGATAATAGCTCTTTTGCTGTTTTCATATAGCCAATAATACTGTATTCTGCGACATCATAATAATATTTTCTGGCTAATTCTGAATTAGCATTGACTAATTCATATATACTTTTAAAGTCGTCATAAAGGCTGGAATTTTTTGTTTTAAACTGATCTTTATTTATCATGGCCCATGTTTCAAATTTTCTGTGACCGTTGAATGCTATGCCCATGGCATGATGAGGAACACACATATCCTGTACAATGTGTGCGGCTGCTCCCAGGTAAAACATGGCTTTCTGGTATTTTTCAATTTTCCAGTTGAATAAAGCGGCCTCGAAATAATTGTTGCATTCCGTAAACGCTGATATCAACGGAATTATGCCTTTACCATTCTGAGGGTTGTAATAATGAGCAAAACATTTCCAGCCCTTGTCGGCCCAAAGGTTTCCCAAATCAATATACTGCCTGTATCTTTCAATGGTATTGAACGTAGTGATCTTGCCATCATTTTTTAGAATATCCAGCGACTGATTGTTGATGAATAGGTGGGTTTCACCTCCCTTGTCTATGATTTTTTGGATTGGTGAGCCCGCAATAAGCAGGATCTTAAAGGCGGGCCATAAGTGTTTGGTACAAATGCTCAATTCTGGCAACCTCCGTATCTTATGGAACGTTTATATAATGCGCCGAATGCTATTTTATATGCATAAAAAAGCCTGTAATCAAATTACAGGCTTTAAGCGGGATTATTAAAAGATAGAATCATCCTGATGTTCTTGATGTCATTTTATTCATTAATAAATTAGCCGTGATGTTTATCATCAAAATTAAAATAATTAGAACGGTTGCAGTCCCATATGCGTTTTTAAAAGATATCCCCTCGGATGCCAGTGTGTAAAGGTGTATCGAAAGAGATCTGGCGGGGTCCATAATAGAGGTTGGGAGGTTAAGTGAGCTGCCGGCGGTAAGAAGAACGGCAGCGGTCTCCCCCACCGCCCTGCCGATCCCCAGAATTATCCCGGTAACAATTCCCGGCAGCGCCGCAGGAAGTACTATTTTGTAAATGGTCTGCCATTTTGTGGCCCCAAGTGCCAGACTGCCCTCCCTGTACATTTGGGGGACGCTTTTTATAGCCTCTTCTGTGGTCCTTATAATAGTGGGAAGTATCATAATGGCCAGGGTAAGCCCGCCCGAAAGTATCGACCAGCGGAATCCCATAAAAATAACCAGAAAGGAGAAGCCGAAAAGGCCGAATATTATCGACGGTATTCCTGCCAGCGTTTCGGTGGCGAAGCGGATTATATTGACCAGCCTTCCTTTTCTGGTGTATTCAGTCAGGTGGATGGCGGCCAGTATCCCCACAGGGGCCGCGAAAAACAGAGCTACCACAATTAAATATATCGTTCCTACTATTGACGGGAAAATGCCTCCTTTCTGCCCCATATCCTCGGGGTATGCGGTAAGGAATTCCCAGCTGATCACGCCTATCCCCTGTTTAAGTATGTGAAACAGAATGGCAAAAAGGCTTAAAAGTGTAACCACAACTGAAACCCAAAGAAAGATCTTTGCAATATTTTCTTCGATTTTAACGGATTTTAACATTATAGTCAGTCACCAACCCTCTTAGGTACAAAAGCAACCAGGCAGTTCAGTATGATTATAAACACGAAAAGCACAATTCCAGTGGCAAAGAGTGCGCTGGCGTGGTCGCCGGCTGCGTACCCCATTTCTATGGCTATATTGGCGGTGAGTGTTCTGACCGGCTCCAAAACAGATTTTGGGACTACTGCGACGTTGCCGGTCACCAGAATTATGGCCATGGTCTCCCCTATCGCCCTGCCCATGCCAAGCACCACGGCGGTGATAATTCCCGACCTGGCGGTGGGCAGTATCACTTTTTTGATTGTCTGCCAGTGTGTGGCCCCCAGGGCGAAAGACCCTTCCTTGAATTCACGGGGAACAGCCCTTATGGAATCCTCGGAGATGTTTATGATTGTCGGCAGTATCATTATGGCCAGCACAATGGACCCTGCCAGAACGCTAAATCCTCTGCCACCGAATATCTCCCTGATAAGGGGCACCAGCACCACAAGCCCGTAGAAGCCGTAAACCACCGACGGTATGCCAGCCAAAAGCTCAATTGCCGGGCGGATGACCATTGTAACCCTCTTGGGCGCCATTTCGGCAAGAAATATGGCACACCCTATTCCCAGCGGCACTCCAAGTATTAAAGATCCCATGGTTACATATATTGAGCCAATTATCATGGGAAAAAGGCCGAATTCCGAATCGCCCGGGTGCCAGAAATTGCCCGTAATGAAATGCATTAGGCCGTATTTCTTGATTATAGGAAGCCCTTCTATAAAAATAAATACAAAAATTAAAAGAACAATAAAAATGGCCGTAACGGCACTTACCAGAAGTATCCTTTCAATTGGTTTTTCCATGAGGTTTTTCATTATTCATTCATCCTAGCAAGTGATAAGCATTTTCCAAGTAATAAGTTTATATCAGTGCGGTAAAATTCCTGCTTCAATGAAGTTAATTCAAAGTTAATCATCTGTTAATAATGTATTAAGAAACATTGTCCATGTCGGGTGGAAAAAGCCGGCCGGCCTTTTGCAATGGCATGGCCGGCTTTTATTTGTCGTCATATCCGGTTTATTTAACTTTGATATAGTGTTTGCCCACGATATCCTGTCCGGCCGGGCTCAGCACAAAGTCCATGAACGCCTTGACTTCCCCGGTGGGGTCTCCCTTGGTAAGGTACAGGAAAGGCCTGCTGACTTTGTATGACCCGCCTTTAATGTTTTCCACGGTCGGCTCCACATTTTCCACTTTTATGCCTCTGACATCGGCGCTGAGATAGCCCAAGGACAGGTAGCCGATTGCCTTTTCATCCCCGGCCACGGTGCTCCTGATTGCCCCGTTTGATGCCTGGGTTATTGCTTTGTCGGTGATTTTGGCGTCTTGCATTACTATTTCTTCAAATGCTCCGCGGGTTCCGGAACCGGCCTCACGGGTCACAACACTTATGGGCGCGTCGTTTCCGCCCACTTCTTTCCAATTCGTTATTTTGCCGCTGAAAATCCCCTTAACCTGATCCAGAGAAAGGTCGGTAATCTTGCTGTTTTTCGGGTGTACCGCTATTGCTATGCCGTCCAGGGCAATAGTTGTTTCCTTTACGCCGGCCTTTTCAGAGTCCTTGAGCTTTCTTGAGCTGGCGCCTATCTGGGCGATTCCGTCGGCAGCCGCCTTGACGCCCTGGGAAGATCCGCCGCCCTGAACGTTGACTGTAGTGTTGGGGTTTTTCTGGCTGTAGGCCTTTGCCAGCTCGTCGGAAAGAGGCTGTACCGAGGTTGATCCCGCGATTGTTATTGTTGTTTTGCCGCCGCCCTTGGCGCCATCTTCTTTTTTATCGCTTTTTCCACAGCCGGCTGCCGCAACAACAATAGCTAAAATGATTACCAGTGCCAGTGTCCATCTTTTTTTGGTCATTTGTTACACTCCTTTATAACGGTTTGTGTTTATATGAGAATACAATTGCTTTGTTAATAAACAATACAGATAAGGTTAATAAAAGAGATGTTTAATTTTAATTTTCGGTTAAAAAATTACACCCGCCACTGGCGGGTGTAAAAAACCATTTTGATTTATCCGGAGCCATTAAGCTTTACCGGCGGATGCTCTCTGCTTTAAGAATTCCGGCGCCACCTGCGGGAAAAGTGCCGCCGAGACAACGTCTTCGGGCTGTTGAATATATTCGGCCACCAGTTCCCGGGCCCTGGGAAGCTCAGGCTCAATGAGGTCGGCCGGGCGTACGGTGATGGGGTCCTCGTTGCCTATTATCTTTTTACGCACTTCCTCGTTTACCGGGGCCGGAGGACGTCCGTAGAAGCCGCGCATATAGTTCTTGACCTCATCGGTGGCGAACAGGTAGCGCTGGCCTACGATAACGTTTATTGCAGCCTGGGCGCCCACTATCTGGCTGGAGGGGGTCACCAGCGGCGGGAAGCCGAAATCTTCCCTGACCCTGGGTACTTCGGCCAGTACCTGGGGCAGTTTATCGAGTGCGTTTTGTTCTTTAAGCTGGTTCACGAAGTTTGATATCATTCCACCCGGCACCTGGTACAGCAGCACATTGGTGTCAACGCTGCTTGAGGAGCTGTCGTACTGAACGTATTTCTTCCTGGCCTCTCTGAAATAATCGGCTATGCGGGATAGTTTTGTCAGATCCAGGCCGGTTGTGAACGGGCCCTGGTCCAGTGACGCCACCATTGTCTCGATGGCCGGCTGCGAGGTTTGCAGCGCCATGCTGGAAATGGCGCAGTCCACAACATCGCACCCCGCCTCTATGGCCTTTAGGTAGGACATGGAGGCCATACCGCTGGTATAGTGGGCGTGAAGCTGCACCGGTATATCCAGTATTTCCTTCCATCCTTTTATAATGTCATAGGCTATGTAGGGGGAAAGTATTCCCGCCATGTCTTTGAGGCAGATGGAGTCGGCGCCTACTTCCTGAAGTTCCTTGGCTGTCCGCATATAGAATTCCAGGTCATGGTAAGGACTTATTGTGTACACCACTGTTGCCTGGACATGGCCGCCCTCCTGCTTGGCCACTCTCATGGCCCGCTCCATATTCCTCACATCATTAAGGGCGTCGAATATTCTAAAAATATCCATTCCGTTTGCGACGCTGTATTTGATAAACTCATCAAGCACGTCATCGGCGTAGTGTTTGTATCCTACCACATTCTGCCCGCGCAGCAGCATCTGGGTCTTTGTGTTTTTGAACACCTTCTTCAGGGTTCTGAGGCGCTCCCAGGGGTCTTCATTGAGAAATCTCATGCATGAGTCAAAGGTGGCGCCGCCCCATATTTCAACAGAATGAAACCCCATGCTGTCTATTTCTTCGGCGATGGGCAGCATGTCTTCAATTTTCATTCTTGTAGCCAGAAGAGACTGGTGTCCGTCCCGCAGTGTCGTGTCGGTGATGCCTACATGCCTTTTTATCATTCTATACCATCCTTTCTACTACCTTAATTTTTGAATACAATATACATCTTTTTGTTTTTAGATGGGGTTTCCTTTGAGAAACCCCATCTGCATATTATAGATTTGCCACTTTCAGAAGATTGCGAACTGACTGGACTGACTTGGCTATTTGGACCTTTTCATCCTCCGTCAGGTCCACTTCCAGTATTTTTTCCACACCGCCGCCGCCGATTATTGCCGGGACACCGAAATACATGTCCTTCTCGCCGTATTCTCCCTGCAGGTAAGCGGCCACCGGAAGTATTCTCTTCTTGTCCTTCAAAATTGCCTCGGCCATCTGAATGACGGATGCTCCCGGGGCATAGTAGGCGCTTCCGGATTTGAGATAGTTTACTATCTCGGCCCCTCCCTTTCTTGTGCGCTCAACAATTGCATCTATCCTGTCGGCGGGAATCAGTTTTTCAATGGGTATTCCACCGGCATAGCTGTACCTTACCAGCGGGACCATGTCGTCACCGTGGCCTCCGAGTACGAATGCGCTTACGTCTTCAAAGGATATTCCCAGTTCCAGCGCGATAAAAGTGCGGAATCTTGCGGAATCAAGCACTCCTGCCATCCCCAGCACCCTGTTGGGGGGAAAGCCGGAGGCTTTCAGGGCTACGTGGGCCATTATGTCAAGGGGATTTGTAACAACAATAATGTAAGCGTCCGGTGAATATTTTGCCGCCTGTTCGGCGCAGGATGCCACTATTTTGGCGTTTGTGGACAGCAGGTCGTCCCTGCTCATGCCGGGCTTCCTGGCGATGCCGGCGGTAATAACCACCAGGTCGGAACCCGCCGTGTCCTCGTAGCTGTTTGTTCCCACGATATTGCAATCGTACCCCTCGATGGGGGCGGCCTCCATAAGGTCAAGGGCCTTGCCCTGCGGAACGCCTTCCACCACATCGATAAGCATTATGTCACCCAGTTCCTTGGCTGCCGCCCAGTGGGCGCAGGTTGCCCCGACGTTTCCGGAGCCCACGATGGTGATTTTCTTTCTTTTCATTCTGCAACCTCCTATTTAATTATGTCACTTATTTCCTGGAATGGGTTTGGATTATTCTTTAATTGGGGACATTCCTGTCCTAAGAGGATTACTCAGTCTTCAGCAGGTGTGTCCCCATTCCTTTATAACGGAATATTGCCGTGCTTTTTTTCAGGGCCGTGATCTTCCTTGGTCGAAAGAATGTCCAGGGTTTCGATGATTTTTTTACGGGTATCCCTGGGGTCTATAACATCGTCAACATATCCCCTGGCGCAGGCTATGTATGGATTGGCAAACCTGTCCCTGTATTCGGCTGTTAATCTTGCCCTGGTTTCCGCCTGGTTCCCGGCGCTGGCAATTTCATTCCTGTAGATTATATTTACCGCCCCCTCGGGGCCCATTACCGCAATTTCGGCGGTAGGCCAGGCAAACACGTTATCCGCCCTGAGGCTGCTGCTGCACATGGCCAGATATGCCCCTCCGTAGGCCTTCCTCAGAATTATGGTGATTTTGGGCACCGTTGCCTCGGAATAGGCGTAGAGCATCTTTGCCCCATGTCTTATTATCCCGCCGTACTCCTGATTTGTGCCGGGAAGGAAGCCGGGGACGTCCATAAAGGTTATCAGGGGAAGGTTGAAGCAGTCACAGAACCTGACGAACCTGGCTATTTTATCGGAGGCGTTTATATCAAGGCAACCTGCCAGGTAATCCGGCTGGTTGGCGATTATGCCCAGCGACTGTCCGTTCACCCTGGCGAACCCAATTACGGCGTTCTTGGCGTAATGGGATTGGACTTCAAGAAATTCTCCGCCGTCAACCACCAGTTTGATGATTTTCTTCACGTCATAGGGCAGGTGCGGGCTTTCGGGTATTATGTCAAGCAGTTCCTCCCGGCTGCCCTCCGGCTCCATGACAGAAACCACGGGCGGGGTGTCATAATTGTTTGAGGGCAGATAGCTCAGCAGCTTCTGTATGAGGTTTATGCAGTCCTCCTCGTCCTCTGCGGCGAAATGGGCCACTCCGCTGGTCTGGTTGTGGGTCATGGCCCCGCCCAGGACTTCCATGCTCACCTCTTCGCCTGTAACCGCCTTAATGACCTGCGGGCCGGTAATAAACATCTGGCTTGTTTTTTTGACCATTATGATAAAGTCTGTCAGTGCCGGCGAATAGACGGCGCCGCCGGCGCAGGGACCCATTATCACTGAAATCTGGGGTATAACTCCGGATGCCCGTGTGTTTCTGTAGAATATTTCGCCATAGCCGTTCAGGGCGTCGACGCCCTCCTGTATTCTGGCGCCGCCGGAATCATTCAGCCCGATAACCGGCACCCCGACTTTCATCCCGAAATCAAGGGCCCTGCATATCTTTGCCGCGTGGACTCTTCCCAGGGAGCCTCCGGATACGGTAAAGTCCTGGGCGTAGACACAGACTTTCCTCCCGCCTATATTTCCGTAGCCGACCACCACGCCTTCGCCGGGGTTCTTCAGATTGTCTATATTTTCATCTCCGGCGAAGGTTACCAGTTCCACGAAAGTCCCGGGGTCAAAAAGCATTTCTATTCTTTCACGGGCAGTCTTCTTGCCTGCTTCATGCTGCTTTTCTATCCTCTTCTCTCCGCCTCCGGCGACTATCTGCGATCTTAACCTGTTTAGCTGCTCCAGTTTGTCATTAATATTACTCATCTTGAACCTCCCGCTATTTTCTTTCACACAGTTCTACAAGTGTCCCAAAGGTGGATTTTGGGTGCAGGAATGCTATCATTGCGCCTCCGGCCCCCCGTCGCGGCTTTTCATCTATCAGGCGGACGCCTTTTTCCTTTAATTCCGCCAGTTTTTCTTCCAGGTTGTCAACCCTGAAGGCTATGTGCTGAATTCCCTCTCCGTTTTTTTCGATAAACCGGGCAATGGGGCCGTCCGGGGTGGTTGATTCCAAAAGCTCCACCTCGCTGTCACCGGTGGGCAAAAAGGCCACCCTCACCTTTTGCTCCGCAACCTCTTCTATCTCGGTAACCTTTAAACCGAGCAGTCCTTCGTAGAGCTTGACAGCCTCGTTCAAATCCTTTACGGCTATCCCTATGTGGTCAATTTTTTTAATCATCGAAAGATTCACCTGCCCGTAGAATTAATTATTTTTCAATCCTGCCCTTTATATATTGAACCACATCTTTGGTGTTGGTTCCGGGGCCGAATATTTCAGCAATGCCGGCTTCCTTCAGCAGGGGGATGTCCTCGTCCGGAATGACTCCCCCCCCCAGCACCAGAATATCTCCCGCGTTATTATTCTGCAATCCTTTCACCACCGGTGGGAAAAGGTGAAGGTGAGCCCCGGAAAGGCTGCTTAAGGCAACCACGTCCGCGTCTTCCTGCAGGGCGGCCTGTACTATTTGTTCCGGAGTTTGCCTTAAGCCCGTATATATAACTTCCATTCCGGCATCGCGCAGGGCCTGGGCTATTACCTTGGCGCCCCTGTCGTGCCCGTCAAGTCCGGGTTTGGCTACCAAAACCCTTATCGGTTTGCTGATCATATACAACCCTCCCGCCTAAAAAACTATTTGCTGCCTGTATTCACCGAAGACCTCTCTTAATATGCCGCAAATCTCGCCAAGGGTGGCGTACCTTTTTACCGCCTCAATGAAGTAGGGCATCAGGTTTTCATTTCCGGCCGCTGCGCCGCGTATTTCATTCAATATCTCCTCTACCCGCCTGCTGTCACGTTCGGACCTGAGTTTGGCCAGTTTTTCCAGCTGGCGCTCTCCCACCGACGGGTCAACCCGCAGTAGTCCCTTTGGCCGCTCCGACTCCATCAGGAACTTGTTGACTCCTATTACAACCTTTTTGCCGCTTTCTATATCGGTCTGGTAACGGTATGCGCTGTTTTGTATCTCCTTCTGCATGTATTCAATTGCCTCTGGTGCTCCGCCCAGTGAGTCTATTTTCTGAATGTAGTCCATGGCCCTCTTTTCAATGTCGTCGGTAAGGCTTTCTATCATATACGATCCGCCAAGGGGATCCACGGTGTCGGCAACACCTATTTCATATCCTATCACCTGTTGGGTCCTGAGCGCGATCAGCACCGAGTCCTCGTTGGGCAGGGCCAGGGCCTCGTCTCTTGAGTTTGTGTGCAGAGACTGGGTGCCTCCCAGCACGGCGCTGAGGGCCTGGAACGCCACCCTCATTATGTTGACGTCGGGCTGCTGGGCGGTGAGTGTACATCCAGCGGTCTGGGTATGGAAGCGGAGCATCATGGAGCGGGGGTTTTTCGCCCCGAATCTTTCCTTCATAATTTTGGCCCACAGCCTGCGGGCGGCCCTGAATTTTGCCACTTCCTCAAGGAAGTTGAGGTGCGCGTTAAAGAAGAATGACAGTCTGGGGGCAAAATCGTCAACATTAAGTCCGGCCTCGATGGCAGACTTGACGTACGCTATTCCGTCGGCCAGAGTGAAGGCCACTTCCTGTACGGCGGTGGACCCCGCCTCCCTTATGTGGTATCCGCTTATGCTGATGGTGTTCCAGTTGGGTATTTGTTGGGCGCAATATGCGAAAATATCGGTAATAAGCCTCATGGACTGCCCTGGGGGGAATATATAAGTTCCACGGGCGATATACTCCTTGAGGATGTCGTTTTGTATCGTTCCATTCAGTTTATCCGCAGCAACCCCCTGTTTTTCGGCCACTGCCACGTACATGGCCAGCAAAATGGAAGCCGGGGAATTGATGGTCATGGAAGTGCTGACCTTGTCAAGGGGTATGCTGTCAAACAGTGTTTCCATGTCAAGAATTGAATCAATGGCCACTCCCACCTTGCCCACTTCCCCCATGGCCAGGGGGTGGTCCGAGTCATAGCCGATCTGGGTGGGAAGGTCAAAGGCCACCGACAGCCCGGTCTGACCCTGATCCAGCAGGTACCTGAACCTCTTGTTGGTTTCTTCCGCTGTGCCGAATCCGGCATACTGCCTCATGGTCCAGAGCCGGCCCCTGTACAGGTTCGGCTGTACGCCCCTTGTAAAGGGGTATTCGCCCGGCAGGCTTAATTCCGGATTATCGACGTCAATATCCGCGGGAGTGTAGGCTGTCTCAATACTAATCCCTGAGTCGGTGGCAAACTCCTGTTGCCGTTCAGGCCTTTTCCTGTTTTGCTCCGACAGTTTGTTCCGCCATGCGGACTTCTTTTCTTTTATTTGATCGATAGAGTTTTTATCAAACAAGAAACTTCCTCCTCCCGGTCTTTTCTAACCCAATCTTTCTTTAATAAGGGCCGGAACTTCAAAGGGGAGGGTTGCAACCGACGCCCCGGCCTCTTTCAGCGCTTTGACCTTGCCTTCAAAGGTCCCCTTGCCCCGCTCGATAATAGCCCCGGCGTGTCCCATCCTTTTTCCGGGAGGGGCGCTCTTGCCCGCGATATAAGCAACAACTGGCTTCGTCATTTTTTTGATGAACAGCGATGCCTCTTCCTCCTGGTTGCCCCCTATCTCTCCCACCAGCACCGCTGCCTTTGTTTCCGGGTCTTTCTCAAATCTCTCCAGCACATCCACAAAAGACAGCCCCACCACGCGGTCGCCTCCAAGTCCCACCACGGTGGACTGGCCGATGCCGTTTGCGGTTAGGTTGCCTACTATTTCATAGGTGAGGGTTCCGCTGCGGGCAACTATTCCCACAGGGCCGGGCACGAAAAACTGATTGGGGGGGATGCCTATCTTGCATTTTCCCGATGAAACTATGCCGAAGGTGTTGGGGCCGATAATTGTGGCGCCCTTTTGCCGTGCAAAAGCAACTATCTCCATTTCATCGTGAACGGGTATGTGCTCAGTGATTATCACCACCACTTTGACGCCGGCCTCAATTGCCTCGAAGGCGGCATCCTTTGCAAAGGGGGCCGGTATGAAGAGGCACGTGGCGTCCACTCTCTGGTCCTCCACGGCGGCGAAAACGGTATCATATACCCTGATGCCCTCAACCTCCTGGCCGCCCTTGCCGGGTGATATTCCGCCCACAATTCTGGTGCCGTAGGCCAGCATCTGCCGTGAATGGAATTTACCCTGGTTCCCTGTGATCCCCTGAACTATGACATTGGTGTTTTCATCTATTAAAATAGCCATATTATCACATTCTTCCTTTCTCCGGGTTCTTAACGGGCCAGTTCCACAGCTTTGGCCGCCGCCTCGTGCATCATTTTGTAAGCATCAAAACCGTTTTCCTTCAGTATTTTCACGCCTGCTTCCTCGTTTGTGCCCACAAGGCGTATAACCACCGGGACGGGTATTTCTCTTTCATTCTTTACTTTTACCAGTGCGTTGGCCACATCGTCACAACGGGTGATGCCGCCGAAGATGTTTATAAGTATCACTCTGGGATTTTTGGATAAGAGTATCTCCAGCGCCTTGGCGGTCCCCTCCATGCCGGTTCCGCCCCCGGCGTCAAGGAAGTTGGCCGGCTTTCCCCCGTAATGCTGAATTATGTCCAGGGTGCCCATGGTGATTCCGGCCCCATTGGCCATAACCGCAATATTTCCGTCCAGGTCCACGTATGAAAGCCCCAGCGTATGCGCCTTCTGCTCGGCCTCAGTTCTTTCCTCCACACGGGGCAGCGCCTTCTGGCGGAATAAGGCCTCGTCGTCTATGGTCACCTTGGCGTCGGCGGCTATCAACCGTTCTCCGCTCACTACCAGCGGGTTTATTTCCACCAGCTCGGCGTCCTTTTCTCTGAAAATATTATAAAGAATAGGCAAAATTCTGTTGAATTCCTTCGCAGCGGACCCGGTGAGGCCCAGGTGTCTTGTTATTTCCCTGGCCGCATAAGGCTGCAGCCCAACCTGCACATTTACGTGATATTTGACTATCTCATCTTCGGGCACTTCCTCAATGTCCATGCCGCCGCTTGCCGACGCGATGAGAACCGGCCTTTTGGCTGAGCCGTCCACTGTTATGGCAAGATACAGTTCCCGTTCAATCTTGATTTTTTCTTCCACCAGCACTGATTCAACTTTAAGTCCCTGGACCGTGCTGCCCAGAATTCTGGCAGCCGCTTCTTCCGCCTCCCCGGGAGAAGCGGCAAAAAGTATGCCCCCGCCCTTACCTCTTTTTCCGGACAGAATCTGGGATTTGACCACAACATCTCCGTTTATTTCCCCGGCTGCCGCAGCGGCTTCTCCGGGGGTGGACGCCATTTTCCCCCTGGGTACATCAATGCCGTACTGTGAGAACAGATCTTTGCCCATGTACTCAAACAGCTTCAAGCTCATCTCTCCTTTTCCGCGGTAATTTTTTATCTGGCCGCGTATATTTTAATACCCTCTTCATAGAGGTCCCCGCCCAGTGTGTCATTAACTACTATAACCGGAAAATCCTCAATATAAAGCTCGTGTATCGCCTCGGGCCCCAGTTCGGGATAAGCTACCACGCGGCTTTTTTTAATGCACTGGGATATCAGGGCCGCGGCTCCTCCCACAGCTGCAAAATATACCGACTTGTACTGCTTTATGGCCTTTATTACTTCGGGCGATCTTTTCCCCTTTCCAATCATGCCCTTCAGGCCAAGGGCCAGAAGCCTGGGGGTGTAGGCATCCATTCTCCCGGAGGTTGTGGGGCCTGCGGAGCCTATTATCTGGCCCGGTTTTGCCGGAGACGGCCCTACATAGTATATTACCTGTCCTTTTAAATCAACGGGAAGGGGCTTTCCCTGATCGAGAAGCTCTATCATCTTTTTGTGGGCGGCATCCCTGCCGGTGTAAATAACGCCGTTAATAAGGACTTTCTGTCCGATTCTAAGGTTTTCCACGGTTTCATCGGTGAAGGGTGTTACCAGTTTTATTTGCGGCAATTTTAATGTCACCTCCGGAGATTATAGGGTTGCCTCTTTGTGCCGCGCCGCGTGGCAGTTGATGTTGACGGCCACGGGCAGGCTGGCTATGTGGCAGGGATAGACTTCAATATGAACAGCAAGGGCGGTGGTTTTTCCCCCGAGGCCCTGGGGGCCTATCCCCAGAGCGTTTATTTGATCCAGCAATTCCTGTTCCAGAAGGGCAATATCCGGTAGCTGGCTGGGCTTCCCCAGTTCGCGGAGCAGGGCTTCCTTGGCCAGCATGGTGCACTTTTCAAATGTTCCCCCTATCCCAACCCCCACCACTATGGGAGGGCATGGATTGGGGCCGGCTGACTGGACGGTCTCAATAATGAATTTTTTAACCCCCTCCACTCCTTCGGCCGGCTTGAGCATTTTAAGGGCGCTCATGTTTTCACTGCCGCCGCCCTTCGGGGCGACGGTAATCTTAAGGCTGTCGCCCCCGACAATTTTGGTGTGAATTACCGCAGGAGTATTGTCTCCGGTGTTTTTTCTCTTTAATGGGTGGTCAACGATGGATTTGCGCAAGAATCCTTCCGCATATCCTTTTCTGACCCCCTCGTTTATTGCTTCATAAAGGCTTCCCCCGGCTATGCATACATCCTGTCCCATTTCAGCGAAAACAACGGCGAATCCGGTGTCCTGGCACATGGGAACTTCGTTTTTCCTGGCAATTTCAGCGTTTATAATAAGCTGTTTTAATACATCTTTGCCGGTCTGCGAAATCTCTTCTTCAAGTTTATCTTCAAAGGATTTCAATACGTCGGATCCGAGGAAGTAGTTGGCCTCCATGCATAAGCGGGCCACTGTTTCGATTATTTCTCCCGCAGTTATTGTTTTTATGCTGAACACCTCCCAAAGATAATGAAAAGAGAATTATGCAAGATCCATGCCATGGAAACGTGCCGCCAGTCCGGGAAAATAACCAAACGGGCAAATATTGGATTAATAATATTTCAAAACTTTATAAAAGACAAGGAGCATAATGTCATTTTTTTAAAATTAGAAAGAGCCAATAAAAAATCCCCGTCGTAAGCGGGGTGGCACTGTCAATGACAGTTATTCTAACATGTAGAAGTACTCTAATTTTTATAATTTTGTCAATCAATTTTATTTTCTGGGCGATTCTTTTTTAGTTTGTTGTAGAGGGTTGCCAGTGATATGTTAAGGGCCTGGGCGGCTCTTCTCTTTCCTTCCACGGTATTGCCGAATTTCAGTATGGCTTTTTTTATCAGGATCTGTTCCATCCGGTCAATCGGTATCAGGTCCAGGTCCTTTTCGTTGTTGTTTTTAAACTGGCTGACGTGCTGAATGAGGTTCTTTTTGTTGATAAGGTCGTCGTCGGCCGTGACCATTATTCTTTCAATAACATTTTCCAGCTCCCGTACGTTTCCGGGCCAGTCATAGCAGTACAGGGCCTCTTCCGCGTCCTTGTTGATGCCTTTAACCTTTTTGCCCAGTTTCCTGTTCAGTTTGGTGATAAGGTTATTGGTGAGCATGTACAGGTCTTCCTTGTGATAGCGCAGTGCAGGGATGGTTATTTCCACCACATTCAGCCTGTAATAAAGGTCTTCCCTGAACCTTCCCTGGCGTATCAACTCCCTGAGATTTCTGTTGGTGGCCGCGAGAACCCTTACATCAACTTTTATGGTCTGGTTTCCGCCCACCCTTTCAAATTCCATCTCCTGCAGGACCCGAAGCAGCTTGACCTGGAGGTTCAGGCTCATGTCCCCTATCTCGTCCAGGAAAATGGTGCCGCCGTTGGCCAGCTCAAACCTGCCTATTTTTGATTTTACGGCTCCGGTGAAGGCGCCCTTGGCGTAGCCAAAGAATTCGCTTTCCAGAAGGTTTTCCGGTATGGCGGCGCAGTTGACCTTGATGAAGGGCCTCTCCCGCCGCGGGCTGGCGTGATGTATGGCGTGGGCAAACAGTTCTTTTCCGGTGCCGCTTTCCCCCAGGAGGAGCACGGTGGAATTGGATTTGGCCGCCCTTTCCGCTACCTGTATGCATTTTCTCAGCTCGGGGCTTGTGCCCAGTATATCGTTAAAACTATATTTGCTTGTAGTGACCTGGCCCAATTTCTCGGAAAGGTTCTCAATCAGCGAGGTGCTCTGGTGCAGCTCATCCATAAGCTTCATTACATCGGTCAGGTGCTGGAAAACCACAACTCCTCCGGCAATGCTGCCGTCAACATAGATTGGCGCGGCGTTGGAGATGACCTCGGAATTGCTTCCTCCGACCTTGGTCCGGTGGCCGAAAATGTTTTTGCCGGTTTTGAGCACCAGGGCAAGTGCGCCTTCGGGAGACACCTCGAAAATATTTTTTCCTATTCTGTCATGCTCCGGAATTCCGGTTACCCTGGTAAAGGCCGGGTTAACATAGGTTATTGTTCCTTCTGTGTCGGCCACCTCGATGGCTTCATGAACCGAGTTGAGAATTATGGTAAGCTCGCTCTGTATCTTTTTAAACTCTTGTAGTTTTTCGTTCTCCTTGAGTAAAGATGTGATAAACCCTGCAGTTTTTGTATCGACCAGGGAAGTTTCGGGCCTGATATATTTACAGATCTCATTTTTAAGGTCTATGGACTCGCGGGACAGTATAACGATATCCAGTGCCTGATGGCTCCTGATGTCCTCAAGGTGGTCCGAAAGCGGGATGCCAATGTTTTCGGCGCTTTCGGCAGTACTGATCTGAGTGCAGTACAGTGACAGTACTTCTATTTCGGGGACTGTCCGGACCATTTTGTAGGTTGAGAAAACTTCTTCCCCGGCACCCACTATGACAATCTTTAATTTCTGCATTTTTAGTTTCACCTTGCAGAATAAGTTTTGTGCACTCTATTCGACAAAAAAAAAATAATTCCTTCTAAAAAATATAATTAAAATAACTTTTGCTCGAACAAGTGTTTTATTATTTTTATCTATATGTTATAATCGAAATGTAGAAAATGGAAAGGCGGTGTTGCCGTTGGCCGAAATTCTTACGTCCAGGGAAGCGGCGATAGTTGAGTTTATAAGGAACAACCTTAAAGCTAAGGGATACCCGCCATCGGTGCGTGAAATAGGGTCCGCTGTGGGTTTGAAGTCCAGCTCAACCGTTCACAGCTACTTGAAAAGACTTGAGGATAAGGGCTGCCTGCGCCGTGACCCCACGAAGCCCCGGGCGATGGAGCTGGTGGGTGAAACCGGCCGCCCGGGGTCAGAGGTGAAAATGGTGCCGGTGCTTGGGCGCGTGGCGGCCGGGCAGCCTATACTGGCTTCGGAAAATCTTGAGTTTGATGTGCCACTGCCGATGTCTTTTTTTGGCGATGGCGAATTCTTTATGTTAAAGGTTCGCGGCGAAAGTATGATAGATGCCGGCATCAACGAAGGCGACCTGGTGGTTGTGAGGCAGCAGCCCACGGCAAACAACGGCGATATTGTGGTGGCCCTTATGGAGGATGAGTCCACTGTTAAAAGGTTCTACAGGGAAAACTCCCACATAAGGCTGCAGCCTGAAAACCGGTCAATGGAACCAATTATAACAACGGATGTTTCAATACTTGGCAAGGTGGTCGGTCTTCTCAGAAGGTATTAATAAGCACTATAATGTTTTATAAAGGCCTCCCGGCAATGCGGGAGGCCTTTCATGCTATCTGGGCATAAGTTCCCGGGGTATATAGGTTGATATGCCCGGCCAGAGCACAAAGATTATTAGAGCGGCAATCAGTATCAGTATAAAAGGCAGCACTCCTTTTACCACTTCCTCCAGCCTCTCCC
>JBMOPC010000116.1:0-3156 GCA_049323915.1 Bacillota bacterium
TGGCAAATGTCATTACTGACCTGGTGATTCGGTGGGGACAGAATTATTTGGGCCAAAATTTTGCAGAAGTCAAAACCGATATTATCCGGGACATGATTATTGTATCTGTTAAAGGAGAAATTCCTCCCGCTGAATCTCATCTGTCAAGAGAAAAGGAAGGGATGTATCTAGTCAAAAAAATACGTCAGCAGTTAATTGAATACGACCGGGAATCTTTTGACAATATCTTATTCAATCTGACAGGTTCCCGGATGATCAGCTTGCATACCGATGTCAGCACTAAAACAGGGGAACGAATATTTGTTTTTAAAATGGACCGTGCCTTAGGTTAATTGTGCCTATTGTACTGTAAATGTGGATATTTGAAGGAGGAGGTTATCCAATGAAGCTTTTTGACAAGAAGCGGATTAGCGTCATTGTGGAAAAGGGCTGCCGTGACAAAGTTGTTAAACTGCTTGAAGATTCGGGAGCAAGTGGATTTACAGTGTATAAAGAAATTTACGGCAAAGGGAAAAACGGTGTCAGGGGCGACTATGGCAGTTTGAACGATATTTCAGGCAACCTGGAAATTGTAAGCATCACTGGTCCCGAGGTGGCCGAGCGTATTCTTCAAGGGCTCACAGCCATGATTGACAAAGGCGTCATCATGATAGTGCATGTTACAGATGTAAAAGTCACTAGGGACGACTATTTTAATTAATGCAAGCAGATATGGGGGTGAAATGGTTAGAAAAAAACCCATGTTTGCTGTTGTGGCCAGGATGGATTGGCATATGACCTGGGTTTTGCTTCCGGCCATGGGCCGCATGTGGGAAAATACGCGGATTGTCCAGGATATTGAATCTCCAAAGCGTTTGGGGGAAGGGCTAAAAAGACATGTCTTAGATATGATAACTGCTCATGAAGCAGTAGAGATTTTTGTAATTGGTTCATCTTCCACTGAATCGGCGCAGGGCATAATGGATTGAGTAAAAAGCCTTCGGGAAATCGAGGAAATTTCTGTGTACATTCATGACCATGGGCTTCTTTTTAATCCGGAGACTTATAAGCTTGACTTAGTTTTCAGGGGCTATGAAACAGAATCTTGATTTTTTGGAAGGCTTCGCTGATTTAATATTTTGTATTATATCTGATTGCGTTGGGAGGGATGTAAATGTCAGCAAATTTATACCGAGTTCAGGCGGGGCCTGAAGGGTACCTGCCGCCGGCAGCAGCTTCAATGGGGGTGATGCTTCCCGAGGAAGGGGCGTCACTGGTGGAAGGCAGGATAGTTCCGGAAGAAGAAGCTATGAAAAAAATAGCCGAGAAAATCATATCGGCCAAAAACCCGGTCTTTTTCCCCGGGCCGCAGATTCTTTGGGCCTGGAAGGAAGGGGTAGCGGAAAAAGCCAAAGCAGTAAAGGAATTAGCGGAGTCTGCCGGCGCCAAAATAATCCCCATGCCGGATTACCGGCCCAAATACCCCATGATTAACCCTGCGGTGGAAATTAACCCTAATCACCCCAATTTAACCATCTGGCACAACAAAATAGATGTCTGCGTTTTTGTAGGCGTCCACTGTCATTATGCCAATGTAGCCCTTAAGATAATCAGGGGCGGCACGGATTGCTACACTATCGCCCTTTGCGGGGAAGCGGGACATGAAGATGCCATGATTACCTTACGGGATGCAGGACTGGCAAAAATCAAGAAGCTCACAGAAATTATTAGCCAGATGAAGGGAGGGGCTTAAATGATCCAGCAAAAAGTCGTACAACCTGAACACCTCTTTTTTCAGGCTGAGAGGGAAAAAATGTTTATTACCGGGAGTGAGGCAGTCAAAGAAGCCATTAAAAGGGCCAATGTAGACATGGCTATCTCCTATCCCATTACCCCCCAATCAGAAAGTATGCATTTGGTTGGGGACATATATGCGGAGGGATACCTCCAGGAATATTTCCGCGGCGAAAACGAGTTTGCCGTGATGTCGGCGGTGGCCGGCGCCTCCATGGGGGGGGTGCGGGTGTTTACCGCCACAGGCGGGCCGGGAACCCTGCGGGCCTTCGAAATCTTTTCCACCTGGGCCGGGGCCCGGCTACCCATTGTTTGTGGTTTTATGACCAGAGGGGTGAATTCTCCCCTGACTATCCAGCCGGATACCATTGAAATGGCCTTCATGCTGGATACCGGTATTATTATGTTTCACGCTGAAAACGCCCAGGACCTTTATGATATGATTTTAAAGGCTTTTGTTATTGCCGAGAAAACCGATGTCCATATTCCGGTTGGGGTTTTTGTCGACGGTTTTTTTGTGACTCATACCAGAGATAAGGTGGAGGTAGCGCCACCTGACATCAAGCTGCCTCCATATAACTCATATAGTGCACCGGTACCGGTCATGGATATGGAAAACGTGCCGGTAAGGCAAATGAGAGATCCTTTCGTAATGAAGAGTAACTTTATCAGTTACGCAGCCCATGCTTCATGGCAGCAGGAAATCCTGGCAGCGGCGGAAAGGGCCAGGAAATATATCTATAAGTATTTGGGCGGACTGGTGGAGGCGGAAAATGCAGACGCCGATATTCTTGTCATAACTTCCGGCACAGCTGTATCCCAGAGCCGTGAAGCCATTGCCCAAGCCCGTCAGGCAGGTTTGAATGCAGGGTTAGTGAAAATTAAGAGTATTCGCCCCTTCCCGGCAGAGGAAATTAAGGAGCTCACCCGAAAGGCAAAGGCCGTTATTGTTCCTGAATTTAATAGAGTAGGCTGGCTGTGCAGAGAAATAAAATCTGTCGTCGAGGACAACACCAAAGTGGTGGGCGGACCCAGAGTATTCGGTGGTATGACCATGCCCCCGGAATTGATTTTGGTAGAAATAAGGAGGTGCTCGGAGTGAGTAAAAGTATTTTCAAAATTTCGCCCGGCTTTGAAGACATCATGCCTGCCGAATACCGGGAACTGGTAGAGTATGGACCCTATGAGAAAGGTATTGGTGTTTCCGACCTGGGAACTTTCAAGGAACTGCTGGAAGAGCATCCCCTTTGTGCCGGCTGTGGGCTGGCCCTGTCCCTGCGCCTGATTTTGGCCTCTTTGCCCAATCCTGAAAATACTGTTACCGTAGGGTCTACCGGGTGCAGCGCGCTGGCCTTTCCCCAGGTAGCAGTCCATAACATTCAT
>JBMOPC010000117.1:0-40461 GCA_049323915.1 Bacillota bacterium
CGGGATGCCGCCCCCTGTTTTTACTTATGTCGCTGCCCTTTGTCAGCACCTTGCCGCGCCCGGGCTGCAGAAGCCCCGCCATGTTCTTCAATAAAGTGGATTTGCCGGCGCCGTTCTCCCCCAGGAGAGCCACGAATTCTCCGGCGTTAACTATTAAATTTATGTCCTGCAATGCTTCCCTGCCGTTAGTATAGGTAAACCATAAATTTTTTGCCTCCAACAATGGAGTTTGGCCCGTTGAACGGGAAGCCGGCGCTTTCCGGAGGTCCGGCCCGCCGGAAAGGGGCCACCCGCTGAAAGATTGTCTTAATTGCCTTCTGCCCTCTTTGACGGTTACCGGAAGGGAGGGAAATCCCAGCACGGAAAAAAACCTGGCCACAGGGGGAACCATATGCCCGCCGCTTCTGACCGCCCAGCGGGCCGCCTGATCCGGGGCGCCGTCCTGAACCACCCGGCCGCCTTCCATGATCACCACCCGGTCGGCCAGGTGAAAGCACCTTTCCAGCCTTTGCTCGATCAATACGACGGTAAAGCCCATCTCTTCGTTCAGCCGCTTAACCAGATTAAAGAAGTCCTCCGCCGCCACCGGGTCCAGCTGCGACGTGGGTTCGTCCAGCACCAGCACCTGCGGTTGCATGGCCAAAACGGCGGCCAGGGCCAGCTTTTGCTTCTGCCCGCCCGACAGGCTGGCGGTAAACTCCTGCCTTAATTCCGTCAGGCCGAGGAAACTGATCACCTCGGCCACCCGGCGGAACATCTCTTTCTGAGGCAGCCCCAGGTTCTCCAGCCCGAAGGCGATCTCGGCCTCCACGCCGGTCATCACCAGCTGTTTTTCCGGGTCCTGAAAGACCATGCCCACCTGCCGCGCCAGTTTGCGCCGGTCAATACCGCGCATCTCACGCCCCTGAAAATAGACCCTTCCGCCAAACCGGCCGCCGTAAAAATCCGGGATCAGCCCGGCCAGCACCCGCGCCAGGGAAGACTTGCCCGAGCCGGATTCACCAGCCACCAGAACAAACTCCCCTTCCTTGATACTCAGGTTGATCCCGCTTAATGCCGGTTTTTCACCATCAGGGTAATAATAAGTCAGATTTTCGACTTTAAATAATGCCAGCGTCCACACCCCCAACCAATCAACACCGGAATGGATAGACTGAAAAGCACAATCAGCAATACCGCAACCGTTCCCGGGCCACTAATCAGGTAGTCCAGCTGCGGGTAATAATTATAATCGCCAAAACCGTGCAACAAACCCCAGATGCCCACTCCCATTGCGCCCACACTGCCGGACAGGCACAGCACATCCCGCGGCCGCCACAGGTTCCTGGCGTAACAGGTACGGGGACCGCTGCCGAAGGCCCGCGCCTGCATGGACTCAGCAATCTCCAGGGAGTCCTCCAGAGAGGACAAAAGCAATATGTTAACCAAAACAGAATATTTCCTGACTTTTTCTTTCAGCGTTCCCCTGTTGAAGTCAACGCCGCGCATCTGCTGCACGCCCCGGATGTTTTCCAGGTCCCTGACCATGGCCGGGAACATCCTGGTGGCCAGGGATATTATCAGAACGGACCTGCCTGCAAAGCGGGAAAACAGGTTAAGGGCCTTATCAGGATGTACGATCAGATTGTACAGGCAAAAGACGCTGATTATGTCCAGCAGCCTGACGCCCATGGCAGCGCCGTAGCAAATGGCCTCCAGGGAGATGGTCAGGCGGCCGAAGACGGGAACCCGGGGACCTTGCCAGATGACGGTCTGCCCGGCATGCACCACCAGCGGGTTAATGATCATTATCATGACTGTCATAAACAGGGCGATCTTCAAGTAGCCTTCCCAGGCGTCTAAACCATCCGCCGCCCAAATGGCCAGAGCCACCACAAGCAGGATGCCCAGCAAATAAAGAGGGTTGGTAAAGGCCAGGGACAGCACCAGCAGCGTACCCAGGTAGGCCAGCACAGCCAGCGGGTGCAGGCTTTGAAGAAACAACCCCTTTTCTCTGTAAAAAAACTTATCCAGCAAGGCTTGCCACTCCTTCCTGAAAAGAATTCAGAATTCAGGAGTCAGAATTCATGAAGATCCGGATTCTTTACCGGGTAATGCTTACCGTCTGTTCCGTTTCGTCCCAGTTCACCCGGTAGCCGAAGGACTCCGCCACGTAGCGGGCGGGCAGACATGTGCGGCCGTCCCTGATCACCGGCGCAACGTCCATCGGCGGACTTGCAGTACCGTTGACGTACATGACCTCCCCGCCCACTACCAGTGTTACGGTTATGCCGTCATTGGTCAGGGTCACCGTTTGATCGGAAGGCGACCACCGGATGCCCGTTTCGGGAATTCCCAGGGCTAAAGCCAGGTAGCGCACCGGCACAAATACGCGGCCTCCTTCCGCAAAGGGTGCGGCGTCCGCCTTCTCCACCCGGTCCAGGCCGTCAGCCTGAACCTGATAGTCCTTTGATCCCGCCTTAAACTGAATCTTCCGCCCCGCAGGCGCAGATCCGGCAGCCAAGGCCCTGCTTTTTTCCCTCAGCCGGCTGTAAAGAGACTTCCCGTAATATACATCGGATAAGGCCATCAACGCTTGGTGGGTGGCCATTTCATCGGGCCCGGCGCCCTTGATGTGGGCAAAGGAGCCGTCGGGCAACTGGAAACTCAGCATGGCGGTAACCGGGTTGCCGCCGGGTTTATTCATTTCTGCGGCCGGATCGACCCCCACCGCAGTCAAGCCCTGAATGACCATGTTGCATGACTCGGGATTGGCCGCCCCCCAGGAAGAAAACCCGCCGTCGCCTTCCTGAACGCTTTTCAGGTAGGCATACGCTTTTTGCACCACCGGGCTGTCCTTTCTTTCGCCCAGGGCGCCCAGGGCCATGAGTGCCATGCCAGTGGAATCCACATCCGCTTTTTTCACCATAACACACCAGTTAAAGCTGCCGTCGTCATGCTGCTGATCAACAATCCATTGCCTGGCCTTTGCCGCATCCGGCATCCCCGCCCCGGCGGCATGCAGGGCCAGTACCGCCCATACATGGGCGTTGAGCAGTATTTGCGCCCCGTTGTCCCCCTGCCCGCTGCCGTCTATGTTGTCGGCAAACTTGCCGCCGGGAAGCTGGGCGGACTGAATTTTTCCCACCAGGTTTTGCCCCCGGTAATCGAAGGGATTTTCTCCGGCGGCCAGCAGGGTAAAGACCAGAAGGGAGTAGTCGGCGGTGGCCGTGGCGGTGGCCAGTTGCACTTCACATGACTGCCCGGCCCGGGTGCCGGCGAGGCTTTGCCCGGCGGCGGCCAGGGCCACGTAGCTCCACGGTGTCAGCGGCCTGCCCTGATCTTTTTCACGGGCCAGTAAAAAATTAGCGGCCCGGTCCATGGCCGGCTTGACGTCAGCTGCCGGCAGAGCCAGTGCCCGAACAGGAAAAATGATCAAAACGGCTACAAACATAATCAGGCTTAATATTGACTTTTTTTGCAGCAACGGTTTTGCTCCTTTCCATATTTTTAAAAATCAGAAATCAGAACTTAGAATACAGAAGACAGAAGTTGGCCAAGGCATCCTTACTTGCTTGCTTAATTGGGCCAGTAATGGGGGTTCAGATTTCAATTATCATTTCTCTGTGATCTCTGTGGCTAAATAATAATTCATTGAAGACAGGTTTCTCATCCTCCGTGGCGCCGTATTTTTACGGCATGAGGGTCTGGATTCTGTCTCCTGTCTCCTGTATTCTTTTTTAAGGCACCCCCCGCTTAATCAAATCGTCCCAGTCCGGAGACGGGTCACCCATGCTTTTACTGTACCACCAGATCACTTTATCACCTGCTTTTACCGCTTTTTGACCGGCGGAAACCATCGGGATTTCACCGTTCACCATGTACATCCACCCGGACTGCCCTTTGTTGCGCTGCCCGGCAACAGCCTCCACAAAACCGGGCCAGCGGGTCGACATGGTATAGGGCAGGCCGGTGGCGTCCAGTGCGCCCAAGGACGAGACATCCCACATGTTTTTTTTGGTAACCGTAACGTTCCCGGGGCCGTAAAGCAATTCACCATCCATTCCCACCACGGCAATGCCTATCGTGAACCCGCTTTCCCCGGCGCCCGCAGGCGGCGCCCCGTCCGGCTTGCGATCCGGCGGATCGCCGTCCCCGGTAGCAGGGGCGCCGTATGTTTGAGGGATGTTTGTTTGGCCGGTTATGCCCGTGGCTGCAGCTGTTTTTGGCTCTCCATTTTCAGCCGTGTTTTTAATCGGGGATGTTTGTCCGCCCGCCGCAGGTCCAGCCGTTTCACCGCTTAATGAACTCTCCTTTGCCTGATTGTGTACGGCTATCTTATTTGTATAAACAACCGGCCCCCCGATGCCGGCCAGTACCAGCAAAAACAAAACGGTATAAATTAACTTCCTCTTCAATAAATATCACTCCTTACCTGCGGGCAACCAGGAAATATGGGCCTTTCTCCGGTAACGAAGTAAAACTTTCACCACTCCCGGACTTAGAACGGCACAGAACAAACCGTTGCCCAGGGCACGCACGGAGTCAAAACCGAGGCTGGCCGCACAGGTAACCAGATAGGACTGCCAGGTTAAGGGATGCACAAAAACACTCCAGAACCAGATGTTCATCAGCCAGCCGTACAGGTACCCCCAGAAAAGGCAAAAAACAATCAACAACCTGTTACCCGCTGGCGGATACAAACACTTTAACCAGGCCGCAGAAGCTCCGGTCAACCCCCAGGCCAGCATTTGCCACGGGGTCCAGGGGCCCTGTCCGATAAAAAAATTAGAGATCAGAGGGGTCATGGCACCGACCAGAAAACCGGCCCGCGTACCCATGACAAACCCCGTAATAATCACCAGGAACATGGTGGGCTGCAGGCAAAGTACGATCCCGGCACTTGCCCTGCCTGCCGCCGACAAAGCGGCCAGAACGGCAATGACGGCTACCTGCCGCGCCGAAAGCCTGCTTTTCTCCATGCCCAGGAATAACAGCGAAACAGCAATTACAGCAATTAAAGTGCTTAGCCAGGGCCAACTTTCCTGCATATCCGGTGTCCTTTAATTAATCATCTCTCCAGGGGCAGGCCGCAACCTGCCAGTTGAGAGGCTGGAGGCGGGATCTTGTCGGGCATTTGTTTACAGCAAACTGCCTTTTTTATCTCGCCCCTCACTTCCCATTTCAGCCCGTTAATATTCGCCTGTCAGCATCCGGTAAACCATCACCGCGCACTGGGCCCGGCCGGCGGCGGTGTCCGGCCGGAAGGTGCCGTCCGGGAAACCTTTGATCAAACCCTGTGCCACTGCGGCCGCCACACCGGCCCTGGCCCAGGAGGCAATCCTGCCGCCGTCGGTAAAGTTCGTCTTCTGTTCCGTGGCCTGCAGTTTCGTGGCTTTTGCCAGCATAATTGCAACTTCTTCCCGGGTGACGGTGCTGTCCGGGCGGAAAGTGCCGTCACCGTACCCCTTGAGCAGCCCGGCCCCGTATGCTGCAGTCACCGCCCCCGCGTACCAGTCACCGGAACCCACATCTTTAAATGGATGGGTAATGCCCGGCTGTGTATGCAAGCCCAACGATTTGACCAGCAGGCTCGCAAATTCAGCCCTGGTCACCACCCGTTCCGGTTCGAAGCGCTTCCCGTCCACACCGGCCACAATGCCGGCCCCGGCCAGCGTCTCTATGGAGTCCTTGGCCCAGCCGAAAGAGGCAGGGGTAACGTCGGCAAATGGCTTCACCGGTTCCCTGGCAAATACGGCGTAATGGCTGAAGTGCTGCACCCTGGCCAGGATTAATCCCCTGTTCAAATCCACCACCGCCGGGATGGCTATCCATTTGCCGGCAGACTTGTCGTACCAGGCCAGGGCCAGATTTTCCGGCCTGACCAGGGGCGGGACAGCCACCTTCAGGGTCAGGGTTACCGGTACGGCAAAGGTAATGCCGTCCGGACCGAAGTCATATAAGGCGGACACCTGGCGGAAACCGGAGGGTCCGGCAGGCTGTGTCCCGCCCTGACTGCCGGCAACCACCTTCTTAACGGTCACCTCTACGTCATTATTGAGCGCCTTGGCCGGAATACTCAAAGCCACCTCGGCCCCGGCGTCTGCCACAGTAGCCCCCGTATCGGCCGCTACCTTATGTGTCAAGTCAACTTCATTTTGGGAAAGTTCCTTTTTCAGGGAAGCAATCGCGGCCAGGTCCAGCGGCTGGATATCGCCCACCACCACCACGGCCATGGCCGATCCACCCGGGGCGCCCAGCTCAACTGTTTTTCCCTTTAAGCCGATCATCTGGTCCACTTTTTCCAACGCAGTCAGTGCGCTGTCCGAAGACTGCAGGGTAGCAGGGAGCATCTTGTTTTGATCCTGCAGGTTAACCGGTGTCACTGGTTTCGGCCGCTCTTCTGTGGTCTGCCTGAAGAAGCTGTCCCAGGTGGGGCCGGGTGAATTCATGTCCTTGCTGTACCACCAGATCACCTGGTCCCCCTCGTTGACCGATTTAGCCGAGGCTATCATCATGGGTACAGTGCCGTTAACCTTGTACATCCACCCGTTCATCCCGCTGTTGGCCTGCCCGGCGATGGTTTTGACAAAGCCGCCGTCCTCCGTGTAGGCCAACCCGGTAGCATGGAGCGCCCCCAGGGCCGTAGGGCCCCATTTGCCGGTTTTACTCACGGTGACGCTGCCCGGACCGTAGAGCAGTTCACCGTTTGTGCCCACCACGGCGATGTTCACGCTGTACTGGTCCCCGGATAACCCCTGTCCCGGCTGATTATTATTATTGTCGTTATTGCCGCTGTCCGGAACGGCACTGAAATCTATCCAGCCATAGGACTTATTGTATTCCAGCAGGGCCAGCAAGGCGGGCACGGTAGATCCAACGTTACCCGAAAAACCGGCTTTGTCTCCGATGCTTCCGTCATCATTACGGTTGGTCTTTAAAAGCAGGTAATCAATCAGGTTTTTGCCGTTTTTGGTCCATTCCGCCCCTTTGGGATTCTCCCCGGCGGCCAGTACCGCCAGTACCGCCTCACCGGTATCCGTAACCGGATCATCAAACTGAACGCTAATCTTACCTGCATCATCCTGTTTCGACTTTAGCCAGGCCAACCCGTCCTGAACGGCCTGGTAAGTGGCCGAACCTACGGTTTTTGCATCGGCAAAACCAGACAACACCACAATTGCCTGGGCGGTTGATACCGTATCCACTCCCCACTGGTGTTGCCAGCTGCCCTTGTTGGGTTCGGCCTTTGTCTGGGCGTTAATCAGCCATTCCCTGGCCCTTGCCTGCTTTTCCGCAGCCAGCGAACCCCATCCCCCGGCCGTGGTCAGGGCCAGGTAGGGCAGCATTTCGTTGTAAATGACTCCGTCGGCAAAATTGCCCCCGCCCTGTTGTTTGGCGGCAATCAGGGCAATGAGACGGCTACATTCACTGGCATTCTGAGATTTAAGCCCGCTCAGCCCGATCAGGGTTTTGGCAATGTCTGTAACGCTGGAAGTCACCGTAAGGGCGGCGGAATCTTCTGTTATCCTGGCGGCCAGGGTTTTGCCATCCTTTTTCCACTTGTCGGCGGCTGCATCATCGCCGGCGAGGGTAATAACTTTAGCCGCCCTGTATCCACCGTATTGTTTATACATATACGTATTATTGTCCGAAGAATACTGGTCGGCCAAATATTTGACCCCGTTTTTCACGGTGGCAACCATGTCTGCGTCTTTTTGAAGGACATAGGCAAAGAGTGCCCCGGCAGCCCCAAAAACGTTTTTGGACGTACCGAAACTGCCGTCGGCGTTCATCGTACTTTTCATCAGGTACGATACCAGATTTACCTTTTTGCCGTTAACCGTTCTGGTCCATTCCGCACCCTCGGGATCCTTGCCTAATTTGCGTAAAGCTGTTATAACCTCAGAGTTGTCTACTGCCGGATCATCATATTGAGCGTATGCGCCACCATCGTTTTGCTGAAGACCCTTCAGATAAACAAGCCCTTTATTTATGGCTGCCTGAATGTCTGCATCGCTGCCGGCTCCCGGCAGGTAAGTAAGCGCCCTTATGGCCTGGGCGGTGGACAAAACGTCGGGGTAATAGGCTCCTCCGAAACTCTCTCCCCAGGATCCGTCTGCACTCTGCTTGGACAGGATGTAAGTCCTGACGCCGGCGGTGTCGATATTGCCCATCTTTCCGGCTTCGCCCAGGGCTATGTAAGCCCACATGTCGCTGTACACGCTGTTCTCAAAGGAACCCCTGCCCGGGTCAGCCGCCTTTTGCCTGCCTGCCAGGAGGCCGGCCAGCCGGTCCCGGCGGACGGTATCGTTCCACTGGTTCAGGGCCAGCAAGCACTGGGCGGCGGTTTTTGTCCTCGACCTCTTGACCCAGCTTGATCCGGCGCCGGCATAGTCGTTGTACGTTTTCCCCAAAGCTTTAAGGGCAATCAGCGTTTCGGCCGTGGAAAAGGTGCTGTCCCACTGGGCCGGTACGGCCGCCGTGTCGGCGTCCTGGATGTCCGCCAGGTAGGCCAGGCCGTCCTGGATGGCTTTATAAACGTTGCTGTTGGAGTCACCGGCCCCGGTGAAGTAACTGAGGGCGGTAAGCACCTGCGCCGTCAGGTCGGACTCCTTGGGGTAATAACCGCCCCAGGCCGCCCCGGCCGGGCTGCCCCAGCTGTTTGAGTGCGGATGCTTGAATGTATTGAGATAGGCAAGAGCCTTTTCCTGATCTACGGATCCCAGTCTGCCGGTTTTCCCGAGGGCAGTCAAAACAACGAGATCTTCGTAAATGCTGCTGCCAAAGTATACCTGGCCGGCGACAGTGGTATTCTGTTTGGCTATTATTGCATCAGCCAGGACGCCGATATTGGCCGAGGATGGCTGAACAGCATAAAGGGCGGTCAGTTCTTTAGCCAGATACACCGCATCCTTTACCGAGGGTTCAGTCCTAATGGCATCGGCGGTGGAGTTGGCGGAGGCAATTACGGTATCCTTGAGAGACGTAGCCCCGTAGACCCATCCGCCCACCGAAAGGTCCTCGCCGGACCTGGCCAGCGCTTCAACACAGCGGTAGTCAAAATTCCAGCCGTTGACGGCATAGGGCATACTGCCGCTTTGATACCTGGCCCTGAAGTAGTTCACGGCGCTGGCGATGGAATCCTGCACCCGGTTGTAAACATCACCGCCCTCCGCAAGGTCGCCCTTAACCGCCGCCAGGGCCTGCAAAGGCGCTTTCGTTCCGTACTCATTGGAGTAGGGGCCGAAACTGCCGTCATTATTCTGGGTAGAGTATATGTATGTAATTAAACTGTTGCCGTCCCCCAGCAAATCAGCCAGATTTTCCATTTCACTCTTCAGGGTTTTACCGTTTCTTGTCCATTTTGCAGTTGCAAGGTCCTCACCGGCCATAGCCAGCACGTAAGCGGTGTACCCGTCAATTTTTTCCCCGGCCTGATACTTCTGGTTGATAAAATCAACAGCTTTACCGGCCATCTCACCTGCAGAATATAATTGAGCTTGCCCAGCGGCCGCAGCCCCGCCGGTTACGGCAAACGGAACCACAATGCCAGTAAAAAAGCACAACGTCACCAGTATCGCCAAGAAGCGCAAATTCTTCCTGTATCTATACATTTATTCCAAACACGCCCTTTCACAATTGATACTCAAAGCATCCCGGCTATCAGTCTTAACCCCCTGTAACACTGCTTCGTACACGGTTCTTCCAATCAAGCACCCCAGGCCGGTGGCCGTTCCCGCATAGCGCAAGGGTTCCCCCCTGCCCGTGCAGGCAACCACAATGGCATCGGTAGTGGTGCCCGTGACCGGCTCACCGCACGACAGGCTTATTTTTGCACTGAACAAGGCCCTGGTCTTGGCCTCAGTTGCAGTTATCACGGCGTTGACCATGGCGGCGTCGGTTAAATTTCCGTCAATCATCAGGATAATGTTGATGGTGCCCGGCCGGTACCGGCCCTGCACCTCACTCGCCGGCAGTCCTGCCACCCCCGGGTTGCCAACACCTGCAGTACAGAGGGTAGCCACCAAAAGATCTTTTTGCCTCTCCTGGTATAAAACGGTATCCTTAACGCTTACGGCCGTCATCATGCCCAAAACGTCGCGCCCCAGCCGTAAACGGAGGGCCACCTGCCTGAGATCCTCCTCCGGGTCACTGCCGTCATAATCTTTATGAACTGAATGGTTGATTAAATACCTGGCCCGTCTTAAGTCTCCCCCCAGAATGGCCGAACTGATTACATTAAGCGGCCTGTCGGAGGCAGCAACAAAAGTTGTCTGGTCATAAACATGCAGGCTTATCCCCTGAATTGAAAACTGCTTGTTAAAAACCGGAAGTTCCTCCAACAAAACTCTTACCTCCCGACCAGGACAGCATATACGGAAAACCCCCGGCCTGCGAAAAGATCGGGGGTTTTAAAAAAGCCTTCATCCTTTCTCCTGCACTCTTCTTTTGCCCCGGACATACCCGAAATAGTAACCGATGAAGCCGCTGCCGATGGCCGCCTGCAGGGCGAAGATGAGGCTTTCTATCTCCCCGCCGGGGGGCTCCCAGATGGATTCGAACCAGGGTTGGTAGCCGGGATTTACATCCTTGATGACTTTCTCGGCCTCTCCGTCCGCCCCCCCGAATTCAGCGCCGCTGTGGATTGCCAGGGGAACGACGGCCAGGGCCACCACCAGGATGACCAGCAGCATGTTTTTTAACACAAGGTTTTTTGTTGCCTCGCTCATGACTGAACCTCCTTGTTAAGGATCGAGAGTTCCTGAAGCTCCTGCCTGCTGTGGACAGTAAGTTGGTTAACAACCAGCACCGTCAGCAGGCCCTCGCTGATTGCCAGAGGTATCTGGGTGATGGCAAAAATCCCGGCGAATTTGACAAATGAAGCAATAAAGCCGCCGGTCTCGGCCGGAAAGGCCAAGGCAAGCTGCACAGAAGTAGTCACATAGGTCAGCAGGTCTCCCAGCGCTGCCGCCAGAAATACGCACAGCCAGAGAGGCACGCCCGTTTTTTGCAACACCCTGTAGACCCAGTAGGCCACAAAGGGGCCAACCACGGCCATGGAGAATGTATTTGCCCCAAGGGTGGTCAGCCCTCCGTGGGCCAGGAGCATTGATTGAAAGATTAGCACGATGCACCCCAAAACGCTCATGACCGAAGGCCCGAACAGTATGGCCCCCAGCCCTACACCTGTTGGGTGGGAGCAGCTCCCCGTCACAGAGGGGATCTTAAGTGCCGAAAGAACAAAGACGAAAGCTCCCGCCAGTCCCAGCAGCATCTTCAGGCCGGGTTTTTCTTTTGCCATCCTTTGGATTGACAGTATTCCCGCGATTAAAAACGGCAGCGTTACTACAGTCCAGAACCCCGACCACTTGATGGGAAGAAATCCTTCCATGATGTGCATGGCATAGACGTTTTGAGGAAACATCAGTAAAACCGACAGTGCGAATACGGATGCCAAAACAGCATACCTTCCAACAGACACAAAAATCCTCTCCTTTCTACCTGAAATGAACATTATCTTTAACACCCCCCATAAAAAAACGGCCTTATCCAATACCACCTCCCCAATCACAAAAGCGATGCATCAGAATAGGCCGGCCAAGTGCTTCCGGATCATCACGAACCCAAGTGCACTTCCGGTTTTGGGTTCATTCTCCGCTTTGTCAGTTCAGATCAACACGCACAAAATCCGTTATACGCTTTATCCCTCAGGATAAAGCACCTAATCCGTTTTTGTTATAAAATATTAAACCCCCTGCACTTATGAATGCAGAGGGTTATAAGCTGGATATACCAGATCCCGGCAACCGGGCGTATCACCTCCCCATCCATCGTGGGTACATATGGCAGCAATTGGACAAGCAGGTTTCCTGGCTCAAGGTCATCGTCTCACCTGCGCCTTCCCGGTTTATAAGTCTCCGGTGGCATAATGCAGAAGAACTCCCTTTCACAGTGGCGGGACCGCGCCGGATTTGCACCGGCTTCCCTTTTCAATTCTATCTTTTGAATAGAATCACTTGCCCTTTATTTTAAGTTTTTCTTATTTTACCAGCAGACATATCATTTGTCAATTATTTGCATGGGTTAGAAACAAAGCCCGTAAACCCTTTCATTTTCAAGGCTTACAGGCTTTTCTGTGGTCGGGATGACACGACTTGAACGTGCGACCTCACGGTCCCGAACCGTGCGCTCTACCAAACTGAGCTACATCCCGGCACCCTCTTAAATTGACAACTACAATTATGCAATAAACCCGTTTGAAAGTCAAGTATATAAATTGCCTTTATAAGTCGCTCCCGTCAACAGCCTACTAGGAGAATGTTGCAAAACCCAAGAGGCTGTTCAAAAACGAGCATGGCAAGGAAGAGCCGGTGGACGGAGCGGAGCGTACATGTAGTACGTGAGCATTCGATCAGCGGGTCTGACGAAGTCAGGCAAAGTTTTTCAACAGCCTCCTAGCTTATAGCGGTGATAAACCATATAATCATGCCGGCCTCAACCACCAGCTTGAAGGCCATCCCCCCTATCATGCCTATTATGCTCCCCACCCCGGACCTCACGGCTGAGGCAAAGGGCTTTCTGACAGCAATCTCACCAGCCACGGCGCCGATAAATGGGCCAAAAACGATGCCCAGCGGCCCCATGACAACTATGCCCAGCAAAACTCCCAAAATGCTGCCGGCCACCGCCGCCCGGGACCCGCCGCACCTCCTCACCCCCCAGGCATTGGCCGCATAGTCGATGAAGAAAATCAGCCCGACGGCCAGGGCCTGACCCAGGTAAAACCATAAAGACAGTTTGCTGAAGCCGGTAAAAATGCCGTATATGAGCATTCCCAGCCAGATAAGAGGCGCCCCCGGCAAAGCCGGCAGAATGGTGCCCGCAAGGCCGGCGGCAAAAAACAGAAAGGCCAGTATCAACCCGAGGACAGCCATACCACTTCCCTCCCGCCGCCACCTAATCTTATATTATTCATTCTTCGACAGCTTATTCAATTTATCCTCCAGATGGAACAGATGTAGTTTAAACGGTGATAATGCTATATCTTGACAGTGCCGCCGGCGGGTAGTATGATGAGAATGATTATCATTTCCGTTATAAGAGGTGATTATATGTCAATCTTAGTTGTGGGAGCAGACCACTTGGGCGAAATTGAAGTAAATCTTAAAAATCTGGGATGCCGTTCCCTTACCCACCTGAAGGGTCGCAAAAACATCCACAGGCGCAACCTGAACATACCGGAAGGAACTGACCTGGTCCTGGTGCTGACCGATTACGTTGATCACAATATTGCCCGTTCAATCAAAGACAGCGCCAAGAACAAATCTATTCCCGTGATTTTCTCCAAACGTTCCTGGTCTTGCCTGTATCAAAAAATATGTTCCCTGAAAAAAGGTTTTCCAGGCAGATCAAAATAAAACCGGCCAGGGTTATTGACAACAAAAATACCATATAATAGAATGAGAATGAGAATACATCTCGTATTTTATTTACATGACGAATGATAATAATTCTCATTCTCGTGGCGTATCTATATACTGGGGGTGAAAGAATTGACGCTGGACCGGGTAAAGAGGGGACAGTCATTTAAAATCGTGTCAATACCGGATAACACGGTTAGAGCGCAGGCCATCCGCTTTGGAATAACAGAAGGGGAAGTTGTCAGCTGCGAAGAGGTGGTACCCGCAGGTCCCATAGTGATTCGCAAAAACAAGCAGCTGCTGGCCCTGGGAAGAAAACTGGCAATGAAAATCGGGGTGTCGCTTGCATAAGGAGGTGGAAGCCAATGGCGCACTGTCACGGATGCGTGGGAATAAAGAATATACCTGAAGGAGCAAAGAAGATTGTGCTGGCCGGGAACCCGAACACCGGCAAATCAGTATTTTTCAATAGTTTTACCGGGATGTACGTGGATGTGTCCAACTATCCCGGCACAACACTGGAAATATCCCACGGCCTTTACGGGCCGGACGTAATAATAGACACGCCGGGGGTCTACGGAATCTCCTCCTTCAATGACGAGGAGCGGATCGCCCGGGATATAATTCTTTCCGCCGACATGGTGATAAACATAGTGGACGCCGTTCACCTGGAAAGGGACCTGTTTCTTACACAGCAGATCATTGACACCGGAGTCCCCGTTATAGTGGCCCTTAACATGGTGGACGAAGCAGACAGGAGCGGAATCAGAATTGATGTAGACCTTTTGAGCGACCTGCTGGGGGTCCCCGTGATCCCAACGGTGGCGGTGCAAAAAAAAGGGCTAAGCGAATTAAAGGAGCGGCTTTCCTCCGCCAGAACCGGCCGTATGACCCATGGACTGGAAAAATTTATTGAACGGGTTCTTAACCGGGTGGGCAGCCGGGGCGAGGCTCTCCTGGTGCTGGAGGGGGACCAGGCGGTGGCGGAGCGCCACGGACTGAAGCCGGAAAACCACCGTGAGGAAATATACCTTAAAAGAAGAGAACAGGTAAACGATATAGTAAAGCACGTTGCAAGCGAGATTTCCAAGGGCGCCTCTTTCGGCAGCCTGCTGGGGCGCTGGATGATAAAGCCGGTAACCGGCCTGCCCATACTGGCCCTTGCCCTGTACGCCATGTACCAGGTGATCGGTGTGTTTATCGCCGGCACTGTGGTGGGAATCACCGAGGAAACAATAATGCTGGGAAAATATGAGCCGGCCGTGAGGGATATGGTTGGCAGGCTAATCCCGGAGGAGTCGGCCTTTGGAACCATACTTATCGGCGAGTTCGGCCTTTTCACCATGACTGTGACCTATGTGCTGGGACTCTTGATGCCCCTGGTGATAGGCTTTTACCTGTTCCTTTCCATTTTTGAAGACTCGGGATACCTCCCCAGGATAGCCACGCTGGTGGACCGTCTTCTCACCGGCATAGGACTCAACGGGAGGGGTGTAATACCTCTTATACTGGGATTCGGCTGCGTGACCATGGCTACCATAACCACCAGGCTTTTGGCCTCCGAGCGCGAACGCAGAATAGCCATTCTCCTGCTGGGGCTGACCATACCGTGCTCCGCACAGATGGGTGTCATAGCCGGAATGCTGGCCGCAGTGGGCGGTGAGTTGGTGGCGCTCTATGCCCTGGTCATATTTATGGTGCTGGTTATAATCGGAACGGCATTAAACGCCCTGCTTCCGGGCAAGTCCTCGGACCTTTTGATCGACCTTCCTCCCCTCCGGCTGCCGCGGATTGACAATGTACTCAAGAAAACCGGAACCAAGTCCTATAACTTTCTCAAGGAGGCCTTTCCCCTGTTTGCGCTTGGAGCCCTGATCATCAGCACCTTCCAGGTGACTGGAGTGCTTGAATTTCTGCAGAACTTACTGGCGCCGCTGACGGTGGGCTGGCTTAAACTGCCCAAAGAGGCCGCCACTGCCTTCATAATGGGAATCGTGCGGCGGGATTTCGGCGCCGCCGGACTGTCTGACATGGCCCTGGCGCCGGTGCAGACCGTTGCGGCACTGATCACCATAACCCTTTTCGTACCCTGCATCGCTTCCATACTGGTTATATTTAAAGAGCGATCAAAGAGGGAGGCGGTGCTGATCTGGGGGAGCAGCTGGCTTGTGGCCTTCCTGGTGGGGGGTCTGGTTTCGCAGCTGCACAGCGCTTTCGGAGGGGATAATGAGTCTATGGGAGCCCTCCTGGTTATAGCGGTGTTCTTTGTGATTACCATGATTACCATGCTTGCATGCCGTTTGGGAAGGCGCGGCAAAACCCGGGAAGCAGGTTAAAAGGAGGCTGTGCCATGTCCACACCTCTATTGATTCAAAGAAAATGCGCACAGTGCGGATACCTGGTTGAGGACCCCTTTGCCATGCGATGTCCCCGCTGCCATAAATCCCTTTTGGAAATATCCTGCTGCCGGGGTAACTGCATCAGTTGCAGCGAGGGCGGACACCTGGCCAAAGGTGGCTGCAAACCGTCCCCGCAGGAAATGATAAATTAATTACAGTTTAGCAAATTCAGGCCTGAAAAAATCCAGGCCTGAATTTGTTTTGATATTGGAGATTATGCTTAAAGGACCGATGCGTCCAGATTAACCACAGGTATCGCACCCGGCGTCCTCTTCGGTGCCGCAGGCCGTGGACCCGCAAGGGCCGCAGCTTTCCTGCACATCCACTTCTTGTTTGGGGCAGCTGTCAGTTGCTTTTTGTTTGTCGTCTGAAATCATCAAAATCACCTCCGGGTTTATTTTTACCCAAAGGAATGTTTTTAATGCCGCTATATTGCAAAATGCCATGGCCTGTGTTTTGCCGCTGAAAAAATCATCTTATTAAATCCAGTAATTTTCTGCCGCAATCAATGCAGTTTTCTTTGAGAATCTGAATATCGCCGGGACCTGCGTCATCAATATGAACACCGGCGGACACGCATACCGGGACCGACATTTCCCTGGCCAGCATCTCGGCCACCGGCCTTGCGGCCTCATCGTCCTTGTGGCCCAAAAGAGGCAGTATGGTGCTGGTACAGCTGGCTACAGCCGGGTCGGCCAGGCTTTTCCTGGGAAGCGAAAGCACCACCGCGCCCAGGTGGGGCTTTTCCCCGCCTACAATGGACGACATTATACCATCCCCGGTCACAGTGGCAAAAAGATATACCTTATGCTTTCCTGACCCGCTTTCTACATTGTAATTCCTCATCTTGCCCATCCCCCATATTATTATTAAAGTCATCATATATACAGTGGCAATAATAGGTCAATATTTAAAATCCGCGCCTAAATGACAGTCAATGCAAGCTGACGTCGAATTCCGCCTTAAAGGAGAACTGTATTTTCCGTTATAAAAAATACTTGGATCCATTTGTTTTTCGATAATTTTTTTACAATAATTATGTTAATGTTATATATATCAATCTAAATTATCCCGCTAACATTTTGTTGAGGTGGTCCGGTTGAATAAAAAAGAGTCGAAAGAAAACTACATCCCGCCGACTTACCTTCATAACATGAGGTATCACCTCAATAAATTGGGCCGTCAGAATGTAAATGAAAGGGACAGGCGGCTGGTACAGTACATCAGAAGCCTGCAGGAGCTTAAACAAAAATCCGGCATATACCGGCTATTTGCCAAAAAAATTAAAATATGATCACCTTCGTGAACCAAAACGGCCACTGAAGCCGGAAAGATTCACACCGCCCTCAAACCCCTTTTGCTGGGCCAAAACCTTAAAAACAGACCCCATCCCCTCGGGCATTATCAGTTTTTTTACGGCCATTGTTTCCCTCAATGCCGCATGGTCGAATCCCGCCCCCTGTTCCTGAGGCTTTAAATAATTCAATATGCCAAGGTTCATCAGGAAGTGCGACTGTGAAGCGTAGCCCGCCGTCATCAGCCCAACTTCCTCACCCCATCTCATAAGAGCAGTGAAATTGACGCTGGCGGTAATATCCTGATCTCCCGGGCAGTCATAAAGGCTGTCCGCCAGCCTGTGCCTGCGGTATGACCTTATGGTGCCGCGGTGCCTCATGGGTGAAAAAAGCCTTCCGGCTGTATCCCCGTAATCAATTGTCAGAATAAAGCCGCGGCAAAGGGCGCGGGAGACGCCCTCCAGCCAGTCCCTCACGGCAAGGTTAATCTCGATTGCCTGTTCATCCTCCATTTCAATTCCGAAATCATTTATATACTCAATGAGATCACTGCTGGAAGGGACGCCCGCCTCCTCCGCAATGGAACCGCCCTCACAGGTGACATATATTTCCCTGTATTCGCCGTCTTTTTTTATCACCCTGTGAACCGGAAAGGCGTCAATAAGTTCATTGGACAGGAAACAACCCACCACACTTTCCGGCTTCAGTTTTTCCAGACCTTCCAGCCAGGTTATGCCCCGGCCGGGCCCGATGACGCCTCTTAGAGTTTCTTTCTGCCCTTTAATCATGTACGGGCTTTTGTCTATAATCACATAGGACATTGCGCTGTGAAAGTCTTTATGCCTTTCTCCCGCCTGACTTATTATGTCCCTGGCCATAAAACCCTTTCCGGCACCGAACTCTACCAGCGCCCAACTGTCCGGCCTGCCGGAAAGCCTCCACATCTCCTCCGCCTGATCGGCCAGCACCTTCCCGAAAAGAGGGCTTACATCGGGGCTGGTGTAGAAATCCCCCTGCAGCCCTATTTTTTCCCGGTCCATTATGTAGTACCCGGCCTCCGGGTGGTAGAGGGCCATTTCCATGTATTCGGCGAAGGTTATTCTTCCTCTTTTTCTTATCTCATCTTTGATTATTCTTTCCGGTGTTGGCCTGGTCATGGGTGAATCCCCCGTTTGCAGAAGATAATTTCTTTTAAGGATTAAAAAAGTACGCCCTGCGTCAAATTATGCTTTATAATAAAACAAGCTCACTTTTTTCACAGGGAGGTTGTTTATCAATGTACCCGGTATCGGTAACCCGAGGCAGAACTCTGATAGGCAGGCTCAAAAAGGGTGACGACCTGCTCCAGACACTTACCTCTCTTTGCACCGAGGCAAATATACGTCTTGGAAATTTGCAGGCTATCGGCACTGTCAGCAAGGCGGTTGTGGGATTCTACCTCCAGGAAGCACGGGAATACGTAACCCTGGATTATAACTATCACCAGGAAATAATAAGCCTGCAGGGAAATATTTCCATAAGGGAAGGCATCCCGGAAATACACGCCCATGTGGCCCTCTCGGACGGACGGGGCAAGCTGTACGGCGGACATCTCCTGGAAGGCACCGTGGTATTCTCGTGCGAGTACATAATAAGCGAATATATCCCGGAAATAGCCGATGTAATGGAAGATTCCGAAGATACAACCTTTACAAGGTCGTATGACGAGGAGACCGGACTCTTCCTCTGGCCCAGGGAAAGAATAGCCGAAACCAAGACCTGATAATTGCCCCAGGGGGCTGGAATTGCTGGTCGGAAGACAGGCGACAGGAGACAGGAGACAGAATACAGACACCCGGGCTGCCCAAAGCAGCCGCCAAGGAGAATGAAAATTCGGGTCCTTTTAAAGCCACAGAGGATACAGAGGTTTTTAGCCCTGCTAATTCTCTGTGTCCTCCGTGGCTAATTAAGTTCTGAGTTCTGAGTTCTGAATTCTGTATTCCGACGGAAAAGAATCACCTGTTAGCTATCTCCCTTCCCGGCAAGCGGGCGTCACCCACGCGCCGGGTTATTTTTTCACGGTCGAAATACTCCAGGATGGGCAGGGCGAATTTCCGGGAGGTGCCGAAAAGGTCCCTGGCTTCCCCCACGGTTATTTCTTTATTGATCTTGAAGAAGTTTGTCAGCCTTCCTTTTGCTTCTTCAATGGCCGATGTGTGAAAGTAAATGTCTTCAGACACCCTGACCAGCATACCCTTCTTTAACATGAAGTGAAGGGCTTCCCCGGAAAGTTTTTCATCCATGCCTGCCGTAGCGGAGGCGTCACCCCAGGAGGGAGGCTGCATGGCCTGCTCCCTGAACCTAGATTCCACCAAATCAATCCTGCCCTTTATTTTTGGCCCCGGCGCCCATTGAAACTCCGGGTCCGATACAGTTGTGTGGCCGGACTGTATAACTCCGTCGGACTCCAGGTATTGCAGAAAAAATTGGAACTGCTTTGAGTTAATGCCTGTGAATTTCCTGGACCTCAGCTCCTCTTTGGGGAAACCTTCCCGCAGAGGGTATTCTTTATGATAATTCTTCACCAGCGACTCGATTTCCCCCACCCATTTCAGATACAAGCCGCCGTCCAGGTAATACGCCGCCCCCTCTCCGTCGATCCTTCGCACAGCGCCGACCTGCGTCATGGCATCCAGAGCGCCGCCGGCTTCGGTTTCCGGAAGACCGGTGGCCCGGGCTATTTCCTCCAGGGTGAACATGCCGGCCTTTGCTTTGAGCATTTGCTGAACCAGCTCTTCAGGGGCGCCCCTCTCCCTGGTGGCGATGGACTCTATTACATCCTGCCTGAACCTCTTGTGTTTCTTCGGGCTTGTGTCGATTATGGCGCCGCCGCCGATTGTCCTCATTGGCGAGTATGAACGTATTACGAAGCGGTCTCCTTTTAAGGCCACCGCCTGTTCCTCCAGCTCAAGCTGCGCGTATGTCCATTTTCCCGGCTCCAGTTCTTCATTCTGCAGAAGCACCACTCTGCCGAAAATCTCCGCAGTGCCCAGATAAAGCCTAACCCTTGCCCTGTTTTTCAGTGTCCTGGCGCTTTTTAGCAGCTGAAGCCTTACGTCCAGCCTGTATGTGGGCTTTAAGTACCCCGCTGCGGCAACCACACTGCCCCTGGGCACCGCTTCAACTTCCACCCCTGCAAGGTTGACGGCCGCCCTTTGCCCGGCCACCGCCTTTTCCAGCTTCTTTCCGTGCACGTGAATATTGCGTATCCTTGAGCTCACTCCTCCCGGCAATATCTCCACCGGGTCCCCCGTGGCGGCGCTGCCTGAAATCATGGTGCCGGTCACCACGGTGCCGAATCCTGTAACGGAAAAAACCCTGTCCACCGGAAGCCTCATGGGACCCGCCGCAGACCTGCTCTCCACCCTGTCAGCCAGAATGGCCAGAGTCTCCTTAAGCCGGTCTATGCCCAGGCCGGTAACTGAAGACACCTCTATGACAGGAGCGCCCTCCAGCACCGTCCCCTTAATGAATTCCGCAACCTCCTCCTTCACCAGGGCAATCCAGTCGCTGTCAACGGCATCCACCTTGGTGAGCACCACAACGCCGTTGTTTATCTGCAGCAACTGAATGATGTCCAGGTGCTCCCTGGTCTGGGGCATCACCCCCTCGTCGGCGGCTATCACCAGCATCACAATATCCATGCCCCCGACACCGGCCAGCATGTTCTTTATAAACCTTTCATGGCCCGGGACATCCACTATGCCGGCCCTTCTTCCCCCCGGGAGGTTCAGAAAGGCAAAGCCAAGCTCTATGGATATTCCCCTTTCCCTTTCTTCCTTGAGCCTGTCAGTGTCAAGGCCGGTCAGTGCCTTTACCAGCAGCGTCTTGCCGTGGTCTACATGGCCTGCGGTACCGATTATCAGGCTTTTCATGACGAACCCTCCCTGTTAATGGCTGCGGCCATGGCGCCGGCAAGTATTATTTCTTCACCCTTTAGAATTGTCCTGACGTCCATATGCAGCCGCCCCTCCTGCACCCTGCCCATAACCGCGGGGTCCCCGTTCCTCAGTCTTTCCGCCAGCTCCTCCACCGTCATGTAAAGCGGTCTTACAGATACCGCCCACCCCGGAAGATCCGCCGTTGGCATGGCTCCGCCCCCCACCGCCGACTGGCCCCTTTCCATCGAAATCTCAGCCTTTTTCCGCACGGCTTCCTCCAGAAGCACCCTAAGTTCAAGTGCCCTTTCCCTGAGCAAGTCTTCACCGGCGCTGATCATCCTGATGGCAGGAATGTTCTGCATCACCATTTTTCTGTCAAGGTACTCCCTTAATGTGGCCTCCAGCGCGGCAACAGTCATTTTGTCAATCCGGACCGCCCGGGCGAGAGGGTTTTTTTTCATTTTGTCGACTATCTCTTTCCTTCCGGCTATTATCCCGGCCTGGGGGCCTCCTAACAGCTTGTCCCCGGAAAACGTCACCACATCGGCCCCTGCTTCGATAGTCTCTTGTACCGTGGGCTCATATGGAAGGCCAAGCCTTTCAAGCCCGATAAGGGATCCGCTGCCCAGATCGCTCATCACCGGCAGCCCTGTTTCCCTTCCCAGATCAACAAGCTCGGCCACCGTGGCTTCCCTGGTAAATCCCACTATCCTGTAATTGCTGGTATGTACATGCAGCAAAAGCGCTGTCCTTTCGTTGACGGCCCTTCTGTAATCTTCAATATAGGTTTTGTTGGTTGACCCCACTTCCCTTAGTATGGCCCCGCTCTGTTCCATGACCTCGGGGATGCGAAAAGACCCGCCTATTTCAACAAGCTGCCCCCTGGAAACGACAACCTCCCTGCCCCTGGCCAGTGTGCCCAGCGCCAGCAGGACTGCGGCGGCGTTATTGTTTACCACCATTGAGGACTGCGACCCGGCCAGCCTGTTTATTATGCCCTCCACCGGCGCGTAGCGCGATCCCCTTTTTCCGTTTTCCAGGTTAAGCTCAAGGTTGCTGTACCCCGACGCAACCATATGCACCGCCTCAATGGCTGAAGGGCTCAGCACGGCCCGGCCAAGGTTGGTATGCAGCACAACCCCTGTGGCATTGATTACTTTCCTCAGGTTGGGCCTGGTCATTTCCTCCAATACCCCCATCACCCCGCCGGCAATGCCTGCGGCGTCATCCCAGTCCACGGGGTTATCCCGGCTGACGTGGCCGCTTATTATGCCCTGCCTTATTCTTTCCAGCATCTTTCTGACAGCTTCCACCACCAGCTCCCTGGGATAGCTGGCGGTAAGACTTTCTATCCCGGGTAGCTTTAACAGCTCATCCACCTTCGGTATCTCCCTGAGGAGGGATTTATCAGCGGACATATACTTTCCTCCGGCGTTGCATTATTTAAAACAGATTGCACTATGAAAGTTTTTTACGCCACAGAGAGCACAGAGAACACCGAGAATTATACCCGGGAGTGAAAACTGCAGGATATTTCTATAAGACTCCTCGGGGTAATTCTTTAGTTATTCTGAATTCTGGATTCTGAATTCTGGATTCTGGATTCCGACCCCTTGACCGGTCCCTTAAGGCCTTTGTCTTACCAAATACTGACGACATGGTAATACAAAATGGCAGGATCGTCAAGCCAAGAAAAAAGAGGGCCTCCCCTCTTTTAAAACTCCCTGATTATATCATAAAAAGTGGTCCTCTGGGCCGGCCTGAAACCCGCATCCTTTATAAACCGGACTATATCGTCCATGGGCACCCGGTAAGTCACCCCCGCCGCCCGGACGACATTTTCCTCCAGCATTGTGCTTCCAAAGTCATTGGCTCCGAAAGCCAGTGCCACCTGGGCCATCTTTGCCCCCTGGGTGACCCAGGACGCCTGAATGTTGGGGATGTTGTCAAGCATTATCCTGGACAGCGCCAGTGTCTTTAAATAATCCACCCCTGTAGCCGGCCTGACATGCTGCAGACCTGTGTTGCCCGGCTGAAAACTCCAGGGGATAAAGGCTGTGAAGCCTCCGGTTTCATCCTGGGCCTCCCGCACCCTGACCATGTGCAGCACTCTTTCCTCAACGGTTTCCAGGTGCCCGAACATCATGGTGGCGGTGGTTTTCATTCCCTGCCGGTGGGCTTCCCGCATAACACCCATCCACTGCTCCCATGACATTTTCCCCGGGCTTACCTCCCGCCTGACCCTGTCCGCCAGTATTTCCGCCCCGCCCCCCGGAAGCGAGTCCAGGCCGGCCTCTCTAAGCCTTCTGATTACCTCCCCGGCGGAAAGCCCCGAAGTCCCCGCCATATGCGCTATTTCGGGCGGCGAAAAGGAGTGTATGTGTATATTGTAGCTATTCTTTACCGACGAAAGCATGTCCAGATAATAGTCCAGTCCAAGGTCCGGGTGCAGCCCTCCCTGTATCATCACCGCGGTTCCGCCCGCGGACAGTGTTTCCTCTATTTTTGTGAACAGTTCTTCCCTGGATATCACGTACGCCTCGGGGTGCCCTTTGTCCCTGTAAAAGGCGCAGAACCTGCATTTGTTCAGGCAGACGTTGGTGTAGTTTATATTGCGGTCTATAATAAAGGTAACGGTTTTGCCCGGGTGCATCCTGCTCCTGACGGCATCCGCCGCCGCTCCCAGGTCTGTGAGGCCGCAGTTTTTATATATTTCCACTCCCTCTTCCAATGTAAGGCGCTGCCCGGACGCAGCCTTTTCCAGCAAATGGGCCTTACCCAACATTTTCACCCCAGACGCGAAGCCTGGCCCGGTCTTCGATAATACCGCTCTTGTAGGCGTAGTCGAAAAACAGCGTCAGCGCCCGCCTGTATTCTGCGTCAAAATCATATCTTATGGTCTTAAAGTAGTCTTCCAGTACGGAAACGGGCAGTCCGGTCAGTCTGTGGGATTTTTTTATAATTGCGCTCAGATCCGACATTCCCATATCCTTTGACGTCACCAGCAGTTTGCTGATGTTGTCAATTTCCGGGGGGTTTTCGCCGGCGAAATCCCCCCGGGCAGCCCAGACGGCGTATACCATCTTTTCACCGGTAAACTGCTTCCAGGTCTCCCCAAGGTCGGTGACCACCAGATCGGCGCCTTCATCACAGATCATTTTATGGGCCAGCATGGCGTCATCCCCGATAAGAAGCGCCCCGTCCGCATCCCCCAGCATTTTTTTCAGGTGGGGCCGCCTGGGTATGAATTCCACGTCCACATGATAATAATGCTCCAAAAGTATCTTTAACAGAACCACCGATGTGGCCGAAGAAGTGGTAACGGCTATTGTTTTGCCTTCCAGCTCTGTGACGGGACAGCGGCTGAAAAGCAGTATGCTGGACACCCTGCCGTCAGCGCTGATTGAAATGTCGGGCAGTATTACGCAGCTGTCGATATTCCTGGCGTATTCTATTGAGGAAATGGGGGTTACATCCAGCCTGCCCTCCAGAAACATGCGGTTTAACTGTGTGGGAGGGCCTGTGACAAGGCTGCCGCTGAATTCCAGCTGCCCCTCCTCAAGGGCGTGATATACCGGAAGACAATTGAGATAGTTTACCTGTCCCAATCTGACCGCCACTTAGAAACCCTCCCTGATTACATTGTAAAGGGTGTCCCTCTCAACGGGAATTTTCCCCGCAGCCTTTATCATCCGTACTATTTCATCCCTGGGCAGCCGCTGGTCGGTCTCGGCCCCGGCGTCATGAACTATCCTTTCTTCCTCCACTGTTCCGTCAAGGTCGTTGACACCGAAGGAAAGCGAAACCTGGGCTGTCTTGGGCCCAATCATAATCCAGAAAGCTTTTATATGATCGAAATTGTCCAGCATAAGCCTTGACACTGCAAGCATTTTGAGGTCGTCATAGCCGGTGGTGCCGGATTTTCCCGGCTGGTCCAGCTGAGTGTTCCTGGGGTGGAAAGCCAGGGGTATGAAGGCCAGAAACCCTCCGGTGCGGTCCTGGAGCTCCCGCAGCTGAATAAGGTGGTCTATCCTCTCCTCCGGCGCCTCCACATGCCCGTACAGTATCGTGGCATTTGTCCTCATACCCAGGCTGTGCGCCGCCTCGTGAACCTCCAGCCACCTCTGGCCGCTTATTTTTTTGGGGCATATCAGCTCACGGACCCTGGGGGAAAACACCTCGGCCCCTCCTCCGGGCAGGGAGTCCAGCCCGGCTTCCTTAAGCATGGAAAGAACCTCCCCGGCGCTCATATTGTTGCTTTTGGCCAGGTAGTCAACCTCCACCGCCGTAAAGGACTGTATTATGACACCGGGCAGTGCCCGGCGGACCCTTCTCAGCATCTCGGTGTAGTAATCAAGTCCCAGTTTTTCATTGAGCCCGCCTACAATGTGTATCTCGGTAATTCCCCGGTTTCTGTACGCCAGCGCCTTGTTCTCTATTTCATCCAGGCTTAGGGTGTAGGCGCCGCCGTCGGCCTCGTCCCTGCCGAAGGCGCAAAACTTGCACCTGTTGACGCAGATATTCGTATGATTTATATGCCTGTTCAGTATGAAATACACCCTGTCGCCGTGTTTCCTTTGTCTGACCAGGTCTGCCATGCGCCCCAGGGCAAGGAGATCAGAGGTTTTTAAAAGGCTCACCCCGTCTTCCATACCCAGCCTTTCACCGGCCTCAACTTTACGCTCTATATCTTCAAGACTGCAATTTTTTAAACAAGTTTGCACCGGGCATATCTCCTTCCTCTCCGGCAAGGGATGATATAGGTGATAGCTGATAGCAACAACCAATAATCAATAACTAATAACCAATAAACAATAAATCCAGCAAGGTGAATACAAAAGTGGCCCCGCTAAGGCCGGCGTTCAGGTTGAAGAAAGCCATGCCGGATTTGGAAAGGTCCTCGGGCCTCACCATGCGGTGCTGGTACAAAATAAGTGCGGCCGCCGCAGCCATCCCGGTGTAGTAGAATACACCCAGCTCAAGGACGAAGGCCACAGAGGTGAACAGTGCCAGGGCCACTATGTGAAAAGCCGCCGACACCTGGAGCGCCCTTTTTATTCCAAAGCGGGCGGGTATCGAGTAAATGCCTTCTCTACGGTCAAAGTCATAGTCGTCGCAGGCGTATATAATATCAAACCCGGCCACCCAGAAGGTCACCCCGGCCGCCAGCAGCACCGGAGCCAGGTCCACGCTGTTTGCTATTGCAATCCAGGCGCCAAGGGGAGCAAGTCCCAGGGCCGCCCCCAGTATCAGGTGGCAGGACCAGGTGAAACGTTTGGTGTACGGGTATAAAACTAGCACCGCCACCGCCACCGGGAAAAGCTTGAAGGCCAGAGGGCTCAGGTTGTATGCCGACACTAACAGTAGACCGAATGAAATTATTGCGTAAACCCACACCTCCGCTGAGGAAAGAAGCCCTTTGGGCAACGCACGGCCTGCTGTGCGGGGGTTTCTGGCGTCTATATGCCGGTCGATGATCCTGTTGATGGACATGGCGGCCGTCCTGGCCCCCGCCATGGCAAGTGTGATCCATAGCATGTCAGGTCCGGCCGGTATCCTTTTATCAACCAGCAGCGCCCCGGTGTACGCAAAGGGCAGGGCAAAAAGGGTGTGCTCTATTTTAATCATTTCAAAGAAAATCTTCAGCTTGCTAAATGCCATAGGCATCCCACTTCCCGTCAACCAGCCGCCTGATTTCGGGGATCATCACTATATCCTGGGGCCACTCCCGGAAATGCCCCTCATCAGGCCCCTTTTTGGTTGCGTCAATGCCCATTTTGCTCCCGTAGCGGGGCATGGGGGACGAGTGGTCCAGGTCGTCCAGAGGGCCCTCCACTATCATGACATCCCTTTTGGCGTCGATATTGTTAAATACCCTCCAGCCCACTTCCGACAGGTCCTGCACATCCACATCATGGTCCAGCACAACAATCAGCTTTGCCAGCATCATCAGCCCCATGCCCCAGAGTGCGCTCATAACCTTTTTGGCATGGCCGGGATATCTCTTTTTTATGGAGACCAGCACACAGTTGTGAAAAACGCCTTCAAAGGGCATGTTCATGTCCACCACTTCGGGAAGCACCATGCGCATCATGGGCAGGAATATACGCTCGGTGGCCTTTCCCAAGTAGGCGTCTTCCATCGGGGGCCTGCCCACGATGGTGGCCGGATATACCGGCGCCCTTCTCCGGGTAATGCATGTCAGGTGGAAAACGGGGTAGTCATCGGCCAGTGAATAATAGCCTGTATGGTCGCCAAAGGGTCCTTCCAGCCTTTTTTCCGCATGGTCCACATACCCCTCCAGAACTATTTCAGAGTGGGCGGGGACCTCCAGGTCCACTGTTTCGCAGCGCACCATTTCCACCGGCTCCTTGCGCAAAAAACCGGCGAAAAGTATTTCATCCACCCCGGGAGGAAGCGGGGCTGTGGCGGAATAAATCACCGCCGGATCGGCCCCCAGCGCCACTGCCACTGGCAGCCTGCGCTCACCGGGAGAAAGCTTCTCCAGATGATCGGCCCCGCCCTTGTGCATGTGCCAGTGCATGCCGGTGGTCCGCCCGTCGTAAACCTGCATCCGGTACATTCCCACGTTTCTCCGCCCTGTTTCGGGGTCCCTGGTAAAAACCAGCGGAAGCGTTATAAAAGGCCCGCCGTCCATGGGCCAGCATTTTAAAACCGGCAATTCGCCCAGGTCGGGGTTTTCTTTTATAATAACTTCCTTGCAAGGGCCGGATTTGACGTTTTTGGGCAAAAAGGACGAAAGCTGCGCCAGCTTGGGCAGCGCTTTCAGTTTTTCAATAAAGGTTGTGGGCAGATCGGGAGGCTGAATGATGTTCATCAGATCCTGCCCTATATCATCAAGGTCGTTTACGCCCAGAGCCAGCTTCATCCTTTCCATCGACCCGAAGGCATTGGTAAGCACCGGCATTCTGTAACCCCGGACATTTTCAAAAAGCAGGGCAGGGCCTCCCCTTTTGCTTACACGGTCTGTAATCTCGGTTATCTCAAGGCAGGCGTCAACCTCTGTTTTTATCCTCTTTAAAAGCCCCCTCTTTTCAAGGTCGGCCATAAACTCCCGCAAGTCTTTATAAGCCATTTACACACCCCATCTATTTAGATGTGAGAGGTGAGAAACTCACTTCCAACTTATCACACTCACTTCTCATTATACCGTTCCCTCGTGAACCGTAACTATGCCTCCGGTCAGCTCATGATAACAGGCTTCCCGGAGCCCTTCCCGCTCAAACATATCCTTTATTTCAGACTGGTGAGGAAACGATTTCAAAGATTCCGGAAGGTAGCTGTACGGGCCGTCAGCGCCGATGCCCAGTTTGCCCAGCATCGGGACTATGCGGTTAAAATAAAGGTAATAGGCCTGTTTGAAAACCGGGGCGCTGGGTTTGGAAAGCTCCAGAGAGACGACCTTTCCGCCGGGGCGCACCACCCTGGCCATCTCTCTTACAGTTTTTGCAATATCGGGGACGTTTCTAAGTGCAAAGCCAATTATTGCACAGTCAAAAGAATTATCCGCAAAGGGAAGATCCACTGCATTTCCTTTAACCAGGCCGATTACGCCGCCATAGGGTGTTTTTTCAATGTTCTGCACCGCCCTGGCCAACATATTTTCACAAAAATCAAGGCCTGTAACCCTGCCTTCAGGGCCCACCACCCGGGCCATTTCCAGGGCCAGCATGCCGGTGCCGCAGCAGACGTCCAGTCCTCTTCCGCCGGTTTTCAGATCACACCGTGAAACGGCGAACCTTCTCCAGAATTTGTCCCTGTTAAAGCTCAGTGTTGTGTTTAAAAGGTCATACCGGTGCGCAATATTTGAAAAAATGTCGTGCACGTACTCTTCCTTGCTGCCATATTTTTCTGGTATGCGAACCATAGTATGTCCCCTCTCGTTTTCAGCAAACCATTTTTCTTTCGTCTTTGGCGCTGTTTTTCATAAACAGCACCAGACTCTTCAAATCATCCCTGCCCTTGCCCGGAACCAGACGTTCCAGTACCGAAAGCGCCTCGTTGAAGTAAGCCTCGGCCTGTTCAAACAGATCACAGCTGATCATTCCCGAGGCCATTCCCAGTGAAAAGCCGAATTGATAAAGACTCTGCTGACAGTCAATGTCCGCGCCGGCCAGCTTTCCGCCCAGCCTGCAGCATCCCGCCATCAGCTCTGCTGATTCCAGCCTGATTATCTCCCTTTTAATGCCGGTTTTTACCACACCCTGGCTTTTAAGCCTTATAATGCCCCCTTCATTGATCTTGCAGATGATTTCCGAAAGGGGGCCAAGATACTCCACTATTCCGGCTTCACACAGGGTTGTAAAAAACCTTCCGTAAAGGTAGTCGCCTACCAGAACCGGGTACTGGCACCCGTCCCTTGGGTCCTGGCATTTGTTTTCACGTATTTGCCAGTCCTCGTTGATATTGTAATGAACCATTGAGGCAAGGTGAATAAACTGGAAAACCTGGGCCATTGAGATTACCTTTTCCGAAACTCCTCCGTGCATCCTGGCCACAAACAGGACCAATGCCGGGCACAGATACTCGGTGTGTTTTTCCAGGTGGGCGAATTCTTTTATATCCCCGGCCTTGATCTTATAATATCTGTTCAACCTCTCCCGTACCCTTAAAAGATCCCCTTCAATGGGGCAAAAAACATCGTGCAACAGGCTCCCCCCTTTTATCCCCTAAAAATTTATATATTCTAGACGGCCTTACTATTTCCTGCCCGGGGGCCAAATTTGCCCCCATAAAAGCAGTAAGCCCCACTTCATCATGTGTGAAGCAAGGCTTACCAACCTTCATTCAGCCGGGTACTAATAAATATCCCTCCTATAGATTTACGGCTGCCTGCGGTATCACCCCGGGGGGAATTACCCCTCTCTGGGTTTCCTTAGCGGTCATATGTGTGGCGCAAAAATTTTCGGTAAGGTAATTGCAGGCATCCCAGGGGTCCACTTTATCTCCGCATGTAAATACGTCCACGGCCGCATAGCCCAGCTCCGGCCATGTATGGATGGCCAGATGTGATTCGGAAATCACAACCACCCCGCTAACGCCTTGCGGGCTGAATTTATGAAATACAAATTCTCTTACTTCAGCGCCTGCTTCCAGTGCTGCGTTGACCATTATGGCTTCAACTTTCTTGATGTCATTCAGCAGTTCGAATTCGCATCCATAAATCTCAGCCAGAACATGGCGGCCCAAAGGTTTCATTACATTATCTTCCCCCTTGTTCACAAATGTATTGGAACCGGCTTTCCCCTACGCTCCAGGGGGGCCAATTCCAACCAAATAAAATTTTAACACAATATCAAAGTTTGTCAACAAAATTTTGGGTTAACTGTAAAACCCGCTCCACCTTTATTTTACGGTGTTTGAGAGGGTCCCCAGCGACTCTATCATCACCTCCACCCTGTCTCCCCTATGCATGGGGCCGATTCCAGGAGGTGTTCCGGTCAGTATGACGTCTCCGGGGTTCAAGGTCATCACCCTGGAAATGAAGCTGACCAGTTCTCCGGTTTTGAATATCAGTTCCTCCGTATTGGATTTTTGCCTGACCTCCCCGTTCAAATACAAAAAAATGCCCAGCCGGTCAGGATCCACGCCTTTTATAATATACGGCCCCAAAGGGAGAAAAGTGTCAAATGACTTTGCCCTGGTCCACTGCCCGTCTTTTTGCTGGAGGTCCCTGGCCGTCACATCATTGGCGCAGGTATACCCAAGCACATACCCGGCAGCCTCCTTGACGCCGACATTTTTGCACCTGGCCCCAATCACAACGGCCAGCTCGGCCTCGTAGTCCACCCTATTGCTCATCCCGGGGTAATCAATAAAGTCACCGGGCCCGATAACCGTACTTGAAGGCTTGATAAACAACACCGGCTCCAAAGGCAGGTCCATCCCCACTTCAGCGGCATGCTCCCTGTAATTCAGCCCCACGCAGACCGCCTTTCCAGGAAGACAGGGGGCCAGTGTCTTCAATTCCCCGATTCCGTGCACCTTTCCCGACGGCCTGATGTTTTCAAAGGGGCTGTCGATCTCCGATACCCGGTCTCCCTCCACAACTCCGTAAAAAATACGTTGGCCGCGGGAAAATCTGCCTATTGTAAGCATGCCTCCTCCTCCTAATCTAGCTGTCAGCTTTCAGCCGTCAGCTCTCAGCTTTTATAAATACTGGATTCTGTCTTCTGGCTTCTGACTGAAAAGAATTACAGTATTAGCATAATATTATACCAGATCCCCGCTTCCTCCTTCAATTTCGTCCAATACGAGGTATATAAGAGGAGGCGCCCCGAATATCATTGTGGTGGCTGCGGCCACCACCCCGGAATCATTAAAAATAAAAGCCGCAATGCTCCCGGTGATTACCCCCACCAGCCCGCTGAAAAGGTACGGGCACCTGTTCCTGATGCCTTCCATCACCCCCCGGGGCCTGTAAAAAAGCAGGGCCAGTATAGCCAGGCTGGCGATAAAAATACGGCTCCATATGGTGTATTTGATGAGCTTTATGTTCATTTCCGACTTGCGGCTGATTATTCCGAAAACCGTGTCCAAGCCCTCCGAAGCAATAAGTGCCGCCGTCCTGCCAATATGAGACTGGTGGCCTGCCGGCCTTCCAGCATCGTACAAAATGAATGCCAGCACGGTCAGTGCTGCTGAGAAAGCCACGGCCCCGAACATCCGCCAGTCAATCCTTATCCCAAGCATCATCAGGTACGCCACCATAAAGGCGATGGCTGCGGCTATGGTGCCACCCACATTGGTGCCGAACTGCGGCGCGGCGATAAGATAAACAATCAACAGGTATAACGCACCGGAAGCCCGCACAAACAGTGCGCGCCTTTTCTGGTCGGCTGAAATCAGCGCCGAGACGCCCACCAGTGTTGACCCAATCAAAACACCCATGTACTCGTTTCCGAGGCCGTAAAATCTGGCCCCCACCACGGGGTCATAACCCATTACAGAAACCTTCTGCATGGGAGACCCGGCCAACATGTCCAGAGCCAATGCCGACATGGTGATCAGGCCAATTACCAAAAATGAATCCACCTGGTAAATTTTATGCGCCAGCAGAGATATCAATGTTATCAGCGCGGTGAGGGCTATCAGCCAGGCCCCCACCATAGCCACACTCACTGCCGGAAATATGGGCGCCAGCAGATATGCCAGGGGCACCGACATTACTGAGAGGAAAAATGGCTTTAGAATCTCCTTCCCTTTTTTTATAACGAAAATATACCAGATTGAGGCCGCCAGCAGCCCCAGTTGAAAGATTACATACCCTTTCTGCAGCAATGGCCTGGCTTCATATATGACTTCAATCACCCTGTGCATGGACAAAAGCGTGCCCATACCGAACTCCCCCGGTATCACCCGGGCCGGGCGGCCGGTAAAAAAGCCCGGCTGCGGTATGTTAAGGAAATCAATCACCGTTGGGGCTATGTCCACATTCATTATCACTCCAGGCCTTCTGGTGGTGGGGGACACCAGGAGGCCCCCGGGCACCCCGCCGCCGCACAAAAAAACCGGGGACAGCCTGTCTTTTTTCCTGCCGTCGTCACCGGGGGTGGGACAGATCAGTATCAACAGGTCTTTTCTTTCATCCATCAGCGCCATCAGCCCGCCCAGAAACCGGTCCGCCCTCTGTATTACCCTGTGCCTCCAGTTGCTCCAGTGCCCGGCCTCCATGTATTCCCGGGCGCCCTGCAGCCTGCCCAGGTCTCCCAGGTCAATGGCCACAAGCCTTACATCCGGACCCAGCCTGTCGTATTCTTTTAATATTCCGGAGTAGTCGGTGCTGAGGCCCTGTATAAAATCCTTTTCCCTGCGGGTCACCTGTCCGCCTACAGCCCCGGCGTCCACTATCCCCCGGTGGTCCATCACTATTGACGCCGCCGGCCTTTTGGGGCCGCTCCTGTCATCGGAGTTGCCCAGAAGGGCTGTCCTGTACCCGGCCTCATGCAACACGGTCCCAAGCGCCCCCGGCACCACCGTGTAGCCCAGGTTTTGATTTAAAAGCTGCAGCCGGGCGATGTCAAGATAAACTAGAGACCCGTCCGGCGGGCCTCCTCCTGTCCTGCGGCGGTACTCCTCTGCGGCAGTGCCCTTATCCGCCGCCTCCGAGGCGGCAAAAACATGGGCCGAGGCATTTCCGGCAGCAGCATGTGCGCCTGAGCCTATGGTGGCGTGGGTGTTGTCGGGGATTATGGCCCCCCCGGTATTGACATTCATAAGGGCAACGGCTCCCCGGGATGCCAATTTGCCCAGGTTTGGGTAAAGGTCCCCTTCAAGGTCTTTTATCTGTAAATAATCCATTATCACCATCACCACCCTGCCCGGGGCGGGCGGGCAGCCAAGCCCGACGCCGTCCCCGCGCAGCAAGGCGGGAAGCCCCTGCTTTACAGCGGGCTCCAGCCCCGCTGCACGGCTGAGAATGAACCACCCGGCAACCAGCATCCCCAAAAGGAACACCGGAATTAAAATTTTTTTTAGCTTTTCAGTTTCCGGCCCGATGGCATACAACCCCTATTTACCAAATCAGTATACACCCTCTCAATGGCGCTGGCCATTTTCCCGGCGGTAAAGCTTTCCGCAAGCATCTTTTTACCCTCTGTTCCCATTTGCCGGGACTTTTCCCGGTTGCATATCAGCATCTCAATGGACCGGGCTATCCCGGGCACATCACCGGGCTCTAAAAGCAGACCGCTGACGCCGTCGGATACAACCTCCGGAACACCCCCCACCCTGGTGGCCACCACCGGGCAGCCGGATCCCATGGCTTCCAGCAAAGCCAGAGGGAGGCCCTCGCTGAGCGAGGTCAGCACGAAAACGTCCAGGCATGGCATAATCCGGTCAACGTCCCGCCTCTCCCCGGCAAAAAACAGCCTTCCGGACAGGCTCAGTTCTCTGGACTCCCTCTCCAGTTCCTCCCGCAGAGGGCCATCCCCCACCACCAGGAAGGACACCCCCTCCAGCCGTGACAAAATGGAAGCCGCCTTTATAAAATCACCTACCGCTTTCTGCGGGGCCAGCCTGGCCACAGTGCCCACAACCTTGTGGCCGGCTGGTATCCCGGTTGTACGCTCAAGATACCGGCGGTCCGGGGGAAAACCGAAGTGATAACCGTTGATCCCGTTATAAATGACAGTCACTTTTCCGGGGCTGACCCTGCTCCGGGCGGTTATTTCACCGGCCAGGTCCCCGGAAACGGCTATATACCTGTCTGTAAGACAGGACAGTATCCGCTCGCCCTTAGTGTAAATGGTGTTTTTCCACAGCGAGCCCCGGCTGCTGAAGACGATTGAATTGTGTAACGTCATGACCACGGCGGGGACGCCCGCCAGCAGCGCCGCCAACCTGCCCACCAGTCCGGCCTTGAACCCGTGGCAGTGTGCTATATCCACCCTGTTTTCCCTGAAGTGATAAGCCAGGTTTTTTACCGCCGTCATATCGGATGAAAGGGAAATACCGTCCTTCAAAGGCAAAAGAAAGGTCGGTATACCCCTGCCGCTGAAGGCATCGGCCGTCACGCCGGGCGGGCAGGCCACCATGTGGTGGAAAACCTCCCGGCTGGAACGGCCTATGAGGGTCAGAATGTGATTTTTTATGCCCCCGTCAGAGGGCCTGACAACGTGCATAACCCTGATACCGGCCAACTATACCACCCTTTGGCATTTGTGAATTCGAACGGACATTATTATTTCCATAAAGCCCAATTTTATCCAGGGGCTAAAAATATTAAGGCGCGGAATGAACCGCGCCGCTGAAAACAGCTGTTGGCAGTCAGGCCATCAGCTCTTAGCTTTAATAGAACCCAAGTTTTCATTGTCCTTGTTGTCTGCTCCGGGCAGCAAGGGTTTTTGTGCTGACACCAGGAAATTATGCTATGGGGGTAACTTTGAAGACCGTCTGGGAATATTTGGGTCGCTCCTGGGTCGCTAACGGGCCAGAGTGAGTGGTTTAATCCCGGCTGCATGGATCTTCGGCTGTAACAGCCTTTCGATAAATTCCGCCAGGGCTCAAATCACTCCCCCCTCACGTGCATGTCGCTATAGGGTCGCTGCTAATGCGGGCTGTCACCATTCTGAGTACTGAGTTCTGTGTTCTGAGTTCCAGTCGCCCGCAGGGCGAATATGTTCTTCTTATCCTTCTCGTTTTCCTCATCTTTTTTAAGACGCATTTTCTGGCGGAAAAAATGTTCCGCTATTTCAAGCATTCCCTGCTGGCTGGCGTTTATGTTGATGTCTTCGGGGTTTTGGGGAATCATTGCCTTCACCTCTTCTAAACCTCTTTGATGGCGCTGGTGGGGCATCCCTCCGCCGCCTCGTGCGCCGAGTCCTCGTTCTCCGACAGGATTTCGTCCACCGTGGCAACAGCCTTTTCATCGTTATTCCAGTCAAAAACCTCCGGGCAGGTGTCTATACACGCCCCGCAGCTTATGCACAGGTCCTGGTCCACTTCCATTTTCATTAGAAACACCTCCGCAATCAATGACTTTAAAAAGCTAGTATAGTTTCCCTACTATAACGTCAGATTATGCCAATAAATTAAAACATCCCTGTCCAATCATTGACAAATCACACCTCTTGTTTCATAATGACCTATAACCTACCTATAAAACATTTTTGGAGATGTGAAACAGGTGCCGTCAGCCAAAAAGAATAATAAAACCCTTAATCACCGGGAAAAAAAAATTTTTAATTACTGGATTGGGCTGGTTCTCATAGGCCCTGCCATATTTTTCTTATTTTACTTCTTTTCCGGCAACAGCGCCAGCGAAACTCCTGGCCAAAAGACTGCACTGCCGGAAAAACAGCTGCAGGCCGGTGAGCCGGCGGCTGTTGACAATATGAAGATCACCGCCGCACCGGAGGGCAGGGTGACGCTGTCCGAACAGCTGACTATGGGTAACAACAGGATAATTGCCGAGGGCGGCCATTTATTCATGGTGGTGCCTCTGGAGGTTCCGGAAAAATTCGGGGACCCCTCCCCCTCCAATTGGTATGTTACAAATCCGGAAGGCAGCAGGTACGAGCTTTTAAGGGTTGTCTCAAAAAATCCCGCCGGTCCTGATGCTGCAGTAAAGATTGAACAGGGCAGCCGCCTTGTCTACCTTATTTTCAAGGTGAAAAAAGGCCAGTCCGACCACTTCCTTGTTTACATGGCCCCCGGCGGCCAGGCCGCCTGGAAGATGCCTGCGCCAAATCAATAAAACATTGCTTTGGATTTGAAGAATAAAAGACATTTAAGCCACAGAGGTCCCAGAGAAAAAAGAGTACATTTGACTTTGGTTCTCTCAAATATCTCTGTGAGCTGTGTTCTCTGTGGTTTAATGCAGCTTACAGCTTGGCGCTTATAGCCAACAGCCATTATCGCTTTCAAATATCCCTTAGCCCGAAATAGTATATTGAAAATACAGGTTAGCTGCAAAATTGGGGAGGTGGCCGGCCATTTTCCCGCAGGCGAAGGACGCGCCGATTGTCCAGGAAAATTTTTACCGATTTTACCCTGCCCTGTGCCGCCAGGTCACGTACATCCTGGGGGATAATGGTCTGGCGGAGGATATCGCCCAGGAGGCTTTTATCAGGCTGTACCAGTCTCCCCCGAAGGATATGCGGACCGTGGGGGGGTGGCTGTTTCAGGTGGCGAAAAACCTTGCCTTGAACCTGGTCAGGAGTGAAACACATCAGGGATAAATAATGTGACAGTATCAGAAATACAGAATTCAAGGAGTCAGAATACAGAATTAAAGTTACCACCAACCCCGCCCCCGGCGCAACAGTGAATTGCAACACACCCCGTGACATTTTAAGGCAGTGTGGCTTAAAATGACTAGAGTATAAATTTTTGGCCCCCCAGCCAGTAAAAGATACGGCGAATCTCCTTGACTTTACCCCTTAAACCATGTAAAATAACCTTTGCAAACGTAATCGGGGCGTAGCTCAGTTTGGCTAGAGCGCTACCTTGGGGTGGTAGAGGCCGCACGTTCAAGTCGTGTCGCTCCGACCAGCAGGAAGACCCGCTTAACTGTCAGGTTAAGCGGGTCTTCTTTTTTCTTCCTTATCTTAATGGAATCTGTTGTCCCTGTCTCATGTGAATTTTTGCGTGCCCATGAGCCGTGCCGGCCGCCGCCAGGGATGCCGAGTCAGCGGTGGCTTGCGGCAATCAATTAAATTTATCTGTATTTGGTCGTACCGATTTGCCCCGGGCGGATCTCATTGTCCTCCGGGGGGATTGTTGCATGGCTGACTGAAATGGTTATACTGTCCACATTGTCCGTTGGATTTGCGTCATCAATACCTTCCGGCCAAACTTCGGCAGTTAGGGTGGTTGCATTCCAGGCGGCAAAGGGGAAATTAATTTCATGGGTACCCCCGGGGACAATAGACACAGGTATCACAACGGGGCCTCCACTATGCAGCGTTATTTTAACCGGAAGATCAACCGGGATATCGTCCTTTCGGGTTATCCGGGCCGTGACGTTTGCCCCGTCCCCTCCACCGCTCGGTAATACGGTAATTGTATATCTATCTGATGCAAGCTTGATTTTTACGTCAAACGTGGCCGGCAACACCTGGGCCTCGGCGCGGTTGTTGCCCCAATCCTTGTCCTCAGTGGAGTCAACCGGGTTAATCTTGGACCTCGCTGTTGTCTTTTGGGGCTGCACTGTTATTGTGTACTTGTAGACCTTTGTTTCTCCCGGGTTGATGGTGATATATCCTTTTTCGTCCGGCGCCGGCGCGCCGTTAACCGGTTCAAGATTAACCGGGCATTCCCTGCCATCGACAATGTGGTGCAGTTGCAGCCATGCCCGCTCCGGGCGGGGGTGATCAGTACTTAAATTATATGCAACAGTGGAGGTTATCCTGTCTCCGGGTTTGGCCCCTGGAATATGTCTGCTTCCAGGTTGGTTTTCAGGTCGGGGACAATCAAATCCATCTCAGACGGGAGTGGTATCGGCATGTACCACTGGATGCCTCTGGAGTCAATGTGAAAAGCGCTGCCCAGGCCCCAGGTCCATTTTGTGGGGGGCTGCTGTATATAGACGTATTGGTGCCAGCGGTTCCACAGCGGGTGGCTTTCGCCGATTATGGCGCCGGCATAATAACGTTTTAACCCCTCCTTAATGTAGGGCAGATATCTTTCCTGGCCGTTGAAGGCGTTTTCAGTGAATCTAAACGGCTTCCCGTAAATTTCAAACCTTTTTAGGGCCAACTCCTCCCAAGGTATATGGTACAACTTGAAGCTTTCCAGCTTCAGCCCCTCCCGCCATTCGTCGTGGGGGAAATATGGGTTCAGGAAGTCCTCCCCCATCACGGTCTCGCCTATGTACCGGTACATCACTCCTTCCGGGGTGTTCTTGGTGTCTCCTTGTGGCTTCCCGTAGACGAACAGCCTCCGGTCACTCTCCTTCCAGCGGTCAGTGTTCAGATGCTTGCGGTTCAAGTTGGTGGGTACACGTCCAGTCTGGTTTCCCGGCCGGCCAGTACCGGTAAAACAGCAGCAGCGGTCAGAGCCAGCAATATAATTAGAACAACAAACCTTTTCATGTAAAAAACCTCCTACAAATCGTTATTAACCCTCTAAAAGACCTTGAAACCGCTGGTAACAGTTTCAAGGGTTTTCAATTACTGCCACCATATTCCCAACAATATTACCATTTTTTTACACCTAAACAAGAAATATTTTCCTGTTTTATATGCAACTAATAAAGGGGCTACGCCCCTTCGGACGGTATGGACGTCCTACCCCCACTAAAGCAAGGGGAGCACCCCTTGGAACCCCCGTGTACAGGAAATTATCACAGAATTACTTTGAATTTCCTGTATCACAAAAAAAACGCAGTCCTAAATGAAAGGACTGCGGGCTCTTCCTTTAATGGGCTCACCCTGAACTTCTATTTCCACACAGTGAGTCAGGGAACCGTCCCCTGACTCAGTCCAAAGGTATTTGCAACTTTTTTTGTCGAGATATGGAGGATATATTGCACAGACGTCGTATGTCTAATATCATACCATATTTCATGGATTTCCCAAATAAGTCAATAGAGTGTAGCAGGGAGGAAATACAAAGTGAAGGCAAAACAGAAGCAGGCTCTCAAACAAAAACTGGTGGCGTTTTTTATACTGGTTTCGGTACTTCCCCTGGTGGCCGGAGGGATCTGGACCACCGTGGCGGTCAGGAGCCATTTAATGGAAAACGTCACAGAAGAGAACAACCTTGTTGTACACCAGCTGTCCGATCAGGTTGAGGGTCTGATCTTGAACAGGGTTAATCTGGCCCAAACACTGGCCAACCTTCCCCAGGTGGTTAAAATGGACGCCGCCCAGCTTAAACCCATGCTGAAGTCAATTAAGGAAAAGAATAGTGATATCGACGCCATTGGTGTGCTGAACACATCGGGAATGCAAATTGCCCGCTCCGACGACAACAAACTTCTTGACCTAAAGGACCGATCCTACTTTAAGGATATAATGGCCGGGAAAGAACAAGCAGTAAGTGAGGTGCTGATATCCAAGACCAACCAAAAGCCGATATGCGTGGTTTCCGCCCCCATCAAAGAAAACGGCAGTGTCAGGGGTGTGATTCACATTTCCATGACCCTGGACTCCCTGGGCAAACTTATCGGCGAAACCAAAGCCGGCACGGGGTATTCCTACATAGTTGACGAGAAGGGGAGAGTGGTGGCCCACCCGGACACCCAGTTCATTGCGGAGCAAAAGGACCTGTCCACTTTGCCCCCCGTTAGGGAAGGAGTGGCGGGCAAAACGGGAACCGTGCAATTTTCCGATGAAAGCAAACAATGGCTGGCCGGCTACTCCCGGACACCCTTCCTGCAATGGGTCGTGGTTACACAAAGGCCACAGTCCGAGGCCATGGCCGGAGCCAACAACATGGTTAGAGACACGCTGGTGGTGCTGTTTATGGGTGCGCTTTTCGCGGCCCTGATGGGAATTATTCTGGGGAACAGGGTGGCTAAGCCCATAGCGGAGCTGAACAGTGAGGTGCTGACCATTGCCGGCGGAGACCTCACCAGGCAGGTAAACATAAAATCAAATGACGAAATAGGCCAGCTGGCTGAATCTGTCAACCGCATGAGAGACAGCCTGAGGGAAATAGTGGCGCAGTTGGTGGACACCGGGCTGAAACTGGCCGGTTCGTCCCAACAACTGGCGGCCCAGGCCGAAGAAACCTCTGCCGGAGCGTCGGAGACCGCCGCCGCTGTAGGCCAGATTGCCTCCACAGTAGAGCGGGTTTCCAATGATGTCACGGAGGTGGCTTTGCTTTCCGGCGAAGCTGCCCGGGAGGCCCAAAAGGGTTCCAGTGGGGTGGACATGCTGATGGAGAGGATGAAGTCTATCACCACCTCCTCCGAAGAGGTGGCACAGACCATCAGCTCTCTCTCCGGGACATTGAACAGGGTAAACCAGATAGTGGA